>NZ_JBRECM010000013.1:0-139235 GCF_052906305.1 Paenibacillus sp. SER-28 | reverse complement strand
CCAGCTATTCGTTTGATGCGGCTTGCTGGGAAATCTTCCAGGCGCTGTTCTGCGGAGCCACGTTGTATGTGCCAACGTCAGAGACGATTTTGGACTATGAGAGATTCGAACATTATATGACAGAACATCAGATTACGGTGGCGACGTTGCCACCGACCTATGCGGTGTATCTGGAGCCGGGACGGATGCCAAACCTGCGTATTCTGTTCACTGCGGGTTCAGCATCCTCAACAGAATTGGTATACAAGTGGAAGGATCAGGTGGCGTACTACAACGGCTACGGTCCAACCGAAAACTCGGTGGCGACGTCCATCTGGCCGGTATCCGAGGATGAAAGGGCAGGACAACTCATTTCCATCGGACGCCCTATGCCGAATCATCGGGTGTACATGGTGGATGTGCATGGACATTTGGCTCCGGTAGGTGTCGCGGGTGAACTGTGCGTGTCCGGTCCGGGTCTAGCCCGTGGTTATCTGGATCGCCCAGAGCTGACGGCTGAGAAATTTATACCAAATCCGTTTGCGGCTGGTGAAGCCGGCTACGAACGAATGTACCGTACGGGTGACTTGGCGAGATGGATGCCAGACGGCAACATCGAATATTTGGGCCGGATCGACCATCAGGTGAAAATCCGGGGCTATCGGATCGAGCTGGGCGAGGTCGAGGCACAAATTTTGAAGGTGGAGGACGTACAAGAGGTCATCGTACTGGCACAAGCGGACGAACAGGGGCAAAACCAACTGGTGGCGTACTATGTTGCTGAACGGGAAGTAAGCGCTGGTGAGCTGCGCAGCTTACTGGGCGAGGAGCTTCCAAACTACATGGTGCCTTCGTATTTGGTACAGCTGGAGCAGATGCCGCTGACACCGAACGGTAAAATCGACCGCAAGGCACTGCCAACACCGGAAGGCAACCTGCAAAGCGGAGCCGATTATGTAGCACCGCGGACATGGGTGGAAGTGAAGCTGGCGCAAATTTGGCAGGATGTGCTGGGTCTGGCGCAGGTCGGTGTGAAGGAAAACTTCTTCGAGATTGGCGGACACTCGCTGCGGGCGACGACGCTGGCCTCGAAGATTCACAAGGAGCTGAACAAGCCGCTTCCACTACGCAGTATTTTTGAAGCGCCAACGATTGAACAACTGGCAGCGGTCATGGAAGGTTTGGATCAAGTGGCGTATGCGTCCATTCCGGTGACGGAAGAACGCAGCTTCTACCCGCTTTCCTCGGCGCAAAAACGACTGTTTGTGCTGCATCAGTTCGACCCGAATGATGTGAACTACAACATGCCGTCAGTGCTGCAAGTGAGTGGTCCGTTGGACGTGAAGCGAGTGGAGGACGTGTTCCGTCAACTGATCGCCCGCCATGCAACGTTGCGTACCTGCTTTGAGCTGGTGGACAGTGAGCCGGTGCAATGGATTGAGGACACCGTGCCGTTCGAGGTGGAGTATACGAAGGTACAGGTAGAGGGTGCGACTGCGGATACGATGGTCAGCCAGGAAGCACAAGAACGGGTGCAGCAGTTTGTACGTCCGTTCGATCTGCAAGCCGCTCCGCTGCTGCGGGTAGGCTTGGTAGATTTGGGTGTACAAGGAACCGAGCAGGAACCGCAGCATTTGCTCATGCTCGATATGCACCATATCGTCTCGGATGGTGTGTCCATGGGAGTACTGACCGATGAATTTGTCCGCTTATACGACGGTGAAGAGCTTTCGCCATTGCGAATACAGTACAAGGATTATGCGGTATGGCAGCAAAGCAAAGCCCATCAAGAGTGGATGCAACGTCAGGAAGCGTACTGGCTCGACACCTTCCAGGGTGAACTGCCTGTGCTGGATCTACCGACGGACTTTGCCCGTCCGTCGGTACGAAGTACGGCAGGCGATACGGTGGTGTTCGGGCTGGAGCGCGAAGCTAGCGAACGCCTGAAGGAACTGGCGGCGCACACAGGCTCGACGCTGTATATGGTGCTGCTGGCAGCGTACACCGCGCTCTTACACCAATACAGCGGGCAAGAAGATATTGTAGTCGGCACACCGATTGCAGGACGACCGCATGCAGATTTAGAACCGATCCTCGGGATGTTCGTCGGTACGTTGGCATTGCGAAACTATCCGACAGCGGAACATACCTTCCGCAGCTACGTGGAAGAAGTGAAAGTTTGTGCTCTGCAAGCTTACGAACATCAGGACTATCCATTTGAGGAACTGGTGGAAAAGCTAAATGTGAAGCGGGATATGAGCCGCCATCCGCTGTTCGATACGATGTTTACCCTACAAACCACCGAGGAAGGCGAACTGCAACTGGCAGATCTGAGCTTCCGTCCATACGGTTTGGAACAAACGCCAGCGAAGTTTGATTTGACGCTGGAAGCCAGTGAGGAAGAGGCAGGTATCCAGTTCGGATTGCAGTATGCAACTGCGTTGTACGAGCGCGAAACGGTAGAACGGATGACGCGTCACTTTGTTCGCTTGGCCGAAGCGGTGGCGGCGAACCCGGATGCGAAGCTGGGTGAGCTGGAGTTGATTACGGCGGAAGAAACCGTGCAGATTCTGGAGGTATTTAATGACCCGAACGCACATAGTGTGCATTGTGCTGAACACAGACAGGTGCAAGGCCGTTCGCTCAGCGAACGCTTTGAAGAGCAAGCGAAGCGCAACCCTGAGCGGATAGCAGTTGTGTCTGGGTCCACCGCGCTGACCTACACTGAGCTGAATGAGCGTGCGAACCAATTGGCTCGTGTGTTACGAGTGGAAGGGGTCGAAGCAGATCAACCGGTTGGCGTATTGCTGGAACGTTCTGCGGATATTCTGGTGAGCATTCTGGGGGTACTTAAGGCCGGAGGCGCGTATGTGCCGATGGATACGATGTATCCACAGGAGCGCATCGACTACATGCTCCAAGACAGTGGGGCCAAGGTCGTGATTACAAGTAGAGTTGCCAACCTGTCGCTCAGCTTGCCATCCACAGTTCGAGCTGTAGTCTTGGATGACGAGGACGTTCAAGCTCAACTGGGAGCACAGGATGCGAGCAATTTAATCCCTGTCGCCCGCCCGCATAACCTGGCCTATATGATTTACACGTCAGGTACCACCGGCCAGCCGAAAGGGGTCATGATCGAGCAGGGCAGTGTTAGCAATCTGGTAGATGCTTTATTGGAGCGAGTATACAGCCGTTATGAACAGCCGCTTCATGTCGCATGGCTGTCGGCATTTGTATTTGACGCTTCAGTGAAGCAAATCTTTGCCAGCTTGCTGTTAGGCCACACCCTGCACATGGTGTCCCGTGACGTCAGTCTGAGTGGAGAGCATTTGATCGCCTACTACCGCACGCACCGGATTGATCTGTCGGACGGCACACCTGCGCATCTGCATATTTTGAACGAAAGCGTCAATGTGACGGAAGCGCCGGAAGTGAAGCATTACCTGATCGGTGGCGAAGCATTATCCGTGCAGCTGGTAAATGTGTTCCTGCACAAGTGGTCCGGGTATCGTCCGGTGATTACGAACGTGTACGGTCCGACCGAAACCACGGTAGATGCGACTGCTTATACGATTGAAGATGTAGAGTCCCTGAACGCACTGCTGGAAAAAGGGGAGCATACGGTATCCATCGGAACGCCGATAGCGAACCAGTCCGTGTACATCTTGAACAGCCAGCAACAGCTGGTGCCGATCGGGATCGCAGGTGAGCTTTATATCGGAGGTGCAGGTGTCGGACGAGGATACCTGAACCTGCCGGAGCTGACGGCAGAGAAGTTCGTCCCAAATCCGTTCGCAGATGCGGCAGCAACCGATCAAGCGGACAGCACTCACGCAAACCGGATGTACCGGACGGGCGATCTGGCCCGGTGGTTGCCAGACGGCAGCATTGAGTATTTGGGCAGGATCGACCACCAGGTGAAAATCCGGGGTTACCGGATCGAGCTGGGCGAGGTGGAAGCACAGCTGCTGACCGTGGATGGCATTCAGAAAGCCGTGGTCACAGCATGGGAAAACGAAGACGGACACAAGGACCTGTGTGCCTACATCATAGCTTCAGAGTCCCTGAGTTTGCCGGAGCTGCGCAATGCGCTGCAGCCGAAGCTGCCGGATTACATGATCCCGACGTATGTGGTACAACTGGATCGTTTCCCGCTGACACCGAACGGGAAAATCGACCGCAAGGCGTTGCCGGCACCGGAAGCACGTCTCGAAGGAGGCCTGGAGTACGTTGCACCGCGGACGCCGCTGGAAGCCAAACTAGCCCAAATCTGGCAGGATGTCTTGAAACTGTCCAGCGTAGGAGTCACCGACTCATTCTTTGACGTGGGTGGGCACTCCCTGCGGGCAACGACGCTGGTGGCCAAAATCCATCAGGAACTGGACAGCCGGATTACGCTGCGTGAGGTGTTCCAACACTTCACGATTGAGCAGCAAGCTCAGCTCATAGCTACGCACGGTACAGACACCTATACGGTGATCCCTGCGGCGGCGCAACAGGCGTACTACCCGGTTTCCTCGGTTCAAAAACGACTGTACATTTTGAGCCATCTGGAAGGTGGGGATCTCAGCTACAATATGCCGGGTGTATTAACCGTGGAGGGGCCGCTTCAGGCCGATCGGCTGGAAGATGCGTTCCGTCAGTTAATAGCCCGCCATGAAACGCTGCGGACTTCCTTTGAAATGGTGGAAGGCGAGGTCGTTCAGCGGGTTTACGATCAAGTGGAGTTTGCAGTAGAACACCTGCAGGCTAGGGAGTCCGAAGCCGAAGCCTATATCGAGTCCTTTGTACGCAGCTTTGATCTTCGCCAGGCACCACTGCTGCGTGTCCGTCTTATTCAAACTGGACCAGAGCGCCATCTCCTGATGTACGACATGCACCATATTATTTCAGACGGTGTATCGTCTAACAATATCGTGCAGGAGCTGGTACAACTGTACGAGGGACAGGAATTGGAGCCGTTGCAAATTCAGTACAAAGACTACGCCGTGTGGCAGCAGCAGGAGATGCAGCGTGAATCATACCAACGCCGGGAACACTTCTGGCTGGAGCATTTAGCCGGAGAATTACCGGTACTGGATTTGCCAATTGCTTATCCTAGACCTGCTGTTCGCAGCTTCGAGGGTGCGATGTATGAATTTACAGTGGACGCGAATGTATCCGAGCAACTGCACCGAATTGCGGCACAGACCGGAAGCACGCTGTACATGGTGCTGTTGAGCGCCTACACCGTTCTGCTGTCCAAATACAGCGGTCAGGACGATTTGATCATCGGTACGCCAGTAGCAGGACGCTTGTTGCCTGAGCTGGAGCCACTGATCGGAATGTTCGTCAATACGCTAGCCATCCGGCATCAGCCGAGGGGCAACCAAACGTTCCACAACTACTTGCTAGAAGCCAGAGATCGTACGCTGCAAGCCTTCGAGCATCAGGATTATCCACTGGAAGAGTTGGTGGAAAAGCTGGATGTAGCACGGGATGCAAGCCGTAACCCATTATTTGACACTATGTTTATACTGCAAAATACAGAGTCGCCGGAAGCGCAGCTTGAAACGCTGTCCTTCAGCCCGTATGTTCAGGAGCATCGTATCTCCAAATTCGATTTGACCTTGTCTATGAGTGATGAAGACGGGGAAATAAAGGGTTCCTTTGAATATTGCACGAAGCTGTTTGGAGCCGACGCTATTGAGAGATTAACCAGAGATTTGATAGCGATCCTGTCCCAGGTTGGGATCAATCCAGATTTGCTGTTAAGCGATATTCAGGTGAACTCGGACGAGCAACCGGAAGGCTTCTCGCCGGATTCCATCGACTTTGTTTTCTAAATGCAATGAATTCACTTTGCGTGTGCAGAGGGCGGCGGCTTGTCCGACTGCCCTTGCCTGCAAAGTATTCTTTTTCTGACACAACGCTCATGTACGTAACAACGCACCATCCAACCGGGGGAACAGGCCCCGAGAAGCAGGAGGGATGTCATTGAAAGCCTTATTTGAGAAGGAAAAAAATTACTGGAGTCATAAACTGGAATCTGAGGATCATATCATCTGCCTACCATACACCAACCATGTGTCCAGAAATACAACTGTAACGAGTTTAAATTCCCATACGTACACGCTCACATTTCCAACTGAAATTTCCCAAAGAATATCATCTATAACAGGTGGCGCTCCATGGGCCGTGTTTATGGTCCTGCTTGCTGGAGTAGAGAGCTTATTGCATAAATACACATGTGAGGAACGTGTGCTGCTGGGCATTCCGGTAGCCAAGTCTAGCAACGGTGCTACAAAGCCGATCAACCATCTGCTTTTATTGAAAAATACGCTGGATTCCAGCACAACCTTCAAAGCCTTGCTGTCTCAAATCAAAACCTCTGTCGGCGAAGCTATTGAACATCAAAACATTCCTTTTTGGAACTATTCTGAATTACTTGACATTCAACGTAATGAGGATGGAAAGCCTCTTATTCACACCACAGTATCCTTGCAAAACATTCATATTTCTGATTTTTTGAATCACGTACAATCTGAACTAGATTTCCAGTTTCAATGGGAAAATGAAGCGGTCTCCCTGAACGTAAAGTATAATAGCGACCGTTATAGCGAGACGACGATTGAGCACTTTGTTGAGCAGCTTCTGCGGCTGTACACTATTGTTTTGCAGCAGCCAGAGTTGGCGATTTCCACAACACAAGTGCTGTCAGAGCAAGAAGTAGAGCAGCTGGTCCATACCTTCAACGATACAAATGTGGATTATCCACGTCATGCGTCTATTCATGAATTGTTCGAGAAACAGGCGAAGCAGGCACCACAGCAGGTGGCGGTAGTGTGTGGGCAAGATAGCCTAACCTATGCAGAATTGAATGAAAAGGCCAACCGACTGGCTCATTCTTTACGTAAGCAGGGAATCCGCACCGAGCAGACGGTCGGCATTGTAGCTGAACGCTCGATTGAGATGATTGTCGGTATGCTCGGAATTCTCAAAGCAGGTGGAGCATATGTACCCATTGATTCTGATTACCCGGATGAGCGTGTACGCTATTTGCTGAAGGATTCCGGTGCGGACATACTGCTCGTGCAGCGAATGGAACATCGGCCCACTGATTTTAAGGGAAGGGTGCTTGACCTTAGCGATGCTACAATTTATGGAACGGATGATGCTGATCGTTATGATCCCATTTTGCCGAATGATCACGGAACGAATACTGATCCGGGATACGTGGACTGCCTAGATCCGTTCTACTCCATTTCCGCCAGTCCCGAACTTGCTTCTACGACAACCATACAACCAGAAAACATGCAACCCAAAGCTACGCAATCAGAACAAGCAAAACAAATACAGCACGCTTATGCAACTGAAGAACAACCGAAAGCGAGCGCAGCTGGTCGCTTGGCCTATATTATGTACACCTCAGGGACTACAGGCCAGCCCAAAGGGGTTATGGTGGAGCACCGAAATGTCGTGCGTTTGGTGACAAACACAAATTATGCACGCTTGAATGCCGACACGCGCATTTTGCAGACCGGGTCTGTTGTCTTTGACGCGTCCACCTTCGAAATTTGGGGTGCGTTATTGAACGGTGGACAGCTGGTGCTGGTGAGTCAGGATGTTATTTTGGACGCGCCCAAGCTCAAGGAAGTTGTCCGCAATCACGGCATTACCACGATGTGGCTGACCGCACCACTCTTTAATCAGCTATCCCAGCAGGACTTGGAACTATTTGAGGGGATGCGGGAGCTATTGGTTGGTGGTGATGTGCTGTCCGTACCGCATATTAACCGGGTATTGGAGGCCCATCCGAATCTACATATCATTAACGGCTACGGTCCGACGGAAAACACGACCTTTTCCACCACACATGCCATTATCGGCGTTCAATCGGCATCTGTGCCCATTGGTAGCCCGATCCATAACTCGACGGCATATGTCGTGGACGGTTCGATGCAGCTCCAGCCTGTTGGAGCGTGGGGAGAACTGATCGTCGGCGGTGACGGGGTGGCTCGCGGATACCGCAACCGCCCAGAACTGACGACCGAAAAGTTCATTGACAGTCCGTTCCGTGGCGGCGAACGCTGCTATCGAACAGGGGACCTGGTGCGTTGGAATGCGGACGGGACGCTGGAATATAAGGGACGAATCGACGCGCAGGTGAAAATTCGAGGCTACCGGATTGAGCTGGGCGAGGTGGAAGCACAGCTGTTGAAGCTGGAGGCAGTCCGAGAAGCTGTTGTAATTGCACATGAAGATGAGCAGGGGCAAAAGCTGCTCTGCGCATATGTGGTCACCCATGCGGAAGTAGCGACAAGTGAGCTGCGTAGTGCTTTGAGCCAGGAGCTACCGGGCTACATGGTACCGTCGTATTTTGTGCAGCTGGAGCAATTGCCACTGACGCCCAATGGCAAGGTGGATCGCCGATCGTTGCCACAACCAGAGGGAGGTGTAAGCTCAGGCGCAGAATATGTACCTCCTCAAAATCAATTACAAGCACAACTGGCTAGCATCTGGAAAGATGTGCTGGAGCTTGAGCGCATTGGGATTAAGGATAACTTTTTTGAGGCAGGAGGACATTCCCTGCGGGCGACACATGTCATATCACTCATCTATAAGGAATTGCATAAAAATGTGCAGCTAAAGGATCTGTTCCAGCATCCGACAATTGAACAGCTGGCGCAGGTTATTGAAGCACTGGAGCAAACCACCTATGAATCCATCCCTGTTACGGAGAATAAGCCATTTTATGCGGTCTCATCGGCTCAAAAACGGATGTATATCCTCAATCAGCTTGATGGAGCGGGAATTAGCTATAACATACCTGGTGCCCTGACTCTGACCGGTTCACTTGATCACAAGGCACTGGATAACGCGTTCCGTCAGCTTATTGACCGCCATGAAACATTGCGCACAAGTTTTGAGACCATGAACGGTGAACCTGTCCAGCGAGTACATGACGAGGTTCCTTTTTGCATGGAATTGACCTATGCTCACGGAGCTGCCCCAAAGGAAACGGATGAGCTGGTACGTAACTTTGTCCAACCATTCGATCTGGGGCAGGCCCCGTTATTCCGAGTTGGTTTGATTGAAACAGACCCAGAGCATCATATTTTGCTCATGGACATGCATCATATCATTTCGGACGGCACCTCTATAAATGTACTAATTCAGGACTTTATTCATTTATATGCAGGCGACACACTGCCATCGCTACGCATTCAGTATAAAGACTACGCCGCTTGGCAACAGAAGCAGCAGCAAAGTGAACGCTACCGGGAACAGGAAAACTACTGGCTCAATACCTTCGCAGGAGAGCTACCTGTGCTTGATCTACCGACTGATTATCCACGCCCAGCGGTGAGAAGCTTTGAAGGAGATGTGCTGGAATTTACGCTTGACCAACGACAAAGCGAAGGCTTAAAAAGCATTGCGGTGCAGACGGAATCGACATTATATATGGTGCTGTTGGCTGCCTATTCGGCTTTGCTTAGCCACTATAGCGGGCAAGAGGATATTATTGTCGGTTCGCCAATTGCAGGGCGGCCCCATGCGGATCTTGGCAGTCTGATCGGGATGTTCGTGAATACACTGGCAATCCGTAATTATCCAGAAGGCGGGAAAACGTTCCGCGATTATGTGTTGGAGGTCAAGGAAAACGCGTTAAAGGCTTTTGAACATCAGGATTATCCGTTTGAAGAGCTGGTGGAGAAGCTGGGCGTAGATCGAGATTTAAGCCGTAATCCGTTATTTGATACCATGTTTGCACTACAAAACATAGAGCAAAAAGAGCAGCAGCTGGCGGGGCTGCAATTGGCATCTTATCCAAGTGAGCAAACGACGGCCAAATTTGATTTGAGTCTGTTCGCAGTGGAGGATGGAGAACAAATTTCCTGTGCTCTTCAATACGGAACTCGGCTGTACAAACGGGAAACCATTGAACGACTGACTGAACATTTGCAGCAGCTTATCAATGCGGTTATAAAACAGCCGGATATCGCTCTTTCGGCTATAGAAATGGTTTCGGCCCAAGAAAAAGAGCTGCTTGTGCAGAGATTCAATGATACGGTAGCAGACTATCCGTATCCACGAGATCAAGCACTGCATGTGCTGTTCGAGGAACAGGTAGCGCAATCACCAGATCGGCTGGCCATCACCTTTGCGGACATGCAGCTTACCTACCGCGAGCTGAATGAACGTGCCGACCGTCTGGCACGCATACTCGCTTCCCATGGGATACAGCGCGGGTCCGAGCCAGAGACACAGCGAGTAGGGATTATGGCTGGACGCTCCATTGAAATGGTCGTCGGTATGCTGGCGATTTTGAAGGTCGGAGGGGCTTACGTTCCCATTGATCCTGATTATCCTGAAGAGCGTATCCGTTATTTACTGGAGGATTCCAGTGCGGGGCTGTTACTGTTACAGCGACGTGAGCAGATGCCTTTTGAACCCGGCATTCCGGTCATCGATTTGAGTGATGTACAGCGATGCAATAGCAAATCTGAATGTGACGCTCAGACGGATGGAACAATTGCGATTACAACAGGGGGATCTTCTTCCGATCTTGCGTATGTGATCTACACCTCTGGTACGACAGGCAAGCCGAAGGGCGTGATGATTGAGCACCGTAATGTCGTGCGCCTAGTGAAAAACAAAAGCTATGCCATGCTTAATGAAAATACACGTATGCTGCAATTGGGCGCAGTTGTGTTCGATGCCTCCACATTTGAAATCTGGGGAACGCTGCTGAACGGGGGACAACTGTATGTGGTAAGCCATGACACTATTCTGGATGCCTCCAAGCTCAAACAAGCAATTGACAAGTATCGTGTTAACACGATGTTCATGACTACGGCTTTATTCAATCAGTATTCGCAGCAAGAAATCGGAGTGTTTGCGTCCTTGAAGGAGTTGCTCGTGGGTGGTGATGTGTTGTCTGTGCCACACGTCAATCGTGTGTTGAAGGAGTACCCGCAGCTTCGCCTGGCCAATATTTATGGTCCGACGGAGAACACCACCTTTTCCACCATCTATGACATTACAGAACCGCAAACCCAGGCTATTCCCATTGGACGTCCAATTGATCACTCGACCGCTTATGTGGTCAATCGTTCGTTGAAGCTGCAACCTATCGGGGCCTGGGGAGAGCTGATCGTCGGTGGCGACGGTGTTGGGCGAGGATATCTGAATCGGCCCGAGCTTACGGCGGAAAAATTTATTGAAAGTCCATTCCGGTCTGGAGAATATTGCTATCGTACAGGAGACTTAGTGCGTTGGCGTGCTGATGGTGTACTGGAGTACAAGGGAAGAATGGATGAACAGGTCAAAATTCGCGGCTACCGCATCGAACTGGGTGAAATTGAAACCCGTTTGTCCACGATTCCAGGTGTGAAGGAATCGGTTGTTACCGTGCGGCAGGACGATCACGGACAAAAACAGCTGTGTGCCTATTTTGCAACAGACAGTGAATTGAGCGCCAGCGACTTACGTAACATTTTGTCGCAGGATCTGCCTGGCTATATGGTGCCGTCCTACTTTGTGCAGCTATCCAGACTGCCTTTGACGCTGAATGGCAAAGTAGACCGTAGGGCACTGCCCGCACCTGAGCACAATCTCGATACAGGTATGGATTATGTGGCACCCGAGACGGATGTCCAACAGGCACTGGCTACGGCTTGGGGAGCCATTCTTGGTATCCCGAAAGTCGGAATACAGGATAACTTTTTCCATTTGGGTGGTGACTCCATCAAGGCCATCCAAGTATCGTCCCGCTTGTTTCAGGCTGGATACAAGCTGGAAATGAAGGATTTGTTCAAATACCCGACAATTGCGGGACTAAGCACATATATTCAGCCTGTTAACCGAATAGCCGAGCAGGGCGAGGTTACAGGAAATGTAGAGCTTACACCGATTCAGCGCTGGTTTTTTGAACAGCCAACGGAAGAACCACACTATTTTAACCAATCTGTCATGCTCTATCGTCAGGAAGGCTATGACGAACAGGCACTACGGCGGGCGCTCCATCAGATTACTTCGCACCATGATGCATTGCGTATGGTTTTTAGTTTGTCGGAGAACGGATGTACAGCATGGAACCGCAGTGTAGAGGAAGGCGAACCGTACCATCTGGAATGCTTTGACTATAATGACAGCGATGTAAACAAGCAAGATTTGGCGAAGATAATTGAAGCGAAATGCAATGAAATTCAATCTGGTATTTCCCTAAGCGAAGGTCCGCTGATGAGACTGGGGCTGTTCCGTTGCCCAGATGGAGATCATCTGCTGGTCGTGATTCATCATTTGGTTGTAGACGGGGTATCCTGGCGCATTTTATTCGAGGATTTGGCGACTGCTTATGATCAAGCCTCCAAGGGTGAACAGGTGATTCAGCTGCCTCATAAAACAGATTCGTTCCAAACATGGGCCGAGCAGCTGCACGCTTATGCCAACAGTCCAGCTATGGATCATAAGCGAACGTATTGGGGGAAACTTGCACAAGCGGAACTGGCTTCTTTGCCGCAGGATGATGGGCATAACGAGCACGAAAAGCCATTGATTGGCGATAGTGAGTCGGTTACTGCTTTGTGGACACATGCAGAGACAGAGCAGCTGCTCAAGCAGGCCAATCGTGCCTACCGTACAGAAATTAATGACCTGTTGTTGACGGCGGTAGGAATGGCATTGCAAGCATGGAGTGGAAATGATCGGTTCCTGATAAATCTAGAGGGACATGGACGTGAAGCCATTTTACCAGAGGTGGACATTACTCGAACGATAGGGTGGTTTACAAGCCAATATCCTGTTTTGCTCGATATGCCGGAAGAACTGGCACTTTCGCAACGGATTAAGCGTGTGAAGGAAGGACTGCGCGGCATTCCGCAAAAAGGGATTGGCTACGGTGTACTGAAATATTTATCCGACCGTCAGACACAGGCACCGGAGGCATCTCCAGCCATATTTACGACAGATCCCGAAATCAGCTTTAACTATTTGGGACAGTTCGATCAGGATATGAAAGGGAACGACTTGCAATCATCCTCATATGAGGGTGGGATGCCGCTAAGCCCGACCATGGCTCGAACGTATACGCTGGATTTTGGCGGCATTATTTCGGGAGGCCAACTGGGTCTGACGATTAGCTATAGTCGTACCAGCTATAGACCGGAGACCATCGAGCGATTGGCGAAATTCCTGGAATCGAGCCTGCGTGAAATTTTGGCGCATTGCATCCATAAAGAACACCCGGAGCTTACCCCAAGTGATATTTCTTATAAAGGAATGAGTGTGGAGGGCTTGGACAGCCTCTTATCTGAAATGGGTGCTGCGGGTGAGATCGACAATGTATATGCACTGACCCCCATGCAGAAAGGGATGCTGTTTCACAGCCAGCTAGATAGTCAAGCAGCTGCGAATGACGCATATTTTGAGCAGGTTTCTTATGATATGCGAGGTCAGATGGACATTCGGGCTTTTGCAGAAAGCCTGAATATTCTGGTTCGGCGACATGAGGCGCTGCGTACACATTTTTATTTTGGCAGAGATACGGAACCGTTGCAGGTGGTGTATCGAAATCGGGATTGCGGCTTTCAATATGAAGATTTACACCATCTGGATGAGGATGAAATAGATACCAGGTTGAAAAATTTCAAGCTACAAGATAAAGCACGGGGCTTTGATCTGCGTCGGGATGTCCTGCTGCGTGTAGCGATTTTACGTACCGGAGAAGACAGCTATCATTTTGTATGGAGCTTCCATCATATCGTCATGGACGGCTGGTGCCTGTCCCTTATAAATAAAGAAGTGTTTGAAAGCTATGCAGCACTTCAGGAGGGCAGAGTACCAGAGCTGGCACCGGCAGTGCCGTACAGCCGCTTTATTGAATGGCTGGAAGCACAGGATGCCAAGGCGGCAACCGACTACTGGAGCAGCTATTTATCCGGATATGAGCAGCAAACAGCATTACCAGCTGTAAAATCCGGTCGCAAGAGTGGAGGCAACACGGCTAGTGATTGGGTGACGGTTTTGGAACGTGAGTTGACCCTCCGGGTGGAGGAGACGGCTAAGCGATATCAGGTGACCATGAATACGTTATTACAAACCGTCTGGGGGATTGTGCTGCAAAAATATAACAACCACAGTGATGTCGTATTTGGTAGTGTCGTCTCAGGCCGTCCATCGGATATTATCGGGGTAGAGGATATTATCGGCTTGTTCATTAATACCATTCCAGTTCGCATTCTTAGTGAGGCAGGGGAATCTTTTGCAGAAGTTATGAAGAAAACACAGGAGCAGGCGCTGGCTTCTCATGCGTATGATACGTATCCACTGTTTGAGATTCAGGCATTGACCGACCAGAAACAGGATTTAATTAACCATATTATGGTGTTTGAAAATTATCCGGTAGATGAGCAGGTCGAAGAACTGGGAAGTGACGGGCAGGATACTTTCCCGATTTCCAACGTGGTGGCTGCAGAGCAGACTAACTATGATCTGAGCTTAGTCGTTATGCCGGGAGAATGCATCAAGATTCGTTTTATGTATAATGCGTTAAGTTATGATCAAACAGGCATTAAGCGTCTGCATGGGCATTTTGTGAATCTGTTGGAGCAAGTTTTGCTTAACCCGAATGTTTGCGTAGAAGAGCTGGAACTGGTTACAGCGGCGGAAAAACAACAAATTACAGGAGAGTTTAATGACACTGTCTCTGCATATCCAAGCAATCACACGATCCAAAAACTGTTTGAGGAGCAGGCAGAGCGCACGCCGGATCATATTGCTGTAGCTTTGGGTCATCAATCATTGACCTATCGGGAACTCAATGAGACAGCCAACCGTTTAGCGCATACGCTACGTGATGCAGGGGTGAAATCCGATGAACCTGTTGGCATTTTGACGGAGCGCTCACTGGACATGATTACGGGAACACTCGCTATTTTGAAGGCTGGAGGCGCGTATGTGCCGGTAGACCCTCAATATCCGGAGGACCGTATCCGTTATATGCTGGAGGACTCGGGAGCTAAGCTGCTGCTGGCTCAGCAGGATTTACTGGGTCGTTGCTATTTTGACGGACAGATTGTCAATCTGAATGAGGATACGTCCTACAGTGCAGATGCTTCCAATCTGGGTATAGATGGAGCGGGTAATCATGCTGCTTATGTCATTTATACCTCAGGTTCAACAGGTAAGCCTAAGGGTGTCGTAGTTGAGCATCAAAGTGTCGTGCGCCTTGTCCGCAATACGGATTATGTGCCATTTGATGAATCGACTCGAATGCTGCAGACTTGCGCGTTTGTATTTGATGTATCTACGTTTGAAATTTGGGGTGCGCTACTGAATGGTGGTCAGCTTGTTCTTGTGCATAAGGATGATCTATTGGACGCGGCCAAGCTTAAAGAGACGATACGGGATCATCACGTCACCATGATGTGGCTGACCACACCGTTATTTAATCAGCTTTCACAGCAGGATAGTAAACTTTTCGGCGATGTGAAGTATTTGCTGGTTGGTGGTGATGTTTTGTCTGCACCCCATATTAACCGGGTCCTGCGCGATAATCCGGACATGAACATCATTAACGGCTATGGGCCAACGGAAAACACAACCTTTTCGACGACGTATCACATTACGGAAGAACAGCTGGATTCTGTGCCGATCGGACGGCCCATCTGCAATTCGACGGCGTATGTTGTAGATTCGTCATTTAACCTGCAACCGGTCGGAGCTTGGGGTGAGCTGGTCGTCGGCGGAGACGGAGTTGCACGTGGTTATCTAAATCGTCCTGAGCTGACGGCTGAGAGATTTCTTGCTAACCCGTGGAGGGACGGAGATCGCCTGTACTGTACGGGAGACCTTGTTCGCTGGCGTGAAGACGGCATACTGGAATACGCTGGACGGATTGATCAACAGGTTAAAATTCGCGGTTACCGGATTGAGCTGGGTGAGGTGGAGGCGCGGCTGGCAAGTGTACCGTCCGTGCGGGATAGCGTGGTTATTGCTTTGCGGGATGGAGCAGGTCAGCAGCAATTATGTGCTTACTTTACTGCTGATGAACAGCTGACCATCCGTGAGATTCGAGCTGCGATGTCGGCCAGTCTGCCGAGCTATATGATTCCATCCGCATTTGTACAGCTGGATCGGTTTCCGCTGACGACAAACGGCAAAATCGACCGCAAAGCTTTACCTGTGCCGGACAAAGGGCTGCACACGGGTATAGAATATGTCGCACCGCGAACCGATGTGGAGCAGTTGCTGGCATCCATTTGGCAGGAAGTGCTTGAAATTCCACAAGTGGGTATCCATGATGACTTTTTCACGTTGGGTGGACATTCCTTGAAAGTACTAGAGCTTATACGCAAAGTTCACCTTGCCACAGACATTGAGCTTCCCATCCGTAGTGTAATGGACTTCCCGACTATAGAAGAGCAGGCGCTCACATTATTGAAAGCCGATCTGGAATACAAGGCCGATAGTCCAATCATTCGGTTGAATGAACACGGTCCGATCTCCATCTTCTGCTTTCCTCCTATGCTTGGATACGGGCTGTCGTTCGCGGAGCTGGCGAAACAACTGGATCAGGACGCAGTCGTGTATGGATTGGAGTTCGTGGATGATGCTGCGGATGAGCAGGCCATGCTGGCACGTTACGTTGATTTGATCGTCAGCACGCAAGCGCAAGGTCCGTATGTGCTGCTTGGTTATTCCATAGGTGGTAATCTGGCGCATAAGGTTGCTGACACACTGGAACGTCAAGGCCATGCTGTATCCGATATTTTTATGCTCGATTCGGTCAAAAGGGCGGAAGCCCTGCCCTTCACAGCTGAAGAAACAGAGCATGAAATTCATGACATGCTGGAACAGGTTCCTGACTCCTACCGTGAGCTGTTGAATGAAACGTACCAACGTAAAATGATCGCTTACGCGATGTATGGCAACCAGCTTGTGAATACAGAGAGCGTTCAGGCGAATATTCACGGTTTTGTCGCCGTTGGATCGGAAACGGTGAGGGGTACAGGAGATAATCGACTTTTATGGAAAGACGCTACACAAGGTAGCTATGAAGAGCATAGCTTGATTGGTAATCATTATGAACTACTGGAACCCGGATTTATCGAGGAAAATGTAAAAAGTATTCGTTCCACAATACAAAAGATAACTCGGAACACGGACAAAGACATGACACAAGATTTGGCACAACATAAATCTTGAAAATCTATGGTCGGTGATGTAACGAACGGAATCACTAATTTTTAATCTGTAACACATGAATCCTGATCGACAGTAAGAAGCCTTCTGCTTACACGATTCGATCAGGATTCGCTTTATCATGTGCACTCCCGCGATGGGAAGTGCGATGATTCCATAGCGCCATGCTGATGGCTTCCAAACGGAGTATAAATATCTGCTCGCTATGCAATCACCGCACGGTTCAAATCATTAAATCAACTTCATACGTAAGGATGGTACTTCATATGAAGAATAAAGGCATTTGCTACCTATCCGCATTTTTAGCAGCGTTGTTTCTCTGGAACCTGCTCATTGCTTCGGTATGGGCAACAGACAGCATAACACCTGATTCATTGGAAAAAACAGTGGACGATATCATGAATACAGAATTGGAAAAGTTGCATATTCCGGGGGCTGCGGTCGTTGTGACCCAAGAAAACCAAATCCTTTTTAGTAAAGGCTATGGATATGCAGATCTGGAGCGGAAAGTGGCATTCGATCCAGCGAAAACCATTGTTCGTGTCGGCTCTCTAACCAAATCATTTAGTGCAAGCGCCACGATGCAGCTGGTTGAGCAAAACAAGCTTGATTTGAATGAAGACGTGAACAGCTATCTCCACAGCTATAAAACTACGCAATACCAAAATCAGCCTTTCAATTTGCATCAGCTTTTGACACATACCGCAGGATTGGATGAAGCGCTGTACGACATTAACAGCTCGACTCGGGCAGGCGTTTTGCCCACAGAGCAGTATCTCAGCACGTATTTTCAAAATCAGCCTCCCATCCGCAAACCTGGAATTCAGTATGATTACAGCAATGTCGCCTACGGTCTGATCGGTAATATCGTGGAGCAAGTAAGCGGTCAGAGACTGAACGATTACCTCCGTACACATCTATTCCAGCCGATGAATATGCCCAGCGCGACGCTGGAATTGCCGTTAAATCATCCGGCACTGGCCCAATCGTATCAGTGGAAGGATGGAGCGTATTTGAAACAGCCTTTGTCATATATCAATCTGCCGGGAGCAGGAGCGTTGAACGTCACACCCAACGAGTTTTCCCATTACCTGATCACTCATTTAAATCAGGGCAAGTATGAGGGTAAAGTGGTGCTCCAGCCACATACGGTAAATGTGATGCATGCGCAGCAATTTGCAGTCGATGCACGCCTGGATGGCGTGGGCTACGGATTTTTCCGAGGTCAATTGGAGACGGGAACACCTATGCTGTGGGCTACCGGGGAAATTGATGATTTTATTTCCGAAATGGTACTGATTCAGTCGCAAAAGATCGGTATTTTTGTGATCATTAATTCAGCTGACACGGACACCCTGCTTCATGGAAAAGTCATCCATGCGATAGCCCGAATGCTGCCCTCAGAGCCGAAGGCCGTTTCGCAGTCACTAGCTCGTTCTTCCACCCAAGTGAAGCTTTCGCCAGAGATTGAGGGCGTATATCAGGTGGATTCTAATCCTGTTCATGGGTGGGGAAAATGGATTCGGATACTGGGAAACATTACATACACCGTGCGAATTCAAGATGATCATACGTTAATTGTTAAAGGAAAATACCCAAATGAGAATGAAGCAACAGACAAAGTTTTTCAAGCAGCAGGCGATGGATTGTTTGTGGAAAAGGGGGGCCAGCTTAAAATTTTGCTGTATCAGGAAAACGGTACGTGGATGATGGTTGCCCCGGATAGTAAGACCATGAAGCAGACGACACTTTGGCACCGTACCTGGACTCTGCTTGTCAGCTACGCTGCCGCCTCCTTATTTTTCATCACGACCTTGCTGATTTGGATCGTAAGATATGTGATCAGAGATATCCGTAAAACGAATAATCACATTTCGTCCAACCTTGCATTCATTGCGTCACTAAATACGATTTTTCTCGGGGTGCAGGTCATCTATGGTAACAATCAGATCGTGTATGGCTATTCCGCGTGGTATATCTGGGGAATTTGCACGCTGCCACTCATTTCAGCACTCATTGCCGTGTGGGTATTAATCGTGAATGGCGCAAAGCTGATTACAGGGGAAAGAAGAACCCGGGCTGCCGGGAAAATCCTATTTGCGGTACTCACATTGCTGCATACGGTGTATCTTTTTTATTGGAATTTCCTTCCTATTCATTATTCCTAAAGATTTACAAAACAATGCATATTCGAACATAAATGAATGCTAAAATTTGTATCTGATGCCCCCCCCCAGAGGGGCTTTAAACCAACAAACAGGAGGGAAAGAATGGGAATCTTTCGTCGTTTTACATCCCGTAGCTTCAAATACGCAACTGCTATGGTTTTCACTTTATCGTTGTACGCTGGTGTTGCGGGCAGCATGCAACCGGCACGGGCAGAAGGTCCGGCGGACCCAGCCCCCTTCATTGCAGCGAAAGTGGTCAATGAGAACGCTGGTAAAAAAGTGCTGTTTGATAATACACATGGACAGACAGCTGGCGCAGCAGATTGGGTGATTGATGGTGGATTTTCAGACTTCGGCCAAGCCCTCGCGAGTAATGGCTATGATGTACACGAGCTTCGCCAATCTACGCCTATTACTTACAATGATCTAAAGAATTATGATGTATTTGTTACGGCAGAGCCGAATATTCCTTTTAAACAGAGCGAACAGGCTGCAATGGAGCAGTATGTAAAAGCAGGCAATAGTATTTTTTTCATTGGAGATCATTATAACGCGGACCGCAACAAGAATCGCTGGGACGGATCGGAGAGCATTAATGGCTATCGTCGTGGTGCATGGGAAGACCCTGCGAAGGGAATGAGTGCGGAAGAAAAAAGCTCGGCAGCAATGCAGGGCGTAGTCAGCTCAGATTGGCTGGGCAGCCAGTTTGGTGTGCGCTTTCGCTACAATGCATTAGGCGATATCACGGCCAATCAGATTGTTGAGCCAGCGCAGGCGTTCAACATTACAGCTGGAGTGAGCAATGTCGCAATGCATGCAGGATCAACACTCGCAATTATCGACCCAGCGAAAGCCAAGGGAATCGTATATCTTCCTAAAACCAATCAGGCTTGGGGCAACGCGGTAGATCAGGGCGTTTATAACGGAGGCGGCATTCCGGAAGGACCTTATGCAGCTGTATCGAAAGTAGGGCTAGGCAAAGCTGCTTTCATTGGGGACTCGTCTCCTGTCGAAGATGCAACGCCAAAATATTTGCGCGAAGAGACAGGAACCAAGAAGACAACGTATGACGGCTTTAAGGAGCAGGATGACGCTGTGTTACTGGTCAATATCGTAGACTGGTTGTCCAAGAAGGAGGAGTATACCAGCCTGACGGAAGTGAAAAGCTTACAGCTGGACCAGCCGACGGCATTACTGCCTTTTGAAGAGCCACAGACTTCCACGGAACCACAAGCCGAGCCTTGGTCCGCTCCCGCAGCCGGCTACAAATGGTGGGATCAGCGAACATTCAAAGCAGGGTCCTATGGCGGATCTACAGCCAGTGCGCAACCCGTGTACAGCATCGTTCGTCAAGAGCAGCTGCCCAATGCACAGCCTTTTCAAATTCGGGTTACTGCCGACCAGCTGGCTCCTAACAGCACGATTAGCGGATTCAGCACAGGTATTTATGTTGCAGGCGGCAATCAAGTAGCCCAAATTCAAAATCCGGATGGAAGCTGGCCAACCTCTTACGGCTATAGCGGAACATTTAGCCTGGAGTCCAACGGCAAAGGTCATGCCTATAAGGACTTGACGGTGCGGATTAAGCCGGGAACCAGTGGTTCAGCTAATCTTAGACTGAGGCAAAACGGCAGCAATCTGCTGACCCAATCCGTCATGCTGGCTGATGTCCCGGCCCAGCCGTTGCCTGAGGAAGGCAATACGGTTCCAACTCGTATCAGTGTCGCAGAAGCACGGAGTCTCCCGGCTGGCAAAGTCGTGACCTTAGAGGGTGTTGTGACGACAGAACCAGGTGCATTCGGTGGTCAAGCCTTTTACATGCAGGATGAAAGTGGCGGTATTTATGTATATCAGAACCAAAGCGGCTTTCACCAAGGGGATCGAGTAAAGCTTACAGCAAGCTTGGCACTGTATAATAGTGAGCTAGAGTTAACCGATCCAGTGGCAATTGAAAAAACGGGAGAAGGACAACTTCCGGAAGCTGTACAAGTCACCGAACTCAGTGATGCGAACCAAGGACAGTTGGTTGAGCTTCCTACGGCAATGATTCGTAATGTGATAGACGCCACTCCCGTAGGTTCGTTTGAATTTGATGCAGTATCTGGTGAAGTAAGTCACCATGTGCGCGTCGATGCACGTACAGGCTTAACTCGGTCATCTTTTCCATATCAAGAAGGACAGCAAGTGAAGCTAAAGGGAATTTCGGCGATTTTCAAAGGGAATTATCAGTTAAAACCGCGTGGACTGGATGATTTTTCAGCTCAGACAGGCGCGGCTTTGCAGGAAGTAGAGCTTTCAATGGATCAAACGACCCTCAACATTGGGGATACGGCAGCGACACATCTCAAGGGTACGCTGACAGATGGCAGCGAAGCTGATTTAAGCCGCGCTTCTGTTCAGTATATCAGCAGTCATGAATCCGTTTCGCTGGATACGTATGGAGAACTTAAGGCCCTAAAAGAGGGGAGCGCGGAGATTACAGCCAGCGTCACCTTGGACGGTAAAACGGTCGTATCCAATCCTGTAACCGTTAGAGTCGAAAAGACTGCTGTAGGTGAAGTGCCGGGTAAACCTGTGCTGTCGCATGATAACGGGCAGGACACCGGGCTGAAGGATGGCAACTACAACATCACCATGAATCTGTGGTGGGGTACGAATGGTGATGAACTCAAGTTGTACGAAAACGACAAGCTGATTGGCACCCAATCGTTGCAAGCCGCTTCCCCTGGAGCACAGCATGCAGTCATTCCTGTTACAGGCAAGACCAATGGTATCTACACGTATACTGCAGAACTGATCAACGCTTCTGGTAAAACGACCAGCGATCCGTTAACTGTCGAAGTGACCGATGCTTCCCCTGGCATTCCAGTGCTGTCTCATGACAATTGGGACGGTGACGGCACCTACACCCTTACAATGAACATGTGGTGGGGCACGAATGCGACAAAATACAACTTATATGAAAATGGAGAACTGATCGATGCCCAGGATTTTCCAAGTCAAAGCCCGCAGGCCCAAAGTGCAGTCACCAACATCCAAAATCAAAAGCCGGGTACATATGAGTATCGGGCCGAGTTAGTCAATGCTTCAGGAAAAGTTTCTAGTCAAACGATAAGTGTAGAAGTAAAGGGCCATTAAGTAGAAATGATGCGCCGTTAAAAAGTAAGAGCATCTATTGACCTCGTGAGAGTCTATAGATGCTTTTTTTATTTTTTTTCGAAGCGGGAATTATCATTTTAGGATTGGGTTGGCGAAGCGGAAAGTCCCTCTATATCTGAGGAGCCATAGAAGAACATGGCAACTAGAATCACAATAATGACAACCTCTGCAAAATATTCTCCATCAAACTCACTCACCGCATAAGTCTCCTTTCGCCACTTGTTAATTATTTATTTTCTGTGAAAAGGCTTGTATCACCTGGTCCAGTGTCATATTCCCGTTATCATTTAAAAATTTCACCATATTATCGACATTGGATGGAGTGGATGCTAGTGTTTTGTATTTTCCTGTGAGTCCTAAAAACAATGTTGCTTGTCTGTATAAAGTCACGGAATCGACGTTTAGTTTTCCTGTTAGTAGGAGGGCTGCCACGAGGACCTCCACATTTTTTCCTTGAAGCGCAGAAAAGATAGCCGAATTACTGTTTAATCCATTTTTCTTTTGACCGTTGAGGGGGGATTTGGATTTACGATTCCCGTTCCCATTACCATTCTTTCCTAAGGAAGCCATTGAATCTTCCTCCCGCCATATACTGCTCCTGCCTGGTTTTCACAAAATTAGAGACAAGGACAGCGGCACTCCATGTGCTCATCAATATACGTTATGATCATACGATATGCGAATAAGAGAGCATTGGTTACTATAAGAATCATCCTGGCTGAAGGCAGTTGGCTACTGTTATCCAGTAATTTATTTCGCATGTTGGTCCGATTTAGAGTAAACTACAATAAAGCAAGCCAAATGAGCATTTGCATAAATCCCAGGAGCGTTTTCAATCAGCAATGTTTAGACTGAAACGGTTTAGTTCGTTTATTGTATTTTTGAGCGTTGAATTGGAATTAAGCAAAATGCTGAAATAGGAGTTGTAGATAAAATATGTCGAATGAAGAAGTATTGTTAACTAAAGAGGGATTGGCCAAGCTGGAGGATGAGCTTAAGGAACTGAAGACCGTAAAACGCAAGGAGCTAGCCGAACGCCTTAAGTTGGCTATCAGCTACGGCGATTTGAAAGAAAATAGTGAGTATCACTCAGCCAAGGACGACCAAGCGTTTATGGAAACCCGCATTCTCATATTGGAGAAGATGCTGACCAAAGCCCGGGTCGTGGATGAGAGTAATTTAGATCTTAGAACCGTTAGTATCGGATCGACTGTCATTCTGAATGACATCGAATTTTCAGAGAAGATGGAATACAAAATTGTAAGTCCTGCTGAGGCGGATGTTCTTGATAACAAAATTTCCTATGAAAGTCCTTTAGGCAAGGCACTTTTGGGAAAAGAAGTGGGCAGTATCATTCATGTGGATGCACCCATGGCTGTAATTAAATATGAGCTGCTTGAAATTAAGCTCACATAGTTCATTCCCGATTCCCTTATATGAGGGGGCCGGGATTTTTTATTTCTCGCTGCCTACAATACCGTCCATGTGGAGCACAGTTGCACTCCACATACTGGACAGGATTTTCTTTGCTCCGCTAAGCGCACTAAGTTAGTCCGTCATTAGGAAGCCCGCTTGCTCCAATGCAGCGCAGGCATCATTAATTTTATCTTCGTCCGAGGCATTCAAGGTATGCAGGTGGATGCCTCCGGTCAGCTGGGACAAATAAGTGGCCTGGGTGGAGCTGATTTTACGGATAAAATCGTCCACTTCCTTGCGAGTTCCAACCCGTATCGGAGCAGTCAGATCCCCGTATACCGGATGCTCAACAATAACATCCTGCACACTTACACCGTAGTCCACAATCAGCTTTAGTTCCTCTTCTGTCTGTTCAGGTCGATGTTTACACACAATAATACGTGAAGCTAAGGGAGTTGCCTGACTCGCAGGCTCCATATAAATGTATCCTTGACTTGTTGCAAGGATAGGTTCTTGGCTTGCTTTTAACAGGGAAATATCCTGTACAATTACTTGTCGGGAGACGGAGGATCTGCGCGCCAGTTCGCTCCCGGTCAGCGGTGATTCGCTCTTGAGCCACAATAGTAGCTGTTCGCGGCGATCCGTACCTGACCGTTTTAAAGATTCAGTCAACGGGATAAGCTCCTTTCTTTTCGATGCGTCAGGTCTGTCAAAATATCTACCAATACATTCAATTCCTCGATGGTGGTCGTTCTTCCGAAAGAAACACGGATAAATTGTAACGCTTCACGGCCGGATGCTCCAAGCGCCTGTAAAGCAGGCGAAGGATCGTGGTGTCCGGCAGCACATGCGCTTCCAGTTGATATACAGACACCTCTGCGATTACATTCCAGCATAACATATTGTCCCTCGTAACCGTGAAAAAAACATCCTACGATATGATGAAGCACTGCTTTATTCTCGCTTTCCTGTACGGCCCAACGTAACGGAATGGATCTTTCCTGAATTTTCGTAATAAAGTGTCTTCTCAGGGTAGTATATCGCTCCTGATGCGACTCCATCTGTTCGGACATCATTTCTGCTGCCGCGACAAAGGCTGCAATCCCGGGAACATTAACCGTTCCAGGACGAAAGCCGTTTTCATGTAGTGTATCAGGGTACAAGGGACGCCACGGGGTTCCGGGTTTGAGATATGCAGCACCGACACCTTTGGGGCCATACACTTTATGGCTTGATACAGAGAGTGCATCTACTCCCATGGATTCTACATCTACGCGAATATTCCCAAATGTCTGTACCGCATCACTGTGCAGCAAAATACCCCGTTCGCGTAGCAGGGGAGATAAGGCAGCAAGGTCCTGAACCAGTCCCGTTTCCGAATTAGCGTGTTGTACGGAGACAAGTCCGGTGTCTTCTCTCAGGTGAGGTAAAAGAGTTTCGCGAGTCATCCGTCCTTCCCGATCCGGTTGCACAATGGTCAGTTCATAGCCCTGACGTTCCAGCAAAGTAGCAAGGTTGTACATCGAGTGGTGTTCCAAAGCGCTCATGATCCAATGCTTTTTATGCTGCGGCAACCCGTTCAGGATCGATTGCACAACCAACATATTGGATTCTGTTCCCCCTGTTGTAAAATAGATGCCTTCCTTTTGCCCGCCAATCATATTTGCTATTCGTTGCCTGCTGTAATCTAGCGTATAGGCTGCTTGACCGCCCGCATCATGAAGACTGCTGGCATTTCCGAACATTTCCTTATTTAATACGTTATACATATTTAAAGCTTCGCCACACATAGGTGTGGAAGCGGCATAGTCCAGATAAATCACACCAAATCCTCCCTGCTTAAAATAATTCCATTCAAAAACTCTTGAGATTATTGTAGGCATGTGTAAATATAAGTGTCAAGACACTTGTAAACATGTATGTACACAGAGCGGTTATCTGTTCGTGAGAGCGGGAACGATCAGCCGCATCGATATGGAGGGATTCTAATGTCTATGCTTGACGTTTTACAAGGAAATCGAGGGCTTATGCCAGAGCATTATAAGACACTGACGGTTGCTGACATGGAGCACCGAGTGGCCGAGCTGAAACAAAAATGGGGACCCAAGCTGCTCATACCGGGCCATCACTATCAGAAGGACGAGGTTATTCAATTTGCTGATATAACAGGAGACTCTCTACAGCTTGCTCAATTGGCTGCACAAAATCAGGAAGCGGAGTTTATTGTATTTTGTGGGGTACATTTTATGGCGGAGACAGCGGATATGCTGACTACTGATCGACAGACTGTTGTCCTGCCGGATATGCGTGCAGGCTGCTCGATGGCAGATATGGCGAATGTGGAGCAGACAGAACGAGCATGGAAGCATTTACAGGAGTTGGTAGGAGATACGATCATTCCGTTAACGTATGTAAATTCCACAGCAGAGATCAAAGCCTTTGTAGGACGGCATGGCGGGGCTACCGTGACTTCTTCGAATGCTAAGCAAGTGCTGGAGTGGGCGCTGAAGCAAAAGGAACGTATTTTGTTTTTGCCGGATCAGCATTTAGGTCGCAATACAGCTTACGATCTTGGAATTCCGTTAAATGAAATGGCCGTGTGGAATCCAGTGACCGATCAGCTTGAGACTGAACAGGACCCGGCAACTGTAAAAATTATTTTATGGAAAGGACATTGCTCTGTTCATGAAAAGTTTACAGTAGATCATATTCGCAATGTCCGCGAGCGTGATAAGAACATCGGGGTCATCGTTCACCCCGAATGCTCTTATGAGGTCGTACAGCTCGCAGATTGCGCGGGCTCCACAAAATTCATCATCGATACCATTCGCGCGGCAGAGCCGGGAACCCAATGGGCTGTTGGCACAGAAATGAATCTCGTGCAACGAATCAAGCAGCAGTACCCTGAACAGCAGATTGAATCGCTCAATCCCGATATGTGTCCCTGTCTGACCATGAACCGGATCGATCTTCCCCATTTGCTGTGGGCAATGGAGCAGTTTGATCGGGGTGAGCCTGTGGGTGTGATTCGTGTGGATGCTCAGATCAGACAGGATGCTGTACTAGCATTGAATCGTATGCTTGCTATCCGTTAACCTTTTGCTGTTCCAGCGAGAATGTGCTGCTTGAAATCTTTGGCCTTATTTTAAAGAAGCAGGGAGCTTGACGCCAAGCAGACGGTTTCCGCTTTGAATAAATATCATTCCACCGGATTTGAGCGTTGGACCGAAGGAGCGTGAGCCTGTGTTGACAGCAAACACGGGCTTTAAGCTCATCAAATCATAGCCATGAAATACGCCATCTGATTGCCCGACGTAGACTTCTTTACCGAATACGTCAGCTTGAACGGTCGGATTATCGCCGTCGTAATGAATGAATTGACCTGAGGACAGCTTCATAGCAGTCAGTCTGGATGTACTAAAATCTTGGTAGAACATGCGACCTTCATGAATAGACAATAAAGGAACAAGTTGATCATAGCCATTTTGCGCCCACTTGCGAGCAGGTTTGCTGTCTGGCTTGTAGTTCCAAAAATCATAGGAAGCTAGTGTCTCTCCCTGAAAGACATAAAGATCTTTGCCGTACAAAAAAGCAGAACCATATACACCTCCAGATCGGTAGACACCGTCTTTATTTTCAGGCTCGGTCCAGCGGTACTGACGATCTCCTTTGGATTTACCTGTCTTGAGGTCGTACTGTGCGATCGTAACTTTATGGTTTACCGGGTCATCATCAATCATAAACGTGTTGGCTACAGAGTATACGATTCCGTCTTTAACCGCCAGTGGAAAGGAAGTTCTAAAGCTGTCCCAAAGCTTTTTGCCGGTTTTAGCGTCATAGGCATTAATCTGTTCAAAGGTCAGGCTGCCTTGTACATTATAGTTGCGGATAAGCACACCGTCAGTTTCCATTATTTCGCCCAAACCACTGTATGAGTTCTTATCCTCACTGATTTTCCACTTCACCTTGCCACTGACAGCATCAATGGCAGCCGTTTGCACCGATTGCATAATATATATAGTCGGACCAATGCGCTGAATACGATATGCTTCAGTAAATCCCAGCGGAGTGGACCACACTTTCTTGCCAGCTTCTGTAACGGCATAGATAGAACCGCTTCGTGTCATTCCGTAGATGATACCTTTGTTGTACGTTAAAACAGGGGTAAGCTGATCACCATATTGCCACAATTTCCGACCCGAACTGGCCTCAAGGGCAACCAGTCTATGGTTCGAGTCAACCGCGAATACCTTACCGTTTTCCGCTATTGTTACCGCCTGATCTGGATATCGGTTTCTATCGATTGGGATAACGGGAAAAGACCAGGAAGGTTTGATCACAGGTGCTTGGATTGAGGTGCTATAAGCGCCGTTACTCATGGAGACCGCAGACGGCTCTGCACTTGCCTTTTCAGCGAATCCACCGCTGATCAAGGGCAGCCCAATGCTGGCTACCGCCAATCCTGTAAACAATGTGCTATGTATCGTTTTTCTCATACGCGCTGGCTCCTTTAATGGTTAATAGGGGAGTAAGGATTTCAGAAAGTCACCTTTGATTAGACTGTAAAAAAAACCAAAAGTTTCATGTTGTATTTGCATTTTGGTTGTTTTGAGCATAAATACTTAAATTCAGTTGCTTGTGTCGAACCTGTATCTCTAATTAAAGATTAGTCGCTTGTCCGGTTTTCGTGCTATAATTGTGGCAACAAACCGAAGGAGGTGAATCCCTTGTTTGAGCTTCAGGACCTACTCCCTTATTTATTTACAATCGGCTTACTGTGCACAGTGACTTATACGTATCTCGCTCATTTGCACGGCAATGTACCCGAATGCTGGGTCGAAGGCGGGCCCGTAAGATCTCATGCTTCTCCACAGATGCCGATGTCTGCCCGTGGACAGGACATGCCTGTCCGGCTGGCCCGACATATCCGACGTAAGGAAGCGCCGGATGAAGATGCATCCGATTGTTCTCCCTCGTTGAACGATGGCACAGCCAATCAACGAGGAGGAACATATGAAACGATTCAAGGGATTCACCTTTTGGGGTAAAAAAGAACGGATATTTGGATTAATGGTAGTGTTGGCGGTGGTCATGCTGCTGTCTGGTTGTGGTGCGAATGCTGCGGAGATAAATGCACAGACACCGGGATTTTTTAATCATTACGTGGTGTTCCCGCTTTCTTGGCTTATTCAGCAATTGGCGCAATGGTTTGGTGGAAGCTTTGGGCTTGCGATTATGACGTTGACATTCATTGTCCGTCTGGCCTTACTCCCGCTTATGATGCGTCAAACGCGTGCCCAGCAGGGGATGAAGCGTAAGATGAGCGCCATGCAGCCCGACTTGGACCGAATTAAGAAGAAGTATGAAAACAAGAAAGATGCCACCAGCCAGCAGAGTATGCAGCAGGAAATGATGTCGCTTTACAAAGAGCACCAATTCAATCCGCTTAATATCGGTTGTCTGCCTATTCTCATTCAGCTCCCGATCTTGAGCGGTATGTACACTGCAATCCGCTTAACCCCGGAGTTGGCGTCTCACTCCTTCCTATGGTTCCGGCTCGGACAGCCGGACTGGATTTTGGCAATCGTCGTCGCAATTGTATACTTGGCACAGGCCAAGCTTTCTCAGTTTCAGATGACGCCTGACCAGCGCAAGCAATTTGCGATCATGGGCTATCTTTCACCGATTATGATGGCGATCTTTTCCTTTAATGCCCCTTCTGCCATGCCATTATATTGGACGGTAAGCGGCACCTTTTTGCTGCTTCAGTCGCTATGGTTCCGCAGACGCTATCCAATAGAGGAAGCAGAGAGTAAGGTTAAAATTGGAGAAGTCACACCAACCTAATTAGAAGATCATGTTTGTTTAACTTGGGAATTGCGCTTGTAGTTGTCACGTGTAATCTTAGGATGTCATTCGAGCCGTTTATAAGGCTTGAATGGCGTCCTTTTTTGATGCTGCTTTTTTCGCTACATTCCGCTTGCGATTTTGTAGTCAATATGAAATCCTTATATTATAAAGTGACGCACCTAATTCTTTTAATGAAATGATAAGAGAAAAGTGGGCAAAGTAAGACCTATATGTAATGCTGAACTTTGTTTTATCACGCAATGAATATTATGGAGGAACTATAGAAAATGAAGAAAACATCAACAAAGCTGCCCATTTCCTTGGCTCTGCTCACATGTATAGTATGTGCATTCGGTTTTGGCTTAGTCGCATTATGGGTGAGTGACCATCAAGTTCGGCATTTTGACCAGGAAATTATTTCGGCTATTGGACAACTAGAGTCGCCCGCCATGACCCATCTAATGAAATTTTTTACCATGCTCGGCAGTGGGATTCCAGTTGCGATCATCATTTTAATTGCCATGTTCGTGCTCTATAGAGTATTGGGACATCGCAGAGAACTGCTTTTTTTGGCGGCTGGTGTATTGGGATCGGTAATGCTGAATACGATACTAAAATTGCTTTTTCAGCGTGCGAGACCGGAGATTAACCGTATTATTGAAGAGAATGGATACAGCTTTCCAAGCGGACATTCCATGACAGCTTTCAGCATGTATGCGGCGCTGACATTTTTAGTGTGGAAGCATGTTCCTTCTAGGCTGGGGCGTATCCTTCTTATTGTACTCAGCAGCCTGCTGATTGTAGCAATCGGGACGAGCCGCATTTATTTGGGCGTACATTATCCGAGCGACGTTGTGGGTGGCTATTTTATGAGTGGCTGCTGGATGGCGGCTTGTATTTGGTTTTATCAGCGGTACGAAGAACGACGAATGCTGCCACTTCGCTCCAAATCGACAGCATAACGGGTAGCATAAATAATAAAGCTTATAAAAAAAGCAGACGCTTTAGCGTCTGCTTTTCATTTGGACAGAGGAAGTGTGCTCAGTCATCTTAGTTCTCGCCTGTTCACCAGGCTTGAGCCCCAGCTTCTGTTCCCATTTTTCATAAAATATAATAGCCGCCTGCATGAAGATGCCAGGAAGCTTCCGGCTTCGAATGAATTGATGAACGCCGACGGCACAAACTGCACCAATAAGCGCACCTGCCAAAATATCCGAGGGATAATGCACTCCGGTCCACACGCGGGATACTGCGATGAGTACAGCCAAGATAACCCAGAGGACACGAAATTTTTGATGATGAAGCCATAAAATTGCAGCCAGAGCAAACGATCCAAGGGCATGGTTACTCGGGAATGAAGCATTAGGATCATGATGAATAAGCTGAATGACTGAATGTCCGACAAAAGGCCGATCTCTGTAAAACAAATGTCCAAGGCCCCAACTAATTACAAAGCCGATACAAACCGTTATGACGGCTTCTAAAGCCATCATCCGATGCGGCATTTTAAAAGTGAACCAGTAAATCAGCAAAGCCACTCCGAATAAATACGGTGCATATTGCGCCAAGAAAAGCATGGTTCCATTCAAAAAGGCGAGGGAATTAGCCAGTTCATTGATAGAGTGAAATAAAGCATAGTCTACATTAATTAACATGAATAAATTACTCCTTAACATCAAAAAATTGAATAACAAAGTTATATTATAGAGCGACTACACGGATAAAAGCTTAAAATCAAATAAAAAATGAATGTCATTTCCATTACTCATTTGTTTTTTCTATAGAAAATAGGTGGTTTTGCAATGGAAAAGTCGGTGCTGGTTATTGATGATGAAGAGAAGATATCCAGATTGCTTCAGTTGGAGTTATCCCATGAAGGATATGCAGTTGAAATCGCACAGACGGGCAGAGAAGGATTGGAAAAAGCTCTAGCTGGTAAATGGGATATCATCATTCTGGATGTAATGCTACCGGAGATGAACGGAGTCGAGGTGCTAAAGCAGATTCGACAAGTGGACAATCATACACCAGTAATTATGGTCACTGCACGTAACACGACTCCTGATAAGGTTTCAGGTCTGGATGAAGGTGCCAATGATTACATTACGAAGCCTTTTGAGATCGAGGAGTTATTAGCGCGGATGCGGGCCAGTATGAGGCATCAAATGGAGCCAACAGCTACCACTTTACAGGAAGAGGATAAGCCGCCGTCTAGGCTCCAAGTGGACAGCTTGGTGTTGGAACGCAAGACACGGTTAGTGGTGCGGGAGGGCAATCGAATCGAACTGACGCCAAAAGAATATGATCTGCTTCTCTATCTGATGGAGCACAAAAATCAGGTATTGCAGCGGGATCAAATGATTCAGGACGTGTGGGGGTTTGATTTTGTCGGTGATACGAATGTCGTAGATGTGTATATCCGGTATGTTCGCAAAAAAATTGATCATGGATACAAAAAGAAATTGATAAAAACCGTGCGCGGCGTTGGGTACTGCATCCGGGAGGAAGACTAGTGAAGCTTCGGACCAAAATCACCCTGCTCAGTTCTATTTTAGTGATGTCGATACTCCTGTTTGTGGATGTTACAGTTCACCTATTGTTCGTCAAAATCGCTACGCGAAACGAAAGAGAAGTGCTGCAAAATAAATGGACTGAAATCATTGCCGAAACAGGACCCACGATGATTCTAAAGAATGCATGGGGCTCCAAACTAAAAGATGAGCTTTCTGGAGACACCACTCTGAGAGTGTTTGATCAGCAATCCCGACTTCTGTATGAAGTAAGTCGCCAGTCCCGATTTAAGCTGGGCGGTATACGTTTTAACACTTCACAAAGTTCTCAACTGACAGATGTACAGGGTCATAAAATTCTGGTAATCCATCTCCCTGTGCTTTCTCCAGAGGGTAATCAGAAGGGGACCCTGGAGATTGTAGAAAAATGGGATGCACTCGAAACCAATCTCGATATTTTAAATACGATCCTCATCACATCCACTGTAGGGGCTATGTTGCTAAGTTTGGTAGGGAGCACGATTTTGGCGAATGCGATATTGCTGCCGATTTCAAGTAGTATTCAAACGATGCAGGAAATTGAAAGAAGCTTGAAATTCAAAAAAATCCCCGTTGGTGGTCACAATCAAGATGAATTGTCCCAAATGACCGCTACTTTTAACCGAATGATGGAGAGATTAGAAGAAAGCTTTCAGAGTCAGCAGCAGTTTGTTTCAGATGCCTCACATGAGCTGAACACCACACTTATGATTATTGAGGGTTATGCCAACATGCTGCGGCGGTGGGGCACGCGTGACGAGGAGATTCGTAAGGAATCCATTGAATCGATCTATGAAGAAACTCAGCGAATGCGTACGATGACACAGCAGTTGCTGACTCTTGCCTCCTCACAGCAGAAAGATCCTGAGCCGTATGAGCGGATCGAAATGATCGGTTGTTGTCAACAGGTAGTAGCGCATCTCAAGCCTTTACATGATCGTCAAATTTCTATTTTAACAGAAGAGAACGAAATTTGGCTGGATGCCAACCTGACAAAAATGAAGCAGTTGCTAGTCATCCTGCTGGATAATGCATTAAAATACAGCTCGGATGAGATCGAAATAGGGTTATCTACAGATGAAAAGGATGTTTATATCCAGGTTAAGGATTATGGGATCGGAATACCTGAGGGCGAGATCAAGCGGGTCTTTGAACGATTTTATCGGGTAGATAGCTCCAGACATCGTAAAACCGGAGGAACCGGGCTGGGGTTGCCAATTGCCAAGGCAATTACAGACGCCCATCAGGGTACGATACGTATGGAGAGCGTAGAAGGAGAAGGAACGGTAGTCATCGTCACGCTGCCCCAAAGACAACAGGAAAGGCTGTCCCTCCAGTAGAATATCTACTCGCGGAACAGCCTTTTTATTGTTACTTGTAAGTTAAGCATTCGGTGGATGGAAATCATCTAAAATTATGCTAAAGGACACGACGTGCTGTTGTGTAATTGCGACTCCACCATCCCGAATTTAGATCTGTAACCGTTACGCCGCCTTTACCATACGTATGCAGAATTTTTCCGTTCCCCATGTAAATGGCTACATGATGAATTGGCGCATAGAAAAAGACCAAATCGCCTTTTTTCAACTGGCTACGCGGTACGAAAGTGCCAACAGTTGATTGCTGTCTGGAAGATCGCGGAAGCTTGATGCCATTTTGTGCAAATACATATTGAGTGAATGAAGAGCAGTCAAAAGAGCTTGTACTGCCAGCTGGGGCTCCATGTTGATAACGCACGCCCATATACTGGGAGCCTTTAGAAATAATCCGATCAGCTTTACTTGCCGAAGCGGCATGAGTGGTGGCTGGTCCAACGACGAAGCTCCCTGCGCTCAATGCCAAAGTCATAGTAAAGCAAATACCCATCCACAATTTTTTAGAAGTACGTTTCATATATAAATTCCTCCGTTATTCGTATTGTGTTGATGTCCTGAAATGACAATAACACAAATAAAATGTCCGGAATTTACCACTCATGGTTACAAACCTGTTACCCCAACGCTTTGTCCTCATTTATTAGAAAACGATGAGAATTTCCTCCTTAATTTTGGCTTGACAAAATGTATAGATTCTACTTATAGATAGGCTCGTATGACAAAAAGCGAGTTGCAGTCGATTGGCACAAGCAATCACGCAAAATATACATACCTATATACTACAATTTATTACCTGTACGGGAGTATGTTCTGATTCCCGTTGACATTGTAAGGATCACACCGTATTTCCGGTCAGGAAGGGGAATTCGTATGGCTTCAAAGCAGAATAAAGCACTCAAAAAACCACGTCTAACCATTGTTCAGGTCATTTCCAACTATCCCGATGCACAGCCGGTACCCTCCAACAAGGGCGGAACGGAAAAGGTCGTGTATGAATTAACGGAGGAATTGGTGAGACGAGGACATCATGTATCTCTTTTTGCCGCCCGTGGGAGCAGAAGCAGTGCGCGATTGATTCCCTATCCCAAGGGGTTGAAACATAGTCAGATCCCCCACTATGTACTCCGGCATATGCCTTCCGACACACATATCATTCATGATCATACCTTTCGTTCTTCTGTAGGGCGTAGGAAGCTGCCTTGTCCATCAGTATGCACCGTTCATCTTCCAGTGAAGAGACATGGTAAAAACCCAGTATATGTAAGTAAACGAGCGCGCCAGCTGATGGGCAGGGGCAAAGGTTTTTATATCTATAACGGTATCAACACACATGAATACGAGTTCAGCAGTGAGAAGCGTGGCTACTTGCTGTTCATGGGCAGAATCATACGAGATAAAGGTGTATTGGAGGCCATTCAGGTTGCAGAACGAACAGGAAAAAAACTGCTTATTGCAGGTCCTATCAAAGCTCCAGAATTTTTCCGTAAAGAGATTCAGAAACGAATTCAGCGCAATCCGAATATACGCTATGTGGGGGCAGTTGGAGGCGATCAGAAACAGAAGTTGCTGAAACATGCAGAATGTCTGTTGTTTCCGACACTGTGGGAAGAGCCATTCGGACTCGTTATGGTTGAGGCCATGGCTTGTGGAACACCGGTGCTGGCATTAAAAAATGGCTCCGTCCCCGAGGTACTATCGGGCTTTCCGCAGTTGATTTGCAAATCGGTTAGCCAAATGGCACGAAAAGCACAGCAAAAGAACTACCCGTCACCAGCGAAGCTGCGTTTGTATGTGACTCAAAGATTTACCAACAAGCAGATGACCAGTAACTACTTAAGACTATACCGTGAAATCATCCGTCGGCGAGAACAGAAGAGAGGACAACGGCAGCCTATACGGAGGTGAAGGAGATGCAGGTCAAACGATATATGCTCGGAAAGGGCTCTTGGGCAACTCCTTATTATATAGCTACAGGGGGACAGAAAGGTCCGTGTGTGATGGTGGTGGCGGGAATACATGGTAAAGAAATAGCAAGCATACGAGCTGCTGAGAAATTGGTAAAGCTTTTGAATCAGCAAAAACTGCGATTTAGCCATGGTAAGCTTATAATTGTACCGATTGTAAATCAAGAGGCTTACCGCAAACGGATTAGAGGAATACCTGATCTTAATCGAACCTTTCCGCGCAAAAAAAAGCAGCTGGCAACACAACCACTTTCCGCTGCTCTATTTAAATTAACACAAAAGCATCAACCTGAATGGTATCTCGACTTGCATGAGGCCAACGGATTGTCACAAAAGGATGCCAAGGTGCTTGGTCAAACGCTAATCTCCAATAAGGCCAATCCCGTGGTTCCTACGGTTCGTCGGATTATTAAGCGAATGAATCGCTCCATCCAGGTGAGCGACCGACATTTCAACATTCGGTTGCATGAGCTTCCAGGTTCCTCCCGCACTGCTGCAGCCCGTATTTTAGGTGCACGCGCGGTTACCGTGGAGACGGGTTGGAGCCTGCCCAAGAAAGTACGCATACACTATCAGTTGGAGATCGTCCAGCATTTTTTAAAAGAAGCCGGAATAGTCAAAGGCAACGAGGTATATTTATCTGCCAAGGTTAGAACGGTTACCTCAAAAAAATATGGCACCACAAAATAAAATCGCTTCTGGAGCAAGGATTTTTGCACCTTGCTCAGGAGCGATTTTTTATGTGCGACCTTCGTTCAGAATCCGTGGCGTGCTGATATTATATCTATGTGTTGTCAGGTCTCGGATTATAGAAGGCGTTCACTAAGCTGTTCCCCAGACGTACCTCAATCAGCTCCAGTGGTGTATCCAGATCGGCCCGGATCGTGTGATACGTATCGACCGGAATGCTAAATACAGAACCGCTTGCCGCAGCAAAACGTTCTCCGTTCAGCATGACCTCTCCTCGGCCGGACACGATCGTCCACACTTTAAGTCCACTGCCATGAATACGGCCATTCAAGCGGTGATCTGGCAGTACCGTCAGCCGTATGGCCAGTATATCGTTCAGACTCCGATGATCAAATTCGTCCAACACCCGGTAACTGCCCCAAGAGGTTTCGCCATGCTTGGGATGTAGTTGAAGTTTGCCTAGCTGGTCCTTGATCGCGTGAGCATGGCTCTTGGAAGCGATGAGAATGCCGTCGGGGCTCGCAGCTGCAATAATATCTTCTACACCAATGACATGAAGTGGATAGGGCAACTCATTGACGATGTACGTGCCATGAGTTTGGCCACTGATCTGTCCACGCCCGATCACTTGGCTATTTAGCTGCTCTGTTAGAGCCTGCCAGTTGCCGATGTCGTGCCATTCGCCATCGTAGGGCAGGACGATGGCATGTTCGGCACGCTCTGCAATCTCCTCGTCGAAACTGCGAACCGGGAGGCCATCATACATTGCGCATAATGCTTTATCGTTCAGCGGCAAATAACTTCGCTCCATACAGGAGAGCATATACCGTAATGTAAAAGCGTAAATACCACAGTTCCACAGCGCACCCTGATGAATAAGCTGCTGTGCCCCGGAATGATCCGGCTTTTCTGTGAAGCGAGCAACTTGCGCATAAGAAGGTTTCCCTTCCCGTATCATTTGCAGACCCGGAACGACATAGCCGTATTGGTCGGAGGGATGAGTGGGCCTTGTCCCAAGCATAGCCAAATCGGCTCCGCTCTCAAGCAATAAGCCGGAGAGCGCTGCTATGCTATGGAAGAAATCCTCCCCTGCAAACATGTCCGCTGGAGCAATGCAGAGAACTTCATCCAGCCCCATGCCTCTGGTGTGGAAATAAGCAGCCGCCAGTGCAGCAGCGGTGAAGGTTCCCCGTTTGGCAGGCTCGCCCAAAACGGGCAGACGACCTTCTGTATGGCGAAAGGCTAGATTTACCTGGCTTCGATGAGCCAGAAGCAGGGCAGAGGAATCCAGCCCGGCTAATGTAAGCTGACGGTACACCCGGCCGAGCATAGATTCCTTTCGCCCGTCAGGGGCGGGCAACAACTGGAGAAACAGCTTCGACCGGATTTCGTTGGATAGTGGCCATAGCCGTTTTCCAGCACCACCGCATAACAATACGATGCGCACGGACGTTTCCTCCTTCAATGCAGATCCATTTGGATTGCATCATTTTGCAGGATTTTAAGAACTATTTTAGCGATGATTCAATCTTTGTTTTTGGAGCAAGCTGGTACACCTTGCGTTGATGAAAAGATAGGGAACGATAGCTCTTGGCCAAGACATCCAATTGTTTTTGCGACAGGGAAGAAGCCCGACTATGAAGCGCTTTATTCAATGACTTGCGCAAAATCATCTGAGAAGGCTTATTGCTGTATAAATAGTTGGCATACGTTTCATATTCGGAAAACCCAAACTGTTTTGTCCGGTTTATACTTTGGATAATCGCGTTGTACCAAGGTTTTCCATGTCGGGCCTCGATAACTTGCTTGAGCTGGGTGAGCCGCGCTTTTTCAAAAAGCATATAGTGAGTGACAAAGGATTTTGGTGAGGGTGCTTTAACGCCCATCAGCTTGTGGTAGGTGCGAAAATACTCAGGCTGGCTCCAGCTACGGTAGTAAAAAATCGTTTTTCCGTCTTTACGGAACGTATGTGGACGAATCAAAATCGTGTCTGCGTCAATGACGAGAAAAAAAGAGGCTTTACTGATTTTGTCGCCATTCATTTTGAGTAATTGTTGATACAGCCAGCCTGAGCGGTCCCAGCGCGTTGTCCCGTAATGAATATGTTTTTTGGTGATGGGCAGCACCGTTTTTTCGTCAATAAATGTACATTTCTTGTTTGCGCACAGACGGCGAATCCCGGTGCTTTGCGGTGAGACGATATAAATAGTTCCAATTCGGTGCTGCACGTGACGGCGCAGACTGTCAATCACCAGCGGTAGTGTGGCAAGATCTTTATCAATTGCTGGAATCAGAACATCGATTGTAAGGGAACCCTTCCGTGGCCCATCCGATTGCGCTGACATGTTATTCACTCCCTATATGTGCAAATATACGCTCCCAGCGTCTCTCCATATCGTATGCTTGGACAGGCGCTTTCGACCGGGCAAGGTCAAACGTCCATTTCTATGCAGGACAGGGCTGATGAAGCTTCGAATGGGGAGTTAGCGCATACGATAGATTGATCTTTTTTAACAGGAGCGTTCTACCTGAGAGTAGAGAGGAGAGGGGCAAGTGAATTCTTCACAAGCGCAGGCATTGCGCAGCAAATGGCATAAAACCCAATTGTTGCTCCAGCATGGCAGCATCAAGCCGTATGTACCTGAAACTCGCAAATATAATAAAGCAAATTTGAAATCAATGCTGGAGAAGTACGGTATGGTCTATGTAAAACCCGAGCGAGGTACCTTTGGTAAAGGTGTAATGAGAGTAGAGCAGGAGGCCGGCCAGCGTTTCGCCTATCAATATGAGGAAACGCGCCAAGAATTCAAACATTTGGATGCACTATATATCAGCCTATCGAAACATACGGGGAAGAAAAGTTATCTCATTCAAAAGGGAATCCATTTACTACGCCATCAAATGCGTTATTTTGATATTCGGGTCATGGTGCAGCGTAATGAAAAAGGGCTATGGGAGTCTACCGGAATTATTGGACGTCTTGGTCATCCCCGTAAAATCGTGACCAACTATCATAGTGGTGGTAAGCCGATGGCCTTGGAGCAGTTACTAAAATCCCATTTATCGCAAAGCAAGCAGGCGGAGCTGGTTAAGAAACTAAATGAACTGGGTCTTACTATCGCCAAACAACTGCAAAAAACATATCCGAAATTCCGGCAAATTGGTGTGGACATTGGACTGGATCATCGCTTTATCCCGTGGATTATTGAGGTGAATACGAAGCCGGACCCATATATTTTTAACCAATTAACAGATAAGTCCATGTACCGTAAAGTGTTAAGCTATTGGCGACTGGCTAATGAAAAAAGGAAGGTCACCGTCCCAAGCAAAGATACAAATAAAGATAAAAATAAAGACAAGAATAAAGGTAAAAATAAAGATAAGAATGTAATTAAAGATTCTAAAAAACAAAAAATATCTTGACCAGTAGATTGCTTCATTGCCAGCAGCTAATACAGAAAAAAGGATGAATTTTTCATAATTCATCCTTTTTATTTAGGATTACATTTTAAACTCGCCAAGTCCCCAATTGTTTGCGTATAAGTACGATTTGTCCGCTATGATATGCATCGTGCAGCGTCCACCGCGATAATTCAGCACCGAGAGTGTCGGAGCCGTGAGGCTTATCCAGATCAGCATCATTCAGAGCAGTAATGGCGACAAGCAGTTGGTTTACAAGAGCTTCCGCTTCTTTCAGCGTCTCCTGCCATCCTTCATGGTCTTCAGCATCCCCTGGCGGACCGAATGTCTCATCGTTGCTTATTCCAGTTGAACTTATAGGGCGGTTAGTTAAACGTCTCAAAATACGCTCATTGTAATAATTAATGTGACGAACCGTTTGCCAAATCGTGTTTCCTCCACCTGGTGGTGTCCAAGTGGCCTCCTGTGTATTCACACCGTGAAGTGCTGCGGCAAGAGGAACAATCCATTCTTCCTTATCCCATGAATTTTCTCTTTGCAATACCAGCATATTTACTCGATCTCGGCTCAACTAACCCAACTCCTTTTGTAGGGATGTAACTAGCTAAACATAGGATAAATCGTTACAATTAACAATGTAGCATGACAAATTAAGATTTGCAACCAGTTAAAATGATTTTAGTGGTTACAGACGGTGGAGGAACTCTTTTGAATACACTTTGGACTGATCTTGTAAACAGCGAATGGCACGATTGGAGAGGGAGCGGACGTTCAGAAGATCGTTTGTTGAAGCCCGAATGGCAAAATGAATTTCTTATGCGGTGGCAATTTACCGCTTCGGTCCCAGCCAGTGCAGAAGATATCGAAGAAATGCAAATTCTCCGGCGGGAATTACGTAGCTTCGCTGAGCACCTGACTTCTGGCGGACAAATGACAACTGATCTGGTGGATATGATTAACCGAAAGATGATGGAAGGGGGGCCGGTCACTCGCTTATTAAAGCAACAGGATGAGCATTTCAGCATTGTGCTGGAACCCGTGACAAATGGTTGGAAAAAAGTGCTGGCAGAGGTTGTAGCCGATTTTGCCCAGGCACTTGTCAATAGCGGCGGCTCCAGAATTCGTATTTGCGATAATACCGATTGCCGATGGGTATTTTACGATGATACCCGAAATCGGTCAAAGCGATTTTGCGACGATAAGATGTGTGGTAATTTGATGAAGGTACGCCGTTTTCGCGAGCGTAAGAAAAAGTAGATGGAGCAAGAGAATTTACATGAGCAGTACATGTTGAGCCCACTCCTATAGGAACAATGGAGTGGGTTATTTAAAATTGAACAACCTGTGACCCTGTGCTATGCTTACATAAAAGAGGAGCTAGCCGTACTAACGATGATCTTTACTATGCGTATAAACATCTGATGATACGACGAATAGAAAGGGTGTACAGCCATGAATTCTGTCATTGAACTTAATAATGTAAGCTGGAAGAGAGATAACCGTACCATACTGGACCAAATCAATTGGCAGGTAGCTGAGGGGGAGCACTGGGCTGTACTCGGCTTGAATGGATCAGGTAAAACAACGATGCTCAATATGATTAACGGTTACATATGGCCAACCACAGGTAGTGTCGGTGTATTGGGGCATACCTTTGGAGATGTGGATCTGAGGGAGTTGCGCAAATCTATTGGTTGGGTCAGTTCCTCTTTACAGGAAAGAATTAATGGGAGTCAGCGTACGCAGGATGTTGTCATTAGCGGCAAATTTGCCTCCATTGGACTTTATGACCAGACGACGGATACAGAGTATGAACAGGCCGTTCAGCTTATGACGCAACTAGGGTGTGCTCATCTCGTGGATCGGTTGTATCAGGGATGCTCACAGGGAGAAAAGCAAAAAGTACTTATCGCCCGCGCATTAATGGCCTCGCCCAAGCTACTGATTTTGGACGAGGCGTGTAATGGTTTGGACTTTTTCTCCCGGGAAGCATTGCTAGATAGCATTCGCCAGTTATCGGAGTCGCAGGCTTCGCCGAATTTACTGTATGTTACACATCATATCGAAGAAATTCTACCGATGTACACGCATACGATTTTAATCCGCCGGGGCACGGTATTTGCCAAAGGTAAAACGACTGATATTCTGAGTAGTGACACACTTAGTGCTTTTTTTGAAACGCCTGTACAAGTAGAATGGAGACAGGATCGTGCATGGCTCTCTATGGTGTAGAGAGTCTTTTTTTCTCGCTAACCTGCTACCAACATAATCAGAATAGGCAATATCAGGAATGAGGCAAGCGTGCTCCAAAGGATGCAGGTGGAAACCAGTTTTGGCGATGCATTAAATTTTTCTGCTAAAATGACAGCATTCACAGCAACCGGCATCGAGGCCAGAATGAAGAGAACGGAGAACAAAAGGCCTGAAATTCCCAGTATCAGCATAGCAAGACAAGCCGCAAGCGGAGAGAGCAAAAGGCGAATTGTTAGTCCGGCGTAGCTGGCTTTTTTAATAGACGACTCCAGTTTGAATATTTTTACATAAGCCATCTGGGTACCAAGGATCGCCAGCACGACTGGAGAATAAGCGGCAGCAATCATCGAGACGCCCGACTGAATGCCAGAGGGAAGATGCCAGTCCAGCAGCCGCAGTCCCATGGCGAGTAGAGCTGCATAGATCGCAGGAAGTGAAAACACCGACTTAACAGCACTTTGAACAGAAAATTCAGAGCGGGCTGCAAAGTAAACGCCAATGGTATTGACCATAATCATCTGGATGACGACATACACGGAGGCTTTATCCAAACCGAGCTGCCCAAAGGCAAGTAAAATAAGGGGCAGGCCATAATTTGCACTATTGGTCAGCGTGGAGATTAAGGTAAGTCCAGCCGTTTCCGGAGTGCTCAGTCTAAAGATTTTCCCCGCTAATTGTGCAATTCCCCACAACAGCAGCAGGTTCAGTATTGAAAAAGCGGCAGTCTGCGCTACATCATGCCAAGAAAGCTGTGCTTTGAGTAGCGTGTCCAGAATCATGGCGGGGCTTAAAAAATATAAATACAAAGTCGAGAGCGGTTTCGTTTCCAGCTTCATGAATTTTCCGAGTAAAAATCCGGCGATCACTGGAATGGACAGCGGAACGATAACGGATAATAGAGTTGAAAGTACGATTTGTATCATGAATTCCACCCATCCTTTCTGTAATGACATTTTCCATTATAAGGCGCTACTTTCGAGCCCGTCCAAGATGAAAACACAATCAAGGTCATAGGTATATACTATGAAGCCTTCGACACTTATTGTGAAAACAATAAAAGGGATGCCCTATTAGCCGTTTATCATGGCTGTGGGCATCCCTTTTATTATAATGAACCAATGATACTGCCGATTTATGCAGTAGCGACGGTTTCCGCTTTGGTTCGGCAATCATCAGAGCAATAGTGCTGATGCTGTTCTTCGCAATCCGGACATACGATATGCTGGAGATTGCACACCGGGCAGTTGATATAATGATCGCTTGGCGTTTCACAATGGAAGCACTTGCCGACAATGACGTCTTCATCCGTATGATTGATCGGAATGGAGATTCGTTCGTCAAATACGTAGCATTTACCGTCAAACAAACGTCCTTGTACTTCCGGGTCCTTGCTGTAAGTCACAATGCCGCCATCCAACTGGCCTACATCGTTAAACCCTTCTTTGATCAGAAGACCGGACAACTTTTCGCAACGGATACCTCCGGTGCAGTACGTCAGGATTTTTTTGTCTTTGAACTGAGTCATATTGTCGCGAATCCATTGTGGAAATTCACGGAACGATTCGACTTCAGGGCGAATAGCCCCGCGGAAATGACCGATGTCATATTCATAATCATTACGTCCGTCCAGAACAACTACATCTTCATCTTGAAGCTGTTCATAAAACTCCTTTGGTGACAGCCGCTTACCGCTAATTACATTAGGGTCCAGTTCATCCTCATGACGCAGCGTAACTAGCTCCTGACGATGGCGTACAAATATTTTCTTGAACGCATGACCGTCAGACTCATCTATTTTAATAACAATATCGTGGAATTTCGGATTGGCGCGCAAATCACGCATATATTGCTCCGTTTGCTCTACTGTACCAGACAGTGTTCCGTTGATTCCTTCTGCAGCAATCAAGATTCTTCCCTTGACGCCCAGCTCCTTGCAGTAAGCCAGATGCTCTGCCGTAAAGGTGGCAGGGTCTTCTATGTTGACATATTTGTAAAACAACAAAATTCGATAAGCATGTTCACACACGTAAAATCACCCTCTGATTCAAGTCAAAGTTTTTTAACAAGCAATTTTAAATGTACCACATTCTTTAAGTTAGTCAACTTAAATGTATAAAAAGTGGAAATGGAAAAGATGACGAGCGACAAAAGTAAGGGTTTACATTATAATAGTAACGTAGTAATGAGGGGATTTCTGGTAGCAGGATGAGTTTTACTAGGTGAAAGGATGAATGAAATGAAACATCATTTGACAGCGCATACACCACCTATGGGGTGGAATAGCTGGGATTGCTACGGTGCAGCAGTACGGGAAGAGGAAGTACGGGGAAATGCTCAATATATGGCGGAGCACCTAAAGGAATATGGTTGGGAATATGTCGTGGTGGATATTCAGTGGTATGAATCAGGAGCAGTATCTTCACAGTATCGCCCGTTTGTCCCATTGGAAATGGATTCATTTTCACGTCTTATTCCAGCGGTGAATCGTTTTCCTTCGGCAGCAGATGGACGAGGCTTCCAAGCTCTTGCGGAATATGTACACGGTCTAGGATTGAAATTTGGCATACATATGATGAGAGGCATCTCCCGTCAGGCGGTGCACCAGGATACCCCGATTTTGGGAACCACAGCCACGGCGAGACAAATTGCGCATCCCAACTCTATTTGTCCCTGGAACACAGATATGTATGGGGTAGATGCATCCAAGGAAGGCGCACAGGAGTACTATAATTCGTTGTTTGACCTGTATGCGGAATGGGGTGTGGATCTTGTCAAAGTAGATGACATAGCTGCATCACGTCTCTATGGTATTCATTTGGCGGAAATTGAATTGATTAGGCGAGCTATCGCCCAATGCGGACGTCCGATGGTGCTGAGTCTATCACCTGGTCCTGCACCGCTGGAGCATGCATCTGATTTAATCGCAAACGCGAATATGTGGCGTATGACTGATGACTTCTGGGATGTATGGCCTTTACTGTATGGTATGTTTGAGCGCTGCGAGAAGTGGGCGGAACATGTAGGTCCGGGTCACTGGCCGGATTGCGACATGCTGCCACTAGGTCATCTGGGTATTCGTTCGGTAGATTCGGTGGATTCCGGCAGCCATGACCGATGGACACGCTTTACGAAGGATGAGCAGCTAACGATGATGACCTTGTGGAGCATTTTCCGGTCTCCATTGATGTTCGGGGGAGAACTGCGGGATAATGAAGCATGGACTCTTTCCTTGCTAACGAATGAAGAAGTATTAAATGCTCATCGCAACGGTTTGAATGCGCGGCAGGTGTACAGAAAGGATGAACATATCGTTTGGACTTCACATAACGGGGAAGGTCATGTATACGCAGCTTTGTTTAATGCTGGAGATGAAGCTTCAAAGGTGCGTGTATCCTTAAAAGACCTTGGTATTGAAGGACAGGCAAATGCCAGAGATTTGTGGAACCATGTGGATTTAGGTGTTTTAACACAAGAACTGTCCGCAGATTTACCTCCTCACGGAGTAGCTCTATTTATTTTGAAATAGAGGATTTGCAAAAATCCTGAATAACATAATGTAAGGAAGAACTATGCTGCAATTCCAACCCAATCACCCTATCGTAAAAGTGGAAGGTAAACTTTACGATAGGGTGATTTTTTTGCATGGGTAACTTTAGGATATTTTAACGAACTCGACATTATTCTTGGGAATTTGACATTTGGAACGTGTTAATTTTATAGGGTGCCTATTTCTGTACAAATTTAAATCATTCTAGCGAATAGACTCGAGAAAGGAGTCAAATCATGAAATTAAAAAAAATCCACAAAAATGAACAGGACGAGCCTTGGCCCTCTAGCAAACCAATACTATGTATCGGGGGGGCCAATCTGGATCGCAAAATCATGATTAAAGGTACATTTCAGCTTCATACCTCCAATCCGAGCAGTACAAGGCTGCAATCTTGCGGTGGGGTAGCACGAAATGTAGCCGAAAATTTAGGGAGGTTGAGCCAACGGGTCAGCCTGCTAACTGCGGTTGGGGACGATGCGGAAGGTGAATTTATTATTGAACAGTCCAGCCGTTACATGCACGTGGTTCCTCTGCAAGTCAAAGGTGAGCCGTCAACTGGGGTTTATACTGCCTTGCTGAATGAGCGTGGTGAACTGATTGTAGCGACAGCAGAAATGGAGATTTATGATCAGATTCGTCCTTCAGTAATTTATGAAAATACTCCTTTAATCGCCTCGTCCCGACTCGTTCTGCTGGACACTAATTTCTCTATGAACGTAATTGCAGCCACCATACATGTCTGCCATAAACATCGGGTTCCGATTGTCGTTTCTTCGGTATCGGCCTCCAAGATGAGAAAGCTTCCCCGGAATTTGCATGGGGTGGAATGGCTGGTATGTAAACCGGTGGAGGCTGAAGCTTATTTGGGGCTAGAACTTACAGATGATCAGCATATGTTGGATGCCACCCGGATTTTTCACAAACTTGGGGTTCAAAATGTCATTTTTATCTGTGGTGCTGATCGAGTTTTGTACGCCTCTCAGGATGGAACTCATGGACAAATTCCTATGCATCCCGTTCAAGAGGTCATTGATGTCACAGGCGCAGATGATGCTTTTATTGCCGGGATGATTTATGGAATCACCCAAGGTTATCCTATGGAGCAAGTGTGCCAATTTGGAATTAGCTGTGTCGACTTGACCCTGCAAACGGATCGGACGGTTTCAGAGACCCTTTCTATGAATAAACTCCATTCTAGGTTTCAGGAGCTGTATGGCACACATTCGCAAAATTTTGTGTTTTTCAAGGGCGTGTATTTTAAAAAGAAAGATACATAAGTAATAATTGGTAAAAGGAGCATGTTGTCTGATGGACAGCGTGAAATACGTAATTGTTTTTCTGCCACAGTGCCTCCTTTATTTGCTTTTAAAGGGAGGTTCTTTGGTAGAGTCCGCTTTGTTCTGGGTTTTCGCAGGTGTATCCGTTCTAAAGTCTGGCCACTCATTATGCAATAGGGTAACCAACGGAATTTAATTATCTTGAAAATTAAATATCGTTCATGTCCCTGGCTGATCTCAGATAGACGATTATCTCCTTGACTAGAAGTTACATTTCGTGTAAAGTGGTGAAAATTGTAATATATAGGAATAGTGTAGACCAAGGATCAAAGGTTCAATACCCGCTGTACAGAGAAGAAACTCATGGGCTGAAAGGTTTCTCGCCGCGAATGAACGTTTCCCTGCCTTGCGAGCTGTAGCGGTTTGTAAGTTAAACCGTTACCGGCTAGACGCCGTTATCTGATGAAGGACCGTTCCGTGTATGGCTACGGTCAAATTAAGGGTGGTACCACGACACATTCGTCCCTGACGGATGTGTCTTTTTGCGTACATTTTATCGTCCATACAAGGAGGTAGCTACACATGCGCCAAAGCCAATTATTACTGACAACCTTGCGTGAAGCACCCGCAGAGGCCGAAGTGATCAGTCATCAGCTTATGCTGCGGGGAGGATTTATCCGCCAACTGGCGGCTGGAATGTACACCTATATGCCATTGGGCAGACGGGTGCTCAGAAAAGTAGAGCAAATCATACGAGATGAAATGGATCGCGCCGGAGCTGGGGAGTTGCTGATGCCTGTATTGCAGCCAATGGAGCTATGGCAAGAATCAGGGAGATACGATGTTTACGGTCCTGAGCTGATGCGTCTGCAAGATCGACATGATCGAGAGTTTGCATTGGGGCCTACACATGAAGAGGTCATTACGTCTTTAATACGAAATGAAGTGAATTCTTATCGCAAATTGCCTGTAACCCTGTATCAAATTCAAACCAAATTTCGGGATGAACGACGTCCTCGATTTGGCCTGCTTCGCAGCAGAGAATTCTTGATGAAGGATGCCTATTCGTTTGATGCACATTGGGAAGGACTAGATCATACCTATTGGACTATGTTCCAGGCATATCAGCGCATTTTCACCCGCTGCGGTTTGTATTTTCGTGCAGTAGAAGCAGATGCGGGTGCCATTGGTGGCGAAGGTGAAACCCATGAATTTATGGCTCTAGCTGATATTGGAGAGGACACCATTGTAGCATGCACCTGCTGTGAATATGCAGCTAATCTTGAAAAAGCCGTGGCGCGGTCGACGGAGAAAATAGAAATAGCTCCAGTCTCAGATGAAAATGAACATGTCAGCCATCCTTCTTTTGATACAGCTAAAATGGAAAAATTCCATACTCCAGGCCTACGTACAATAGATCAACTGGTTGAATCGCTTCACATAGAACCTGAAGAAATCATCAAAACACTGATTTATATGGCTGACGATCAACCTGTTGCTGTAGTTGTCAGGGGTGATCATGAGGTTAACGAAGTGAAAGTTAAACATATTTTAGGTAGTGAAAAATTCGAAATAGCAAGTGCAGACACCGTGTCAAAGGCGACTGGAACCCCCGCGGGGTTCATAGGCCCATGCGGATTGACGATCCCTGTGTGGGTAGATTACGCCGTTGTCCAAATGTCCAGCGGTATCGCAGGCGCGAATGAGCTGGATTATCATTATCGACATGTGAATCCAAGGCACGATATAGATCTTCGGCATGTGGCTGACTTGCGGAATGTAATAGAAGGGGATAGATGTCCTCGATGTGACGAAGGGGAATTGAAACTTTATCGTGGGATTGAGATCGGACACGTGTTTAAACTGGGCACCAAATATAGTGAGAAGCTGGGTGCGACTTTTCTGGATGCTTCTGGAACGGAGCAAGCGATGATTATGGGCTGCTATGGCATTGGCGTATCCCGGATCCTTTCTGCTATTGTAGAGCAAAATCACGATCAGAACGGAATGATATGGCCTTACGCGCTGGCCCCGTTTCAAGTTCATATTATTCCGATTTCTGTGAAAGACAGGCTTCAGATGCAAATAGCCGAGAAATTATACAACCAACTGCAGGATCACGGTGTGGAGGTGCTGCTGGACGATCGTGAGGAACGGCCCGGGGTTAAATTCAAAGACTCTGATTTAGTAGGTATTCCCGTGCGCATCGTCGTTGGTAAAGATGCCGAACACGGGAAAGTAGAGTTAGTGGAACGAAAAAGCTGCAACAAAGAGACGATTCATATCGAAGATGTAGAGAGACGGATATTGGAACTACGCTAAGCATCTGTATCCCGTAGAATATGGCCTTCTCCAAGTGTAGTCTCATGAAAGTCCGCCATCTGACGTGCCTGAAACCGGATTGGCTTGTCCCGACCTACCATAATGATATTTTGAATGTCGGCAGCACCATCCGAGGGGAGCGAGAAAGTTGTGACATAGGCGAATTCTTCACGCAACGTTGTGTGAATGGCATTGATCAGGTGGTCGTGTTCACTTTTGCCCATTAAATTCATAATCAGGGAGCCTTCGGAATCCAGCTTTTCTTTGGCCATCTTGAAAAATTCCCAGGATACTAAATGCAAGGGTGTACCCTGCTCTGTGAAGGCGTCCAGAATAATATAGTCATAAGCATCAGGCGCTTCCTTCTCCAGAATGCGTCGTCCATCGCCAATAGTTACATTATCCTGATCGTATCCAAAGAATGTTCGGCTGAACTCTACGACTTGTGCATCCAGCTCGGCAATCTTAAAGCGTTTATCTGTAAAATGACCCGCTATTGTACCTATACCGTGCCCAATAACAAATACATCTTCAAATGACGGATCGTTCAGTTCCATGAGATGGATGATTGCTCTAGGATATTCGAACAAAATGCGTTGCGGATGATTCAAGTCCACCGCGCCTTGGATGGCTGTATTTGAAAACTGCATCACCCGAAATAATCCCTTTTCACCGTACAGCTCGGTGGTTTCGTATACTGTGATTTCATGATTATGGCTCAACTTTTTGTACAAGACATCCAATTAAATGATCTCCTTCAAGTCAGACTTCCTCCTCATCTTAGACATGGATAGGGGGATTGTCCATAGATGAGGAGAATTGGAAGTTCATATTTCCAAGCATTCCTAATTAGGTAGAATTGTTTATTTTTCCATAACGGAGTTGTTTGAACTTGTTCGTATGTCCTTTAGGAGATATAATATACAAGGATATAATGAAGTTCGTTGTGTATATTCATACAGGAAGAGAGCGGGATATTATGGGACGTAAGTGGAATAACATTAAAGAAAAGAAGGCATCCAAGGATGCTAATACGAGTCGTATATATGCTAAATTTGGCGTGGAAATTTATGTGGCAGCCAAACAGGGCGAACCTGATCCTGAATCCAATCGGGTATTAAGAGTCGTTTTAGAACGTGCAAAAACGTACAATGTACCCAAAGCAATCATTGACCGTGCTATTGAAAAAGCAAAAGGTGCTGGCGATGAAAACTACGTAGAACTTCGTTATGAAGGCTTCGGACCGAACGGTTCCATGGTCATTGTAGATGCACTGACCAATAACGTTAATCGTACAGCATCGGATGTGCGTTCTGCTTTTACTAAAAATGGCGGTAGCCTGGGCGTGAGCGGATCTGTAGCCTATATGTTTGATTCAACAGCAGTTATTGGTCTGGTGGGTAAAACCGCAGATGAAGTGCTGGAGCTGCTAATGGAGGCAGATGTAGAGGTGCGTGACATCATTGAAGAAGATGAAGCCGTCATCGTATATGCAGAGCCTGATCAATTCCATGCTGTGCAGGAAGCTTTCAAACAAGCAGGAGTAACTGAGTTTACCGTTGCGGAGCTCACCATGCTTGCCCAAAATGATATTTCACTTCCAGAAGATGCACAAGTTCAATTCGATAAATTGATTGATGCATTAGAAGATTTGGAGGATGTTCAGCAGGTTTACCACAATGTAGACTCTGACGAATAGTCGGATTGCATCATTTACATCTGAGCGTTTGTATAAAATAAACATTCCTAAACCATCGTATTTCGGTACGATGGTTTTTTTGTAAATAAACTTATAAAAAATCAATTTTATTTTCTTGACTGATCAGTCTGTAAAAATTATAATCATAGGCAAGGAGGTGAACATAAGGTTTGGGAAGAGCAAAAGAATTTGATACTGAAAGTGTTCTACGAAAAGCTATGGCTGTATTTGGAGAGCATGGCTATGAGGGAACTTCTCTGACAATTTTACTGGATCAGCTGGGTATAGCGCGGCAGAGTCTTTATGATACCTACGGAACGAAATATGATTTGTTTTTTTCGGCTATTCAGCTTTATATACGTGACAAGACCGAAGCTGTAGTTCATCTGCTCAGTCAACCTGGGAGCATTAAGGATGCAATAGCGATGATTTTTAATGAATCTGTTAGAGTGTTGACGGATAAGAGGCTGTCCAAGGAATGCTTTATTATGAACAGTGCTATTGAACAGGCTCCGCATCATCATGAGATCAAAGCTTTTATTTCTGAAAACACTGAAAAGCTTGAACTTGCTTTTTACGACGCCCTAGTCCGCGCCCAAAAAGAGGGGGAGATTCATGCTACGGAATCTGAGCTATTGTCAATCGCCAGATTTCTAAATCATGCCCGACTATCGTTGACATTTACCGCCAAGACAGGCGCGAGCACTGAGGTGCTTAGAGATATTGTGCGTACAACGCTGTCGATTTTAAATTGATCTTTATGAACGCTTAATAGCGTTTATTTTTTGAACATTCCAGACTGATTGGTCAAATTTTTTTGAGTATTATAGACTGTTCAATCTAGAATGCTTATGTTTATTTTAGCGTCTTGAATTCGTTTTTTAAGCAGGAACTAAAAATATATTTGCGAGGTGTCTACCATGACAATCAATCCGAATACTGACGAAGTAAAACAGCAAGCGCAAGCAGTCATGCATAAATTTACGAACAACCTGTTAGAAGAAAATATGGAGCAATGGATTTCATTATTTGATGATAACGCTGTTTTCGAGTTCCCTTATGCACCTAAGCATTTTGCACAAATGCTTCAGGGCAAAGCAGCAATTTACGAGTACATTAAGGAGTTTCCTAATATACTTCGGATTCAGCATTTCTCTTCACCAATTATCCATACGACAACGGACCGGGATTTATTCGTGGCCGAGTTCGCCTGTGAGGCGCAGGCTGTGAGCACAGGTAAACCGTATAATCAAACCTACATTTCTGTTATTAAGCTGAAGAACGGAAAAATTATTCACTACAAAGATTACTGGAACCCTTTAGTAGCTCTTGAAGCCCTGGAATCATAAATAAAAGAGTTCAAGCCTCATAGGGATATGGATATCTAGGCGAAAACAAAAAATTTAAATAGGAGTTGAATTTCATGAAAGACAGAAATATAGCGTTGATTACAGGAGCAAACGGCAAAACAGGTAGCCGTGTAGCCGCCAGACTTACGCAACTTCAGCATCCGGTACGTTTGGCAGGACGTGCTCATCCTGCCGAATGGGAAGGGAAAGATTATGTATATTTTGATTGGTATGATGAATCAACACATGCACAGGCGCTGATGAATGTAGATAAAATTTATTTGGTAGTACCTGTGCTGGATGTCAATCCCGCCAAAGTGATGATTCCTTTTATTGAGAGGGCCTTGAGAGAAGGAGTGCAAAGGTTTGTGCTGTTAGGGAGCGCATCTGTGCCTGAGGACGGGCCAGTATTTGGACCTGTGCATCAAGCACTACGTAGATTAGCTCCAGAGTGGGCTGTATTGCAGCCATCCTACTTTATGGAGAATTTTACAGAAGGTCAGCATGTAAGTACCATCAAAAACACCAGCACGATTTATAGTGCGACAGGAGAAGGGAGAGTAGGTTTTGTCAGTGCAGATGACATTGCAGAAGTGGGAGTACGAGCTCTGATTGACGATAAACCACATAACATAGCTCATGTCATCACTGGACCTCAGTCACTAACCTATGGCGAAGTCGGTAAGATTATTGGGAAGTTAACAGGCCAAGCAATCCAGCATATCTCGTTGCCTGATGAAGAGCTAAAAGCGGGCATGGTTCGAGCTGGAATGCCTGAAGAATATGCAGATATGCTGGCGGGATTGGATAGAAGGATACGTGAAAATGGAAGTGAAGATCAAGTTACTCATACCGTAGAGCGTGTCACTGGGCGCCGTCCGATATCATTCGAGCAGTTTGTTCTGAGCCATGGGGATAGCTGGAAATAATCATGACAAAGTTGTTCCCGTTATTTCTTTTTAGGGTCATAAGAATAACCAGGATATTTGACGACGGGCCATTTTACCTTTCGTAAATTAGAGATTACATCAACACCTACATGTAAATTACTCTGAATCAGTTCTGTGGGGGTAAGAGCCATCCATTGATTTAGTGAAACATCCGCAAAACGGTCACTCTTAAACATTTCAAGAAACCATAATGAGCTAGAGCCAGTATTTTGAATGTAATGACCATAAGCAAAAGGAACATATCCGACATCTCCGGCTCTAAAATCAAATGTGCGGGCAGAGCCATTACCACCAAAGACAGTCATCCGTCCTTGCCCTGTAAGATAGTATTGCCATTCGTCATTATTGGGGTGCCAGTGCATTTCTCGCATGGCTCCGGGCTCAATCTCAACAAGGGCGGCTGCGATGGTTTTGGAAATCGGAAAATTAGAGGAGTCAACGATTCGTACGCTTCCGCCCGGTGTTTTGATTGGGGGCTGGGCTAGTAATTCATGCTTGAAGGATTGGGGCAACGTCCCGTAAGGAGAGGGAACCGCTTGGCTTTGAATTGAACCGGGAATTGAATCCTGATAGATGTATACTTGTTCTTGAGGAATTGCTGCAAAATCAGCTTCTGATACACCAAAATTTGCAGAAAGTACGTCTTTGGGAGTATGTGCGAACCAATCCGAGATGGATAGGGTGTTCAGATCGGAAAAGCTGCCATCATCAAAAACCAGCAAAAATTCACAGCCATCCTCAAGCCCCTGTATAGAGTGGGGAATGCCAGGAGGAAAGTACCAGAGATCCCCGGGACCCACATCAGCAATAAAATTACGTCCATTTTGGTCAACTGCCGTAATACGAGCACTTCCCAACAGCATATAAGACCATTCCGCCTGCTGATGCCAGTGAAGCTCACGTACACCTCCCGGCGTCAAACTCATATTCACCCCGGCAAGGGTTGTGGCAATAGGTAATTCTCTTACCGTTACTTCTCTTGACCACCCACCATGATTAAGCTGCATATGGGCGTCAGAAAAAGAAAATCTCATATTCGGAATGAGACCATTGTCCGTTACGGGGGGAACCAGCATATCGGGATTTTGTAGATCCCTCATCACATCACGTGGGCCCTTGTCGATGCCCCCAGCACCATCGCTTCTGATGGGTTGGGGGATTCTTACATTTTTCGGGCAATCATTATGCATCATTAGATCTTCCTTTCCAGGTTGAAGCTTGATGAAGCAAGGAATTAGAGAAAATATGCATAAAGATTTTATGATCATGTGGTGAGTTTTATGCTGTATGTGTCAGATCTGCAAACTGTGCTTGAATGATTTGAGCTAAATCGTGTGGACTCAACTCCAGTTGGGTCCCAATTTTCCCACCGCTCACAACGATGGCTTCCAGTTCCAATGCAGGCTGGTCGATAAAAGTGGGGTAGAGCTTTTTCATTCCTATGGGGGAGCAGCCACCGCGAATATATCCCGTATACTTTTGCAAATCCTTAACTGAAAGCATTTCAATTTTTTTCTCTCCCGCGCATTTGGCTGCTTTTTTGAGATCAAGCTCTTTATGTACAGGGATTACAAAAACAAACAGATTTTGTTTGCTGTGTGCAATCAAAGTTTTGAAAACCATTTCTGGGGCTCTCTCTATTTTCTCAGCCACATTCATCCCGTCTATTTTTCCGTCTTGATGATCATAACTCAAAATATTGTATTGTATGTGTTGCCCATCCAATATGCGCATGGCGTTTGTTTTGCTGGCACTCATCTTATTTCTTCCTTTCTTAGAGTTTTTCCAATTGATCGACATAATCCTTTGCATCCTTAAGGGAAAGATCCTTAGCGGTTCTCAGCTCTTTTATGGCTTGAATCTTTTTTCCTTCCCTAATTAGCAGGATCAACTTTTCATTGATATCTTCTGAAGCTCCTGCATCTAGAACATGTGAAGGAGTGGCAGCGATGGTACCTGACAGCGATGTTCCTTGTATTCCTGAACGATTTTCAAGACGCTCCACGTCGGATTTCAGGTCATTAAGACGCGATTGAAGGCTATAGACCTTAATTAAAAGTATGACGGAGAGGAGCAACGCGATTATTGCTATATACTCAATAGCTGACAACAGAATCCCTCCTATTTCACTTCGTTTTATCGCAAAGATGCCGCACTAAAAATTTGTTTCTTATTTATAGTATAGCATGATGATGGAGGAGAAGAGGAAGACGCGTACAAATTGACTTTTTGCAGGCAGAGCGGTATATTACAACTTATTATAAACCTTTTAATAAATACTGGAAAAGGAGTGTATTCAAATACAACCAGTCTCCAATAATACTATTCGGGTTAAACAAATTAATGTAGAGTTAGTTAAAAACACACTGAAATCCAAGGAATATGCAACCAAGTCATCCATAGCCAGTATCACAGGTCTTAGTGTGGCAACCTGCGGAAATATTCTGAATGAGCTTCTTCAAACCGGGGAAGTATTAGAGACGGAATTGGAAGAATCGAACGGCGGACGTCCGGCTAGACGGTACAAATATAACGCTGATTATTCATATATTATCTGTTTAAATGTGAAAACGGAAGGCGGTATACATTCTCTTACTTATGCTGTTGCCAATTTGCTTGGTGATATCATCATCGAGAATACTTCCATAGTGCCCCATATTGATTATGAGGTCATAGAAACCCAAATTGGAGAGCTGATTAATAACTATGGAAACGTCAAAGCCATTGGGATTGGCATTCCTGGGGTTGTTCATCAAGGGATTATCGATGTTTGCGATCTCGACCTGCTCATAGGAGTCCCTGTAGGTCCACGGCTTCAAGATAAATACGGATTAGAAGTTACCATTGAAAATGATATGCATTTGACAGTCTACGGATTTTATAACATGCAGAATTATGATGAGGATAAAACCTTTGCTATTGTTTCGTTTCCCAAAGACAATTTCCCCGGAGCGGGTTTTATTGTCGACGGACATTTGTTAAAAGGAAATACCAAGTTTGCGGGGGAGGTGTCCTTCTTACCCTTTGATTTAACAAGAGAGGAACAGCTTAAACAGTTAAATAGCACAGAGGGATTTGTTCCTCTGGCGATCAAAACGATTACTTCCATTATTGCAATTATAGACCCTGTATCTATCGCTTTGACTGGAGAGTTATCCAAGCCGACTCTGTTGGACGATATTTATAACGGCTGTCTAAAAGATGTACCCAAAGAACATATGCCCGAGATTTTTGTGAAAAACGATACGCATGATGAATATATGTATGGGTTGATTTCGGTGACCCTTGAAAGTCTGACGTACAATTTGCAATTGGTGGAGAAAAGGAAATAGGACATCGTTCAATAAAGCATGAGAGGATGAGATTAATGACTCAAAAATCGATTGCATGGACTACAGGGACATGGACTAATCACCCTGTATCATCCATAGAAGAAGACCAGTTTCTTAAAGTTGAAACCAGAGAAGGAAGCGACTACTGGGAAAAAACTTTGTATGGATTTGAACGCAGTAGCGGACATTCCCTGCTTACAGACTGGGAAGAAGGCTCAGCCATCGAAGTCACGTTTCAATTAGGCTCATTTACGGAGCTCTATGATCAGGCCGGTATAATGCTGTATCAAGGACAGCAAAAGTGGATTAAAGCTGGGATTGAATTAAATGACGGAATTCCTCAATTAGCTGTCGTAGTCACAGATGGCTATTCCGATTGGTCATTAGCTCCTGTACCTGAGTGGGTAGGGAAAAATGTCACGATTCGTGCTTCACAGCTACAGGATGCAGTTATCATTAGAGCTCGAACCGAAAATCAAAGCTGGCGCACCGTACGTGTAGCACGTTTTCCTTATCAAACGGGACAACAGGCGGGTCCTTTTGCCTGCGCGCCGACTCGAGCCGGCTTTCAGGTTATCTTTACACGCTGGGTAAGCACTGAACCAGATAGAGATATTCATGTAGATCCGCCAATTAAAGAATAGTCATTTTACTCAATAATAGAAGAGTTATAAGTATGGGAGTACTTATTGGAGATAATACAGTTATAAGCTCTAGAAGTTTTTAAAATAATACTTGACATGAAACGCGTTACAAACCTTAAGATTCATTTAGAAGTACTTATAACACATTAGCATAGAGGTAACGTATTTCTATCTAGTTAATGAAAAACATCAGCAAAGGCGGAGAAAATATGAGTACACAGTTTCCAAAAGATTTCCTGTGGGGCGGAGCAGTTGCTGCTAATCAGCTCGAAGGCGCTTATCAAGAAGATGGAAAAGGCTGGTCCATTCAGGATGTAACTCCTCGTGGTGGCTGGGGGCCCGTTACGGATGTACCAACAGAAGATAACATGAAGTTGATCGGTATTGATTTTTATCATCATTATAAAGAAGATATCAAACTTTTTGCGGAAATGGGCTTCAAAGTATTCCGTACTTCTATTGCATGGTCACGTATCTTCCCTAAAGGTGACGAACTGGAGCCTAACGAAAAAGGCTTGCAATTTTATGATGATTTGTTTGATGAACTTCACAAATATGGAATTGAGCCACTCGTTACATTATCTCACTATGAAACACCTTTACATTTGTCCAGAGAATACGATGGTTGGGTAAACCGTAAGCTTGTTGATTTTTATGAGCGCTATGCTACAACTGTATTTAATCGCTACAAAGATAAAGTTAAATACTGGTTGACTTTCAATGAAATCAACTCCATTCTTGAAGCACCATTCATGAGTGGAGGAATTAGCACACCAAAAGATCAACTTAGTGAGCAAGATCTTTATCAAGCTATTCACCATGAGCTTGTAGCGAGTGCAAGAGCGGTAAAAATCGGTCATCAGATCAACCCTGATTTCAAAATTGGCTGTATGGTGCTGAGTATGCCTACTTATCCGCTGACACCTAATCCAGACGATGTGATTGCTGCGATGGAATTCGATCACAGAAACATGGCATTTGCCGATATTCACGCAAGAGGTCAATACCCTGGTTACATGAAACGATTCTTTAAAGAAAACGGAATTTCTATTCACTTTGAACCAGGTGATGCCGAAGATTTGAAGCATACCGTTGATTTTATCTCGTTCAGCTATTATATGAGTACTTGTGAGACAGCTGACGAAGCTAAAAAAGTCAAAGGTGAAGGTAACATCCTTGGTGGTGTCATCAATCCACATCTCGAGGCAAGTGAGTGGGGCTGGCAAATTGATCCGCAAGGTCTGCGTTATGTCCTGAATACGTTCTATGATCGCTTCCAAAAACCATTATTCATCGTTGAAAATGGCCTGGGCGCCGTTGATGAACTGATCACGAATGAAAAAGGCGAAAAAACGGTTGAGGATGACTACCGAATCAACTACCTGAATGATCATTTGGTTCAAGTTGGTGAAGCTATTGAGGACGGAGTAGAAGTTTTGGGCTATACGTCTTGGGGATGTATTGACCTTGTCAGCGCTTCGACCGCTCAGCTTAAAAAACGTTATGGCTACATTTACGTAGACCGTCATGATGATGGCAGCGGTACACTTGAAAGATATCCAAAGAAATCGTTCCATTGGTACAAAGAAGTTATTGCTACGAACGGTGAAAGCTTGAAACGTTAATTTATAAATAAACCAGTGATTAAGTATTAAATATACAATGAAGGCTTATAGATAGCGACCGTTTCTTCTCTTTTACGAAGCGGTCGCTAATTTTTTAGGGGTATTAGCAACCGAGTTACAAGCTGAAGACGAAAGAGCTTTCATGAATGATTCGTAAGCGTTATTTATTGAAAATTGATGATAAATAGATTGGACAAAAATGAATTACTGAGATATATTGAGACTTATTAAAACGTTAATAATAACTATGCTAAAAATTGAGTCCAGTATAAATTAATGATTTTTTAATGATGAGGGCTGCAGAAGGAGGAAAATAATGAAGATTGAGCATGTAGCGATCTGGGTGAGAGACTTAGAAAAGATGAAAAGCTTTTACGAGCAATATTTTGATGGAAAATCTAACGATAAATATTATAACGCTACAAAAGGATTTGAGTCCTATTTTATCACCTTTGAGGATGGAGCAAGGTTAGAGGTTATGCGTAAAACGGGAGTAGATCATTCACCACAGATAAATATTACGGGCTGGGCTCATGTGGCATTTTCCGTTGGAAGTAAAGCACGGGTGAATGAAAAGACAGAGCAGCTCATGCATGCAGGATATGAAGTTGTGGGTCAGCCAAGATTGACAGGTGACGGCTATTATGAAAGCGTAATTAAAGATCCAGAAGGTAATTTGGTGGAAATTTCAATGTGAGTAGCTTTCCAGTTCTGAAGAGTTGATTGAAGAACGTTTATACGCCAAAAGTCTCTGCCACGAATATAATCAGCTTCATCCTAGAAATATCGAAGAACGAGAAACACTCATCAAAACTTTACTTGGGAAAACAACTGATAGATTTTTGATTGAGCAACCTTTTGTGTGTGACTATGGCTATAACATTGAAAAAGGTGAAAATTTCTATAGTAACCATAATACGATCATGCTTGATGGGGCAAAAATCGTTTTCGGTGATCATGTGTTTATTGCTCCTAACTGCGGATTTTATACTGCGGGTCATCCTCTTGATGTAGAACAACGTAATGAGGGATTGGAGATTGCTTTTCCTATTACAGTTGGCAATAATGTGTGGATCGGTGGTAATGTCAGCGTTCTGCCTGGTGTTACTATAGGCGATAACTCCATTATCGGTGCAGGAAGTGTTGTTACCAAAGATATCCCTTCTGGTGTGATCGCTGCTGGAAACCCATGTAAGGTAATCCGTAAAATCACCGAAGATGATAAGACCAAGTACAAAGGGAACTAATAATAAACTACAGCTCACTCGGAGCTGTAGTTTATTGTCTTAAAAGAATGTTACCAAATAAAAGAACAATTTTGCACAGATTTGTTCAGGGAATAATGCAATAATGTGCTTAAGTGGAATATTTTTAGCCTATTCAGAAAGGAAAGAACAATCATGAAATTGATGTTTATATCAGATATTCACGGCTCATTACACTGGTTGCAATTGGCACTGGAAAAGTACAGGGAGGAGAAAGCCGATCGTCTTGTTCTGCTCGGAGATTATATGTACCACGGACCACGTAATCCGTTACCAGAAGGGTATAATCCGGCAGAAGTGGCAGCTCTGCTGAATAAGTACAAGTCCCATATTGCGGTTTCTGTGCGCGGAAATTGTGATGCAGAGGTGGACCAGATGCTACTGGAGTTTCCTATGATGGGTGATTATGCTTTGTTGCACCATGAAGGACGGAGAATCTATGTCACGCACGGACATGGCTTTAGTATCGGAAATTTACCACCACTGGAAGCGGGAGATGTGTTCATCCAGGGACATACTCATATTCCGGTAGCAGATGTGGAAAATGGGGTCTTTATACTGAACCCCGGTTCGATCTCGCTGCCAAAAGAAAACTATCCATCCTCTTACGGTGTGCTGGAGGGAGCACAATTCACTGTGAAGGATTTTGATGGGAATACGGTGAAAGCAATCACGTTTTCAAAGTAATTTATTCCAATGTAAATGTAAATTATTAAAACTTTTCCGCTTCGATTGAGACAAAGATCATATTATTGTATGATAGGAGCGGAGTCTACATTATGAAAAAGAAAGAGAGCTTCAATACATGCAAATTAAGGATTCACATTATAAGATGCCGCCTGAATGGGCGCCACATGAACGCACGTATATTTCTTGGCCTGTAAAATCTTCAATGGTTTACCCAGATATGCATGCTGATGTATGCAAGGGGTATGCCGGAATTGTACGCGCCATGGCGGAATTTGAACCAGTTACTGTGGTCGTAAATCCGGATGATCTGGAGAGCGTTAAGGCGCTTGAACTTGGGGAACGGGTAGAACTCCTGCCGATTGAGCACAGCGATGCGTGGCTGCGTGACAACGGCCCTACTTTTCTCACAGACGAGCATGGTCAATTGGCAGGTGTAAACTGGAAGTTTAACGCCTGGGGCGGCAAATACGCTCCATGGGATCTAGATGACCATGTTGCGCCGCAAATTTTGGACCAACTTGGAGTTCCACGGTTTGATGCACCGCTTGTGATGGAAGGCGGCTCACTGCACGTAGACGGCGAAGGCACACTGATTACAACCGAAGAGTGTTTGCTCAATCCCAACCGAAATCCGGAATTAAGCAGAGAAGAAATTGAACGGTATGTATGTGAGTATACAGGTGTAGAGAAAATAATATGGCTAAAACGTGGTCTTAGTGGCGACGAAACAGATGGCCATGTGGACAATATTGCTTGCTTTGCAGCTCCTGGCAAGGTCATTATGCAAGTATGTGATGATCCTGAGGATGAAAATTACGAAATCACGCAGGAAAATCTGCGTATTTTGGAGCAAGCAACGGATGCCCAAGGCCGTAAGCTGGAAGTGATTCGGATCGGTCAGCCGCCGCGCGTGGATTATGAAGATAGCCGATTGACACTGAGCTATATTAACTTCTACTTTGTGAATGGCGGCATTATTTTGCCGGTGTTTGGCGGTACTGCCGCTAAGAGCGATCTTGCAGCTGAGCAAGTGCTGGCAAATGTATTTCCAGATCGCACCATTCGTACTGTAGACGGTATGGCGGTCATCCGTGAAGGCGGTAACGTGCACTGTACGACCCAGCAGATGCCTGCTGTAAAGCGTTGAATGATACAACATCTAAAAGGAGGACTAACGTGAGAAAAGTAAAAGTGGCTGCAACTCAAATGAGCTGCTCTACCAATATCGAAGAAAATATTAGTAAAGCAGAGAAGTTAGTACGTGAAGCGGCAGCGCAGGGCGCACAAATTATTTTGCTGCAAGAGTTGTTCGAGACTCCATATTTCTGTCAGAAGGAAAAGTCTGATTATTATTCATATGCAACTGAGCTGGAGCACAACAAGGCGGTTAACCATTTTAAGAAGATCGCCAAGGAATTACAGGTTGTGCTGCCCATCAGTTTTTATGAAAAGAAAAACTACGCGCGCTACAACAGTCTTGCTGTCATTGACGCGGACGGTGAAGTGTTGGGTAAATATCGTAAAAGCCATATTCCGGACGGTCCTGGGTATGAGGAAAAATTTTATTTTAATCCGGGCGATACCGGTTTTAAAGTATGGAATACACGTTATGCCAAAATTGGGGTAGGCGTGTGCTGGGATCAATGGTACCCTGAGGCGGCCCGCTGTATGGCGCTCATGGGCGCAGAACTTTTGTTCTATCCGACAGCTATTGGCTCGGAACCGCAGGACTCTGCCATTGATTCCAAGGATCACTGGCAGACCTGCATGCTGGGTCATGCGGCTTCCAATCTGATTCCAGTTATTGCTTCCAATCGGATCGGAACTGAAACGGACGAGGACTCCAGTATTACATTCTACGGTTCTTCCTTTATTGCCGGGCATCAAGGTAACAAGATCGCAGAAGCGGGTCGTACCGATGAGGAAGTGCTTACTGCTGAATTTGATCTGGATGAGCTGGAAATAGGACGGATTGAATGGGGCATTTTCCGTGACCGTCGTCCTGAACTGTACAATATGATTGCCACCTATGATGGTGATTTAAAAGTATAATCTGTATACGGATAGACAAGTCTCCCTTGACGTCAAGCTGAGGTGTTTCCTTTCATTAGACTCACCCAGCTTTTCGGGCAGGGGATTTTGGAGCGTGTACCCAACGGTTTCAAAAGAACAGATCGGTAGGCGGTTCGGAATATTAGCATGATTTTTTTCACACAAAAGGGACATTCCTCACAGGTTTGTTCCTTTTTTATGTCTTAATCCAGTTAATCTATAGACTGAAACTATGATTCACTACATAAAATAGCATTAGAATTTATGAATTAGATGATATAAAATCAAACCATAAGGAATGATCGTACTCAATAACATCTCGATATTCCCAAAAGTGAAAAAAATCACATATGAAAATACTTTAATGGAAGCTTGAACATAAAATTTGTAAACTCGCAAGGAGGAAGAACAATGAACCACTATCCTGCTATCTTTGAACCTCTAACCATACGACGCATGACCTTGAAAAATCGGATTGTTATGCCCCCGATGGGAACTAACTTTGCTGCCATGGACGGAAGCTTTGTTCAGGATCATATTGACTATTACGTGCAACGGGCCAAAGGTGGTACCGGCTTGATAACAGTAGAAAATGTTTGTCTTGATTTCCCAATGGGTACGAACGGAACAACCCAGCTGCGTATGGATAACGATCAGTTTATTCCCGGACTATTTAGATTAACAGAAGCCCTGCACTCTTATGGAGCTTGTGTTTCTGTACAAATTAACCATGCGGGTGCTTCGGCTTATGCGGGACGACTGAACGGAGTTCAGCCTGTATCTTCTTCGAATATTCCTTCTAAAAAGGGCGGAGTGATTCCAAGACCTCTGCAAAAAGAAGAAATTTACGCCATTGTGCGCAAATACGGAGAAGCAGCGGGAAGAGCACAACGAGCAGGATTTGACTGTGTTGAAATTCATGCGGGACACTCCTACTTGCTGAGTCAGTTTCTTTCGCCGATGTATAATAAACGCACGGATGAATTTGGCGGCAGCGCAGAAAACCGTACCCGTTTTGCCAGATTAGTCATTGATGAAATTCGTTCAGTGGTGGGCCCATTTTTCCCTATTTGCTTACGGTTTAGCGCGGAAGAGTTCACAGAAGGTGGGAACACACTGGAAGATACACTCGAGTTATTGGAGTATCTTAATGATGAGGTAGATATTCTGAACGTTTCTGCTGCTCTGAATGATTCCATCCAGTTCCAGATTGACGGGATGAACCTGCCGGATGGTTGGCGCTCATATATGGCCAAAGCGGTCAAAGAAAAATTCGGGAAGGTCACGATGACCTCAGGTAATATTCGGAGCCCACAGGTTGCGCAGGATATTTTGGAGAGAGGTGACGCTGATCTTCTGGCAATGGGTAGAGGCTTGATTGCAGAACCGAACTGGGTGCTTAAAGTGCAAAACGGCTACGAACATTTGCTTAGAAAATGTATCTCTTGCAACATTGGTTGTGCAGATCATCGTATCTCCAAAAGTAAACCAATTTGCTGTACGGTAAATCCGGATCTGTTCAAGGAAGCTGAATACCGGAAACAACGTGTAAAAAACAACGTTCAGGTTGTTGTGATCGGTGGTGGGACCGCTGGTATGGAAGCTGCATGTACGGCAGCCGAAGTAGGCTGCAAAGTAACCCTCTTTGAGGAAAAACCAGAGTTGGGCGGCTTGGCTCGTGATATTGCCCACTTGCCAGACAAAACACGCATCAATGATTTCCCTGATTATCTGATTCAACGCACCAAACAGTTAACCAATCTGAACATTGTAACAGGGACCCGAGCCGATTTGGCGATGATTAGTGCCCTGAATCCTGATATTATTGTCAATGCGACGGGGGCCACACCACTTCTTCCGCCCATTGCAGGTTTACATGAGCAACTGGGTAAACCAGGTACAAAAGTGTTCTCCATCTTTGATCTTTTGCACAACATGGAGAAATTCCAGGAATTTGAAGGTAAACGCATTGCTGTAGTTGGCGGCGGAGCCGTGGGACTGGATGTCGTCGAATATTATGCAGAGCGTGGAGCACAAGAGGTTTCTATTATTGAGATGATGCCGTTACTGGGTAAAGACCTGGATATGATTACTCGGATTTCCATGATGAAAATGGTAGAGGAGCGGGAAGTGAACGTCCATACGGAAACAGCTTTGACAGAAGTGTGTAGCGACCGCTTCAAAGTAAAGCATGGAGAACAGGAGTTTGAGATTCCTTTTGATCTTGGATTCGTATGCTTGGGTATGCGTTCACACAGTCCGCTGATGGACAGCTTGCTCGAATATGGTAAAGAACATCAATTAGAAGTTATTAATATCGGGGATAGTAAACAAGCTCGTCGTATTATTGATGGCACACGTGAAGGTCGAAATATTCTGAAAACCATTCAACGGGTAGACGAATTTAAACATGAGTTTTCTTATTCTTACTGATTTGAAAATACAAGTGATGGGTGTTCACGATGGCAACTCAGTGAATATTGAGGTTGAAGAGACGGCTTGTCTTTTCAGCCTTTTTTATTTGAGTTTTTCCAGGAAGAGGATTGATTCCTCTGTCATTACGAAGGTAAACTATGGAAAGCATATATAGTAAGTAAGGCTATCTTAACGTGGGGGGGATGAGCGTGAATCAACTCTTTAGTGAAATACCGGGTGCCAGCAGGTGGAGCCACGTGGAAGAAATTCATAGAGGCTGGTCCAGTGACAAGAAATATTATATTCAAACCACTGACGGTAGGGACTTGCTGCTAAGAATAGCGGATATGGTTCATTATGATAAAAAGAAGCGCGAGTTTGAAGCTGTAACAAAGCTGAACCACGTGGAGAATCTGTTCATGTCCCGGCCGCTTGAATTTGGGATTTGTCATGATGGTCAATCTGTATATTCCCTGTTCACCTGGATCGAAGGGAAAGATGCTGAAGAGATTATCCCTACGTTGACCGCAGCACAACAGTATCAACTCGGGGTTCAAGCAGGAGATGCATTGAAAAAAATGCATGAGATTCATGCGGAGCAAGATCGAGTCCCATGGGGTGAACATTATAATGGCAAAATAAACAGATTTATTACAAACTATAAGTCATGCGGTATTCCCCTAAAGGGAGCAGATCAAGCCATAAGCTTTATTGAGCAAAATCGTCAGCTATTAGAAAATCGTCCCCAGACTTTTCAGCATGGGGATTATCATGTGGGCAATATGGTGGTTACCCCATCCGGTGAACTGGGTATCATCGATTTTAATAGAATGGATTATGGTGATCCTTGGGAGGAATTCAATAGAATTACCTGGTGTGCAGCGTTAAGTCCTTTATTCGCTTCGGGCCGTATCCACGGTTATTTTAATAACCATGTACCTGATTTATTTTTTAGATTAATGGCTCTGTATATTGCAAGCAATCAGCTTTCATCGGTTCACTGGGCCATTCCATTTGGCAAAAAAGAGGTGGACGATATGGTGCAACGAGCTGAAGAGGTTTTGGAAGCGTATGATTACTTTCAAACCTATATACCGAAATGGTATGTGCCCAGTTACCGCGACTTGTAAAAGCGAAGACCGCCCCTCCTGGGAGTGACGGTCTATTTTTTCTATTATTGTTTCTTAATCTTATACGTAAATTCCCAAACGGCTTGATGACCTGAGTAACGTCCACGGTTTTCAGTAACCGTCACTCTTAGCTTAACGGTAGAACCTTTGGCAGAAACAGAGGAGACCTTTACATTCTTGGTGGCTTCACCATCATCAGGAATTTTGTCTTGTTCTTCGGCATACGCATACAGCTTAATGCTGCCCCCTGATTTGACCTTTACCTTTACGCTGTTGCCTTCACTAATGGATTGGCCCGCCACCTGGGCAGCAATGGCCCATTCGTTGCCTACGTAATCGTTGGATACCAAGGTTGCTTGTTGAAACGTAACGATATACGTTGATGTTGCTGAAGCTGCGAGCGCGTACGTTCCATTGAACATCAGGGATATTACTACCAATAGAATAGCCGATGCTTTCGTCCATACTCTATTCATTCGCCTGTCTCCTTCAGTTGGATATATTGAGGGAAATCCCTCTATTCTAATTATCGTTTGCATCAAACAAAATTGTTAATGGTTGGTAAAAAAAGAGTTTGACTTCTTATTGCATCACTTGTGATCTAATTTAACTATGACTTGAATTTATTTAGCAGAGAAAGGCAAGGGAAAATCTGATGAAAAAAATATACAGTGAACAAGAAATCATAGATATGACTATTAAGCTGCTTGAACAAACTTCAATATATGAAGAGCAGTATGAGCAATATGTAAGACGACCTTTCCGTACGGATTTTTATGATGATCTTAGTTCGTATGTGCAAGTAGGCAAGCGGGGTTATACGCTCCAGATGTATGAAAGAGGCATACAGATGCTAAACAAGCTTACGAAAGATGTAGAGGATGTGATTTATTGGATTATCGAAGATACGATTCACATCATTGCTCATCTAAATCTGCTTCGCAAATATAAAGTGGATAACATAAATACTCATTTAAAATATACCAAGGAGATCATGAAGGAGCTGACAACTGTAATGAACAAAGCCTTTTATGAAATTGGAGGAATCTATCAGGAATGGCATGAAGCAAATAGAAGAGGGGAGCTGGAGAACCCATTAAAGTAAAACATAAAACTTAAAGAAACAGTTGACAATCAGTGAGGTAAAATTTACAATTTGATATTAGTGATAATGATTATCAATATCACTAATTTTAAGTATGTTTTGCACTTACTATATTTCAAAGGAGATTTACAACATGCATCGTATGATGAATAAGAAGTTTCACATGATTTTATGTGCACTATTCGTAGTGATTTTCGTTATTTCAGGTTGCGGGAATGCTGGCAGTTCCTCTGATTCATCTGCTAAACCCGCGTCGTCCGTGAAGGAAGAGGCAAGCAGTGATTCTGATACGCGTACAGTCTCTACGGTAAAAGGAGACGTGAAGGTGCCCGCTAATCCTCAACGGGTAGTCGTGAACTGGTATGTTGGCGATGTATTTACACTAGGGATTAAGCCAGCCGCAGTCATGGGGTGGAAACAAGAAACGATGCCTTTTTACGATAAGTTTAACGACATTCCCAATATTGAAAAGTGGGAAACTGAGGAAATTATGAAGTATGATCCTGATCTCATCATTACATATGATACAAAGGATTATGATAAGTTGTCTAAAATTGCGCCTGTTCTTGTAATACCTGAGGATAAAATGACCTCTATAGAACGTTTGAAATTCCTTGGTCAGGCCACAGGACATGAAGCAGAAGCAGACAAAGTGATTTCACTGTTTGAAAGCAAGCTGAGTCAGGCCAAAGAAAAACTAAATTCCGACATATTCAAGGACAAAACGTTTAGCATTTTCGAGGATTGGGGCAGTGGCTCTTACGGAATATATTATGAAACAGGCTCACGTGGAGGAACGTTGCTTTACAATTATCTGGGACTTCACAAACTGGAAAAGCTCAACACATTGGTTAAAAATTCCGGAGAGAGTCGGGGTTCTTTATCCTACGAGGTAGCTGCTGAATACTTTGGAGATTATGTCCTTTGGTTTAAGCAGGAAGGCAAGGAATCTGAATATGCGAAGACAAAAATCTGGAGCAGTATTCCAGCCGTTAAAAACGGACATATCATCGAAATTCCAGCGAAATATGCAGGACTGTTCTATTATTCGGACGTTGCTAGTATGACGGGACAGCTAGATTATATTATTAGCAAATTGCTGGAACAGACTAAGTAACGATGCATAATTGACCAACTAAGGGTGTAATCGATGTCTACTCACAAAGAACCAAATAAAAAAGGAATATTTCATTTTGTAAGCTACATGATCGTGGGCGTGTTCCTGCTCCTGCTGGTTACCGCAGCATCTATTACCTTTGGTGCTGCGGAAATGAGCCTGAAGCTGGCATGGGGTGCTATATTTCAGTTTGATCCCAACATTACAGAACATCAGATTATTCACACCTTGCGTTTTCCACGAACCGTGGCAGATATCATTGTAGGGTGCAGCTTGGCTGTGTGTGGGGCAATTATGCAGGGAACCACTCGCAATCCACTAGCGGATTCGGGACTTATTGGCATAAGTTCTGGCTCGACATTTGCTATTGCGTTATGTATGGCCTTTTTGCCTGGTCGCACCTACGGAGAAACCATGCTGTATTCTTGTCTAGGTGCAGCAATCACTACAGGCATTACGTATTACATCGCATCTATAGGCAAGCGAGGAATGACGCCTCAGCGACTGGTGCTGGCAGGAATGTCCATCTCCATGCTTTTTGGTGCGTTTAGTACGTTTATCGCTATTAAGTATGAGATTGGCCAAGCCCTTGATTACTGGTCTGCTGGTGGTACAGCCAGTGCCAAGTGGGGTGAATTAGCTTTCATTGCGCCACTGTTTGTAGTGGGTTTGATCTGTGCCATCGTGCTTTCTCCCTCGATTACGATTTTGAGCTTCGGGGAGGATGTGGCATCAGGCTTGGGTATTCGTGCAAACAGGATTAAGTTGTTTTCAACCTTAATTGTATTAATTCTAACGGGGTTATCGGTTATTGTGGTCGGCCCTGTTGGCTTCGTTGGTTTGATCGTGCCACACATTATGCGCCATCTGGTCGGAACGGATTATCGGTATATTATCCCAGCCTCAGCTTTGTATGGAGCAGTCTTTCTGTTGGCGGCGGATTTACTCGGACGTCTGATCAATCGTCCTCACGAAACACCCCTTGGCATTATTTTTGCCTTGGTGGGCGTACCCTATTTTCTCTACCTTGTGCGCAAGCAGAGGAGGGAGTTTAGTTGAAACTGTCCCGTAATACCAGGGGGATTAGCATTATTTTACTGTTAGTAGTGCTGACGCTGCTAGTGGCTGTACTTAGTATGAATGTTGGGAAAATGAACCTAACTCCATTCGAAGTTTTCAAGGTTATCATTGGCGAAGGAACGAGCAAACAGAACCTGATCGTGTTTGACTTTCGACTGCCACGTATTGTGCTTTCTATATTGGTAGGTATTGGCATGGGGATATCAGGCTGTATTATGCAAAGCTTGCTCAAAAACGACATGGCCAGTCCGGGAACACTCGGCATCAGCTCAGGCTCAGGGTTATTTGTACTTATGTATATTACGTTGTTCGCTAGTGAAGGATTGCTATCGCCTATTCTTCTTCCTGGGCTGGCTTTTGCAGGCGGCCTTTCGGCAGCATTTATGATTTTTATGTTTGCTTTCAGGCGGGGAAGAGACATCTCGCCTACAGGCTTAATTTTAACTGGTGTCGCTATGGGCAGTGGCTACAGCGCATTATCTCTGATGTTGACACTCCGGCTAGACAAGCAACAGTATGACTTTGCTTTGAGATGGCAGGCTGGAGACCTGTGGGGGGACGACTGGAGCAATATTATGGTGCTGCTCCCATGGGTGCTTATCATCTGTTTTTACGTTTTTTACAGGTCTAACACACTCAATACGTTGAATTTGGGGAATCAGACAGCATCGGGCCTCGGCGTAGCAATTAAAAGGGAGTTTATCGGCTTGACGATTGCTGCCGTTGCGCTTGCTTCTGGTAGCGTGGCACTTGGCGGAAATTTCTTTTTTGTAGGCATGGTCAGCCCCCATCTAGCGCGCAAGCTAGTAGGGCCCGATCATAAGCTATTGCTACCTACGACGGCATTCGTTGGTGCACTCGTCATTTTGATTGCTGACACACTTACTCGGACGATTAGTTTTGGGGCAGATATTCCAACCGGAATTATTATCACCATACTGGTCACCCCTTATTTCCTTTACTTGCTGTCGAAAGCCAGTTAAATGCAGATAAATGAAAAGACGCTAACCCATGTCCATAGAAAAAATGGCTAGGTTAGTATCTTTTTTTGTTACTACTTAGGTCTCCTTATGGAAAAACAATTCTTTCTCACATTCTGTTAGGATTCCCGGCCTTCGTGTTGAAGGGTGGGGATTGTAAATAAAGCCTAATCCTTGGCATAATTCAAACCCAAGTGATAAGCTTGGCCCAGCAGCATTTCAAAATGACCGGAATTTGAACTCAGGGTCTCATATAAGAATTCAACCTTGGAATTGGAAACCCCGCAATAATCTGCAATTCCCACATTCAGCAAATGAGTAATCATTTCATCATACTTACGCTTTTTCATCTGTTCCTTCGAAACTCCGGCCAAGCCAATCCACAAGACATGCTGATGATGCAGGTAATTCGAACCGTACGCAAACCCATTGTTCCATACGCGGTCAATATAACCCTTCAGCATAGCTGGCAAATTCCACCACCAAAGAGGAAAAATAAATGCCACTGCATCATGCTCCTTCATCCGCCTCATTTCCATTTCTACTTCAGGGGAAAAGGACTGTTCCGCAACTGTCAAATCCGGTTCATCTACTCCTTTTAAAATAGGATCAAAACTAATCCCATGCAAATCCAATATCTCATAATCGTGGCCTGCATCGGCAAGACCCTGTACGAAACGATCAGCAACCTTAAAGGTCAAGGAATCTTTTCTCGGGTGTGAAACAACGGTTAATACTTTCATGCTTCTTCACTACCTTTCTCAATAGCTTACTTCTAGGAATGCTCAATGCTTGATGCTATTATATACAGTAGGAAAATAATCTGGAAGTACGCACTTCTAAGTTCTATAGGATGATACAGGTGCCATAGGAACATGGAAGTGCCCTAGGTAGATTCCCTAGAAACTGATCTGAGTAATGAATTGAAGTGATGGGTTGTTCTGAGCAAACGAAGCCTTCTAAAGGAGGATTAAGAAATGACTGAACAGATAAAAAATAGGGTTCAAAAGAAGTATCAAGTTGGAGTGGAAGCGGCTTTAGAGGTGATGGGAGGGAAATGGAAGCCTTTGATTATCTACCATCTGATGACAGGACGGAAACGAACATCTGAGTTTCGTCGGTTAATACCCGGCATTACACAAAAAATGCTGACTACTCAGCTCAGAGGCCTAGAAAAGGATGAGATCGTTACACGAAAGGTTTATAATGAAGTCCCTCCTAAAGTGGAGTATGAGTTAACGGACTACGGCTGGGGATTAAAACCCGCGCTAGACCATTTATGCTACTGGGGAGAGGATCACTTAGATAAGATCCATGGAGACAAATTCAAGGTCTTGGAAGAATTCTAAGGCTGCTGTATAGAGTAACTTCAAGCTAATATTAAGCCCTCACAAAGCATTCAGTCAGAATAGCTTGTGAGGGCTTAACTGTCGTAGGTTATATAACAGACTAACTGTCGGTCATTCCGTTATCATAGCTTAACTGCCATTCAATTCCGAACTTATCTTTAAGGCTACCGTAACATTTACTCCAAAATGTTTCTTGAAGTTCCATGCTTACGGTTCCTCCTTCTTTTAACTTATGAAAGTACGATCGAATTTTCTCTTCGTCCTTATTGACGATGGCGAGGCTGATGTTGTTTCCGGCTACGAAAGGCATACCAGGAAAAACGTCTGAGAACATGACATTACTACCATCAATTTGAAGCCGCGTATGCATGACCAAATTTTTGGCTTCTTCAGGGAGAGGATAATCGGGGTTGGGTGGTGCTTCACCGAACGTCATGATTTGTGGTTTCTCAGTCCCAAATGCCTCTGCGTAAAACTCCGCTGCTTCACGACAATTTCCATTAAAGTTAAGATAAACATCAACAGACATGTGTTTCACTCCTTCAAGAATCATTATTTACTTGCAAACAAACAAAAATACAACAAGATCCGTTTTGCGAAAGTATTTGCGGCTTAACATGTTCAATTTTTAAAAGAAATGGGCATGATGATCAAAGTAATGGTATGATAGCTTAGTTAAATCTGAACGACTAGTAATGGAGTGATCATATGGGTGGAAAAAGCAAGGGCGGCGGAACCGGCAGAGGTACAGGTAGTAAGGGCTGGACACGCTGGAACAAAACTGCGAAGCCAGTAAGGACAAAAAGCGCTTCTACAAGCGCACCGGGAAGCAAAGCGGCAGGTGGCACAAAAGGCGGCACAGCCAAACCAACAAGGAATAAAAGCGGCGGCAACAGTAGCAAATAAGCCGGGAAAGTATAAGTTGTCGTAAACGTCGAACATCTGATTAAGCAAGAACAATCAGGTGTTTTTTTAATTATTTTACTTAAACTCGCATATTATAATCAGAAGCAGGTGAATTGTGAGAATTAACAAGTACATCAGTGAGACAGGATTTTGCTCACGTCGGGAAACCAACAGGCTGATTGCAGCAGGACGAATTACAATTAATGGAAATGTTTGTGAAGCGGGCGCGGAAGTAGAGCCACAGGATATCGTGCTGATTGATGGAGAAGCTATTCCGCTTAATTCCAGTGAACCTGTATATTTGGCTCTGAATAAGCCTATAGGCATTGTTTGTACCGCAGCGGAGCAAGTGGCTGGCAATATTATTAGTTATGTCAATTATCCTTCGCGGATTTTTGCCATCGGCAGGCTGGATAAAGCGTCAGAGGGACTCATTCTATTAACCAACGATGGAAGCATTGTCAATCAAATGATGCGTTCCGAAAATGGTCATGAGAAGGAGTATGTAGTGACTGTAGACCAACCTGTTACAAACGAGTTTACGCATGCCATGTCTTGTGGCGTTGAAATATTGAACGTCATTACCAAACCGTGCAAGGTTGATCGTACGAGCGAATACGAGTTCCGCATTATTTTGACGCAGGGTCTGAACTTGCAAATTCGCAGAATGTGCAAGGCCTTGGGGTACAGGGTGCTAAAGCTGGAACGTGTTCGAATTATGAATATTACCTTGGATCATCTGGAACGTGGGCAATGGAGACATCTTGAAAGGGAGGAATTGGAGTTGCTTCTTGCTAAATTGCAATAATAAGTACAACAAAAGTTTATTTGAGAACAGTATGTTCATATAGCCAACGCAACTTTAGTGATAATTTTTACGTAAATTCAACGATACCTTACCCACCAGCCATAGCACAATAGGAAACACGATACCGAAAATCATGGCGTAAAAAGGCCATACTGAAAAAAACTTGATTAAAAATTGCATATTTGGCCAAATAGAATGAACCATTGCCAATGCGATTAGGATCAGAGGAACTAAGAGAGAGTTAGCGCTTCGAAGACGAAAAGCATCTGCAAGCCCTTGCGCTGAAACATATAAAAGCAGTGCGAGTCGGAAAAAAATGGTGACAAACCAGAACACTGCAACGAAAATTTCAAACCGTTGAAGAAACTCTCCGTTACTGATTGTTCGGTTAATAAAAAAAGTAGGAAATGTCAAATTAGATACAACACCTTCACTCATCACGGCGATTATTTGTAGAACCATGAAAAAATACATGCCGCCGCTAATCAAAGCACAAGTTATCACTGTCTTTCTCCACTTTTTTGGATCGGGGATGTGCTGTGCAAAAAAAAGATACAGAATTGCCTCAAGGTAGGGAAAGGCAAACAAATTGAACGAAGCGAGAACGATAGGGTTCAAACCATACTCAAAAATAGGGAGCACATTATCTATGGTGGTATCAGAAAGAAGGGTAATCCTGACCAACAGATACAGAACCAGAAGGAAAAAAAATAGGATTTCCGCACAACGGCCAATTACAGCAGGGCCTGATCGAACGGCAAAATAAATGACTATAAGCATGATGAAATATATCGCGTCGGAGGGAGTTTCCGGCATAATAGCTATCGTGATAAAGTCGCCCAGATTTCGAAGTGTCATAATGAACACAAGAAAGGGAAAGAAAAAAATGAAAACGATGCTGATCGTCCCGCCCAAGGGACCGAAGAGGCAACGGAGATGCTCTACGAAAGATTTCCCCTGCATTTGCCTAGCGATGGAGGCATATAAAGGTATCAATAACAGATGGAAACCTAAGGAGACTGGGATGGAGAGCCAGGCATCTTGTTTTGCGACAGCGGTAATTACCGCTGGGAGCACCAGATATGCGCTTCCTATTTGATACAATGCAAACCACAAAATAGCTTGTCGAACCGTCAAATTGGAGTTCATTCCAATACCCCCCTTAAGATAACATTTCTGTAAGTAACCGACTTATTGGTTGAAATAGGATTTGAATGCCATTCAGTGGAGTCGGCAGTTTAATGTTGGCGATCCGTAGGATAATCAATATAACGCCTATAATCAACAATATCGAGCTGAATACAATTTCACGCACATATTGTTTCTCCTTGAATTTTTTAAACTCATACAAAGATGTTAAAATGGAAGTTACGAGAATCACATAAAGCATTGCATTCACTCCTAATTGTGTATTCCCATATCGATTGGACTGGTAATGTCCCCGAACCGGACTAAACGATAATTGAGCTGAATATCCACTTTAAGCGTTTGAAATTTTTGTGGCCAATCCTCTTTCCATTTATGCCATTCACGTGGGAACTTGCGGTGAAAAGCTTCTCCAAACCCGAATATATCGGAACCGATTTGTTGTGCGTACGAAATGCCCTCCTTCAAAGATTGTTCCAGATGCTCTTTAGCTGATTCTTGAAGATCTCTAAATGTCTCTTCATTCTTAAGGTTGGCATTGCACGAGACCGTTCCGATATTGGATTCTGTATCCACAATAAGAGAAATGTGCGGCTCATGATCTATTATTTTTGGATGCATCTTTACTTTGGAACGGATTACTTCAACAACAAATTTTCCTTTGGAATTCGGACAATCGATGGAAGCTACGGTGCTGGAAACACGATTGGATATATAGGTAAAGGCTTTACTTTGTGAATCATCCATCCAATTGATAAGTCGGTCTCCCTTGAAAACACCAATTCCAGTAAAAAAGTATTTAACATGTTGGGGCGATTTTGTCACATTATCAATAGTTAGACCTTTTTCTAGGTTTGTCAGTCGAATACCGGTGAGAACCGGTTCAATGCCATCATCTGTGAAACTCTGTAAAATATCTTTCACATTGACCGCGGAAGTTGGAGCCCATGCTTTTTCAGAAAGCCTTAATGCCTTATACATATCCATTGCAGGCAAGACCTCGGTTGGAGTTACAAAAGTAACGGCCTCCTTTGCCGTGTTTCCTCTGACAACGGCCAAATAGAAATCAGGCCGAACTTCATGATCACGGAACAGAAAGTCCAGCGGCTCCTTGATTCCTTTTTTTGCCGTTTTTTCATCAAAAATGACAAACTTTAAGTGAGACATATACATTTTTCGGGACGATTCCGTTGTTAATTTTCGAATAGCTTCAAATATGGTATCGGCGCGTTTGGAAAAAACGATCGTTGGCGTCCGTTCCATGGGGGAATTCTGAGACATTTTCGTTGGGTCAACCACTTGTAAACTGACTTCATATTGGTCATCAACTGCATCAATGCCCAGAGCCATCACGACGGAAATTGCGCTCAATTCCTTACTGTTCCAGCAACCCGTAAGAAACACCATTAGCCAGACGGACATAATCAGTAATAAAATGGTGGATCGATACGAGTTCATGATGGTCTACTCCTTTAGTTTTTGCGATGTTTTTTGTTAGTTCTATATGGAAAACGCAATATGGCGTCCCTCTGCTCAGACGATTTGTAATTGGCAAAGGGACTTAAATACGGTACACCGAATGAATGAAGCCCATTGAGATGCACAAAGAGCATGAGAATACCAACAGTCAATCCGTACACACCAAACATAGCGGCTATGCCTATGAAAGCGAAACGTAATATCCGGATTGGAATGGCAAAGGTGTACGAGGGAATGACAAAGCTCGAAATGGCAGTTATTGCAACAACAATGACCATAACAGCCGAAACGATGTTTGCTTCTACAGCAGCCTGGCCGATCACTATTGACCCGACAATAGAAACGGCTTGACCGACCGTCCGTGGCATACGAAGACCTGCCTCCCTCAGAATTTCAAAAACCACTTCCATGATCATCGCCTCAATAAATGCTGGAAACGGAACTCCTTCACGTTGCGCGGATAAGCTTAATAACAAAACTGTTGGAATCATATCCTGATGAAATGTCGTTAATGCGACATAAATGGCCGGAGCCAACATACAGATTGCCAGGCATATGTACCTTAATATTCGAATGATACTACTGTAAATAAAGGATTGATAATAATCTTCTGCGGATTGAAGAAAGTCTACAAACACCGCAGGTGCAAGGATGGCGAAGGGAGATCCATCCACAAATATCGCAATTTTCCCCTCCATAATTCCTGCTGCAATAGAGTCTGGGCGATCAGAATTATAAAAGATCGGAAATATCGTGAGTTGTTTATTTTCTTGGAGACATTCTTCCAAATATTCGCTTTCAAGCACACCTTCTACATGCATGTTCTTTAACTTGGATATCATGTCCTGCACCTTTTTTGGGTCAGCGACCCCATGCAAATACATGACCGATATATCGGTCTTGGTTTTTTCGCCAACTTTTATGGTAGTTAGACGTACTCTTGTATCCTTCACCCTTCGACGAGCCATAGTCGTATTCGTACGTAAAGTTTCTGTAAACGACTCTTGCGGACCTCTGACCACAGGCTGTGTCTTCGAATCTGTAATGCTGCGTTCTTCCCATCCAGGCAAAGAAATGATCAATCCTTCATCCATATCGTCCAGGAGTAGGAGAAGACCACCTGAGAGGATCTGTTCCAAAGCATCTTCAAAGTTTTGAGCAAAGCTTGCTTCACCAATGTCCAAAATTGCGTTTTTCAATAACGGTAAAGTGATCTCGTCAGAGGAGACACGATCATGCAACGGACGGATCACATTGTCCTGTACCTTTTGCATGTCAGTCATTCCGTCCAAATAAAAAAGTGCGGCGTGTTTATGGCCAGCTGTGATTTCACGAACAATAAAATCCGAACTGTTTCCCATGAAGTCACAAATGAGATCGATATTCCGGCATAATTGTCTTGAAAATTTGGTATGTAACTTCATTTTCACCCTCCTCAGATACGTAGTATTAACAATAATCCAAAATAATACCACAATAATCCATAAATGCGTTTGTTGTCGGTAAGGTCAATGACATCTTAACGGTGGAGGATTCGGGCTAAGTAATTTTTAAAAGACAGCTGCGGATAACAAGAAACTCTTGGATAAAGGGAATTTTGATATAGCAAACAGCGTGAAAGAAACCAATTGTGTGAGATATTTATTCAGCAGTTGCAGAATGTGGCTTAGTTGACTTAACCCATTTAAATAAACACTTTAAAAGTGTATATGGAACAACAGCATTTGAATATATGTCCCATTTAAATTGAGGAGGAGGGCATTGAATCCGTTTATATTAGAGTCCATTCAAGCTTAAACTGTTGATGTGAAAAATAAACGTTTTCCTGAAGAAAAACATACATTTACGATGAAGAAGAGGAACTGAAAGTACTTTATGGAGGTAAGTGATGAAGATAATTCGCATTCATTTCTAAATTATTTTTCGATTACTGTAAACACAGACTAATATTCTGTGTTTTTTTGTTTTATATATCATTGAGGGGAGGAATTCTACATGAACGAACAACTCATAAAAAGCGATGGAATAGTAATTTGTACTGACAGTTTCGGAAAGCAAGTTAACCCGGCAATATTACTGATTATGGGGGCTCAATCCTCACTGGTCTGGTGGGAGGAAGAATTCTGCCAGCGTTTAGCAGAGACAGGTCGCTTTGTCGTTCGCTATGATAACCGAGATGTTGGACGTTCTACAACCTATGAACCTGGGCAACCGGACTATACTTTCGAAGACATGGCAGATGATGCTATTCGAGTATTGGATGCGTATAAGATTGAGCAAGCGCATATTGTGGGCATGTCCATGGGCGGCATGCTGACTCAAATGATAGCTCTGCGACATCCAGGCAGAGTTCTAACCGTTACCCTCGTATCAACGTCCAATTTTGCTCCCGATCTTCCACCGATGGAGGAAAAGGTTATGGACTATTTCTCGAATATGGGAGCAATAGATTGGACGAACGAACAATCGGTGGTCGATTTTGTGATAGGTAGATCAAGAATTCTAGTAGGTTCAAAACACGCTTTCGATGAAAAAAAAGTTTATAAATTAGCAAAAGAAGAATGGAAAAGAAGCAACAATATAGCCAGCATGAACAATCACGCAATGCTGTCAGGTGGAGAATCCTATCTGGCTAGGACAAGGGAAATAACCGTCCCTGCTCTGGTTATACACGGTACTGAAGATCCGATTATCCCTTATGAACACGGAATCAATCTTGCTAACGAAATTCCGGGTGCGGTTTTACTTACATTGGAAGGAACTGGACATGAACTTCACTACGACGATTGGGATTTAATAATCGATTCTATTTCAAATCACACTTCGATACCCAATTAAGTCAAACTGATGTGTAGGATAGGCTGAATAAAGCCGTTTTTGAGAGAAGCAATCTTACTGAATAAAAAGGCAATCTCCTTTTTTAGGAGGATTGCCTTTTCTATTTGTATGCCCTTATTTCATGAAAACTGAGCCAGTCTCAGGCACAAGTATCCCAAAGCTCCATCAATTTGGTTATGGCTGCATCAATGTTGTCTAGGGGCACACCATCTCTGGCTTCCGTAGATATACCTTCTAGAAAGGTAACGAATAGTGTGGTTAACATGCTAACATTTGTGGATTCTTGAAGTTCTCCGTTCTTGGTAGCTCGCTCAATACGAGCATGGAACTTGTTCCTAGTCACTGCTCTTTGCCTGGTCAATAGTTCTCGAATATGAGTGTTTTCCGGCGAACAAGTATTTGCAGAGAATATGACTAAACAACCCAAGGGATGGGTCTGCTCAGTCTGCATGATTGCTGAACATCTTAAGGCTAATTCAATAGCTGTGCGCGATGAAAGTGAATAGTTTGTAAGGCTTGTCGATACTTGTCCGTATGTAGCCAAATACTGGTCCAGCGCTTCTTTGAATAATGCGTCTTTTGATTCAAAAGCTGCATAAAAGCTGGCTGAGGAGATGCCGCCCATCGCCTTTTTGAGCTGAGCCAAAGAGGTTGATTCAAATCCATGCTCCCAAAACAACATCATAGCTTGGGAGATCGCTTCGTCGCGACTGAATTTACGTGGTCTTCCGGTTCTAACCATGGAGTCGCCTCCTTTTATCTTGTACTTATATACTAATCGATCCAAAAGTAATTGACAAGACCGAGAGGCATCTTTAAAATATGGAATGATTGATCCATAATTGAAATAAAAGGAGGGCAAATCATTGGTATATGTGCTTGATTTTTCGCTTGAACTTGTTTTGAAATCGATATTAAGGAGCTGCGCTAATGTCCAGCAATAATTCTTCTACTACTGCAAAGATTGCTTCTTCCGTCTCATCTGAGCGCTTTCCCTGGCTTGGCCTGCTCGCTTTGGCTATGACAGGATTCATCTGTATTATGACGGAAACGATTCCGGCTGGTTTGCTTCCGCAAATAAGCAAGGGACTTTATATTTCAGACGCAATGGCTGGTCAACTGGTCACTGTCTATGCCATCGGTTCTTTAGTGGCTGCCATCCCTGTAGCTATAGTTACCCGCCAATGGCGGAGGCGTCCGCTGTTACTTCTGGCTATCTGCGGGTTTCTGGTTTTTAACAGTGTCACCGCAATTTCCTCTAGCTACATACTGACGCTGGCTGCCCGTCTGCTGGCAGGAGTTTCGGCTGGAGTTCTATGGGGGATGATCGGCGGTTACGCTCTCCGCATGGTCTCTGCTACATTGAAAGGGAGGGGGATGGCGGTTGCCATGGTTGGAACGCCCATCGCCTTGGCTATTGGTGTCCCGGCGGGAACGTTTCTGGGGAACCTTATGGGTTGGCGTTCTGTTTTTGGAATCATGTCGCTACTGACTGTTATACTGATCGCGTGGGTGCTTTGGAAGGTGCCTGACTATCCGGGACAATCCTCCGATAAGCAAGCTTCGATCTATGCAGTCTTCCTTACACCGGGGATTCGGCCCATACTATTGGTTGTACTGACCTGGATGACAGCACATAATATTCTTTACACTTATATTGCTCCATTTCTTGCGGCCAATGGGATAGGGGAGAGAGTGGGTCTGGCGCTGGCTTTCTTTGGCATTGCTGCTCTTGTAGGTATATGGATAACTGGCGTATTCATCGACCGTTGGCTGCGTAAGCTTGTCCTTATTAGTCTTATTTCCTTCGTCTTAATTTCTATTGCCATGAGCTTTAGCAACTCCAATGTCCTTATAATCTATATCATTGTTACGGTATGGGGTTTAACCTTCGGCGGCGCAGCAACGCTATTGCAAACGGCGCTTGCTCAGGCTGCAGGGGAGAGCAAAGTGGATATGGTGATGCCGATTAACACGACCGTATGGAATCTGGCTATCGCTGGCGGCGGGATGACTGGGGGTATTTTGCTTGAAACTTTTGGTGCGGGATCATTTTCATGGGCATTATTCATACTCTTATTCCTTGCGCTTCTCGTGGCTTGGGGTGGCAAAAAGTATTCGTTCCCTCCACAGTAATCTGGTAATTAGTGAGGCTTTTTGAAAAAAATTAGCTTGTTATGACTTCTAACGTTAATGAGTAGAAGATATGAAGTCCTGCTTATTTTCCAAGAAGGGCTGACTTCGTCCAGGACTTACTCAGGCAACCGGACCGAATCCGGCCACCCATACAGTATTATCCTCGATGTGGACGTGATTCTTTTTCACTGCGTTCATAATCGGTGTAAATCCTCTGGTCACATTTCAGATACTCGGCATTAGTCCTCAATTACCTTAGTGAAATATTCGCTAAAAATCAGTATTGATTTTTTACTGAGATATCCTTGTTTTTGAGGAACAAAATGCACTCTGTATTCGAACTCAAAACCTTATCTATATCATGAAGGAGAAGATGAATATGAGTATCTTAGAGGATTTATATTACGGAAAATGGTACCCAAGCGAACGAACCAAACCTAAAAACCCTGAGCTTGAACTAGTCCATCAGAAAATATCCGCTTCTATGAAAGCACTAAAAGCAAGACTGTCGGAACAAGATTACGAATTAATTGAAGAACTATCAGATTTAAATGATGTTTTGTTTTCTATATTATCCCCCTCAGATTATATTTCTGGATACAAAGCTGGTGCTTTGACGATGGTTGAAATATTTGATAGAAAAATCATCTAAACTAAGATAGATCCTAGTACTTTAAAGTTAAAAAAATGTATAGTTAAAAGGCTTTACATTGTGATTAAGGGGCACCAACGTTTAATAATATATAAGTCAGAGGTCGTAGGGATTAAGTCTTCTAATTCATATAACAATTAGTAATAAAGATGGTTTTCCATAAATATGAATAATGTTATTATGTCTTAATGAACTCAACCGAGGTAAATTATGACAACAATTAAAGTGACACCTGAACAACTTATAACTGTCTCTAAGAAATTTGAGCTTGCGCAGCAAACGGCGATGCAAATGAATAGTCAGTTATCGCAGCAAATTTCGTTTATGGAACGATTTTGGGAGGGGATAACAAAGGAGCAATTCTATTATAGATTCCAAACATCTCAGAAGAATATGGCTGACTTTGTTACACTAACAGATTCGATTGCTAGAGAACTACGGCAGCATGCAAATAAGTTTAGATTAACAGATATGATGGAGGATGGGAATCTAGACCCAGGTTGCTTGCCACCTCCACCGAATACTTGCACAGTTCCTGTTGCAGATACACGAAATGCGCTCCAGAAATCGGCGGATAGCTTAACGGAGCTTGGGCAGGATTTTGTAGCAGCTAATTCAGAACGATATGAGAAAAAATTTGATTCAGTCTGGAGCTTCCTAGATTATATGTCGTATGGCATTCCGAAGGGAATGTATCAAGGGTACATGGAACGGGCAGCTAAACAAAACGATTCATGGAATGACATGCTCAATTTCGGTACATTTGGAGTATCGGGCATGATTCAGGGAGCATTTAATCCCACAAATGCATGGTCAAAAGAACATATGGCAAATTTGATTGGTACAGCTGGTTTGATGATAGGTTCTACGACAACTAAAGCGCTGATTAAGCCCAAGAATATTTTGGAGGGATCTGTTAAGTATGAAGGTGCTAAAAGTACAAATATTTTAAAAGAAAGCGAACAGCACCCTGCTTTTGTAAGAGGGCTAAATACAGATATTGATGATATATTCAGAAAGAATCCTGATGATCCTTTAAAAGAAGTTATTGGATCTGGAAGAGAGTCACATCCACAAGAATGGAATAAAATTATTGATGAGTTACATTCAGAGGGAGTAGAAGTAATATATAAAGGTAACACAATGGCATATTCTCCTAGCAAGGGAGGGCCTGGCCAACTAATAATAGATGAAGATGCTTCTATAGGAGCGTTAATTCATGAGTATACTCATTACCTAGATGATTCAAAACAAGGATTTCCAGGAATGAGTTACCATTTTCAAACAATAAATCGTGTGAAGATGGAATTAAATGCATATATGAGAGAAATAAAAATTGCCGAAGATATGGGACGTAATGATATTGCAAATATGCTGTTTGAAAATTATATTCAAGAAAGAAGATTACTGACCAGTCACTTGAAATAAAAATAATTCAGGAGGAACAAAATGAATATAGTAAAAAAAATAGAAGAAGGAAAATGTTCAATACAGGAGTTAGAAAATTTGCTGGATGAAAAGAACCCCATAGTTTTATATCATGCATTGACCCATATCGGAAAAGAAGGCCTCCGTACAGAGGGAATTATAAAAAAGTTGAGTGAATTGTCTTCAAAAAGGGAACCTCAAGATAAGATGATAGGTCATTATAAAGTAGGAGACTTAGCAATAGCTACTATGATAAAACTTGGAGAAAAAGAAGATGAGATAACTGGGTTTAAGATATTAGATGAATTTGAAAAAAAGATGGTTTTCCGTTTATTTGAAGAAATCGAATGGTAATGCCTCCTGTTCGTTTGAATGAATGCACTTAATTCAAAACTTATTTCACCTCGAACCATGAGGAGAAATAAGTTTTTTTCATATCTAATGGAGGTGAACCAAATGAATAGAATACTTATTCAAGCTGTAGAGCGTTTGTATTCAATTCATTTTGAAAGTTTAGTCAAGTCCAAAATTCGCCGAAAACGTCGCTCTAGGAGAAACTACTTAGCTGCTGAGTGTGTAGAGTAAAAGCCTAACCAAAAATGGGTAACGGATATTACGCAATATTGAGTGGGCGAACGCTGGTGGTATCTTTCTGCGATAAGGACTTGCCAAAGCTTTTGCAAGGCAAAAGACGTGACCGGGCTGATCGTTCATAACGACTAGGGATTCCAGATACAAAATAACAATTGTTTATTTAATGTAGTAAATTTCCAAATGATCATTGTCACCATGTTGACGATAATACAAAATGCTGTTATTGTAATTATAGTCAGTATGGTGACAATAAAAAGAAAAGGATATATTTATGGAATATTCTAAAGCGCTTAGAGAGTTATATATAATGCAACAAACTTACGCTACTTTTTTTTCAGTTACTAATAAGTTGCAAATACAAGGCGACAACTATTTTGAGAAATTAACATCACGACAGTACATGATCATGCTGGCAATAGCTCATTTGCCAGAGGATGAAACGACACTTGTTAATATTGCAAGAAAGTTAGAAACAAGCAAACAAAGTGCACAAAAGCTTGTAGTCAATTTAGAGAATAAAGGATACTTGATTACGACACCAAGCAAACGGGACAAACGTGCCATTAACGTGGAAATCACGGAATTAGGGAAAAGAGTCATGCTGGAATGTGGTGAGAAAGCAATATGCCTAATGGCAGATATTTTTAATGAATTCACAACTGAAGAATTAGAAGTGTTATGGAGTTTATTGAAAAGAATATATGGTACTCACAACGAAGAGTACGTTGGTTTTGAGGAAGACGTAAATTATAAATTTGAAGACCTGGAAGGGTTTCAAGGAGCACAAATTCGAGCTTTAGATAGTTTTATTTTGCGGAGAAAACATTTTAAATGATGGAATTGAAAATAGGCAATATTTCCATTCAAGTTCTATATTTTCTTTGGAGGCTACGAGATGAAATTACAAGTACAACCAAGAGTTGCACTTATTGATGAAAAAATCGATTTTTGTGTCACAGGGTTACCACCAGAGGGCAAAACGAAAATAACTGCAACCATGCATTTTCCATGGGCAGTAAGTGAAAAGTATCAATCATTTGCTTGGTTTACTGCGGATTCAAATGGCAGTGTTGATTTATCAAAACACAAACCTGATTCTGGAACTTATGATTATATAGATAGTATGGGGCTTATTACTTCTTTACAAAAGATTAATAGTGAGGGAGGGAATATCGCTCTTAATATTTCAATAGATGATAGTGTATTTATTGATATAGTATGTGAAAATGGACAAGATCGAGAATGTATAAGACTAGAGCGTATATTCAAGTTACCGGAAGTGAAAAGACAACAGATCACTGATGAATTTATGGGAGAGTTATTTTATTCTGAAAACTCAAATAATAAAACGATTGTAGTATTGGGTGGATCTGATGGTGAACGAAGTGGTCTTTCGCTTTTGTCAGGACCATTGGCATCTAGAGGTTTTAATGTTTTAACCGTTGGATATTTCAATGAAAAGGGATTGCCTAAAAAACTAGAGGAAATTCCCCTTGAATATTTTGAAAAGGTGTTCTCTTGGCTTAAAAAGAATCCATTAACACGTGCTAATGAAATATATGTACACGGTACATCTAAAGGCGGAGAATTGGCGTTACTTTTGGCATCGCGATATAATTTCATTTCTAAAGTTGTGGCTTCTGCACCCCATGCATATTGTTTTCAAGCGTTGGATGGTTTGATGAGTGGTAAAAATGTTTCATCATGGTCATATGAAGGGAGATCATTACCATTTATACCCGTTGATAATGATATTTTTTACGATCATCAGCGTCATTGCTTAGAAAAGAATATACCTTTTGGTTTTACTACTACATATAAAAAAGTGTGGAAAGGGCAAGAAATAAAGAGGAGGCTCGAATAAAAATAGAGAATGCAAATGCAAATTTATTGCTAATTTCAGGCCATCAAGATAATATTTGGAATACTCACGAGGCATGTGTAGAAATAATGAGTATTTTGAAAAAAAACAATTATAAATACAAATACAATCTTTTAGATTATAAGGATTTAGGTCACTCATTACCATTACCGTTTATTATACCTTTAAGCGAAACATTGAACTTAAAAATGGGTGGAGGCGTTTTTACTTGTGGTGGTACTTTAAAAGGAAATTCTTTTGGTCAATCAGATTCTTGGCAGAAAACAATAGAATTTTTTATGAATTAGGGCGTGTCTTCAAACTCTAGGCAAGCCAAACCATAATGGTGGCCAAGGCAAAAAAAGACTTGAAAGTACACGCTAATTTATCATAGTGAGTTGCCAGACGACGATAAATTCTTTACTTTATTAAAGAAGCATTCCACCAAATAACGTTTTTTTTGTAAACGTCCTGATCATATTTTAGGGTGACTCGGCGATTTTTCTTTCCGGGAATCACTGAATAGCCTGTTGTTCCTTCAAAAACATGCGAATGACATGGATATCTTACGCGCGGTCGTCAAACACTTGGGATGAACATTCCGGGATTATTCGTTTTAGGCTCCATGTTTTCGACAAACAGTAATGATGGAAGGAGATAAAGGAGTAAACGGTGTTTTATCCCAGTCGGAATATTGATTTTCAATACAAAAGCCGCGGCTCGTTAATAAACGCTGAAGCGTGTCATTATCAGTAAAGCGACATGCAATTCGAGAAATTGTTTTCTCCGATCCCCAATCACGGAATGTGACCCAGTGCATGATCTGGTTACTTGAATCATACGACTGTGTCCCAGATATCTTGACTTTAATTCCATCTTTATCGATAAAATTTCCCCAGATGCTTTCCTCTTGGTTGGATAAATCGGTTCCCAAGGGATTTCGTGTTTCAAAAACAAATATCCCATTTGATTCTAGGTGCTTGTAGACGGTTTCGAGTAAGGCTCGTTGATCCTCATCGCTCAAAAATGCCTGGAATGCATTTCCTGTCAAATAAATCATGGAAAAACGCTTTTCGGAAACGAATGTACGAGCATCACCTTCAATAAAATCCACAGGCAAACCTTGAGCTTTAACCCGCGCATATTCAAGCATCGATGAAGAAATATCAACACCTGTTATATGTATCCCCGATTTTGATAAATGAATGGTTGTCAATCCTGTACCACATGCAAGTTCCAGAACCTCGCCTGGGTTCAATCTAGCCATATCAAGATAGAAATTGTATTTATTAGTCTCACCGCCAAATTCAAGATCATAATTAATCGGGTCTCGATACTCTTCAAGATTATCGTGATTTATCAATATGAATCATCCCTTCACTACACTACAGATTTCTTTAAATCATCCTTCATTATACCATCCATTCTCAGTTTTGCGATATATGGAAACCATGTTGATGTTTTATAAAAAAAAGGACTGACGCGCCAGCACTTTTAAAACAAAAAAGCCGCTAATTTAGCGGATCTGATGAGGCAATATCTTTTTACTGGACGAGAGCGTGTCTTTAAACCTAATTTAACATCACTTGAAGGAATTACACTACTAAGAGATACCATAACCCGTTTAAAAAATGCTGATTTGCATATACGTGATATTAAGGGAGAACTTTATATTGAAGAACGATAAAGGGGCAACGTTAAAATGGGAAAAATAATGGATGTTAGTTTAAGTTTTGAGTCAAAAGATGAAGGTACAATTATAGTAGGAACAAACAAAGGATTAGATCATTTAACCTACCCAGAAATAAAAAAAATGATAGGTAATAAAATTCTTATTAAATATGCAAATCAAAATGAAATGGTATTAAGCGTTGGCTCTGTTCAAATTTCAACTTCAATGGCTGAAAGGAAAAATATTGGAATATGCGTTGGTAAGTTAGCATCTCCTGATCTTGTTCAAGTGGGGGCAAGTATTTACAGTTTGGAACATTAATTAATATTTGTTTAAAGGAGGAATAAAATGAATATAGTAAAAAAAATTGAAGAAGGAAAATGTTCAATAGATGAGTTAGAAAATTTGCTAGAAGAAAAGAACCCCATTGTTTTATATCATGCAATGACACATATCGGAAAAGAAGGCATTCGTACAGAGGAAATATTTTAAAAATTAAATGGATTATCTTTAAAAAGGGAACATCAAGATAAGCTGTTAGGCCATTATAAGTTGGGAGACTTAGCAATAGCTACTATGATAAAACTTGGAGAAAATGAAGATGAAATATCTGGTTTTACAATTTTAGATGAATTTGAAAAAAAGATGCATTTCCGTCTTTTTGAAGAAGTCGATTGGTAAGTCTCCTGTTCATCTGGATAAATGTACTCAGTTAAAAACTTATTTCACCTCGAACGCTGAGGAGAAATAAGTTTTTTATATCTAAATGGGCGACTAAAAGAAAAGGATCGGGCATTAATGAGAGGGGATAAATGTTATTTATAGATTGAAGTTTGAATTGTAAGATAACTCATGATTGATGGCTATTCTGGATAGAACTAGTCGCATAAAATGGCATGAATATAAGCTTCGCAACACCCTGGAATTATTAGCATACTCCACAAGTTGCAAAGCTGTCGCACTTGTTTCAAAGTGGCGTTTATGGTATTATATTCCTGGATATCATTTCCCCGACTGCGTAGCCTAAAATTCGTTTCCACGCTTACCAACGACATAATATTCCTTTGTAATTATGTAAAAGCTTTCAAGTTCAACTCTAAAGTTAAAGTTTTCAATCGGTACGTGAAATGATAAAGAAGGGAGGGGAATTTGGGAATTGACTTTTGAGCACAAACAGTTCGAATGCACCATCTTGTATGAAGACGACTGTTATGGCTTGCCATCGGTGAATTAAGGCGCTGATATCCAAAAGAATGCCTGGAACCCGTGCAACGCAGTTTGCTGTATGTACCGTAACCAAGGTAATTATAAAAAGCCATTAACTGAAATTTATTGGGCGAAAATAAAAATGATGAACTGGCTAATTCGGCTTGATTCGAGTCTCCATTCAAAATTGAAAGCGGTTACAAGTTTAGGGGAGAAGCTATAAACATCTGCTGAAAATATTAAAAGTCCAAGTTTCGGAGCACCAACCTTCAAATAGGATACAAAATTACTAATTAAATCTATGCATAGGCAATTTGTAAACTGTTAATAGACATGATATATAAAAATGGAGGTAATATGTTTATGATTAAAAAAATTTCGGTGTTTTTATTAGCTTTTACATTATTGCTGAGTTGTTTACCAATGGTACCTGTACATGCTGCTAACAATGCAATTGCAAAGCTTCCAGGGAATTCAAATCCTCTTATGGACCATAAATTGGGGGCGGATCCCTATGCGTTGGTCTATGATGGAAGGGTTTATATCTATATGTCAAGTGATGCATATGTATATAACAGTAATGGAACGGTGAAAGAGAATGATTTTAGTGAACTAAATAAAATATTCGTCATATCTTCTGCTGACATGGTGAACTGGACAGACCACGGTGCAATTCCGGTCGCAGGATACAATAACGAAAATAATGGAAAAGGTATTGCAAAATGGGCATCACTCTCATGGGCACCGGCCGTTGCACATAAAAAAATAAATGGTAAGGATAAATTCTTCCTTTATTTTGCAAATGGTGCCTCAGGTATTGGTGTGCTAACTGCAGACACTCCGATAGGACCATGGACAGACCCACTCGGAAAGGCACTTGTTACACACAGTACAACTGGAATGTCTGGAGTTACATGGCTTTTTGACCCGGCAGTATTGGTGGATGATGATGGTACAGGATATCTGTATGTTGGTGGAGGTATACCCAATACTTCGGATCCAGCTTCAATTGCAAATCCTAAAACAGCCAGAGTTTTAAAACTGGGCGCTGATATGACCAGTATTATTGGAAGTGCAGTAACCATTGATGCTCCTTACATGTTTGAAGACTCAGGAATTCATAAGTATAACGGCAAATATTATTATTCTTATTGTATCAATTTCTCCGGTACACACCCGTCAAATTACCCAGCAGGTGAAATAGGCTACATGGTGAGCAGCAGTCCTATGGGACCCTTTACTTATACAGGACATTTCCTGAAAAATCCACAAGCATTTTTCGGAGTTGGTGGAAATAACCATCATTCGGTGTTTAACTTTAATAACCAATGGTATGTAGTGTACCATTCCCAAACTGTCAGCAAGGCTCAGTTGGGAGAAGGGAAAGGATATCGTTCTCCTAATATTAACAAGCTTATCCATAATACGAATGTAACGATACAAGAGGTTCAGGGAAATATGGCAGGCGTGCCTCAGATAGCCAATCTTAATCCATACAATAGGATTGAGGCTGAAACAATCGGGTGGAATGCAGGGATTACAACCGAGGCGAGTCAAGCATCAGGCGGACCGACAAATAATCTTTATGTGACAAACGTTCACAATGGAGATTGGATCGCTGTAGGAAATGCCGACTTTGGTAGCGGTGGAGCCAAGACGTTTAAAGCAAACATAGCATCCAATGCAGGCGGTAAAATAGAAATACGTCTGGACAGTGCAACGGGTCCTCTGGTTGGAACTCTTAATGTCAGTTCTACTGGAGGAACACAGACCTGGAAGGAAGTCGAAACCACTGTAAGCAATGCAACAGGAGTCCACAAGGTTTTCTTAGTGTTTACCGGAACAGGGACTGGTAACTTATTTAATATTGATTACTGGCAGTTTACACCCAATACTACTGGAACAAGGGTTGAAGCTGAGGATATGACTCTCGGTGGTACTTACGCTGGGAAGATCAGTTCTCCTTTCAATGGGGTCGCCTTATACGCCAATGATGATTATAGTGCATACACTCAGTATTTTGCCAACTCTACTCATAGTATTTCAGTCAGGGGTGCTTCGAATAACTCCAGTACCGCCAGAGTAGACTTGCAAATAGGAGGAACCACAGTTGGTTCCTTTTATTTTACGGGAACTACGCCGACGGTCCAAACCTTGTCTAATATCACCCATGTAACCGGAAATCAAGAGGTCAGACTGATCGTAACCACCGATAACGGGACTTGGGATGCCTATGTGGATTATTTACAATTTAATTAACTAAAACTAAAAGCTTTTGAACCTATCAAAGATTAGGGGCGATTCTAATATGTATAGGAGGATAAGTGTGCTTTTATTAGTTTTACCATTATTCATGAGTATGATGTCCAATACTTCTGTATTTGCAACTACTACTTTTACAAATCCGTTTATACATGCTGATTCTCCAGACAACGATGTTATCAGGGTAGGCAATACTTTTTATATGACTAGCACGACCATGCACATGAATCATGGAGTTCCGATCATGAAATCTTATGATCTCGTCAATTGGGAAATCGTAAATTATGTTTACGATACGTATGCCAACAATGACGCACAAAATCTTAACAACGGGCAGAACGAATATGGAAAAGGCTCGTGGGCAAGCAGCCTTAGATATTATAACGGCATCTACTATGTGTCCTTTGGCTCCAATTCTACCGGCAAAACATACATCTATCAAACCAGCAATATAGAAACTGGTCCATGGACATCATCAGTGCTTGGCAACTATTATCATGACGCATCGCTGCTGTTTGATAATGGACGTGTATTCTTGGTTTATGGCAGTGATAATATCAGCATTATTGAGCTTACTGCAGATGCAAAGGCTATCAAGCCAGGGGGACTTAATCAGGTGATTATTTCCGCTGCCAGTAATATTGCCGGGTCCAGCTTCATAGTCAAGGCTGAAGGGGCGCATATACAAAAGATCAAGGGAATGTACTATATATTTCTTATATGCTGGCCATCGGGAGGTAACCGCACACAATTAACCTATCGTGCAAGTAGCTTGACAGGACCCTATACAGGTCAGGTGTCATTGAATGATTGAGGTATTGCACAGGGGGGAATTGTTGATACTCCTTCTGGCTCCTGGTATGCTATGCTGTTTAAAGACAGCGGAGCAATTGGACGTATGCCGTATCTTGTTCCGGTTACATGGTCAAATAATTGGCCGGTATTCAGTGTTAACGGTAAGGTTCCTCTTACGATGGATGTTCCTGTTGAAGGTTATCCCGAAAAGAAGGTCTATGCGTCTGATGAGTTTTCATCTTCTCAAGCCTCCAGTCAGCTTATTGCAAACGGTGGATTTGAAAATGCCACCATAAGCCCGTGGACGAATAATAACACTGCAATTGTTGCAGCAACCACTACAGACTATTACATCGGCTCAAAAAGCTTGTTTGTCAGCGGTAGACAACAAACAGCTGCTGGTCCAAAACAAGTAATTACCGGAAAAGTAACAGCCGGCGGAATGTATAATTTTTCTGCAAAGGTTAAATACACTGAAGGTCCTGCCACTAAGCAATTTAATTTTGGTATTCAGAATGGTCCAAGTTACACAGGTATATCGATTCTTGGGTCCACCACGCTAACCAAGGGCCAATGGGGCACAATTCAAGGAACATATACACTTCCGGCAGGTGCCGACCTCTCACAAACGTTTATTTTCATTGAGACACCCTACAGTTCAACCCCAGACCCAACAAATGATTTGATGAATTTCTATGTGGACGATGTTTCGTTTACAGGAACCTCGTCTTCTGAAGCGACTCTTAAAAAGGAGTGGCAATGGAACCACAATCCTGACAATACTCATTGGTCCCTTACACAGCGTCCTGGATTTATGAGAATGACTACAGGGAAAGTGAGTAGAAGTATTCTGGATGCCAGAAATACGCTTACCCAAAGGACATTTGGACCGAAAAGTATAGGAATCATTGCAATGGAAACAAGCGGGATGAAGGACGGAGACTATTCCGGTCTTGCAGCTTTTCAGGCTAATTATGGATTTGTAGGCATAAAGATGAACGGGACCTCCAAATCCATTGTTATGGTGAATGCCAGCTCTGGAGCAATGACTGAAGTGGCAAGTGTCCCTTTCACCCAGAACAGAGTATATCTTAAGCTTATATGTGATTTTACAAATCAGATGGATAAAGCATATTTCTACTACAGTCTTGACGGCACAAATTGGACGGCTATAGGCAACACACTTCAGATGTCATATACAATCCCTCACTTTATGGGATACCGTTTTGCTTTGTTCAATTATGCTACTAAATCAACGGGTGGTTTTGTTGATTTTGATTATTTAAACTTGCAGTGACAAACAAGAGGGTTTGAAGCTGTGGATCTAAGTTCGTTTCTTGCGCTCCTTCAAGGTTCTTCGGTTCGAAAATCTAACCTTGCTAGGCCGCATGAATTGAAAAGCTCAGAGGAAATTACGGACTTCTCCATTGAGATAACAAGGGAAAATGAATGGACTAAACCGACTCCATAATTGGAGTCGGTTTTTACTTGCCAATTGGATAACAACGATTGAAGCTATGGAACTACGATTTTGATGGGCATGTTGCGTATGAAAAATATATATATTTACAGTTGTTATAGGAACTTCTTCATTTCATTAAATGCTAACTCTCTGTGACCTGCTTGGCAATGTTGCTCACCGCCCGTTTCTTTAGTAAATACTTTGGTTGTAATGGACGCAGCATTGATTAATTCTTGTTGGATTTGAGCGAGTCGGCTAATAGGTACGTATTGATCATCTTCTCCAGCTAATAAAAGAACATCTTGATTAATGAATGCTCCAATGCCTTGCATCGTGTGCTTTTCAAAATTTTTAATGAGATCAAAAGGCGTTACTTCACCGGTGTTTTCCATCCCTTTGGTAATCTTCCAATGCAAATCAATATTGTGAGTCATCATCTGTTCGAATAATGTATTCACTTGATCTACTTCATTGTGATCGACTAGCTGCATCATACTCTGATACGTTTCTTCTGGCATCCCCATTTTTAAGGCATCTAAACCACAATAGAAAATGTTAAAAGCAACTACTTTATCGATTCTCTTTTCGAAGGCTGCCGCACGCATAGCTAAATATCCTCCCCAAGAAGCACCTACGAGACTAACACGATCTAATTTGAAATAATCAATCACCGTTGATATGGGCTTTTCCAAGTTATGAATGAATTTTAGGCCGTTTTTTAAAGCAGTTCCTTGGCCAGGGCCATCGAATACAAATAATATTGCAATCAATTCCCTTCATAAATCTCATCATTTTAAGCATCTCTTCCATGTAAGAATCATACCCACCAAAGACAAGCAATGTTTTCGTAGCTCCAGGTGTCAATAATTTTACAGCAGGAAGATAGGAATCTTCATAGGGAATCTTGTAGGATTCATAATCAAAATCATGAAAGCCTTTATAGAATGTTTCTCTATATTTTCGATACATTTTTTCTTTATTGGGGTCTGTGGTTGCAAGATAAAATTCTGCAGCTTGATAGTAGACTGAGGCTAAGTCATAGTCCTTGCTGTCTTCGCGTTTCTTTGCAAAATTGAGCCAAGCTTCATACCAGCTATGGGTGTCGTTTAATTTCGGAATCATTTTTTCCAAGTCAGCTTGTGCTCGATCATCTTCTTGATAATAATCATTGATAAAACGATTAATTTGAAGATTGAACTGTTCGTTATTGACATAGGATTTAAACATATATTGTCCTCCTTCAATTTGGGTATGTGCTTACTATAGAGTATAGTTACTACATAAAAAATAATTAGTATCGCATAATCTGTAAGATATCTTACACGGTATATATAAAGTGTTCGAAAACTTACACATAAGGAGCAAGTGGTTAAATGAATGAAGATATCAGAATTTATAAAACAAAAATAGCTATTGAGCGAGCTTTTATTGAATTACTTCAAGAACATAATTTTAAAGATATTACGATCAAAAAAATCTGTGATCAAGCTCTTATCGGACGTTCTACCTTTTATAGTCATTATTTGGATAAGTACGACTTGCTAGAAAAAGTAGTTAAACAGGATGCTTCTGATTTTAAAGTTGAAATTGAGCAGCGTTTTGATTCCACGGAAGATGGCAAGGTGGCAAACGCCATAGAACTTGTAACCGATAATATGATTAAAAATAAGCTGGAAATTTCAACATTGTTAACCGTTCATGAAGTATCCGCTGATTTACGTAAAGAATTTGAACAAATTTTGTTTCGGACTTGTTTAGATTATTTAAAGCAACAGAATTCTTCAACTTCGATCGCATTGGAGTATTTAGCTGAACTATATGCTGCTAACTCAATGACGTCTATTCAGTGGGTTTTGAAAAATGGTAAAGATACTAACATCATTCTTCTTTTAGATCAAATGCAGGAATATATTTTTTCTCAGTTAAAGTCTGATCTATATACAAGTTAGCACGCGTGGAGTATGGGTTGCAGGAATAAACAATGAAGATCTATTTTGTGAAATGCAAAATAACACTTTGTTAAAGTTCAATAACGAATTAACAAAGTGTTATTTTAAATAATCTTCTCGATCACAACATCGTTTCACCAAAGGTAACTTGCTGGAACTTTAACTTTATAATCCTTGGGTAAGTCCTAATATCTGATCATTCACATGTACATTACTTAATCCCCCGTGATAACAAACTACGGATGCAATGTCGAGATCTAAATACTTTTTCAATGAGAGACAAGCTGCATCCATATCCGGTGTGGTCGGGACATGAATTCCCCCGAGAATACCGTTAACACTGTACATCGAATCCCCGGCAATAAGAGTCTTACTTTGCATTAAATAAAGGCTGATATGGCCAGGAGTATGCCCAGGCGTATGGATGACTCGAATTCTGCCGCAAAAAGGCAGTTCCTGACCATCTATTAAGGTATCATCCACTTTGCCCTTCGGGGGATTCTCAAGGTGACTATCTTTTAAAAGGGGGATATCCCCCTGAATATACGGCTTATCTAGTTCTTGTGCATAGACTTTGATATGATGGCCACACTCCTGCAAAATCTTAGGAAGACAACCTATATGATCCACATCTTGATGCGTCAAAATCACAACTTTTAGTTTGTCAAACGACACGCCTACCTTTTCCATAGCCTCGCGTAAATCTTCCATTTGCCCAGGGAATCCTGTGTCTATTAAAACAGACGTTTCTTGATCCCACAAAAGAATGGGGTGAATCATATTCCCATGAAAATCTAGCTGAAGCATTTCTACTCCCTGTGAAATTTTCAAAATATCGGGCCTCCGTAACATGAAATTGCCACCCATGCTAAAATAGGTTCAAGGGGCGAATCCAACTCTGTGGCGTTGCCGTTCCTTAATGTCAATGGATACGGTGCGAATGGATGTAATAGGAATAACAAGTGTCTGATATTGCGTAAGGTATTTAACGAACTTGTCGTTAATCTGATCCAGTACCCCGTCACATACATTTGTCCCATCTATAAAATGAATAGTTACTTCCTTGCCTTGTAAGCTTGCTAACATGATATCACCTCGTATTATTTCTTGAAGTTTCTTGCAGATCATTAGCTTTTGAGCATACTCTACAAAGAAGTTATCACTTGATCAATAACACCATATTCCAGTGCCTCCTGAGCGGACATGTAAAAATCCCGGTCCATATCTTTTTCGACTTTTTCAAAAGGTTGCCCGGTCCGTTCAGCTGTGATACGGGTTGCCTTTTCACGAGTCCATAAAATTCGTTTTGCGCTGATCGCAATATCGCTGGCCTGACCTTGTGCGCCGCCGTGCGGCTGATGGATCATGATTTCACTGTTCGGCAACGCCGAACGTTTCCCTTTGGCGCCCGCCAGCAACAGGATCGCGCCAAACGAAGCAGCGAATCCCGTACATATCGTGTGTACATCGGGTTTGATGTACTGCATCGTATCATAAATGGCAAATCCTGCGGAAGTAGAGCCACCCGGGCTGTTGATATACATGTAAATTTCTTTTTCCGGATCTTCTGCCGCCAGGAACAATAATTGAGCAATAATACTGTTAGCCAAATGATCATCGATGGCTGCCCCGACAAACACAATACGATCCTTTAAGAGTCTGGAATAGATATCGTACGATCTTTCACCTTGAGCGGTTTGCTCGACAACATAAGGAACATAAACACTCATTTTGATACCCCCAATTTCCTGTTTTCAGTTGATTTCTCCTTGTAAACGAACCGAGGCCGTAAAAAGATACGGAGGTTTCCAATGGGAAAACGATTTGCGTAAAAGGTGTAACTTTTACAACCACTTGTTCGTTTACTTTGGAGGTAACAAATGGCTTTGCTCTAGGAAAGGGCAGAATAAGACCGTGGAGGAGAGGACCTATGCGCATAGATGATTCTATACAAATGACAGATAATACAATAAACATCGAGAACTTGGAGGAATTACAGGCGGTCCTGAAACGTTACTGTCTGTCGCTTACGAAATCAAATTGGGATGCGGAAGAACTGGCTCAGGACACTTGGATAAAAGCATTAGGTAAGTTAAATAGCTTCGAGCATACAAACCCCAAAGCGCTTTTGCTACGAATTGCTAAGAACACCTGGATTGATGATATACGGAGAAAAGCAGTCTACACTCGAATATTGAATAGGGAACAAGCGAAAGTAACTGTACCGGATCATGGATCTTTTGAAATCGAGATAGCGTTGCAGTCCTTAATGAAACATTTATCTCCGCTTCAGAGAACTGTTTTTTTGCTGCGAGATGTGTTTGGATATTCGATTAGCGAGACATCCGACATGCTCGAAACAACGGAGGGAGCGGTAAAAGTTGCACTCCACCGGGCACGAAAATCGCTTGAAGCAGTCAAGAAGGATATCCTCAAAGGAGAGTTATCCTTACCGGAAAGTGAAAACTCGAAGACTTTTCTAAGGGCGTTGACGGCGGCATATCAGATGGGAGATATTGCAGCAATGCTTATGCTCTCCCATCAGGATGAAATGGAGCCGGACGTGGTGATCGGAATCGTCAATCATAAGCTGCACCGGAGTCTCGCTACAATAAAACAAACGAATTCCCATACCATGAGTATGATAGCGGCGTAGTTTGCGAAGAGAAATGCGGGGCTGATCATAGTAGTTGTTTCTGACCCGGGGGTAGTGTCAGCTTCGCTAGTACTACCCCGTGTAGATCAAGAGGGTACTAGCGATGCATAGGACAAGCACATTGCGAATTTGTCTAGCAAAGCAACCTACCTAAACGAAATGAGTGTAATATTCCAAACGCACTTTTATTGATAACGATGCAAGAAGCCATCAACTAATTTGGCGTTTGTCATCTGAATTACGGACTGATTTTCCAGTTCCTCAGCCATATCATCATCCGTCATGGACACGAAAAAAATAATATCTTCTTTGGATTGGCCAAATTGATTAAAAAGTACATCGTCTGTTTCCTTAACTACTTTGGCCATAATTTTTATCATTTCATCTTTATAGTCAAACACATTTTCGGTTGCATGCAGAAATTTGCTAATATGATTGAGATGTGTTGTATCGCCATATTGATATTCGCTTAATCCCCATCTATAATAATTTTCATCTTCCTTGCTGTTGCACAGGTCTTGGGCTTTCATGTTTGTGATATGTCTAACAAGTGATTCCTCCGTATTAACAGCAAGAAACAAGGTGATAAAATCGCTGTCTGTGCCAAAAGCACAAGCGTAAACCTGCTCATTCTTCACTTCTTCCAGTATGCTTTTAAGATCATCCAAAAATCCTGCCCTAAATCTTTCCTCAAATTCATTTAGAAAATTGTTCATCTGGTTCATATACTCCTTTATCAGTTCTATACTTGATTATATTTTACATTATTAGCACGACCATGTAGCCTAGCGTTCATTCTCTTGCTACTCTTGTCTTGTAGCGACAATCCAAGGATCGTCACAGTTAACGAATGTCACCTTGATAAACTTAGAAAACCCTTTTATTTGTTTAAAAAAAGTTGTTATAATTGTTAGATCAGTGTGTAGAGATATTGGTACTAGTTTTAATGACCAAAAATATATGTCGCATGATACGTCTACCATCTGAAATATTTTTATTTCGGAGGGAAACAATATAACCTTTTCAGAACTTCTTTCACAGTTGGTTTAGAAATTTTGGTGTAGCATTTTGGATTGAGCTATTGGTCGCTCAGCCAATAGCAAGATTTGCAATGAAAAAAATACACGCAAGACAGGCTAGCAAAGCAGAGAGTGTAAATCCGTAACACGATACCAAAGGCATAATAAAAAAACCGTATAACAACGTGGTTTTTCGTAAATCGGTAAAGTTACAAACTATATAAAACAAGCGCTGGTCCCAAGCTGGAACCAGCGCTTTTTCGCGTTTCGAATTACAAACTTTCGTCAGGCCAAGGAGGGCGGGTTGGCGACTTATTTTCCTAAAATGACGCATTGCTGTCCGTTCTCCTCTATTCTTACTGGGCCGTTAAAATCAGTGGTCCGTCCGCAGTAACTGCGATCGTATGCTCATATTGCGCCGACAACTTGCCGTCGGCCGTTCTCGCCGTCCACTGATCGTCGTCGATCGTGATACGGAACGTACCTTCGTTGAGCATCGGTTCAATCGTAAACACCATGCCTTCCTTTAACCGAATGCCTTTGCCGGCTACGCCGATATGCTCGTAGCTCGGCTCCTCGTGCAGGCTCCGCCCGATCCCATGCGCCAGCAGATCGCGTACGACCGAAAACCCGTTCGCTTCCGCATGTTGTTGAATCGCCGACGTTATGTCGCCGAGCCGGCCCCCCGGGAGTGCCCGGGCGATCCCCATATCCAAGCATTCCTTTGTCACCTTCATTAATTTTTGCGCTTCCGGCCGGATATTGCCCACTGCATAGCACCAGCACGAATCGCCAAACCATCCACCGTATTCCACGACGATGTCGAGCTTCAGCAAGTCACCGTCCATAAGTGCCTGGTTCGAAGGAATGCCGTGGGCCACCACATCGTTGACCGAAATGCAGGTTTCGGCGGGGAAACCGTTGTACCCTTTCGTAAACTGCTTGCCACCCAGCTTGGTGATGTGTCTGGCAACAAAGTCATTGATTTCCCGGGTGGTGATCCCAGGCTCGATCAGTTTGACCACCTCGCGGTAGCAGTCCGCAACGATTTGGCTCGCCGGCTTCATCTCTTCGATTTCCCTAGGTGATTTTAAAATGATCATTTTTGTCTATTCGCTCCTTATCAATTCTATAATTTTAAAAACCGGACGATATCTTTGGCCTCTTCGTGCAGCTTTCCGCGGCGAAGCGAAAGCGACGCGCAGCCGACCAAGGCGGCCAGCAGCATTTCCGCGCGCTGTAGCCGATACGGTGGCTCAGCCGCGTTTCCGCCGGAAGCGGCAGCCCCGTCCGCCGCACGACCGGTTTCCAGCAGCGCGGCAAGCGGCGCGAGCACCTCCCGGCGAAAGGCAGCCGAGAGTGGGGCAGAGCGCGCTTCAGGCAGCGAGGCAAAGCCCTCACCGGCCAGCTTATGCAGCAGGTACAAGGCGTGGTCCTCCGCCCAAAGCTGCAGCAGCCGAATGCCGGCGACGGCGACGGAGCCAAGCTCTGTGGAAGCGGCCGTTTCGCGGCTGCTGCTTTGGGAATCCGCGGCAGCCGAGTTCCCGGTGTCCGCCGCAGCAGCCAAGCCGAATTGCCCGCCCGCCGGTGCCTCCCCCGAAGCCGAAGCGCGCGGGGCCTCCAGCCATCCCCCGGCCCGCTCCAACGCGTCCCAAAGCAGATCGTGGAGCAAATTGCCCTTGTTGCTGTAATAATGGTATACCGTGCCATAGCCGAGTCCCGCCTGCACGGCCACATCGCGGATTTCCAGTAAAGGCCCTTTATTCAAAAACACATCGGCAGCGGCTTTTCGGATTTGCGCCAGACGCCGCAGCCGGATCTCTTCGTTTTGTTCCTTCGTACGTGGAGACATCTCGTCCGTTCACCTCTTTTATTTTTGACATACTCTTATGTCAATATAAAACATCGGCTTGCGAATAACAAGAGTCGGGCAAACAAAAGTCCCGGCAACACCTCACAAACGAATGAAGATCAGTTATTTATCAGCTCAATTTTAATGGTTTGATTGTACTGATATCATTTAGCTGGTCCCAGGTGAGCAGAAGTTATGCTATACTTGCGAAGTAAAAGGGGGTGCCTACTGATGGAGAATCTATTGGGATTGTCTGTGACTTCTTACACTCATGCAAAGCCAATTATTAGGAAAGCGTTACTTTGTATGGGGCGAAACAATTTTTAACGCTACAAGCTTTTTTAATATTTTTGGCTTTGCACCTTATTTTAAAGAATCAAAATAAGGGGCGAGCAAAATTGAGATATACGAATGCTACAAAAGTTTTACCTCAAAAATTAATTATGGAAATCCAAAAATATGTTCAAGGAGAGACGCTGTATATTCCTAAGCCAAAAACGGAATATATGGATTGGGGAAGTTTGAGTGGCGGGAGAAGGTTGCTTGAACAGCGAAATGCTGCAATCAGAAATGCTTTTCAAAATAGCAGCAGTATCGAGCAATTAGCTAAGGAGTTTTTCCTCTCTACCGAAACCATTAAGAAAATTGTGTATTCACATAAAAATACCTAGTTTGCAAAGTGGCGTGGTGCTATACTCGCGTCAATGAATTTAATTTTGGCCTCATAACATGGTGAGCTTAGGGCGTGACCGGATGATCGTGGTGAAAAATCAATCCGGTCACGTCTTTTTGTTTGGCAAAAGGTTTAATGTGTGTTCGCATTTCATTTTCTCTCTTGAGCTTTTTTACATACCGTTCTTGATCCCAAAATTCCGTTCACCCTCCCCGATGATCCAACAGACCCATTCTATTTCAAAGGCTGTACTTCATTTTTTCATTATTGTTTTTATGCCAAAAATGATTCTAAATCGTTGTTTTCATTTATTAAGCTTATTTTAATCTTTAAAATATGAATATAAACAACAGCAACAATTAAAGGGAAAAATGTATTGATTCATTGTCTTAAAACAAGAAAGTGAGGAAACGATTACTATGGGAGAGCAAAAAAGTAGAAGTAGACATCTGATTGATCCGGAAATTATCAGTACAGTTGATTTAATACCAACAACCGATCTTACCGAATCTACACTAATGGAAGCACGTAAAAATCAATCTCAAATGATGCAACAAATAGATGTAACGCAGATGTTCCCTATTACATTAGAAAAAAAGGTTGTGCCAAGTTACTTTAGTGGTCCAGATATTCAAATAGAAATCATTAAGCCCAAACATTCAAAGCATCATAAGATGCCTCTATATTATTCGATACACGGAGGCGGGATGGTCTTAGGAAGTCCAGTCGTGGATCGTCCTGCTAATGCATCTCTTGCTGCACAACATGGTTTCTGTTGTGTATCCGTGTACTATCGCCTAGCACCAGAGCATGTGCAGCCAAGTCAGTTACAGGATTGTTATTCGGGCCTAAAATGGTGTATTGAACATGCGGAAGAGTTAGGGATAGATACTCAGAAAGTTGCCGTAGGGGGCAGTAGCGCTGGCGGCGGTCTGGCGGCTGGCCTAGCCTTGTACATTCGTGATCAGAAGGAATTCGAAATCCATCATCTAAGATTGATGAGGCCAATGCTAGACGATCGGACAAGTACCGCACCAGAGCATCCATACGCAGGAGAGTTTATTTGGACAAAACAAAGTAATTATTTTGGCTGGAAATCTGTATTGGGGGAAGAACCGGGTCAAGAGGAGGTAAATGAGTATTATGCGCCGGCCCGTGCTAAGTCATTGGCCGGGTTACCACCGACTTATATAAATATAGGTACCATTGATTTATTCATTGATGAAGCATTGGTTTTTGCCAAACAACTGGCTTTTGATGGAGTCTTAGTGGAATTACATGTCTATCCCGGGTACCATCATATGTCTCCTGCGTTTCCGGATGCACATTTTTCAAAAGAAGGGGCCAGAACAAGTGAATACGCCTTACTGAAAGCGCTGGGGATCTTTGATATAAATTCTAATGAGTATAATGCTAAACGCTAATAAGGTACGATTGCAGTAAATAAAGCACTGATGAAGAATATCCATCAGTGCTTTTTCATACCTACTTATGATCTGAATAAACAATTTATGGATAGATTCGGTTGAGAGTCATTGATACTTCTTAACAATATATTAATTCTAATCTATATCATCTTTTTTTCATCTCTTCCGACTTTTACCACCCATTTAGGGTAAAATAGTACCAAGCATAAAATCCAACTACGGAAGTGGTGATGTCCCATGACAACGAGCAGCAAACCGAATAGACTATCCAAGGAAAAATCACCGTATTTGATACAGCATGCTCACAATCCGGTAAATTGGTTCCCTTGGTCAGATGAGGCTTTTGAAATTGCCAAACGTGATAACAAGCCTATTTTCCTATCTGTTGGCTATTCCACTTGCCATTGGTGCCATGTAATGGGGAGAGAATCTTTCGAGGATGAAGAAGTGGCTGAGCTATTAAACAGGGATTACGTATCCATTAAGGTGGATCGTGAAGAACGTCCGGATGTGGATCATATCTATATGTCCATCTGCCAGACGATGACAGGGCATGGAGGCTGGCCACTGACGATATTGATGACGCCGGATCAGAAGCCTTTTTTTGCGGGGACGTATTTGCCCAAGGAGCAAAAGTATGGCCGTGTCGGACTGTTGGAGCTGCTGAACAAGGTGGGCGCCCGGTGGAAAGAACAGCCCGAAGAGCTGGTGGAGCTGAGTGAGCAGGTGCTTACCGAGCATGAGCGGCAGGACTTGCTTGCAGGTTATCGCGGTGAACTGGATGAACAGAGCTTGAATAAAGCTTTCCATGAATACAGCCACACCTTCGATAAGGAATATGGCGGCTTCGGGGAAGCTCCTAAGTTTCCTTCTCCGCATAACCTGTCTTTTCTGTTGCGATATGCACAGCATACGGGGAATCAACAGGCACTGGAAATGGCAGAGAAAACGCTAGATGCGATGTCCCGTGGCGGAATCTACGACCACGTAGGCATGGGGTTCTCACGATACTCCGTGGACGAGAAATGGTTGGTGCCGCATTTTGAAAAAATGCTGTATGACAATGCTCTGTTGGCCATCGCGTATACAGAAGCTTGGCAGGTGACAGGCAAGGAACTGTACCGACGGATTACAGAACAAATCTTTACATATATCGCAAGAGACATGACGGATGCAGGGGGTGCCTTTTATTCGGCGGAGGATGCGGATTCCGAAGGAGAAGAGGGGAGATTCTATGTCTGGGACCACTCTGAGGTAAGGGCTATACTAGGCGATGAGGATGCCGCCTTTTTCAACGATTTGTATGGGATTACACCTTACGGCAATTTTGAAGGCCACAACATTCCAAACCTGATTGATATCAATCTGGAAGCCTATCGGATCAAGCATGACTTGACTGAGCAGGAACTGGAGCAGCGGGTTAGTGAGCTGCGCGCCAAGCTGTTTGCTGCCAGAAAGCAGCGGGTTCATCCTCATAAGGATGACAAGATTTTGACCTCGTGGAACGGGTTGATGATTGCTGCTCTTGCGAAGGCGGGACAAGCTTTTGGAGACACAAGATATACAGAGCAAGCTCGGAAGGCTGAGACGTTTTTGTGGAACCATTTGAGACAGGAGAATGGACGGCTGTTGGCACGTTATCGGGACGGAGAAGCAGCTTATCCCGGTTATGTAGATGATTATGCTTTTTATGTGTGGGGCTTGATCGAGCTGTACCAGGTGACCTTCGATATAGAGTATCTGCAACGGGCGTTGACGCTCAATCAAAATATGATCGACTTATTCTGGGATGAGGAACGGGACGGATTATTCTTTTATGGGTCAGATAGTGAGCAGCTAATTGCCAAGCCTAAAGAAATCTATGACGGTGCGATTCCGTCGGGTAACAGCATTGCGGCTCATAATTTTGTGCGGCTTGCACGGCTAACGGGTGAATCCCGATTGGAGAATTATGCAGCCAAGCAGTTTAAGGCTTTTGGCGGCATGGTTGCTCATTACCCGTCAGGCTGCTCAGCCTTGCTCAGCGCGTTGCTGTATGCAACAGGAACGACAAAAGAGATTGTGATTGTAGGTCATAGGGACGATCCGCAGACCGTACAGTTCATTCAGGCGATTCGAGCGGGGTTCAGGCCGAATACGGTCGTTATTTTGAAGGATGAAGGACAGTCGGAGATTGCAGAGACGGTTTCTTATATCCGTGATTACGATCTTGTGGAAGGCAAACCAGCTGTATATGTGTGTGAGCATTTTACCTGTCAGGCACCTGTTACCAGGCTTGAAGATCTGAAGGTAGTGTTGGATTGAACTGAATAAAGCGATCAAACCTAATCCCCTTGGGGGTAGTAAGCATAAGGTGATTTTCGAAAATGACCCTATGTTTGCTACCTACAAGGGGATTATTTTCATATTAAGAGGTAGGTATAGTGAGATGAAACTAATATTTTCTTAACATATGCTACGCATTTTTTTTAATATTTTTTAGGTATATTATATCAAAGAACCGGTTCCGACCAGCCTTGCTGTTTTCGAAAATAAGTACATATACCTATTTAACTAGCGTGTTTATATCTTTTATGTCCAAGCGTTTTAGCAGCAGATGTGAAAAATGTGAAAGAGAGTCTGTCGGGTGATTGTCGTCATCGGCAAGACGAAGAGGTTCGCCATAGGTTAGGAAATCCAGGTAATGAAATGGAGATGTTTATTAATGAAGAAGTTATCGGGGAAAAAGTGGCTAGTCGCAAGGATGCTCAGCAAAAATTTTAAAACGAAGCTAATGGTCGCCTTTATTGCATTTCTGATTTTACCGTCCATGATCGTGGGGGCTTTGTCGTTTGTGAGCGCTAGTCAGCAGATTCGAAACCAGATTGAAGAAAGTGCCGAGCAGGCTATCATCCGCACTAATTTTATTATTGATAGTACTATTGAACCCAAGGTACATGACGCAGAATATTTTGCAGAAAGACTAAAAGGCAATCGGGTAGAGACGGAGGAACAAGCGGCCAAACTGGAAGAGTTTTTTAAGCAATATGCTGCACTTCATCCTGAAGCAGAATCCATTTTTTATGGTACGAAGGACGGTAAATTTACAACCTATCCACAGAAGCAATTACCGGATAATTATGATCCACGAGTCAGACCTTGGTACGATAAGGCGATAAAGGAGCAAGCAAAGACAGCGATTAGTTCTCCCTATCTTTCGGCAAGCTCGAAGCAAATGACGGTTACGGTGTCCAAGGCAACGTTAGATGGATCGGGTGTTATTGGCATTGACCTGAAAATAAGTGGTATTAAAGAGACGTTGAACAATATTAAAGTAGGTCATGAGGGTTATACTATATTGCTGGACAGCAACCATACTTACATTGTACATCCGACGAAGGAAGCAGGCACCAAAATTACAGATATTGAATCACGCATGTTTCAGAGCGATACTGGTGAATACGAGTATGAGTATGAAGGACAGCCCAAATATATGAACTATGCGACTAACAAGCTAACTGGCTGGAAGATAGGCGGAACGCTATATTTGTCTGAAGTCGATGAGGCAGCAGGACCGATTTTGATCAGCACTTTACTAACCATCGTCGGTTGTCTTGTGATTGGTATTTTCATCGTTTATTTCCTGATCCGTTCCATCATCAAACCGATTTTAAAGTTAAAAGAACAAGCGGTAAATGTGAGCGCCGGAGATCTGACACAGGACATTCAAGTAAAGAGCGAGGACGAGATCGGAGAATTAGGAGTGGCTTTTCAAAATATGCAGAATAACTTGCGATCTGTCATTCAGAACGTAGGGAACAGTGCAGATCATGTCGCAATTTCTTCGAATGAACTGACAATAAGCGCGGAACAAACCAGTGCTGCAAGTGAGCAGGTGTCCCAGGCTGTGCAAGAAATAGCCAGTGGTGCAGAGAAGCAGACTACAGGGCTGGAAAATAATTCGGTGGCTCTCGATGAAATTGCACAAGGAATCACCCAAATCGCTGAACGCTCGATTTCGGTAGCCGATTTGGCTAAACGATCTGCCTTGCAAGCCGAGGAAGGACGAAAGTCTGTTGAGCAGACAGGTGAGCAAATGAATTCCATTCATCAATCAGTAGAGCGTTCCAACCAGATGATTCAAACCTTGCAAGCCCGCTCTCATGAAATCGGTGAAATTACGAAGGTTATCGGCGATATCTCCAATCAGACAAACCTGCTGGCATTGAATGCAGCTATTGAGGCAGCCAGAGCGGGTGATCATGGAAAAGGCTTTGCCGTCGTTGCTGATGAGGTGCGCAAGCTGGCAGAGCAGTCTCAGACATCCGCCACACAGATTGCCACCTTGATTGCCGAAATTCAGCATGAAACCGAAACAACAGTGAAGACGATGGACAGGGTTACGACTGAGGTGCAGGATGGACTGCAGATTTCCAAAGCAACCATTGTCAAGTTGGGTCATGCGATGGAAGGTATTCGAGAGACAACACCTCAGGTAGAGGAGGTCGCTGCGATTGCACAGCAAATATCAGCCAGTGTACAAGAGATTGCAGCGACAGCCAACGAACTGGCGACGATTGCAACCGGTAATGCCGCCACATCTGAGGAAGTTGCCGCCTCCTCACAAGAGCAGCTGGCTTCCATGGAGGAAATATCAGCTTCTGCACAGTTGCTTTCAACCATGGCTACTGATTTGAAGGTGATGATCAGTCGTTTCAAATATTAAAACGAGCTTGAACCCTATGGAATCTATAGTACAATGAATGCTCGGGACAGTTCTTTAAGCCTTATGGCATAAGGAATCTGTCCTGAGTTTTTTTATATTTTCGATTTATTGTACAAAACATGGAAGATTATAAGGGGGGCGAACACTTGGTTAGAGATTTAATGCTATGTGCTATCGTGATATTATTGTTAGTTTTGATTTTTCAGCGTCAGCTTGTTCGTCAGACGATCACAGGTGTATTTTATGGAGTGGCAGGAATTCTGCTCTTATGTATTGGTATAAGTGATAAAACACTGCTGACCTGCTTGCTGGAGCTAGGGATTGGTCTAATGTTCATGACTCTGTTTGTGCACACTTTAATGACCGCTAAGTATACATATGGACAACGTTTGTTAAACAAAGACCGTGATCTACTGAATTTACTTCGGGTCCAGCCGGGTTTTACCTTCAGGCTGGAGAAAAGTGGTGATGAATTTTATTATAGGCTGCTTGAAGGGGAATTGCTGGAGCGCGTAGGTCTGAATCTGCAAGTCAACTACAATAAAAGGGAGCATGTGAAGCGTCTCGGGGACATATTGGAGCTTTCCTCTGAAACGATGGAGCAGCTTAGTCAATACTACAAGCAAGCCTGGTTTGGTGATCGAACCGTATTTGAATTGGAGTTTTGGGAATATTCGGCTCTCATTACCTTACATCCGGTTATGGAGGACGGGATTACTGGGTATGTTATCGGTCACGTGTTGGATATTACAGAGTATAAAGCCTCCGAGCAGAAGAGAATGGAGATGGACGAGGCTAACCATGCGAAAAGCATTTTTTTGGCTCATATGAGTCACGAAATCCGCACCCCGCTGAATGGAATCATCGGTCTGTCAAAGCTATTAAATAAGACTGAACTGACTGCCGTTCAAAGAGATTACCTCCACAAGCTTCTTGCCTCCTCGCGTACCCTTTCATCCATGCTCAGTAACGTATTGGATTTTTCCAAAATGGAAACCGGCAGTCTGGAACTGGAAAAGGTAGAATTTGAGCCGGAAAAAATGCTTCGGCATCTCGCAGATACCGTTGGAACTTTGCTGGAAGATAAGGAAATAGAGATCGTATTTATAACGGACCTGGCGTTACCGAAAAGGTTTAAGGGAGATCCGCTTCGAATGGAGCAGGTGCTTTCAAATCTTCTGACCAACGCCATCAAGTTTACGGATCAGGGACATGTATTGTTACAGGTGAAAATGCTCAGTCAGCAGGGCGGACGAGTAGGCGTTTCTTTTATGGTAGAAGATACGGGAATAGGAATTTCCGAGACGTGTATGGACAAGCTATTCGTCCCTTTTATCCAGGCGAGTACCTCAACCAGCCGCAGATATGGGGGCTCTGGGCTGGGTTTGGCCATTAGCAAGCATTTGGCTGAAGCTATGGGCGGGAAAGTAGAGGTGAAAAGCCAATTAGGAGAGTACAGTCAATTTTACTTTAATGTCGAGTTGGATACCGGGGAATTGAATGCGGGAAGCACACAAATAGAAAAACAAATCAAAGGCAAAGCCTTAATTGTTGCACAGCATGAACTGGTGAAATACAGCTTGAACGAATTACTGCAAGATTTGGGATTAAAACCATTCACTATTTCATCCTTCCAAGAAAGTATGGACGCTTTTCAAAAGGGTGAGCATTTTGATTTTGTTATCATTGATATGGGGATGGAAGGTTTTAGAGAACTGGACTCCCGGAGGCAATGGCTTCAAATGCTGGATAGGCAGATAACTCAGATCATTGGACTTACAACCGTGTTTCAGATGGAAACCATAGCTGATGGGGACATGGATCATAGGATCGATGCCTTTTTGTCCAAGCCTGTTACCCGGAACGCTCTGCTGGAGGTTCTCTGCTGGAAGAAGGAACAGTCAGTGCCTGCAGATGGTAATACCCTGGAGACTCATGTGACCATGAGTTCCCGCAATGAGATGGGGGATACAACACAGAAGTATCAAATTCTCATAGCAGAGGATAACGAAATTAACCAGGTGGTGATTACTGAGTTTTTAGCAGAGCGTAACTTTGAGGTAACGATGGTCACGAACGGAAGAGAACTAATAGCGTTACTGGAACTGCGTTACTGGGATATGGTGTTGCTTGATCTGCATATGCCAGAGATGCATGGTTTTGAGACGGCGAGACATATTCGGAGAAACAAAGCTTTTAACAGGCTTCCCATTATCGCTTTTACCGCTGATGCTGTGCAGCATGAACAGGAAGTTTGTCTTCGTGCGGGTATTAATGCCGTGCTTCTCAAGCCTATCCATGAACTGACCGCTGTTAGAGTGTTAACTAGCTGGATTAATTTAGCGTGGCTGCAAGATTTACATGGTATTCACGCAGAGCAGGCGATAGCCGCTATGGATGGCAAGGTATATATTTTTCAATTTGCCCTTTATAAATGGATTCAAGAATACCAGCATCTTGATAAGAGAGTTCTGAAAAAAATGGGCAATGGGCAGTTATCTTCTGCTCTTCGATTAATCCACTCGCTTAAGGGAGGAACGGGGAACCTGTGTGCGCCTGAGTTGCTGGCAAAGGTAATAGAGCTGGAAAAGGCATTGAAGCGCAGTAATGAAACCTCAACAGGTGAACTGTATTCAGACTGGAAAGAGCAACTCAGTACGGTTCAGAAGGAGATTAATCAGATCAAGTCATCACTTCCCTGGAGCTGACCGTATTATTGCATAAATTTGTAGCCGATTCCCCAGATGGTCTTAATCAATTGCGGTTTCTTGGGGTCTTTTTCGATTTTTCTGCGTAGATGGTTAATATGTACGTCCACAGCCCTCTCATTAATAAAGGAGTCTGTGCCACGGAGAGCCTGAATCAAAGCATACCTACTGAATACAATTCCCCGGTTCAAATAAAAAAGCTTCATGAGCTCGAATTCTGAATATGTTGTCTCCACATCCTGTCCGTTAACGGTAATCATTCTTTTCGCTAGATCCAAAGTAATGCCCGTTTCAGGTTCAGGTGCTCTGCCTCTTCCTTGCAAGCGTGTGATTTCAATACGACGGAAAAGAGCCTCTATCCGTGCTTTTAGCTCTTGCATACTAAAAGGCTTGCAAATATAATCATCTGCTCCCAACGTAAGTGTACGAATGCGCTCTGATATGTTGTTTTCTGTAGAAATCACGATGATGGGCACGTCCGTATGCTTGCGTATCAGTGGGCAGGGATTCATTCCATCCAAATCTGGAAGCAACAGATCCAGCAAAATAATATCAGGCTGTACGATCTCAAGCCTAGCAATACCCTCAGACGCTTGTTCCACTCGAGTAACGTTGTAGTCTTCTCCTGTTAAATACAAGGAAAGGGTATCTCCCAGCATATTGTCATCTTCAATAATTAAAACATTAGACATGATCATATTTCCTTATCTTTCTATCAAATTCGAGCCAAATAGTTAGGATAACTGCAATGTTTACAACAAGTTTTTGGCAGGTCCTGTTGATAGAGTAAACTCCTTTGGACAGTCTGTCAAAAGATCAGGCTTGTTGTGGCAATCCTGTGGACAAATAGTCCGGATATATATCTATTTGATATGGAAATGTACTATTTTTGAGATTTATTTCTATAATACGACATTTTTCGTTTTTTTATAACAATATACTACAAGTCGTTGATGATAAATTACAAAAAATTAACAAAACACCTCAGAAACATGCATTGACTTAAATGAAAATTATGGTATTTTATTACATAGGAGTTGACATCCTCTGATAGGCCTCTTAGAGAAAAACCCACTATTTAATCTTCTACTAACTTACTCTCAATGTGCTATCTCTGTATTTAATTTTCGTACTTTAATTGTTCTTGCGATCATACTTATGATTCTTTGGTGTGGATATCCCATTGTGAATTCAGACTGTCTACTCTTTTAGATTACATATTTACATTTTTTTGCTTTCCATGCTTGTATTTTTTAAAATCAGGTCAGCGGGAGGACGAGAGATCATGAACACATTCGAAGTGCTGGAGTCCAATGTAAGATCCTATTGCAGAAGTTTTCCAGTTGTTTTCAACAAAGCTAAAAACGATGTACTGTACACGGAGGCAGGCAAGGGTTACATTGACTTTTTTGCCGGTGCAGGGGCTTTGAACTATGGGCACAATAATGATTTTATGAAAAACCGGATATTGGATTATTTAACTTCCGATCGGATTATGCATGGTCTGGATATGTACACGACGGCCAAGCAAGAGTTTATGGAGTCTTTTTCAGAGCGTATTCTCCAGCCCAAGGGCTTGAATTATAAGCTGCAATTTTGCGGACCGACCGGAACTAATGCAGTGGAAGCAGCACTGAAACTTGCACGCAAGGTGAAAAACAGAAATGGTATCTTTGCTTTTATGGGTGCGTTCCACGGGATGTCGCTGGGTAGTTTATCTATTACCAGCAACAACTCCATGCGAGAGAGCGCAGGGGTCCCCCTGAACAATGTTACCTTCATACCTTATAACAGCACATTTAACGGAATGGATACCATTTTGTATATGGAGCAGCTTTTAACAGACACCCATTCGGGTGTGGAAAAGCCTGCCGCGATCATTTTGGAAACGGTACAGGCTGAAGGCGGTATTCATATTGCAGAGACCGAATGGCTGCGTGATTTGCGACAGCTGTGCGATGATCATGATATTTTGCTCATTGTTGACGATATTCAAGTCGGTTGCGGCCGGGTTGGATCGTTCTTCTCATTCGAGCGGGCGGGAATTGTTCCTGATATGGTTGTTTTGTCCAAATCGATCAGTGGATACGGATTGCCAATGTCTCTGTTGCTACTGAAGCCAGAATTGGATATATGGAGTCCGGGTGAGCATAACGGCACTTTCCGTGGAAATCAGCTTGCTTTCGTCGGGGCAAAGGCTGCGCTGGAGTTCAGAGATACGGTAGAGCTGGAAGCACAAGTGAAGGAAAAAGAGGCATTTGTTCAGCAGTTCTTGCGTGAACATATCCAATCGATAGATCCTCTTATTGAAATTCGTGGCATGGGATTGATCTGGGGGATTGATGTGTCTCATCTGGGAGAAGCGTTCGCCAAGGAGGTAGCGTCTCTCTGCTTTAGTAGGGGACTCATTATTGAACGTGCTGGGCGTAACGATACGGTAATTAAAATTATGCCAGCGTTAACGATAAGCTTGGAAAACTTGCGTAAGGGCTGCGAAATTATTAAAGAAAGTATGGCACAAGTAACCAGTACCTTGGTTACGATGTAAATCGATCAGTAAAGCCCCTTGGCTGGAGCTGCCGTCTGCTGTAAAGCAGGTATGGCGGGCGCCGTCCAAGGGGCTTTCTAGTAAAAAATTAAGAAATAACCGTTTGCGCGTATTTTTGTGCGGATTGCTCTAGTTGCTCATCGGTCAATACTGCAGCACCATATTGTACGAAATAAGGGAGCAATTTGACACCAATCATATGGGCTGTAGCTTCCAGAGGTCTCAACAGCTCTTCGATCGTATACCTGTTCCGTCCGTCATGTTGATAATTTTCCTCAACGCTGGCAGCAGACAAGGCGATCAACAACTCTTTGCCCTGTAGCTTGCCACCTTCGCTTCCATAAGCCCAGCCATAGGTTAGAACCTTATCCAGCCATTTTTTCAGCAGGGAAGGAGTGCTGTACCAGTAAAAAGGGAATTGCAGAACGATACGGTCATGCTGCTCTAGCAGTTCCTGCTCCTGGGCTACATTGATTTGCTCATCTGGATATACTTCATACAGGTTGTGAACGATCACGTCGGATTGTTCCTTGAGTTCTTGCACCCATCTTTTGTTAATGCGAGATTGCGCAAGATCAGGGTGAACGACAATAACGAGGGTTGACATTTAAAAACCATCTCCTTCAAACTTATTTATTGTAAGTAAATAACCAATACATATGTAACAAGTTTAGTTTCAACTTATGGAATTGTCAACTCTATTACATTTTAAGCTCTATATTCAAAAGACTCCGGCAAGCTCATGCCGGAGTCTCAACAAATGAAGTGTTTTTACATTAAGCGATATGATTAAGAGCAACAATTTTGTTTTTCCCGGAGCGCTTAGCTTGATACAGATAGTCATCTGCTTGCTGAAAAAATACATCTTTATCTTTGTTCATTTCCTCTGTATAGCTTTTCAGTCCAATGCTTACGGTTACAGAAACGATTTGCAATTTCTCCTGAAAGGTCATTTTCTCCACTTCACGCCGGATGTTTTCGACGATCTGATAAGCTTCTTCGAAAGTATGCTCGAACATCAAAATAGCAAATTCCTCACCGCCATAGCGAGCTGCAATGTCATTTGCGGTAATCTGTTCTGTAATGATTTGCGAGATGCCTTCCAAAATTTTATCTCCGAACTGGTGTCCGTAAGTGTCATTGATCTTCTTGAAATTATCAATATCCACTAACGCCAGATGGATGATCGCGCCTTGTTCGGCATATTCGAGTGCTTTTTCATAAAAGTTTTGAAAGGACAAATGATTGTACAGCTTTGTCAAACCATCAGTCATTGACATTTTGCTGATAATCGCGTTACTGATCATTAATTCCTGTTGGGCACGCTTTGTTTTATACAAATCCACTAACAAATCGCGGCCGCTGGCCTGAATAATGAGAGCAAGAAAAGTGGACATAATCAAAAAGGTTGGAATCGCCACGATATCAAAGTCTGACAAATAGCTGCGGAATGATCCATCTGCTGCCAGCAACAGAAAAAAGACGACCACTTGCAATACAAAGGAAAGCCATATTAAGCGACGATTGAAGAACAGAATAGAAGAGAAAATAGGCAACAAACATAGCGCAGGAATAATCCGGATATCATAATTTAGGCGAATAATCATCCAGCAAATGACGGTGCTTGCCATAAACAGGATCGCAAAAGAATACCTGTTAAATTTAAAATGAGCCAACTCTGCCAGTAAGTTGGAACCACTCATGATTAGCGTGGGAATAATAAGGGTTCCGACGTAAAATTCATAAGGCGAAGCGTGGTAATCAAGAAATAAGTAGCTGCCCAGCTGGACGATAAAATGTACAGCTATAATCATCCAATACAGTAATAACATTTTGCGTACCCAGCGGGCTTGCTTTGTTTTGTAATCCATGGTTTGAGTAAGCCGTTTTGTCTTGTTCATGATGTCACCACACTTAATGTATCTTTAGCCATTCTCGTATTATAAGATACTATGTGATGAAGTTGAAGCTAATTTTTTTGAAGGCCATGAACTTGTTAGCCTAGCAACACTTTTACTTGGTGGATAGCCCCGTCCCCTGCAACCGACAGGGTATTATTCGTAAGGACGGTGCCATCTAAGGTAACTGTAACTACACCCTTGGAGACATGCTGTGGATTCGTGATATGAATCACGTAGGTATCACCGCGGAAGACACGGGTGACTGTGAATTCGTCCCAGGCTGTAGGAATGCACGGATCAATACGCAGACCATCCCATTCGGGCTGAATACCGAGAATGGATTGAGTAATAGCTATAAAGTTCCATGCCGCTGTACCCGTCAAAAGACCCAACACATGATTATATTCAAACATAAAGCCGTTCTTTCTTTAGAAAGACATTTCCTGCCTTATACAAAATGAGCTTGATTTTCTCAACCATTCTTTGGAATTTGCAAAATATTTGAAATGGGTAAATATACCTTTTTATGCTAGAATGAAAAAGTTAGAACTTAGCAAGGCAGGAGGTTGCAAGAATGGCACCTATCACATTATTTTTTATCCCGTATGCAGGCGGATCGGCGTCGGTCAGCTTCAAATGGAAAAAGTTGCTACTTCCGCAGATCAAGCTTGTTCCACTGGAATTAGCGGGCAGAGGTATTCGTTCTGGGGAACCGCTAAAGGAAAGCATTGAGGAGATGAGCGAGGATCTGTTGCACAAGATCAGCGAAGAGATAGCCCCGGGCGATCCTTATGCCATATACGGACACAGTATGGGGACGATGATCTCATTCGAGCTGTACTACAAGCTGGTGGCGAGTGGATATGGAAAGCCTGCTCATCTGTTCGTTTCAGGTGGACGGGCACCGCATGTCCCAAGAAATTCCCCGTGGTTACACGATCTGCCCGCAGATCAGTTCAGGACGCATTTGCAGCGGTACGGTCAGCTTTCGGAAGCGATTTTTGACAATCGGGAATTATACGACTATTTTATGCCAGTGTTAAGAGCGGATTTCAAAGCTGTCGAGTTGTATAAGTACATGGCTAAAGCCGCACCTTTACATTGTTCTATCACCGCTTTGACGGGAATGACCTATAACACGGTGACCTTACAAGATGCGGAGGCATGGGCACACCATACGGATCAGCAATTTCGTATGTTTACCTTTGAGGGAGGACACTTTTTTATTCATGATGAAGTGGAACGGATTACGCACATCATCAATGAGACCTTGGAGCAGAGTACGGTAACAAGTAGCATACAACAATAAAAATAAGAGGTGATTTTTAGTGACAGTAGGTGTATTGGCACACTTGTTTGGCAAGTTGCCTTATCGCGAATTGGCTGCAAAGGTAGGCGCAGCGGGCTTTACTCATGTTCAGCTGGCTCCGTGGAGAGCGATCAGTGATGTAGATTTTAATAAACCGGGTAAGTTCAATCCGGGATTGGCACTGTCTATCGCAGAAGAATTTCGTAAGCATGGTGTATCCATATCAGTGCTCGGGTGCTATTTACATTTTTTTATACAGGATGAGGAATTGCTGCGTGAAAATGTAGAGCGCTTCAAAGAGCTGATCCGATATGCGGGTCTGTTAGGAGCACCAATGGTTGCAGCTGAAGTCGGACGTAATGAGGACGGTACCGCCTATACGGAACGTGACTGGAGAGTTGTAAGGGAAGTAGTGCGTGAATTAGCAGATGAAGCGGAGAAGTGGGGCGTATTCGTAGGATTGGAAGCTGCAAACGATCACTTGGTCGGAACCGCCGTAGAGTTGGCTACCTTTCTGGAGGAAGTACCTTCTTCACATATCGGTGTTGTGATTGATCCGGGTAATCTGCTGAAAACGGAAAATCTGGCGCAACAGGATGAGATCATCCGCGAAGCTTTCCAACTGCTGGGCCCCCGGATTATCGCAGCGCATGCCAAAGACCGGCGGTTGTCATCGTCAGGTGAAATTGAGACGGTGCCGCCGGGTTTTGGAGACATGAACTATGGCCTCTACATGGAACTGCTGGAGCAGTACAAGCCGGGGGTTCATATTATTATGGAAGCTGCTCAGGAGCATGAGATGGCTGAATCCAGACGTTATATCGAAGGTCATCGGATAGCCGCTCAGAAAGCGCAACAAGTGCAGACGAGATAGTGCATTCTTTCATATAATCAGGAATGCTGCGTTAATAATTGAGAGACTTGGAAGCGCCTCCTTTTCCAAGTCTCCGTTCCTTTATCCTTCTTTAACCTTGCACAACCGCCACGATTACAATGACCCAGCTTGCCAAAAAAGCCAACCCGCCAAGGGGAGTGATTGCCCCAAGCTTTCTCACACCGGATATACTAAGGGCATACAGACTCCCGGAAAACAGGAGAATACCCACTAGCATAACCCAACCTGCGGTTACGATGAGAGAAGAATGGACAAGGCTGTCAGCAAGAACTCCAAGCAGTAGCAAACCCAGTCCATGAGCGATTTGATATTGAATTCCTGTCTGGAATATACTGAGCATGTCTGCGGAAAGTCTTTTTTTCAATGCATGCGCGCCGAATGCTCCCAGAGCTACGGCTAAAAACATCACGATACAACCAAGCAATAGCAAAATTTTCATGTTTTAACGCCTCCCTGTGAAATAGTACCGATTCCAATCGATTTCGTCAATTTTCCTTGTGAATCTCTAAACTTATAGAATTTTTCGACTCTCATTTGGCGCCTAGTATGATATATTTTTTCCAGGGCCAATGCGAAGCATTTGGAGCAATAGACAGCGTGTCCTCCACCTTTTTTACGGGAAAGTGAGGTGATGATGCTGTCTTTTTGTGCTGTCGTTTTTCGGAATAAAATCTTGTGTAAAGCCAAAATTGATAATGGAGAGGATGAATGCAAAAGTGATCAGCAGAAAATCCGTGTTCAGAAAATCTGTCTCTATGGTCATGTCAGCCATTTTGGTACTTCCGTTAACCTTGGGCTTATTTCAGGCAGGACCCGACCGTGCATCAGCCGCAACACCGGAATCGACACGTTTTCTACAACTATATAAACAGCTAAAGGATCCGGCTAGCGGATACTTTTCAAAAGAAGGCATCCCTTATCATTCCGTTGAAACGCTCATGAGCGAGGCTCCGGATTACGGACACTTAACGACTTCGGAAGCGTACAGCTACTGGATGTGGCTGGAAGTGCTGTATGGTCATTATACCGGGGATTGGGGGCATTTGGAATCCGCATGGGACAACATGGAGAAATATATCATTCCTGTTAATGAAGGGGACGGTAAGGAAGAGCAACCGACAATGAGTAACTATAATCCGAACAGCCCCGCCACTTATGCCGCAGAATATTCGCAGCCGGATCAGTACCCAAGCCGTCTGAGTGGTCAGTATGGTGCTGGCAAGGATCCACTGGACTCTGAGCTGAAGGCAACCTATGGCAACAACCAGACTTATCTGATGCACTGGTTGTTGGATGTGGATAATTGGTACGGCTTCGGCAATCTTCTGAATCCGTCGCATACAGCTGCCTATGTAAACACCTTCCAGCGTGGGGAACAGGAATCAGTATGGGAGGCTGTACCGCATCCATCACAAGATAATCATAAGTTTGGCAAGCCTAATGAAGGCTTTATGAGCTTGTTCACCAAGGAAAATAATGCCCCGGCACAGCAATGGCGCTACACGAATGCCACCGATGCGGATGCACGGGCAGTTCAAGCGATGTACTGGGCTAAGGAATTGGGATATGACAACTCCGTATATTTGGATAAAGCCAAAAAGATGGGAGACTTTTTGCGGTACGGAATGTACGATAAATACTTCCAGAAAACCGGAAGCGCTTCCAATGGAAGTCCTATTGCTGGTACGGGCAAGGATGCCAGTCTTTACCTGATGGCATGGTATACGGCTTGGGGCGGCGGACTTGGCCAAAGCGGCAACTGGGCTTGGCGAATTGGTGCCAGCCATGCGCATCAGGGCTACCAAAATGTCGTCGCGGCGTATGCGTTGTCCGATCAAGATGGTGGATTAATACCGAATTCACCAACGGCGGGACAGGACTGGGCAACCTCGCTGAAGCGCCAACTGGAGTTTTATACTTGGCTGCAATCCGATGAGGGGGCCATTGCAGGCGGAGCGACGAATAGCTGGGATGGTGCCTACAAGGCTTATCCATCTGGCACAAGTACCTTTTATGGCATGGCTTATACAGGGGCTCCTGTATATAACGATCCACCGTCGAACAACTGGTTCGGGATGCAGGCTTGGCCTGTCGAGCGGGTTGCCGAGCTGTACTACATTTTAGCCAAGAAAGGGGATACTTCGTCCGAGCAGTTTAAAATGGCTAAACAAGTGACGGAAAACTGGATAGCGTGGTCCAAGAGCTATGTATTTGCCAACGAACGGCCTGTGACTGATGCAAAGGGATACTATTTGGACGCTCAAGGTAAGCGTATTCTGGGTGGCAAGAATCCGAAAGTGGCTACTACAGCAGCTAAAGGGGAATTCTGGCTGCCGAGCAATCTGGAATGGAGCGGAAAGCCTGAAACCTGGAGCGGATTTGCCAATCATAAAGGGAATACCAATCTCCATGTGGTAACAAAGAATCCAGGGCAGGATGCTGGAGTGCTGGGCAGCTATGTTAAAGCACTTACTTTCTTTGCTGCTGGAACGAAAGCTGAAAAAGGAGACTATTCCGAGTTAGGCAAGGAAGCTAAGGATCTGTCTAAAGCTTTGCTTGATGCTGCATGGGGTTATAACGATGGTATAGGCATTACAACGAAGGAAGCGCGCGAGGATTATTATCGCTATTTCACGAAAGAAGTGTATATTCCGAGCGGCTGGAGCGGTAAGACTGGACAAGGCAACACAATCCCTGGCACAGGCGCTACACCGTCTGATCCGTCCAAAGGCGGTAATGGTACGTATTCCAGCTATAGTGACATCCGGCCTAATATCACTAAAGATCCACAATGGTCTTATCTCAAAGATAAATACACGATTTCTTGGAACAATCAGACCAAAAAATGGGATAAAGGTGCTCCAGAATTTACGTATCATCGTTTCTGGTCCCAAGTGGATATGGCAACGGCTTATGCCGAGTATGACCGTCTCATTAACGGTAGTGGACCAACCGAGCCGACAGCTCCCAAAGCTCCGGCAAATGTGAAGGCAAATGCAGGGGACGCTCAGGTTACACTGACCTGGAGCAAAGCGACGGGTGCCGATAGCTATACGGTCAAGCGCTCGACAACCAGTGGTGGCCCTTATACCACAGTAGCAACCGTAACAGACAGCACTTACAAGGATACAGGAGTGGTGAATGAAACCACTTATTATTATGTGGCCAATGCAACAAATTCTTTAGGAACCAGCCCAGATTCTGCCGAGGTCAGTGCCAAGCCTACAGCAGCACCCATTCCAGCAACGGGAGATGTGATTGCACAATACCGCGTGGGTGACACCAACCCGGGAGATAACCAGATTCGGCCACTGTTCCGTGTAGTAAACAAGGGTAAAGAGGCAGTTGATCTGAAAAATGTCAAGCTGCGATACTACTACACTGTAGATGGTGACAAGTCACAGGAATTCCAGTGTGACTATGCACAGTTGGGCAGTAGTAACGTTCAGGGACGTTTTATGAAACTGGATAAGGCCGTTACAGGCGCAGATTATTATCTGGAAATCTCCTTTGGAGCTGGTGCGGGAAGTCTGGCAGCAGGGGAAAACACAGGGGATATTCAGATTCGCATGAACAAGGCGGATTGGAGCAACTATAACGAAAGTGATGATTTTTCCTATGATCCAACCAAGACATCTTATATGGATTGGGACAAAGCACCTTTGTATATAACCGACAAACGTGTCTGGGGTCTGGAGCCTTGATTATGAACTGATTGTGGAAATTGCGGACGGAACGTGAGAGCACTGAATTCACTTCCGTCCATTTTTTTGTGATCGGATTCGTGGTACACTATGATCGTTACATCACTACATACATGACCGAGGTGACCTGAGACATGAATGACAATTTGGCACAGGCTCTGAATGAGCAAATGAACTTTGAATTTTACTCCGCTCACGTATATCTGGCGATGGCTGCTTATTGCTCCAGTGAAAGTCTGGATGGGTTTGCAAACTTCTTCCTGGTACAAGCTGAGGAGGAACGGTTTCATGCCATGAAACTGTATAAATACATTAATGACCGTAGAGGACGCGCCACATTGGCTGCATTGCCGGAGCCAAAAAATAGCTACGATTCCATGCTGGACGTATTTGAGCATGGCTACAAGCATGAGCAGCAAAACACGCAAAAATTTTATCATCTGGCTGACTTGGCCCTCGATGGACGCGAGCATGCAACGATCCATTTCTTGAAATGGTTTATTGATGAGCAAGTCGAAGAGGAAGCTCTGTTCGACAGTGTTATCCAGAAGCTTAAGCGCATTGAAAGAGACAGCAACGCCTTTTATATGCTGGACAGCGAGTTTGCCAAACGCAGCTTTACTGCCCCTGCGGAGTAATACAGCATACATGGTTTGTTTTGAATGCCGGAGCTAAGACCAGCATTTTATTCGTCTAGAAAGTAGAGGAGCCCGATTTTCGGGCTTTTTTGCGTTGACTTTAATGAACGAATTCCCATCTTTCGAGGGGCTATTGTTATTTTAAATGGAGTTATAGAAAAAATTAATTTGTCGCTGAATGGTGAGCATGCTACAGTTATGTTAACTTTTATATCTTATTAAATAGATGGGAATAGTTATATAGTGGTTCACTCGTTTTATAAAAACATTAGAAGGAGGCGGGTTAGTATGAGTGAAATCTATCGTCTGGCACTCCAGGAGGACGCAGAAAGATTGCAGTATGTGACGTATGAGGCGTATGAAACAATTCGGCAGTTGGAGCTTCGATGGCCTGCCGCTCAGGCAGACGTTGCTCTCATTCAAGAAAACATTAAAAATAATGATTGCTATGTGCTGGAAGTAGACGGTGTCATTCAGGCTACCGTTAGCCATCTCAAAAATAGAGCCCTTAATTTTATAACCGATCTACCGTTTGTGATGTGGTTTGCTGTAGACCCGGCTGCCCAGGGCAAAGGATATGGGAAAAAACTGTTGAATTGGGTAGAGCAAACGATTATTCGTGACAAGGTCGGTGCTCCTGCTGTGACACTGGCGACTGCGGAAAAGCATCCCTATTTGCTATCCATGTATGAGCGTTGGGGGTATGAACGTATCCATGCTTTTGACCATGGAACAGGGGACGGGACGATGCATTTACTGCGCAAAGTGGTGAATCCTGAATTATTCTCCACCTACATTCGTGAAAAAAATGAAGCGGAGACAGCTAACCGAAATTAGACACGACCATAGGGAACGGACGAAGCCGATTCGTTCGCAGAAGGGGGGCAGGAGCGAATGAAGTTTGTATTGTTCAGCCTAATGGCTAATCTGCCTAATGCGATTACCGGAGAAGCCTGGAGTTCGCAGCAAAAATTCCAAAATGTAATTAAGCAGGCTGTGCTCGCAGAGGAGCTTAGTTTTGATGCGTATGGTGTGGGGGAGCGGCATGGTACGCCTTTTTTGTCGTCTTCACCTCCACTCGTTCTGACCGCTATAGCAGCGAGAACTGAACGGATTCGTCTGCTGACGATGGTAACAGTGCTTAGTATTCTTGACCCGGTACGCGTAGCTGAGGATTATGCGACATTGGATCATTTATCGGGCGGAAGATTAGAACTGATTATCGGAAAAGGCAATGATCCACGCCATTACCCGTTGTTTGGAATTACGGAGGAAGAGCAGTGGGAGTCGCTAGCAGAACGCTATCGTCTGCTCAAACGGCTATGGAGCGAGGAAGAGGTTACGTGGGAGGGCAACTATCGGCCCCCGCTGTATCAGGTCACGACACAGCCACGCCCGTATCAACAGCAAATTCCGATATGGCATGGAAGTGCCTCCAGTACATTATCGACGGAGCTGGCTGCACAATATGGAGAGCCTTTATTTTCCTCAAATTCTTTCCATCCTCAGGCCAAGTATAAAGCCTTAATTGATCATTACCGTGAACGGCTCGCTTATTACGGTCATGACCCGGTTCAGGCTGTAATTGGTGCCGGAGCCGGGAGTTTGTATCTGGCGGATACAGACGAGGAAGCGATCAGACGCTATCGCCCGTATTATGATGCTTACCACTCGACGGCGGCGGCTCAGCATAATCAATCCCCGTTTACAAGTTTGGAGGACAATATCCGCAACGGTCCAGTTCTGATTGGTTCTGCAGACAGCGTTCTTGAAAAAATACGAAACTATTATACTGCGTTCGGCCATCAGGTACTTAGCATAAGCGTGGATGGGCTGGAAGAGCAGGAGCAACTTGAACAGTTGCATCGGTTTGCCGAGGATATCATCCCTGTGCTGCGGCGAGAGATTCCCAGCACTATTTGGCAGCAGGTGCCGAACCTACACAAAGAAAATGGATCACTGGCTGCTATTCCTAAAGGTGCTCCCTCCATTTCTCCTATTTTTCAGTTGTGATTGATGAATAACGTTACCCTCTCTCATGAAAGCAACCGAAGTAGCGGTGCTTTCGGGTCGATAGCGACTGAGAGAGGTGCTTTTTAGTTTTAGACAAATTGACAGAGATACATAAAAAGAGTAACGTAATTGTATATTTATTTAAATCGCATAAAATTAATCGGATTAATTAAAATTTAAAGATGTGGAATCTAATGATATAAAGGAGGAATTTTTTTGAGCGACCCACAATCTAGTGCGACCAAGCGCTGTATAACAGCCGAGGATTTATATCGACTTCACTGGGTTAGCGATCCAGCTATTCATCCTTTCAGCAGTGAAATTGCTTACGTAGAGCAGCATATTAATAAAGAGCGGACAGATTATAACTCAGGAATTTGGCTATTATCGCCTGAAGGCGCTAACGCAGTACCCTTTACATATGGACCCAAAGATGAAACGCCTGTCTGGTCACCAGATGGAACACAACTAGCTTTTCTCCGTACGACAGACGGCAAGCGCCAGGTATGGATTATTCCGAAACGCGGGGGGGAGGCACGACAGCTTACACACGTAGAGAACAACAACATTCGTTCATTAGCCTGGTCTCCTGATGGGACCTGCATATCGTTTGTAGCTAAAACGGCCGAGAACCCGTCAAGCCCTACATCCGATGGAGGAACTCAGGAGGCACAACTTAAGGGACGAGTCGTTAATCGAACGAAAGCTAAATCCGACGGATATGGACTGTGGGATGATACTCGTGATCACTTGTATGTAACTGATGTGACTTCGGGGTACACAGTTCAACTGACTTCCGGCGCTTATGATGTGGCGGAGCCTGTGTGGTCACCGGATGGTCAACGTATTTTATTCGTCGCCAGAATAGCAGAGCATTCGAAAGAGGATACGGATTTACGTAAGCAGAATGATTTGTTTACGATAGCTCCTGCGACGTCAAATGGTGATGCAGCAGCACCGCTTAAGCTGACCCATTCTGAACTGCACATCGAGAGTGCTGCTTATTCTCCCGACGGTTCAACGATTGCCTTTTACGGTCATGATCGACATGCCAAAGACGCTACACAGACCCGACTGTACACGGTTCCTTCCAGTGGGGGGACGGCAGTATGCGTTAGTGAGACGCTTGACGCTCACCTCGGAAACGCGGGTATGAGCGACATGCGTTCACATCTTCATGTAGGACCACCACGCTTTAGTGCGGACGGTCAATCCCTGTATACGCTGGTAACCCTTGAAGGCAATGTACACGTATATCAGTTTGCGCTTGATGGAACTTTTAAAATTTTAACCCAAGGAGAACGGGAAATTTACCAATTCGAACTTACTTCGGATGAGCAGCATATCATTGCCGCTTCCACCGATGTAGCTTTACCAGGTGATTTGTTCCGGATTGCGATTCATTCAGGAACTGAGGAACAGCTGACACGAGTGAATGATTCTCTGCTTGATGAGATTGAGATCAGTGTGCCTGAGAGCTTCTGGACTGAGGTTGAGGATGGACGACGGGTGCAGGGATGGGTGATGAAGCCTGCTGGGTTTAAGGAGGGGGTATCTTATCCTGCTATTTTGGAGATTCACGGTGGTCCTCATGCCATGTATTCCAATTCTTTTTTTCATGAATTTCAGTTGCTGGCCGCTCAGGGGTATGCAGTCATTTACACGAATCCGGGAGGAAGCCGAGGGTATGGACAGTCTTTTACCAATGTCGTCCTTGGAGATTACGGCGGGCGCGATTACACCGATCTGCTGAGCGCAGTGGACGAGGCTATACGTCAATTTCCATTCATTCATCCAGAAAGGTTGGGTGTGACAGGAGGAAGCTATGGTGGCTTTATGACAAACTGGATTGTCGGCCATACCGATCGCTTCCGTGCAGCTGTGACCCAGCGATCCATATCTAACTGGCTGTCCATGTATGGAGTGAGTGATATAGGATACTCGTTTACTGAAGATGAAGTCGGCGGGAATCCGTGGGACGATTGCGAGCTCTTGTGGAGGCAATCTCCGCTGGCTTATGTGCAGCAAATCAACACACCGCTGCTCATATTGCACGGGGAGCAGGATCTGCGATGCCCTATAGAGCAGGGAGAACAGCTGTTTACAGCATTGCGTCGCTTGGGGAAACCTACGCAATTTGTCCGTTTTCCAGCTTCAAGTCACGAGCTTTCACGAAAAGGGCACCCGCAGCTTCGCGTGGAACGACTGCAACGTATTACCAATTGGTTTGCCCAACACGAATTATAAGTAAATCGCTTTCTTGTATTAATGTAAAAATGTCAGGTCCTAATCATAGGACTTGGCATTTTTAGTATGCCTTGCTACAATTCTCTCAACCTCATTCAAAAGGAGATATATAATGGCCGAGCCCTTAAAAAATATGTACACGGAGAATTTTCTTCAACTATTCGGTGAAAAAGTACAGTCTGCGTACATGCCGTTCGATACCAACGGATTCATCCATCAAGTGATGGATGAAAAATGGGATGAGCTGGAGCTAAAAGAACGAATACGGCGTATTTCGTTTACATTAGGGGTATTTTTGCCCAGCAATTATGAAGAAGCTCTGGATATTCTTTTTGCTATAGACGAGCATTGCAGTGGTTTTCCGTACTTGTTTTTCCCCGATTTTGTGGAGGTTTATGGGCAGGGAGAAGAGCATTGGGACCTGTCCATGAAGGCACTGGAGCGCTTCACATCTAAATCCTCTGCGGAGTTTGCCGTGAGACCCTTCCTCCTGCGTGAACCGGAACGGATGATGCAGCAGATGACGACCTGGGCGGGACACCAAAGTGAACACGTTCGCCGTCTTGCCAGCGAAGGCTGTCGTCCACGGCTACCATGGGGACAGGCATTGCCTGTGTTTAAGCGCAATCCTGCTCCAGTATTGACCATATTGGAATTACTGAAGGCGGATCCTTCACTATATGTACGTAAAAGTGTAGCCAACAACCTGAACGATATCGCCAAGGATCATCCTGATGTGGTCATTGCTACGGCTCAACGGTGGAAAGGGATACATCCTGACACCGACTGGATTGTGCGTCATGGCTGTCGGACCCTAATTCGCAAATCCATCCCCGAAGTGATGGCAATGTTTGGCTATGCGGATGAAACAGACGGGGCGCCGTTAGTCACTGAAGCCTCTTTCAGCACAGACCCTGCCTTGCTAAGGCTCGGTGATAACTGTGAGTTGAGCTACGCGCTTCAGCTTCGAGAAGGTGACCCAGTACGAGTCCGTATCGAGTACGGCATCGATTTTGTGAAGGCGAGAGGACAAGTCTCACGTAAACTGTTTTTGCTATCTGACAAAACGGTCCCCGGAGGAACCCGTCTTACAGGTACACGGACACACCGTTTTGCAGACCTGACAACTCGTCGCCATTATGCGGGAGCGCACGGGATTGCGCTGCTCGTAAACGGGCAGGAAGCAGCTTTTACAATGGTAGAACTCCAGTTGTAGATCACGATAGGGGTGAAGAAAAAGAGCCTGAAATCAGGCTCTTTATTTTTGTCGTTCGCTTTACCAAATTTATTTTTTTCCAAAAAAATGATCCTGGTATTAGAACCTGGTACTAAGACGTGTTATACTACAGTAAGAAAGTGGATCTCATCTTATGTATAAAGGGGAAGGTATAATTTGACGGATCAACAACAATGGCTTGCGCCTGAATATTACAATATGACTTCGGAAATGGAACACCATGATGCTGGTAAAACTGCACTCAAGTGGCTGAGTGAGACAGGAGAATACGAAGAAATCACCTACGGAGAGCTGTTGAAAAAGGCTAACCGGCTGGCTGGAGGACTCGCAAATCTGGGATTTAACAAAGGTGACAGGGTTCTGGTCGTAGTACCACGGCGTATTATTGCGTATGTAATTTATCTGGCCTGCTTGAAGCTGGGGCTTGCTGTCATTCCATCTTCAGAAATGCTACGTGCCAAGGATATTGCATATCGTCTTCGCCATTCGGAAGCGCGTGCAGTCATTGCCTGGACGGGAGTAACAAGCGAAGTGGACAAAATAAATGATGATTTGCCTGCTCTGGATTATCGTATCGTGGTCTCCGGGGACGACACGGCAGATGTATCTGGCTGGCTCGTGCTGAATGAGCTAATGGATGGACAGGAAGATACTTTTGAAGCTGTGAAGACGCACCGTGACGACATGGCCATTCTGGCCTATACTTCAGGCACCACAGGAAATCCTAAAGGTGTTGTACATAGCCATGGCTGGGGATATGCCCATCTGCGGATAACATCACCATGGTTGGATATTCGAGCTTCAGACGTAGTATGGGCTACAGCTGCACCAGGATGGCAAAAGTGGATTTGGAGTCCGTTTTTATCTGTGCTGGGGAATGGAGCGACCGGATTCGTATATAATGGTCCGTTTCGTCCGGGTCGCTATTTGCAGTTCATGCAGCAGTACGGAATCCAAGTGTTGTGCTGTACGCCGACAGAATACCGGATTATGGCGAAAACGGATGGTTTGGATCAATATGATCTATCCCAATTGCGCAGCGCAGTTTCTGCGGGAGAGCCTCTCAATCAGGAGGTCATTAATAAGTTTCAGGAGCAGTTCAACATTACGATTCGTGACGGCTACGGTCAAACAGAGAGCACATTAATTATTGGTAATTTAAAGGATGCACCTCTGCGCACAGGCTCGATGGGCAAATCTATTGCACCGGGACTCGTTGAGGTCGTAGACGAGGATGGCATTCCGTTGGCTCCGGGACAAGTGGGCGATATTGCGGTACGCGCTGATCTGCCGGCATTATTCCATACGTATTACCATGATCCAGAACGCAAATTAGTTAGTGTCCACGGAGATTATTTTGTTACGGGAGACCGGGCTCGCAAAGACGAGGATGGATATTTCTGGTTCGAAGGACGTGGGGATGATATCATTATCAGTTCTGGCTATACCATTGGTCCTTTTGAAGTAGAGGAAGCGCTTATGAAGCATGACTCCGTGCAGGAATGTGCTGCCGTAGCCAGCCCTGACGAAATTCGTGGACATGTTGTAAAGGCTTTTGTCGTACTCAAAGCTGGGGTAGAAGGATCACCGGCGTTAGTGAAGGAACTGCAACATCATGTGAAAACATGGACGGCGCCTTATAAATATCCACGAAAAATAGAGTTTATTCAAGAGCTTCCTAAAACTAGTTCGGGCAAAATACGAAGAGTGGAGCTGCGTGAAATGGAGAAGCAATCCGTACTGTAGTGATGAAATCATTCAATATAATCAAAACGGAACAGGAGCGTGGAAAAATGAGTACATTTGAATCATTGTTGGAGCAATACGCAGAACTGGTCGTAAGAGTAGGGGTTAACATTCAGCCCGGACAGGTGTTTTTGGTAACTGCACCACTGGAAACTGTTGAGTTTACACGCCTGATTGTCAGCAAAGCCTATGAAGCAGGCGCTAAATATGTACAGGTAGAGTTCGAGGATGATTCCATCATACGTAGTCGTTTTGAACATGGTGACGAAGCCAGCTTTGATTACTATCCTGCTTGGAAGGCAGAAATGATGGAGAAATTTGCCGAAGAGGGTGGAGCTACACTAACGATTAAAGTGCCGAACCCGGATTTATATCAAGGCATTGATCCACAAAAGGTATCTCGTGCGACTAAGGCGGCAGCTACGGCGAGAGAAGGTTTTTCCAAATATACCCGAAATCATAAAATTAGCTGGTGTTTGATTAAAGCGCCGACGAAGGCTTGGGCCGATAAAGTATTTGCAGATGTAGCAGAAGAGGATCGTATACGTGTCATGTGGGATACAATCTTCCAAATGAATCGTGTAGATGGCTCTGATCCTATTCAGAATTGGCAGAAACATTTGAAAAACCTTGAACAGGTACAAGACAAGCTGAATCATAAAAAGTATAAAAGCCTCCATTATCGTGCACCAGGAACAGATTTGAGAATTGAACTGGCTGACGGACATATTTGGCGCAGCGGTGGTGGTGAGAACGAGCACGGAGATTATTTTGTCGCGAATATGCCGACAGAAGAAGTGTTCACGATGCCTAAGCGTACAGGTGTCAATGGTCATGTCACAAGTACAATGCCACTCAACTTAAATGGACAACTGGTGGATCGCATAACGTTTACCTTTAAGGACGGTAAAGTCACTGAATATACAGCAGAATCCGGCGAGCAGCATCTGACTCATTTGCTCGCTACGGATGAAGGGGCCAGCTATTTGGGAGAAGTTGCACTGGTGCCGCACGATTCACCGATTTCCAATCTCAATCGCATTTTTTACAATACAGGTATCGACGAAAATGCCTCCTGCCACTTGGCTCTAGGCAGTGCGTATCCATTTAATATGGAAAATGGGACACAAATGAACCGGGAGGAGCTGCTCCAGAACGGTGCCAATGTCAGCCTGACTCATGTGGACTTCATGATCGGCTCGGCTGAGCTGGATATTGACGGCGAATTGCAAGACGGAAGCAAAGAAGCCGTGTTCCGCAAAGGAAATTGGGCTATTTAGGCCTTTTTTCAATCTCCATTCAATCGACCCGCAAACGATCTCATTCGTTATGCGGGTTTTTCTATTCCCTAAATCTCAAATTGCTCCTTGTTTTGTGATATATAAAGTGCTAAACTGAGTTCAAACAATAATTTAAACAATGTTTTAATTATTGTTTGAAAAGTCATTTACATAAAATCGTCCCATTTCATTCATCCGTTATGATTGGACGAAACAGGAGGAGGAAGAACATGAATCACCCAGACAAAAAACAACAAACCAAAGAAAAAATCTTAGACGCTACGCTGGAATTTATTCAAAAGGAAGGTTTTGAGGCGGTTACAATTAGAAAAATTGCCGAGCTGTCTGCTACTAATATTTCTTTAGTTAATTATTATTTTGGCTCTAAGGAAAATCTGCTCAGTGAAGCTATTGAAGTGATATTAAATGGCTTTCAGCATACCTTTTCTATTTTGGACAATACAACGATGCCCCCCCAAGATAGACTGAAACAATTTTTACTTAACTATCTGCAGGTCATTCGTCAATATCCAGAGCTTCTTTCGCGAATTATTGCCATGGGCAGCACGCCCTTTACATCTCAACAGGAATACGGAAGGTTTTTAAACATAATGGGATTTCCAAAGGTTCAGAGCACGATCAAGGAGCTGACAGGTGAGCAACAGCCGGAGCGCTTGTTAGCGATGATGCTGCAAATATTTGGAGCTATTTTTCTGCCTGCACTGATGAGTCCAATTCTTGAATCAGGGGCAGTTGTGGAAATACCTTCAATAGAGGAACAATTAAATCTGCTGTTCGAAAGATATTTTGATCAAAAATAAATCATAGGAGTGACTAATATGAATTTTTTGAGAAAATATTGGCAAGATGCAGGGGCTATAATCGGTATGGTTGTATGTATTGTTTTACTTATGAATCCAGCTATCCTTTCGGATATAACAGGCATGTTATGGTTGAGTTTTGTGGCTATATTGTTTCATCAATTTGAGGAGTACCGCTGGCCTGGATATTTTGCTGGTTTATTTAACAATGTTATGTTTAAAAGTGACACACCGGATCATTACCCTTTAAACACTCAATCAGCGATGATTATCAATGTGGCAATTGCCTATGTGTTTTATCTGCTTCCCGTATGGTTTCCGCAAGTAATCTGGCTTGGACTCGCACCAGTTTTTATGGGATTCTTTCAGGTCGTTTGGCACGGCATCGTTGTCAATATTAAAGCAAAAACCTTATATAATCCTGGCTTGTTTACGGCACTTCTCCTGCATGTTCCAGTCGGAATCTGGTATATTCATGAAATAGTACAGCGAGACATCCCAACGGCAATAGACTGGATTGCGGGTACGATCTACTTTGTTTTTGCTGTATACATCTTCATCATTAAAGGGAATATATGGTTGAAGAAGAGTGACTCTCCTTACTCCTTTTCTAAACAACAGCTGGGAGCTTATGGTCGTAAATAGGGTATGTTAGAAAATCATCAATGTCCTTGTTTACAAGTTGGAAACAAGTAGAGGTATTCCGGAAATGAGGTTCGGTTACACTTGGTTTGTACCCAAGAACAAGGAAAGAGTGATCTTATAATGAAGCATACACATCAATCTTATGATCGTAAAAAGTTGGCTTACAAGCTAATCACCACTAGTGCTTTATTGGCTATAGGTTTTGCTGTGATGACAGGATGCAGCAATAGCGGGGAGGAAAAATCAACTGCTCCTACTAAAGCAGAAACAGTCACACCCCCTGCTAGTTCTACAGATCAAAACACGGATCTCAATACTAATGGGCAAGGCTCAACCTCGACGCAGCAGGAACCTGCTAGTAATCCAGCTTCACCTCACAGTAAACACAGCTCCGCAGCTGCTATACTCAGCGCAGCCAAGCAGGGGACCTTACCGAATTTGCCTAAAGGTCTTGGCTTGGGAACTAGTAGCGATTTGTTATTTGAGCTGTGGGGGAAATCCGAGTCAGGTTCTACAGGTCCTATGAGAAGCTATGCTAAGTATCATACAGACATCATGCTGGATGGAAGCGATAAAGTTACAGAAATTACATCTTTCGATCCAGACTATAAGAAGTTGCTTATCAAACAAGTTGTTGACGAATTGGGCGAACCTGCGGAAACCGTTGACACCTCTAGAGACATACCTGATACATCAGAAGCTAATTATACGATCAATAACACATCAGGACTTAGTTATTATTTAGTGTTTTCCTATCAAACCAAAACGCAAAAGATCAATTATATCCGATTATATTTTAACTCTAAAACACCATAATTGGATGTAGTAACAGAGTCGTTTCCGTCAGAATTGCGGAGGCGACTTTGTTCAAACTCATTGCATTTTTAGGGTATGTCGTTTATACTAATTTGTAATTGATTAATCACTAATCGGAAAACTGTGCTAAATAAAGGGATGAAAAAAACATGGCTAAAGCTACGTCAACATCTATAAATCGCCAAAAGGAAATCATATCTGCTGCTATTGAAGTGTTTGCAGAAATGGGCTACTACCGAGCTACAACAGCCAAAGTTGCGGAACGGGCCAATATTTCTCAGCCCTATGTCTTTCGTTTTTTCGCTACCAAGGAAGCGTTGCTTGTTGAAGCCCTGAAGGTTTCATTTGCACGTATCATAGACTCTTTTCACAGCGTCATTCATTCGGCCTCATCTGAACAGCTCGAGCAAGAGCTAATTGCAGCCTATTCGCAAATGATGATGGAATACCGCAATGAAACACTTTTGCAAATGCAGGCGCAGACGATCCGCGAGGATGAGGTCGTAAGCGTGATGCAGCAAGGATTCCGTGAAATTCATACGACGGTTTATGATGCTTTCCGACGGGCAGGTATTGAACAAGCAATGGAAAGAACGATGCTTTTTCTTGCCAGAGGTATGCTGTGCAATATTTCGATGTCGCTGGATCTGCCAGAACTGATGAAAAAAGACGATTAATTTGGGTTTATGCATTAGAGTCGCGTTTTTGCGCGGCTTTTTTGCTTTTAATTTTATTTTGTTCAAGACATGATTTCGTTTGCTTCTGAGAAAAAACGGCCAAATAAGTTGACAAGAGAAGCGAGTCTCGTTATCCTAATACCCATAGGGGTATATGTATAAAGGGATTTAACTAAGCTAAGCCCCCTCAAAAAACAGGCGGAGGTTATAGAATGTCATCAACTAACAATATCCAAGCAGATCATATTCTTGATTGCAAAGGGCTAGCTTGTCCTATGCCTAGTAAGAACAAAAAAGGCTATGAATGAGCTCGTTCCCGGGAAGATTATGGAGGTTCAGGCGACTGACAAAGGTTCATTAGCCGATTTTCAGAGCTGGGCCAAAAACACCGGACATCAATATTTGGGCACTCTCCAAGAAGGAGATGTAATGCGACATTATTTACGCAAAGCAAATCCGGCTGAAGTGAAGAAGGAGCAAATATTATTTTCTTCTACGATAAGCCATGAAGAGCTACAAGCAAAATGTTCTGGAAAAGAGAACTTCATTTTGCTCGATGTTCGTGAACCCGCTGAATTTGCGCTTAAACATATCCCTGGATCTAAGCACATCCCTCTTGGCGAACTGGAGAACAGACTCTCTGAACTGAACTTGGAAGAAGAGATAGCAGTGATTTGTCAAGCTGGAGCACGCAGTGAAATGGCTTGTCAGTTATTAGTTTCCAAAGGCGCTAATAAAGTCAAATCTGTACTTTCAGGCATATCCGAATGGGCTGGAGAGACTAAAGGAAGCGAATCCATATGAGTACGACAGCAGGAATTTATACAAATAATCAAGAATATGCTTAGCCCAAAACAACGATTGTATTATTCAGCGGGGAGCTGGATAAGGCGATTGCTGCATTCATTATTGCGAATGGAGCGGCAGCATATGATCATGATGAAATCGTGAGCACCAATAAGGGAATGCTCGAAAAAGCCTTTGGCTGGATCATGCCTCGTGGACCCAAAAAGCTTGCACTATCCAAAATGAATTTTGCCGGACTTGGTCCACAGATGATCAAGCATGTCATGAAAAAGCACAATGCGCTTTCCTTGCCGCAGCTTATAGAGTTGGCACGAGAGCAGGGGATCAAGCTCGTCGCCTGTACCATGACCATGGATTTGTTAGGGCTGCAGCAAGAAGAGCTAATCGACGGTTTGGAATATGCTGGTGTAGCCGCCTACTTGGGGGATGCTTCGCAGGGCAAGGTGAATCTATTTATTTAGGGTATCCTATTTATTTTTTTGGTTTATAATATACCTATACGTGTATATGGTAAGTCAAAAAAGGAGTGCATTACTTATGGATTACAATTACAGTGATGAACTGAAAACGCGCCTGAGGAGGATTGAGGGACAGGTGCGTGGGGTACTTCGTTTAATGGATGAAGGAAAATCGTGCAAAGACGTCGTTAGCCAGTTATCTGCCGTACGTAACGCATCAGATAAAGCGATTGCCCAAATTGTAGCAGAGAATCTGCAACGATGTATATTGGAAGAGCAAGAGGCTGGAGGAGACACGGATAAGCTGGTTAAAGAAGCGATTCAGCTTCTTGTGAAAAGTAGATAATCCTGACTCCAGAGTCCAAGCTAGCGGGCAATATGTCACAATGCACAAAATTACGGGAGCTGGCATATTGCCTTTAACCAGCCACATATATTGGACGTGGTTAAGAGTTTTTTGATAAACATCTGAAAGATTAAGATTATATAATAGCTGGTAATTAAAAAGTTCGCTGCCTCTAGTTGGTAGCGGGCTTTTTTAATCGGACAATTTTAGGAATAAGCCTCTGTTTATGCTGAGGTAGACAGGTGTAAATAACACATAAGGAAAACAACTTCTTCCGGGAGGCATACTTATGGAGGTATTTGTTACGATTGGTGTCAAATTGATCATCAGCTTTTTTGGCTTGTGGATCATTACTTTTATTACAGGTCGGAAAACACTCAGTCAGTTAACACCACTCGATTTCCTAACATCATTGGTGTTAAGCGAAATTGTGGGAAATACGTTATATGACGATAAGGTAACCATTGGGCAGCTATTGTTTGCTTTGGCACTATGGTGCGCGCTGGCCTACTTTTTTGAAAAGGCGACGACCCGTTTTGTGAAATTTGGCTATATGGCAGAAGGTCGAACAGTGCTGCTCGTGGATAAGGGCCAGGTCAATCAAGAGATGCTTGAAAAATATGATATAGAATTCACACAGTTGCTCTCCATGCTGCGCCAGCAGAATATTTTTTCTCTACGTGAGGTCTGGTATGCCACGTTAGAGACGAACGGTTCATTGTCAGTCATGTGCAAACCCGAATACGAGCCACCCGCCGCTCAGGATATGGGAATAGATGCACAGCCTGATCTTTTTTCTGTTACAGTCATTGATAAAGGAAAATTCCTGAACGAATCTATGCGTGGGAAGTCAATCGATATTGAAGAGATTAAAGCAAAACTGCGAGAGCAGGGATATGATAGTATCGATGAGATTGCCTATGCAGAGTTTAGCGAGGATGGAACACTTCACATCGTGCCGATGAAATAGAAAAAGCACAATAAAAGAGGCTGAATTACGAATCGGGCTGTTTTTTAGCTTCTTTCTTTTTCTAATAACTATTACTATAAGAAGCAATAATGGGAGGATAAACTGAAAAATAGGAAACCAAAAAGTAACCACAGTCTTCCGACCTGTCATAATGTGATGAGTGTAGTTAGGGGATAGAAATGAAAGCCCATAAATGAGAGCCCCGAGAGGCAAAACCCATTTTTTAAATCCAATTTTAGTTATTTTTTCAAGCCCTATCACGGCACCATTAAAAAATGCGACCATTTTGATAATTAAGCCAAGAAAGAGGAGCAAGGTGAAAAGTGCATCCATGCGTTCGAACACTTCTGCCAATTCAATCAATTGTACAGTTTCCAAAAGAGGCAGCGTGCTGCTTGCGGCGATCTTGGGACCCAGAACAAAAATAACCATCTAATTCCAAAATAGGAAGTATAAACTCAAAGTGAAAAAGGCCGGTGGCCGGGATTAATACAGTAATTACAGTAAATGCAATCGCAAAAACAGGTAAAAGAATTAAGCTAAATGAAAACAATACTTTGTATCCGTAACGAACCGTATTGGATATAACCATGACTGTAATCAAGGTAATGACCCATATTGGTGTTTGGTTCAGCAAAGTCATCACTGTCACCTCGCCTAAATCGCGTAAATTCCGGGAAGTTTCATATGCAAAATATCCAACAAACAACAGGTTGAAGAGTGTACCCCAATATTTCCCCATGTATCGCCGAAACAACATGTACAAATCTAAATTAGGGCCTGATGGTGAATGGCTAGATGAAGCAGAAGGACAAATAGTCCTACTAAAGCTCCTATTAGCATAGCTAACCAAGCATCTTGCTTAGCTTCATCACCTATTAAATACAGGGTTGTACTTCCCAACTCAAACAATGAAATACAGACGATCAACTCTGATACCCGGAGTGTATTTTTACTCATGGCTTACATTCACCCCTCCCATATTTATTTCATGCATTTAATTATCATTTTCAGATTCCAGCAGTTCTTTAAAAGATTTTTGAAATAACCCTGGGCGTTTAATGTTTACTTTTACATCTAGTTCCATGTCCATGCTTGCCAACTCTTTAGGCCACGTTTCCTTAATTTTTTTTCCAATCTTGAGAATATTTTTGGTGGATTTTATTCCCGATTCCAACAAGATCGATATTCCGTTTCTGAGCTGCTTCCCATCCTTCCCGAATTTTAGGGCATAAAATAATTAATGCCGAACGACCTGAGTGATACAAGGTGAACCAAAAGGGGGATGATCCCCATCAGAATACCGAATAGACCCAGTGCTCCTGCTAGCAGCACTGAGAGCAAAACGCAACAACCGGACTGCTGAGCCCATACTAAAATACGGAATTACAAAGTTAGATATAGCTGTGAAGGCAACAACGATAACCACTGCACCTGAAACCAGTCCGGCTTGTACTGCTGCTTGCCCAATAACCAGAGCCCCTACGATTGAAACGGCTGGTCCGATGACCCGGGGCATCCGTACACCGGCTTCACGAATCACTTCAAACATTAATTCCATCATGAATGCTTCCAATAATGCAGGAAAAGGGGTTCCTTCCCGTTGAGCAACCAACGAGATATCCTCTGTAAATCCTTATTTAGGCCCCCTAATGACGGTTTGGGAACTGGGCTCCTCAACAGCTCTTCTGGCTCCGCCTGCTATGGAAATGGCCAAAGCACATACATTACCGTCAATCACAATGACAGCACTTCCAGACAAGATAGCTTGATATATCTGATTTTGCGAATTGATGATTTGAATATTTCCTGACGGAATAGTTCTTTTTAATAATGAAGCAGCAATATTTCCTTCAAGCTTAAAATCTGCGGACACAATCTCTGTAATCAAGCCCTCCATTAAATCGGAAAGCAAGTTTTGGTCAATCAGTCCTTCAATATAACAAACGGCAAATTGGCCGGCATGGGTAGGACTTTCGGGAAAATCACGAATAATAAAGTCAGAACTTTGCCCAAGTTTTAATTTGAGCAAAGATAGAGTATGTGCTAATGATGGATTTATGGGTTCTGAAGAGGCTTGCTGTTTGGATTTTTCGATATCCTGTGTGTACCTTTTTCCAGGTTTCAGAACATTTCTAATCCAACGTGTTAGCACATGTGAACCCCCTCTTTTTTTGATAAAGCATATCTTTGCCCTGCAACCCAAAAATATACGTTATTTTTATGAATTGGATACTTAGTGAAAGACATTTGGAAGCCTCATAATTCTCCGAATTTCGCAAATCAACCACCACAGGGTCTAGAGAGTTTACATTATAGAATATTTGAGTTCCGGATTGAGAAGACTACCTCATACGGGTTTGAAATTTTTTAGAAAGTGGTGATCAGGTTTGAGTTTCTCGGATGATCAGCTTATCTGTCTCAAATTTGAGGGCGAACTAGGGTATTTTGCTAAGGCTGCTGCTCCTCCTATTTATGAGACTGCTCCATTTTTCTTTGATACTTACGAAGATTATGCTGAAGCAGCTAATAATGAAAAGGAGCATTATGTCTATTCGAGGGGAACCAATCCTACCGTTCAGATTGCAGAGCAAATGATTGCTGCGCTGGAAGGTGGGGCGGACTGCAAGTGCTTTGCTTCCGGAATGGCTGCTATCAGTGCCGCGCTAATGTGTAGCTTGTCCGCAGGGGACCATCTGATTCTGGTCGGACACATATATGAAACCTCCGTCAGCCTAGCCCAATATTTAAAGAGGTTCCATATAGACTATACAATCGTACATTCGACTTCAACAGAAGCAGTCGCTGGTGCCATCAAACCGCAGACCCGAGCTATTCTTATGGAGTCTCCTACCTCATTCACATTCGATATGGTAAATATTCAGGAGGTAACTTCGCTTTCCAAAGCGAAGGGTATACGCACAATCGTAGATAATTCATGGGCTACACCCCTTTTCCAAAAACCATTGGAATGGGGAGTAGATATCGTTGTTCACTCCGCATCCAAGTACTTGGGTGGTCATAATGATTTAATTGCAGGGGCAGTGATCGCTTCTAAAGAGATAATAAACCGTATGTATGCTGAAGAGTATGAGTTGATTGGCGGCTCGTTGGGCCCTTTTGAAGCCTGGCTACTCATTCGGGGGCTAAGAACACTCCCGCTCCGAATGGAAGCCCATCAGAGAAACGCTTTGTTGGTTGCTCGTTTTCTATCAGATCATCCGGCCATTTCCAAAGTGAATCATCCCGGACTCCCTTCTCATCCACAACATGAGCTCGCATGTAGACAGCTCAAAGGCTATGCCGGATTATTCAGTTTTGAACTAAAGGATTCGACTTATGAGGATATATGTAGAGTGATCAATAAACTGCGACTGATCCGGATCGGTGTATCTTGGGGGTCCATGGAGAGTCAGGTGATCTCACCAAACTACGGCTTCAATAAACAGAGTCTAAAAAAACAACACATGCCTGAATCGCTTATCCGCTTGGCTGTAGGGCATGAGCCCGCTGAACTTTTGATACAGGATTTAGCTACAGCTTTAAGCTAAACGAACATTTCAGGATTTTTATCATAAAAGCTAAAGCAGCAGCTCATCCAATACATAAAGAGCTTCTGCTTTTCTGATTTATGACGTTTATACCCGATCAACTTTGCACTTCAAGTAGGAGAAAAGAGAGTTTCGGTTATTACAGGTAAATCATCGTGTGTTGGAGTGTTTTAATAAAAACTACACCGTGTAGAAATACAAATTAGCAAACTGGTAAATATTACAACTTGCCTGATGGGTATACACGTGATAAATTATATATCCAGCCAGTTAAACGGCTGTTGATTTGATCTTTGAAAACTGAACAACGAGTGAGTACGGATTTTGTTTACAAAATCCAACGTTGTATGAAATGGAAGCGAACAAGAGATATTTTTATCTCGTCAGTTTCAACATGAGCTTATCGCTCTTTCTATAAACCAGCTTCGGTTGGTCTTTAATGGAGAGTTT
>NZ_JBRECM010000012.1:0-157795 GCF_052906305.1 Paenibacillus sp. SER-28 | reverse complement strand
TGGCCAAACGCATCAGACTGTAAATCTGCTCCCTTACGGGTTCGGTGGTTCGAATCCATCATCCTCCACCAGTTTTATAGGGGCATAGTTTAAAGGTAGAACAACGGTCTCCAAAACCGTTGGTGTGGGTTCAATTCCTGCTGCCCCTGCCAATTATTCATTACTTGCGGCGGTCGTGGCGAAGTGGTTAACGCACCGGACTGTGACTCCGGCATTCGTGGGTTCAAGCCCCATCGGCCGCCCTTTACTTATTGGGGATTAGCCAAGCGGTAAGGCAACGGACTTTGACTCCGTCATGCATAGGTTCAAATCCTATATCCCCAGCCATCTTTATGCGGACGTGGCTCAGCGGTAGAGCATCGCCTTGCCAAGGCGAGGGTCGCGGGTTCGATTCCCGTCGTCCGCTTTGTTATACTCTGGCGCCATAGCCAAGTGGTAAGGCAAAGCTCTGCAAAAGCTTTATTCCCCAGTTCAAATCTGGGTGGCGCCTCCATAATTAAATATGCCGGCGTGGCGGAATGGCAGACGCGCTCGACTCAAAATCGAGTGGGAAACCGTGGAGGTTCGAGTCCTCTCGCCGGTATTAACTAAAAGAGTTCATTAGAGATAGTCTCTAGTGGGCTTTTTTTATTTGAGCTTTAGTACCCCACTCATTGTTTGAGCTGAAGATACTTTCGAGTTGTATTCCAAATGCGAATAAATATTGGCTATTATTGCGTAATCACTGTGACCCGGCCATTCCTGAACTTCTTTCATGCTTACCCCTAATACATCTACATAAATATAATCCAGGTATTCAAGACAATAAGAATTGTCAGAAGATAAGCGATAGGATTCCTGTTATTCCTTCATACGGATCAGAAGCTCATAGAACGTCTCCACCAGTGGCAGTATACGGCGACTGGCTTTATTCTTGGTTCGGTCCTTTTCAATTTCAATATATCTACCATTCAAATTGCCCGATGTGGCGGTATGTTTAATATTAATAGTCCAATTCAATAAATCAATAGCCGACCATTTTAATCCTACGACCTCGCTTCGGCTTAGCCCATAAGAGGCAGCCAGGATAACGGAAAGCTCAATTCTTTCGCCTCGGATTACTGCGAGGAGTTGATTCAGCTCCTCGGCATTGTAGAAGCTCACGACGTAATTGTTCTTTTTTGAGCTTTCAACTAAGTCAGGGAGATTCGCCACAATCGGCTTTATTTTCACGGCATACTGAAGGGCTCTGCAAATGTTCGCGTGGTAATGAATAACGGTATTGGCGCTGACACCTTGCACATTCATTTCATGGGTATACAAGGTCTGAAAATCCTCTGTAGTTAAATCATCAAGCAATACATCCCTTTCTCTCGGAAAAAGGATCTACGCGGCCTTTTACAGTGTCGGAATAGGAGATATAGGAGATAAGCCCGATACTGTTTTTCATCATCTCTAGCTATTGAAGCATAAAGTCTGCGAACAGCCTTTTGCTATTAACGGATGGAGTAGCCGCTTTTACTCTTACAGCATATCTTCGTTTTCAACCGCGAGTGCTTGTCCTTCCATATGATAATTCTTCCTGGCTTCCTGAAGCAAGATTTCGGCTCTTTTCTTGGTTCCTTTTATCTTAAGCCCCGTAGGGATCCATTTTGGTTATCGTTTACCATTCTCATCTTTACAGTTAGGCGGATGTCCCGTTGCGCTTTCTCCTCTTCCAACAACTCCAGAGGGTGAACCTGATCCTTTTTCAAATACCGGTTGAGCTTCGGAATGGATTTGCTACAAAAGTGGTAGCTGAATCCACCGATGGATTGCTTTAGCGCCCAGAAGGTGCATTTGATTTTGAACCGGGCGGTATAAAGTTCGATGATCTAGGTCGCCTCCAGTGTCAGATCGGTGCTGGCTAGAATGGAGCATCGCCTGTTCGGATTCACCAGCAAAAACCACAGTTTTTGGTATACTCTTTGGCCCCATAACATATCCAGACACAGGTAACTGACGGATTATTCATTGCCATACATGCTCACGATAGCGTACTCAAACGCGGCGGTACGGCTTTAAAACAGCTCAGCCAAGCACCACCTTTGTCCTCTTTTTACGGTAGCGACCCCGGTCTGTGGCAGGTGTACCATGACGTTCATAGGCAACGGTATTGGACTTGGCTTCGGTTACCAGATCCATCCGGGTGCTGCCGAATTGGTTCCATTGTTCAACCCCCGCAAAGCAGGATTGATCAGAGGTAGGCAAAACCATTTCCGGGACGTGCCCTAGTCAAAACACAGCATGAGGCCGACGACAATGACAACAAACCCATGAAAAGCGCCTTTTAACACAATTGATATTGATTATCAATATCAATTGTGTTAATATGATTTTGTTCACTAGTAAACAAAAAATAATCTAATGGTGACACTGAACTTGGTCTGCAACTACTACAAGAGAGGGGAGATTGGGAAATTGGAGTTTCAAAATCATTTTAAAGGTCATCTTTACGAGCAATATATTAAAATGCTACATCTGAATGAGCTGTATACTGAACAAGAATTTAACTCGTTTCGACAACAGGCCAGAAAGTACCAGATTGACATGCTCTCCAACAATATTACTAGTGTACACGTTATTGATTGTATTGGTGATTATGAACCGATAAATCATACCGGGATTGTGGAGAAGATGGGGTTGTCCAAAGCTAGCATTACTAAAATTAGTGCAAAGCTGCTGGAAATGGGCTTCATTATGAGAAGTCAACTGAACAGCAATCGTAAGGAGATTTACTTTAGTTTAACGGATAAGGGAAGACACGTTTATCATTTGCATAAAGAACTGCACAAAGAAAAAGAAGAAAGGTTTTACCAATTCATTGAATCCTATTCAGAGGTTGAGCTGCAGACTATTGGAAAATTTATGAGTGATTTGGTGGCGCGTGCCGAAGAATACTCCGAAGGGAAGTTTACGATAAATGACGACATTAAAGATTGAGGAATTAAGATCCAAGATTGAAGGGAAAGAAATTTTAAAAGGGCTCACACTGGAGATTCATGGCGGAGAGATTCATGCGATTATGGGGCCTAATGGGACGGGAAAAAGTACATTGGCTTCAGCTTTAATGGGCCATCCCAAATATGAGGTTACTGGCGGTAAGGTGACATTGGACAATGAAGACCTTCTGGAGATGGAGGTGGATGAGCGTGCCCAGGCAGGCTTGTTCCTCGCTATGCAATACCCAAGTGAAATTGCTGGCGTGACCAACTCGGACTTTCTCAGAAGTGCCATCAATGCACGGCGTGAAGAAGGCGATGAGATATCCTTAATCCGTTTTATCCGTGAAATGGAGAGCAAAATGAAGGGGCTGGAGATGAACCCGGAATTTGTGCATCGTTATTTGAATGAGGGATTCTCTGGCGGTGAAAAAAAGCGGAATGAGATTTTGCAAATGATGCTACTTGAACCCAAGTTTGTGATCCTGGATGAAGTGGACTCAGGGCTTGATATTGATGCACTGCGTATTGTGGCCAATGGCGTAAATGAGATGCGCAGCCCGGATAGAGGCTTTTTAATCATCACCCATTATCAACGACTGTTGAATTATATTACCCCGGATTTTGTGCATGTCATGATGCAAGGCCGGATAGTTAAATCTGGCGGTCCGGAGCTTGCCCACCGTTTGGAGGCTGAAGGGTACGATTGGGTGAAGGAGGAACTTGGGATTACGGATGAGACGGTAAGGGAAGCTTAAAAGCCGGAGAGGAGGAACAGCACGTGGATATACAAGCTAGAGTTTCAATGAATGTGGACGATTTACGCGCATGGTCAAGCGCTAAGGATGAACCTCGTTGGCTGATTGAACGCCGCGTTCACGCACTCGAACTGGCAGGGACGCTGGAGTTGCCTAAAGTGGAGAAAATCAATCTCGAAAAATGGGATATCTACGAAAGTGGAGATTACAAAGCTGAGAATGCGTGGTCTAGTTTGGAGGAAGCGCCGGAGGTTGTTCGAGGTTTGGTTGCTTCTCCGGTGAAAGGCGGACTAATCGTTCAGTTCAACTCGGATGTAGTGTATACGAAATTGTCCGAGAGCTTAGCCGCCCAGGGAGTCATTTTAACGGATCTGCATACTGCGGCAAAAGAGCAAGAGGAGCTGGTTCAACGTTATCTCTTTCAGGCAGTAAAGCCAGAAGAACATCGTTTATCTGCTGCACACAGTGCCTTATGGAGTGGTGGCGTTTTTCTATATATCCCAGACGGTGTAGAGGTTGAAGCACCTATTCAAGCGATCTTTCTTAACGATACAAGCGGTGTGTGTTTTGCTCCTCACGTCTTAATTGTGGCAGGGAGCAATAGCAAGATCACTTATGTGGATAATTGTGTATCGAGTGGTGATGATGTCAAGGTATTGCATAACGGTGTGACGGAGGTCTTCGCGGGGGCGGGCTCAAAGGTGCAAGTAGCTTCGGTTCATCAGCTTGCTGCAACTACAACAGATTTCACCCAGCGACGGGCGGTGGTTCTTGCTGATGGGGGTGTGGAATGGATTATCGGTGAGATGAACAATGGTTATACCGCCAGCGATACCAAGACTTTGCTACAAGGCAACGGGGCGGTCTCCGACAATAAGGTGATTGCTATTGGCACGAGCAATCAAAAATCGAGCTATACAACTCAAGCTCAGCATTTTGGCAGAAGCTCGGCAAGCCAGATGATTACGCGTGCAGTCATGCTTGAAGAAGCTACGGCCATTATCAACGGCATTACAAAGATTGAAAAAGGTGCAACCCATTGTGATGGTCAGCAAACAGAACGCGTGCTTATGCTAAGTCCTAAAGCTCGCGGCGATGCCAATCCGATCCTGCTGATAGATGAGGATGATGTAACCGCGAGTCATGCTGCATCCGTGGGGCAAGTAAATGCAGAGCAAATCTATTATCTGATGTCGCGCGGGATATCACGGAGTGAAGCCGAACATCTTGTTATATTCGGGTTTCTCGCTCCTGTCATTTCGGAGATCCCGCTGGAAGGTGTTCGCAGTCGCCTAAAAGATTTAGTGGAAAGCAAGCTCGGCAGATCATAGCAAATCAAAATGAATCTTGAAAGGTAAAAAAGGAGTGATACTAATGGCTAAAAAAGCACCAGATATGGGCGAATATAAATATGGGTTTCGCGACAAGCACCAGTCTATTTTTCAATCTGGAAAAGGTCTGACGGAAGAGATTGTCCGGGAAATTTCCCGAATCAAGGAAGAGCCGGAGTGGATGCTCAATTTTCGGTTGAAAGCTTTGAATCAATTCTACAAAATGCCGATGCCTGAATGGGGAGCGGATTTGACCGGGCTAAATCTTGATGACATCCAGTATTACGTTCGCCCTTCTGAAAAACAGGGAAAGACCTGGGAGGAGGTTCCTACCGAGATCAAAGCAACCTTTGACAAGCTGGGAATCCCTGAAGCGGAGCAAAAATTCCTGGCGGGCGTATCCGCTCAATATGAGTCGGAAGTAGTTTATCACAGCATGCGGAAAGAACTGGAGGATCAGGGCGTTATTTTCCTTGATACGGATAGTGCATTAAAGCAATACCCCGAAGTGTTTAAGCAACATTTTGGGACGATCATCCCTCCCGCCGACAATAAATTTGCGGCGCTTAATAGTGCGGTTTGGTCAGGCGGTAGCTTTGTATACATTCCGAAGGGTGTTCAGTGCGAGGTTCCTATACAAGGTTATTTCCGTATTAATTCTGAAAATATGGGTCAATTCGAGCGGACATTAATTATTGCCGAAGAGGGCAGCTTTGTCCATTATGTTGAAGGATGTACAGCACCTATTTATAGTACCAGTTCTCTGCATAGTGGAGTTATTGAAATTATTTGCCGGAAAGATTCCCGTGTCCGTTACACGACCATTCAGAATTGGGCTCCTAATATCTACAACTTGGTAACCCAAAGGGCTGTGGCAGAAGAAAATGCCACAATGGAATGGGTGGACGGCAACATCGGCTCCAAGGTAACAATGAAGTATCCGGCAGTATTATTGAAAGGACGGGGAGCCAAGGGGTCCATCCTGTCTATTGCCGTAGCCGGTAAAGATCAGCATCAAGATGCTGGCGCGAAGGTAATTCACCTTGCTCCCGAGACAACATCTACGATTATATCCAAATCCATCAGCAAGCAGGGCGGAAAAGTAAACTACCGAGGGTTGTCCAGCTTCAGCCGCGATTCCGCAGGGTCCAAGTCCAATATTAAGTGCGATACGTTGATATTGGACAACATGTCAACATCAGATACGATTCCGTACAATGAAATTAAAAACGATCAGATTACTTTGGAGCACGAGGCAACAGTATCCAAAGTGTCCGAGGAACAATTGTTTTACTTAATGAGCCGCGGGCTTACAGAACAAGATGCTACACAAATGATTGTAATGGGCTTTATTGAACCGTTTACCAAAGAATTGCCAATGGAATATGCCGTTGAAATGAATCGGTTGATTCAATTTGAGATGGAAGGAAGCATCGGTTGATTCATTAATTTAATAGATCAAACCTTTATCATTCTTTAAAGAAGTGCGAGGTGCTAGTAATGAAGAAAAATAATTCGGACGATTCAGAACTAGCTCAAATTGCCCGAGAGATACGAAAACTTCAGTTCTGCTTCAATATGCTGTCAGGATTGAGCGCAAGTTGTGGTGTGATGATACCTTTAGACTCTATTCATACGCTTATAAGGGAACTTTCGGATCAAGAGGTCACTCTTAGGCAAAAAGCAAAGGATCACTCAGACGATCTAGGGTGAAAAAAGGTCTGATTTGACGAATGGTAAAACAATGGGAGGAGTTGACATAATGGATGAAAATAGAGTTTTATTCGATGAAGTATCGGAAGTTCTTCTCAAACTACGTCCTTTCTTACTGCGTGACGGTGGAGATGCTGAACTGGTCGAGGTTGAGAACGGTATAGCAAAATTAAGATTTTTGGGAGCTTGCAATGGTTGCCCAAGTGCTACGATTACGTTAAAGGTTGCTATTGAGCGCGCAATTCTTGAGGAAATTGATGATATTAAAGAAGTTGTACAAGTATTCTAAATTCCTTGATACTGAGCAACTGAGTTAGTCCTGTCGCAGACCATAGCTACGGAAGTTGATCCCGCTGCTCAATACCAAAGTACATCGACAGATTACCTTGCGGGTTGAAATCGACGAGTAACACTTTTTTTACTTCATCAAACAAAGTATTATCAAGATTGTATTCGGTATCGAGTGGGAAACCGTGGAGGTTCGAGTCCTCTCGCCGGTATACACAAAAGGATGATAAAGTGCTTAAAAGCATTTTATCATCCTTTTTATTATTCATACTCATGATTTAAGGAACAAAACTAACTTGGATTTAGATTAGTTCAGGCAAGAACTTTGCTTAGGTTTTCTCAATAGATTTAAATTTGACCCGGTCTTTGATCTTATAGTAAGATGGTGGTACTGAAAAAACATTTTCAGTTTATTAAGTACGAGAGAAATGAGGACGAATATGCAGGAAAGAATTTTGGAGGCTTTTGTAGATGAAGTTCATGAAAATGGATTGAAATTTACTATGGATGATCTTGCGAAAAGACTCGCTATTAGTAAGCGTACATTGTATGAAAATTTTTCGTCTAAGACGCTTATTTTAGAAACACTTATTGAGCGTACAAATGATGATATGATTCGAAAAACTGAGCAGATTATCGAAAATAATGAGTTATCTTTGTTAGACAAGATTAAGCAGTCGATTAGGGTCATGCCTCTGTATTATAAGTTTTACGATTTAAGAATATTGGACCAGATGAAAAAGTATTATCCTGAGCAATGGAAAAGGGTACATGCCGATTTAAATGACTGGTCTCCGATTAGAACATTAATTCAGGAAGCCATACGTGAAGGAATTATTGTGAACAAAAATGAGGCTCTGATCATGAAGCTTATTATTGAATCTGTAAATTTAACGCTTGATCAGCGTTTCTTTCTGGATAACAGTGTGACGGTAGAGGAAGCAACTTATTCTATTGTAGATATTTTGTTGTTCGGATTGGTCGAAAAATAAAAAATAGCCTCAACAATATGCTGCATATTTGAAGAGGCCATTTTTTTATATGAAAACTAAGAAAACAATTTTAGTTTCAATTGTTTTTGAAAAAGAATAATGAAGTTTACCTGATGTTGAATAAAGAGATACGGAAAAGGAAGGGTGGAAATATGTCTATACTCACAAGAAATCGAGGAGCAATGCTATTATTGATGCTTAACATTTTTTTGGCATTCATGGGGATTGGATTGGTTGTCCCTGTGTTACCTAAGTTTATAAGTGAGCTAGGGATGAATGGTTCCTCGATGGGACTGATGGTTGCAGCTTTTGCGTTGACACAGCTTTTGTTATCACCATTGTCAGGAAAGTTGTCTGATCGTTATGGACGTAAAAAGTTAATTGTTTCTGGGATGTTCATCTTCATGTTATCAGAGCTTGTTTTTGGACTGGCGAATTCCATTCCTACCCTGTTCATAGCACGAATCATGGGTGGAGCAGGGGCAGCGTTACTTACTCCTTCTATTATGGCCTATGTTGCTGACGTGACCTCGTTTGAGGAAAGAGGCAAGGGAATGGGAATGATTAATGCAGCGATCAACACAGGCTTCATAATCGGGCCAGGGATTGGCGGATTGCTTGCCACATATGGAATACGCATTCCCTTTTTTGCGGCAGCAGGAGCTGCGGGAATAGCAGCTATCTTGTCTCTGTTAGTACTGCCTGAGTCTTTAAGCAAGGAAAAGCAACAATATAATAGAGAGCTTCCACGTCAAAAAGAAAATCTTTTGCAGCAATTTGCCAAGTCATATCAATCTCCATATTTCATGGGTTTACTCATTGTATTTGTCGTTGCTTTTGGGTTAGCGAACTTTGAAACAGTATTTGGACTGTTTGTTGACCATAAATATGGTTTTACACCGATGGATATTGCCATCATCATAACGACAGGCTCCATTTTGGGAGCAGTTGTCCAAGCGACTATATTTGGATGGATCATTAATCGTTTTGGAGAAAAAAAAGTAATTCACCTCTGTTTGGCTATTGGGGGCCTGTTCATTTTTCTAACCCTATTTGCTGAACAGTACGTGATGATTATGCTGACGACCTTCATCATTTTTCTGGCTATGGATATCCTTCGTCCGGCAGTAAGCACTTCTCTATCGCGGCAGGCTGGAGATGAGCAAGGCTTTGTGGCAGGCATGAACTCGTCCTATACCAGCTTGGGTAATGTGATTGGACCGCTTGTTGCGGGATTGCTGTTCGATGTTCATATTAATCTGCCTTATATGGTTGCAGCTATAGCGTTGCTGGCTTGTCTCGTCCTTTCACTACGTTCCAAGCAAGCGGGTGAGCAACACTCGATAGCCCGTGCAGCAGAACAGCATAGAGGAGGATAGCCGCAGGTCTATACTCATCCCCGACTTAGGTCTAGGTTCAAAAACCGTCTGGGGTCCGTTTTGTCAAACGCTTGTTCAGCGTACAATAAGGACATAAGCAAGACACAGTGAAAGGCGGTGAGAGATGATGAGAGTTAACAAAGGGAATGGGTTAGCCATTGTACTGATCGTGTTGGGTTCGATTATGCTGCTCGGTAAGTTTACTCCGTTTTTCGGTCACTTTTTAGGACATCTGATTGGTTACTTAATTCCGATAGCTATGGTCATGCTAGGCTACTACGGTGTGAAAAAAGGAAATGCGCTCTTCGGCTGGATCGTACTTGTACTTGGGGTACTGATTTTGCTTGGCAAACTGTCCTGGCTTCTGGGACCGCTACTGGCAATCGGGTTAATCATATTTGGTGTTTCCCTGCTGAGTGACCGCAGAAGACGTTACTGATTTTAGCAGTTTGGCGAATGAAGAAAGATTGCAGTAACGAAGTGTTGAATTGTTGAATTATGGGATACGAATTGTGAAAGGAGCAGACGCAAATGAGTGTTTTTCGAAGAATGCGCGATATCACGGTAGCGACCTTTAATGAGCATTTGGAACAAAGCCAAGACCCAGTGCAACTGATTGACCAGTTCTTGTATAATACCCGCCAGGAAATTGCCGAAGCGGAAAAACTCCATCAACAGTATGCGATGCATACAAGACAGATGAAGCAGCAGTTGGATCATGCATTGTCCATGCAGACCAAACGGGAGGAACAGGCGCTACTGGCTTTGAAGGCTGATGAAGAACATATCGCGAAGCTGGCCCTTCAGGAGAAAATGCTATATGCAGAAAAAGAAGAGCAGTATAGAGAACTGTGGGAGCAGAGCCGTGAATCACTACGTGAGCTAGAACAACAGCTAGATACATTAAAGACAGAATATCAAACGGTACACAGCAAGCGTCAGTATTATGCGGCACGTGTACAGACGTTGAGACTCCAGCAGCAAATGAACGAACGGGCTGGTACATACGGTGGACGGAATGTTCCCCGAATGTTCAACCGCTTGGAAGACCGGGTAGCCGATATGGAAGCAGAAACGATGAGTCTGCGTGATTTACGTCGGGGTGAGGGCGACCATGCACAGGATGCCCAAGGCGGTGGATCGCTGCTCGAACAAGAGTGGGCGAGACTGAAAAGCAAGCTGAACAACAGTGGGAAGGAGTAATTTGATAATGACCCGAATTTACAGATCAAGCCGGGATAGAGTAATAACAGGTGTATGTGGCGGTCTTTCTGACGCAACAGGAATGGACTCAACATGGATTCGTATTCTGGTTGTGATCAGTTTCTTTATTACAGCAGGAACCACATTTATGATTTATGTAATTGCGGCCCTGGTTATCTCCAAGGAGCCGAGATCTCCTTTCGATGGAGGATTTGGCCCTGACAGCGGTCCCTACAATCAACAGGATCCACGCTATTATGGCAGTAACAATACAAGATCGCAGTATGGGCAGGGAACGGGTTACAACCAGGGCGGTGCATATGGCAATTCGAATCCGTTTTTTGGTCAAGATGCCCGCAACTCATCTAAATTTAACACAGGTCAGAACAGTGACCTGGATTCCATGATGGAAGATATCGAGAAAAAGGCAATGAAAAAAGAATTGGCAGAGTTACGCAAAAAAGTAGAGCAATTTGAGAAGGGAGATCGTAAATAATGGGGATCTTTAAAAGAATGAAGGATATGACAAGAGCATCGGTGAATGAAGTGTTGGATAAAGTGGAAGATCCGATTATTATGTTGAATCAATATCTGCGCGATATGGAGGCGGAAATTCACGAGGCTGAGGTAACGGTTGCCAAGCAAATGGCGAATGAACGACGTATGAAACAGCGTTTGGAGGAAGCGGTACGTGTATCCAATGAGCGTGAGAAACAAGCTGAATCCGCATTGCGAAATGGTCAGGAAGAAGTAGCGCGCAAGTTGTTGGGAGAGAAGATTTATTTTGTGCAGAAGCAGGACGAATACCGCGACTTGCATACACAAGCTGAGCTTCAAGCAAAAGAATTGGTACAGCAGCTTCACGACATGAAAGATGAATTCTATAAAATGCGCAACAAGCGCAATGAGTTGGTATCCCGTGCTCAAATGGCGAAAGCCAAAAAGCAAATGTCTCAAATCAATAGTTTGCACACGATTGAAAGTGGGTCTGCTTCACTGGGCTTCCACCGTATGGAAGAAAAAATCATGCAAATGGAAGCTGAAGCTGACGTACTGCGTGCTCCTTACCGTCAAGCTCCAGGAGAAGCATATGTTAATCCGGCTGAGGCTGAAAAACAGTTTAAAGTGGATGAGCAGCTTCAACAGCTTAAGTCCAAAATTCAGACAGGTGCTAAACCAGTCGATATGAAGAAGGACTGACTACTCGGAAACAAGACATTATGATATGCTGTATGGAATGGACATTGGTCGATGATCGTGCCTAATCTGTATGGTTCAGGAAAGCCATATGGCGGAATGTTGCGCCACTATGGCTTTTCCGTCCTGTATAAACAAAAAGGGGGTGCAGCATGGAGAGAAGAAAATCAGCCTTGGCACTGGCAGGGATTGGCATCGGGATTATCATTTTATTCGGTCAGTGGATTGGGTTCCTCTCCGTGGTTGCACTGATCCTAATGTTGGCCGGAATATATAAGATCCGTAATTCCAAAATCAAAAAGGGCTACACGATGCTTGCGATTGGTGCTGGACTGTTAGTACTGGATCATTTGTTCCTATTTGTGGTAGTTACACTAGCATCATTAGCTGTATTCTATTCACGTTCAAGGAAGCTGCATAAAGGTCAAAGCTCCATATTCAAGCACAATTTTATATCCAATCATAAATGGGATGAAGTGCCTTGGAGCCTGCGCAGCACAAGCATATGGCATGTGGTTGGGGACGTGGATGCCGACCTGACGTTGGCTCTCCCAGAGGAACGTGAGCCCGTCATATTTTTGCAGGGGATCTTCGGTGACATTGACATCACCCTACCGGATAATTACGGTGTAGAGGTGGAGATGTTCATATTGTTCGGACAGATTCAGTTTGACCGTGACCATGAGGCGGGGATGCTCAATCGACTGGTTTGGAAGTCTCCCCATTTTGAGCAGAGTGAGTATAAAGTGAAGTTTGTCGTTTCGTACTTGGCGGGCGATGTCCGCGTCCGATTTTATTGAATCAGGAGGAGCCGGGATGAATCATAAAAAAACGTCCAACATGGTAACCCGCAGTATGGGTGAAGGTATCCTCCTGTGTGTTGTTGTGGGCGTAGTTGTCTTTTATATGCTGTATACATATGGATATGTGAAGTCGTTCCCAACCTGGGGAATGATATTGAAAGTTGCAGGAGCCGTTATACTGGTGTTGATTGGTACAGGGGCAATGTACGGATTTTATGAAAGCTACCGCTTTAAAAGCAGACTGGAAATGTTGAGAGAGACGTTGCTGATGTGGGAAAAGGGAACGCCTGCACGTGAGTTGCCGCCCCTAGGGCATGATGAGCTTGGCAGGTTGGGAGAGCAACTGGAACGGATTGGGCGTAAATGGCAGGAACAAGTTACGTCTTTACAACGCTTATCCACGGATAATGCTCAGTTGGCAGAACAGGCACGGATGACTGCGATTGTGGAGGAGCGGCAGCGGCTGGCCAGAGAGTTGCATGACGCCGTATCACAGCAATTATTTGCTATTTCAATGACGGCAACGGCTGTGGGGAGGACGCTGGATAAGGATTTTGATAAAGCGCAGCGGCAAGTTGCTCTAATTGAAGAAATGTCTTCCGTGGCACAATCCGAAATGCGGGCGTTACTACTTCATCTGCGGCCTGTCTATCTGGAAGGGAAACGGCTTGAGCAGGGTTTGCGTGATTTGGTACAAGAGTTGCAGGCAAAGGTACCGATGGAGATTGATTTTGAGATGGAAAGCGGAGTACAGTTGGTTAAAGGCATTGAGAACCACTTGTTTCGCATTGTTCAGGAAGCGATGTCTAATACATTGCGCCATGCCAAAGCAACCCGCATGGAAATTCGTATCGTGCAACGCCCGGATTCTATCAGGCTGACGATTCGGGATAACGGTATTGGTTTTGAACTGGATGAGAAAAAGCAGACTTCATATGGATTATCCACAATGCAGGAGCGGGTCAGTGAGATTGGGGGAGCTATTCAGTATATAACGGCTCCGGGAAAAGGAACACGGATCGAGGTGTCCGTGCCAGTTATTAATGATGAAAGTGGAAGGAACGATGATCATGGAAACGGAATTACCGATTAGCGTACTGCTGGTAGACGACCATGAAATGGTACGGATTGGTCTTGCGGCGGTGCTGGGGACGGAAGAAGGTATTGAAGTGGTCGGCGAGGCCGGAAGCGGAGAAGAAGGCATACGGTTGGCTTCCGAATACAAGCCAAATGTGATTTTGATGGATCTGGTCATGGATGGCATGGATGGCATAGAAACGACACGCCAAGTAACTCGCCTGCTTCCAGAGACCAAGGTGATTGTGCTGACGAGTTATTTGGACGATGAGAAAATGTATCCGGTCATTGAGGCAGGGGCATTCAGCTACTTGCTCAAAACGTCTCGTGCTTCCGAGATAGCGGATGCGATCCGTGCAGCTGCACGCGGACAGTCCGTACTAGAGTCACAGGTGGCCTCCAAGATGATGAATCGATTCCGCCAGCCACAGGCTGAGGCACCCGCGCATACGGAGCTGACTGATCGTGAGATGGAGGTGCTTCGCCTGTTGGCACAAGGGAAGTCTAACCAGGATATCGCAGATGAGCTGATTATCGGGATTAAGACGGTAAAATTCCATGTCACGAACCTTCTCGCTAAATTAGGAGTGGAAGACCGTACACAGGCGGCGATCTATGCCTATAAGAACGGATTAGCAGAGTAGAAGTAGAATAAACGAATACAAAGAACCGGAGACGACAATAGTCCTCCGGTTTTTTTGTGTTCCATAACAAGTTGTTTAGATCAGGAGGAATAAAAAGGCGATTAAAGCCAGATCTAATGCAAGCCCTGCCCCGTATCCATATCCGCCGTACCCACCGCGATAGCCTGTTCTGCCATTTCCAGCAAATCCGCCTGCGTCATAAGGAAAGGATGGGCTCAGAGGTGCGTTGGGCGACTTAATTAAGGCATTTAGTTTGGCCGAGGTACGAGCTTTGTTTTTAGGATTCTTTTTTTTCTTTTTAGAGGAAATCTTTTTCGGGGTTTGTTTTCCTTTGTTACTGTAGCTCCCGGCATAAAGACTGCCAGGAAAAGAAGGTGGATATCCGTTCAACATCAGCTTGCCTTTGCTACACCCACTTAAGATGCCGATGTGTCGTGTACCATCACGCATAACGGCACAGACCAGACGTCCACCATGAGGTGCCACATTGGCTTCATTTACAGGATAAATCGGAAACATGATTTCACCTCTTTTGGTGTAAGATGCATTGTGATCATAGTCTATTCTTACGGTGCCTACGACGTATGGTCGAACACCCAGTAGGCAGATGAATATTTTAGAAGGGCTTTGCCAAATGCTGTGTGTATAAAACCTCTGACAATGGGAATGCTATTGATAGATTCATAGATTTCAATCCAGCCGAAAAGAAAGTATCCAGAGCGTAAGTGTGGGAATCGGATGGTTGTGGAGCGGGGGGAACGATAATGTTAAAAGCAGAGCTGATTAAAAAGGGGATTATTGCAATTTTGGTATTAGGAACGGTGCTGGTACTAGCTGGCTGGCGTTACGGAACCCTTCAGACAAACCGAAATGACTCCCGCGAGGCAGAAACGGCTTTACGCTCATTGTTAATCATCTCGGATCAGACCCCGGGTACGTTGGATAAGCTGGTTGTGAAGTGGCAAGGCGATTGGATTTCTAACCATGAAGAGCCAGCAGATGTGGCGGCACAGATAGCTGATCAGCTGAATATACCCACAGTAAACAAACTCGTAGAAAATGGACACACGGTTTATCGTTCTGTTCGTGATAGTGAGGATCTAAGAATCCGCTTAAATGTGATGGAACGTCAAACTGGACAATGGTATGTAGTTGTTCAACTGGAGAGCAATGATGCAGGACGTGAGCGGTTAATTCAGCTTCATAAGCTTTGTGCTGAGCAATTAAAGTCTATGGGAATTCAAGCACAGTGGAACACGGCCCTTCAGCGTTTGCTGCATACAAAGGAATCCAAAGATCAACTGTTGAAACTGACAGAGGCGAGCTTAGCAGGGAACATCTCCATGCAGGCCAAAGAAAGATATACGGATGCTACTACTGTGGCTATATCCTATGAAGCTCCAGAGCTGCCGTTAATGGTTCAAAGCGGTGAGCATCAGGTCCAGATGCAGATGGCTGTACATGAAGATAGGGAGCAGCAGGATACACGTATAACACTCGGTTTCCCGCTTATCACGATTGAATACTGACTTATAAGGTAAATTTATGATTCATCGGATAGCTTATCCATGTAGGATATGATAAAATATCAACAAATCTTTAGTTCCATGTTTTTCGAAAATCAAGTATGATCTTGTATAAATATACACAATACTACATGCAGATTTCGGGGATTGTGGATTGCGGAATCTTGACATGGGAAGAATGAGGTACTTCATGGCTGACATACCTGTTAAAGAATCTGTTGTGACGCAAGGCGCAGTTCTGTTTATTTTTGGCGCTACGGGCGATTTGGCTCGTCGCAAGCTTTTTCCTGCTATTTACAGCTTGTACCGCGAAGGCAAGCTTGCTGAAGATTTTGCCGTTATTGGTGTAGCAAGGCGTCCTCGCACAGAAGAAGAATTCCGTAATGACCTGTATGCTTCCATACAGGAGTTTAGTCGCTACAAAGCAGAAAATGATCAAGAATGGCAGGCATTTGCCGAGCATTTTGAATATAAATCGCTGGATATCAACAATGTCGAAGGGTTCCATGAGCTGAGACAGCAGACGGAGTCTATAGAAAGCAAGTTTAACATACCGGGAAATCGGTTGTTTTATTTGGCCTTGGCTCCTGAGTTATTCGGAAGCGTGTCGAAGAGTTTGAAAGATGGCGGCATGATGGATGGAAAGGGCTGGAATCGCCTGGTGATTGAGAAGCCATTCGGTTATAACCTCGTATCTGCACAAGAATTGAACGTTGAAATACGAGAAGTATTTGCCGAAGAAGAAATTTATCGGATTGATCACTATCTTGGCAAGGAAATGGTACAAAATATTGAGGTGATCCGCTTCGCGAATGCCTTCTTTGAACCACTGTGGAATAATAAGCATATTGCCAATGTGCAAATTACGCTTAGTGAAACGGTAGGGGTGGAGGAACGCGGAGGTTACTACGATCATTCCGGCGCCTTGCGGGATATGGGACAGAACCATATGTTGCAAATGCTAACGATGATTGCGATGGAGCCACCTAGTCGCTTGTTGCCTGAGGATATCCGTGATGAAAAGGTAAAAGTGCTGCGTTCGCTGCGCCCTTTTGAAACGTCTGAGGATGTGAAAACCAATGTGGTGCGTGGTCAATACACCGAAGGCAGTTATCGCGGTCAGCAGTTGCCGGGGTATCGCCAAGAAGACAAGGTTGATCCACAGTCGAACACAGAGACTTATTTTGCTTCACGCGTGTTTGTTGATAATTTCCGTTGGTCTGGCGTACCGTTCTATATCCGTACGGGCAAACGTCTCCCTGTAAAAACAACGGAGATTGTTGTGGAATTTAAGAGCATGCCAACGAACGTGTACCTCGGTCAAAAGCATAAGCTGGAACCGAATTTGCTCGTGATTCGGGTCAATCCAATGGAGGGCATTTACATTAAAATCAATGCCAAGAAACCCGGTTCGGAATCAGATATTGAGCCACTGGCTATGGATTTTTGCCAAAGCTGTATGGTGGGTATCAACTCACCGGAGGCTTATGAACGGTTGCTGATGGATGCAATTGAGGGTGATTCGACGTACTTCACGCGTTGGGATGAGGTTGCCACGGCATGGGGATTCGTCGATCGAATCGCCAAAGCATGGCAGCAGACCCCGGATACGCTGGAAACCTATGCTGCAGGTTCATGGGGACCGGAAGGTGCTCACAAGCTATTGGAGCAGGATGGCTTCAAGTGGTGGCCGGTTAGCGGTCAGGATGAAGATAATGTCATCTGGCGAGTAGGCGGCGTTCAGTAATCCCGATTTGTCCTGCATCCCCCTATGTCCTGTTCAGGACGTAAGGGGATGCTTTGCGTTCGGAGTGTGCTATAATAGCTTAGTCTCAGGTTTTCAGTTTGCAACTGATTATAAGTTAAAGGCAGGCTAAAACATGTAAATAGATCGTATTTATAATGAATATGGTAACGGAGTACGCCGAATACTGGAGCTAACGGCAATATAGCCGATAGAGCCGATGAACTTATGAAAACAGGCGTGCATCATGGCCTTTTTATGGATAGCTTGAGCAGTAATGCAATGGATTTGATCATGAAGGGATATGTGAAATGAGTAAAACAACAGATATACTTCAACAGGAAGTCGACAAACGGCGTACGTTTGCGATTATTTCTCACCCGGATGCGGGTAAAACGACACTGACGGAAAAGCTGCTGCTGTTCGGGGGCGCGATTCGTCTTGCGGGTTCAGTTAAAGCGCGTAAAGCAAGCAAACACGCCACGAGTGACTGGATGGAGATTGAAAAACAGCGGGGGATTTCTGTAACATCCTCAGTAATGCAATTTGATTATAATGGTCACCGCATCAACATTCTGGACACCCCAGGTCACCAGGATTTCAGTGAAGACACGTATCGTACATTAACAGCAGCAGATAGTGCAGTCATGCTGATTGACGTAGCGAAAGGTGTGGAAGCGCAAACGATTAAGCTGTTTCAAGTTTGTGCGAAGCGTGGAATTCCGATTTTCACCTTCATTAACAAACTGGATCGTGAGGGACGCAGTCCTTTTGATTTGATGGAGGAGCTGGAGCAGGTGCTTGGCATCCGTTCGGTGCCTATGAATTGGCCGATTGGTACAGGACGCGAGCTGTGCGGTGTCTATGACCGTGTCAAAAATCAGGTCGAGCTGTTTCAGGGAGATGATCATTCCACGATCAAAGTACAGAAAGTGGAAGATTACAATGATCCGATCATTCGTGAGATGGCGGGCGAATATTTGCATGACCAATTATGCCAAGACTTGGAGTTGCTTGACGTCGCGGGTGACCCTTTTGACATGGAGAAAGTACAGCGCGGAGAATTAACACCTGTATTCTTCGGCAGTGCGATTAATAATTTTGGTGTACAAACATTTTTGGAAAACTTCCTTCAGCTTGCTCCTAAACCGGAGCCGCGCCGTAGTACAGCCGGGGAAATTGAGCCAACAAATGAAAAGTTTACTGGCTATGTATTTAAAATCCAAGCGAACATGAACCCGGCTCACCGTGACCGTATTGCATTTTTGCGTATTGTCTCCGGTAAGTTTCAACGCGGGATGAGTGTTAAGCATGTACGGATGGGCAAGGAGATTAAGCTATCTCAGCCACAGCAGTTCCTGGCACAGGACCGTGATATTGTCGAGGAGGCTTTTCCTGGCGATATTATAGGATTATTTGACCCGGGTATTTTCCGTATTGGTGATTCACTCAGCCAAGGTAGCGAGGTTGTGTTTGATGAATTGCCGACCTTCTCGCCTGAGATTTTTGCCAAGGTAACGGTGAAAAATGCCTTAAAGCACAAACAGTATCTGAAGGGTATTGATCAGTTGACCGAGGAAGGTATGATTCAGGTGTTCCGTACGGTAAGCTTTGACGATACGTTATTGGGTGTTGTCGGCCAACTGCAATTTGAAGTATTTGAGTACCGCATGAAGGGTGAATATGGAGTTGATGTACAGCTTCAGCGTATGCCATTCCAATTTGCACGTTGGATTGTGGATGATCAGATTGATCCGAGCAAGTTCCGTATTAACTCTACACTGGTAAAGGATAAGAAGGGCAATTATGTCGCCTTGTTCGAAAACGAGTATGCCATGCGTACGGCTATGGAGAAAAATCCGACAGCTAAGTTCTTAGAAATGGCTCCATAAGATTGAATAAGCAGAACAGTTTGATCTCAGTCATTTAGTGTATACAACGAATAGTCCACTCGATGTTAATGCGAGTGGACTATTCTCATTTTCGAATACGGGTAAAATAATGAGCACAATTAAATCGGAACCAAATGTTAAATAGCTAGAGCTAGGTTAAGGGTACGGGTTTGATTTTATCGATTTGTTCATGTGCCAAATGGACGAAATCGTGCTGCTGGTTTGGACTCATATGCTTCCAAGCAATTTCAAGAATGACACCCAACCCAGGCAAAGCGGCCTCCGGTCCGTCCACTGACCCAATAATCATGTCCGTAAGATCAGCTTCTGATTTGCCGTGTACTTTGTGAACAATTGCTTGTCGTAAATCCATTGTAATGGGCATGTGTACCTCCCGTATGTTGTAGTAGTGGTCGAATGTATTATGGCTTGGGCTGTTGTCCAGTATACATGGAGAAGCATTTGGCATAAGTATGTCAAAATTTATGTTTGTAGCATGATATGCTATACTATGACGGACAGTATGGTGATCGGGAGGTAAAGAAGGAATGGCAAAAAAACAGTATGCGGTCATTGGTATGGGCCGTTTTGGTTCCAGTGTTGCCAGTGCGTTGAGTGAGATGGGTTTTGATGTGCTGGCTATTGACTCGGACGAGCAGCGTACACAGGAAATGTCGAATATTGTGACGCATGCGGTGTCTGCCGACTCGACGGATGAGGAAGCGCTGCGAGCGCTGGGTATCCGTAATTTTGACGTAATCGTAGTTGCGATTGGTGAAGATATACAGGCCAGTATTCTGACGACATTGATTCTCAAGGACATGGGCGTACCCGCTCTTGTGGTCAAGGCACAAAATGAACTGCATGGGAAAGTGCTGCAAAAAATAGGTGCGGATAAAGTCGTTTATCCTGAACGGGATATGGGGTTACGGGTAGCCCATCATTTGACATCTCCCAACATTTTGGATTATATCGAGCTGTCCAAGGACTACAGTATTTTGGAGATGAGAGCCGCCGATTCCATGATTGGCAAAAACCTGAAGGAGCTAGACATACGTGCACGCTTTGGCTGCAATGTGATGGCGATTCGCAGAAATCAGGAAATGAACATTTCACCTTATGCCGAAGATCGTCTGGAGCCGGGTGATGTACTGGTCATTGTGGGCCACAAGGATGATTTGACCAAGCTAGAGCTGGCATTTGCAGCCTAATGAAGGCTTGATGTTCAATTACAAGTGATGCATCATTTATTTTTAGAAACGGACAAAGAAACGGAAGGTTAAACGAATGGAAATCATTTCACCGAATAATGCGCGTGTAAAAGAGTGGGCGCAACTGCTGGAGAAAAAGCATCGTACACGGCAGCATAAATATATTGTCGAAGGTATTCATCTGGTGCAGGAAGCGCTGCGTTCGGACGCGGCTGTCGAAATCGTCGCCTATGATTTGGACAAGGGCATTCCCGCCGAGCTGAATGGCCTGGATCCAGCCGCCCAGCCGGTGGAATGGGTTCCCGTGTCAGCGGCAGTCATTGCAAAATGCACCGATACGAAGACGCCGCAGTCGGTCTTTGCCATCGTGCATAAAGAGGAGCGCAGTGCATTCCCGGCATTGCTGGAGCAGCCGGATGCACTGGTGATGGTGCTGGACGGGGTGCAGGACCCCGGCAATGTAGGCACCATCATCCGCAGCGCGGATGCTGCTGGAGCCGCAGGCGTAATATTGGGGCATGGCTGCGCCGACCTGTACAATCCCAAAACGATCCGCTCCACGATGGGATCGTTGTTTCACCTGCCGGTGATTGAAGGCAGCCTGGAGGAGCTTTTACCGCAGGCCAAAAGTAAAGGTGCCCGCTTGCTCAGCACCTCGCTGGATGCGAGCTTGTCATGCTATACTATAGATTTGCGCGCTTCCACTTGGCTTGTGATCGGAAACGAAGGCCAAGGGATTTCTGCTGCTACCGCGCGCATGGTGGATGAGTCGGTATTCATTCCGATGCAGGGGCAAGCGGAATCACTAAACGCAGCGATGGCTTCTACAGTGCTATTATTTGAGGCGATGAGACAACGAAACTAAGAGAAGAACATGGGTGCATGTGTGCGGTTAACATCAAGTGAGACTATTATATTGTCAAATGAGATTAGGAACATCTACGCTTATATAATATATTTGCTCTTATCATAAACAATTGGAATTTTGAATAAATATTCTAAAAAGCTATTTCATTTGAATTCCAAATAGAAAGGTATTTGATTATGATATTCATTAACAAAAAAACTATTAATAAGCTAACTGAATCGCATAGAGAACCTAACATGCTTATCTGCTATTCAACTCCTCAAAGCCTTTCGGCTTGGACAAGTCGAGCTATATTACTCCTAAATAATGATAAAATTATTATCCTTTTCCTGAATCTATTTTCCACTAAAGTAGTACAAAAAGTTGAATTTGAAGTAGCTGATTTACAAGAACAAAAATATCATTCCATATATCTGTCTTCTGCAATATGGTCATTTAACAGTAAAGGACAGCATTGGAGGTTCAAGATAATCAAAAAAATTATACCCCTTGGCTCTATGCAAAGGGATTTTCTAAATTTCTTGCAACAAAATATTTTAAATTAGCGACTGAGTAGATCACCGATCTCCGAAAACATGTGCCCTTCCAGACGAAGACGAACAGCCAGGTATCTTTCGTAAAGTCGTTTATCTGAGGTCTCTTTCATGGTTCTTTTCATTACCCAATAGGCGATTGAAGTAATGTTGTTGGTTTGTTAATTGCGTGTTATTTATCAAAATGAATTTGACAGGTTCCCAAATCTTTGTTAGAGTTTCAATCAAATACGTATAACCTTTTCATGGGATGTTACCGATAGGGCATAACCTGAATTGGCTTGTTTACACTGTAAGTGTATACAGGCTGGTTTGGGTTTTTTTATTGTCTATCACCCTTCGCTACCCCTTTTATCACACATTTGGAAGGAGAATGTTTATGTCCAGTTATATTTTTCCTAAAGACTTTTTATGGGGAGGTGCTCTTGCTGCCAATCAGGCCGAGGGCGCTTATTTGGAAGACGGTAAAGGATTGAGTCTGGTGGATCTGCTGCCTACCGGAGAGAAGAGAAGAAGCATAATGAAAGGAAATGTTCCCTCGCTGACTCCACTTGAAAGCGAATTCTATCCTTCCCACGAAGCCATTGATTTCTATCATCACTATCGCGAGGATATTGCGCTATTTGCAGAAATGGGCTTCAAGGCGCTGCGTGTTTCCATTGCCTGGGCTCGTATTTTTCCAACGGGAGAAGACGCTACTCCTAATGAAGCAGGTTTGCAATTCTACGATGATTTGTTCGACGAGTTGCATAAACATGGCATTCAGCCAGTCGTTACCCTCGCTCATTTTGACGTGCCGGTAGATCTGGTCGAGAAATATGGAAGCTGGCGGAGCCGGAAGCTGGTAGGCCTGTTTGAAACCTATGCCAAAACAGTATTCACCCGCTATAAGGATAAAGTGAAATACTGGATGACATTCAACGAGATTAACATGCTTCTCCATTTGCCGTTTCTCGGCGCAGGTCTTGTTTTTCAAGAAGGTGAGAACGTTAAACAAATTCAGTATCAGGCTGCACATCACCAGCTTGTCGCAAGCGCGCTGGCTGTAAAAGCGTGTCACGAGATCATTCCAGATGCCAAAATTGGCTGTATGCTTGCTGCCGGCAGCTTCTATCCGTATACATGTAATCCCGAGGATGTGTATCAGGGTATGGAAAAAGACCGCGAGTCCTACTTTTTTATTGATGTACAGTCACGCGGTGAATATCCTGGTTATGCGAAGCGCTTCTTCAAGGATCATGGATTAAACATTGAGATGGAATCAGGCGACGCAGCCATTCTGAAAGATCATACCGTTGACTATATCGGGTTCAGCTATTATTCGAGCCGGACGACCAGCACAGACCCGGAAATCGTCAAGAACATGACCAGTGGTAATGTATTTGGTTCCGTAGCCAATCCATATCTGGACAAGTCCGAATGGGGCTGGACGATCGATCCCAAAGGTTTCCGCATCACAGCCAACCAATTGCATGACCGTTACCAAAAGCCACTGTTCGTAGTGGAGAACGGTTTTGGTGCCAATGATGTGGTTTCGCCTGAAGGAGAAGTTAACGACGATTACCGGATCGACTATCTCAAGCGGCATATTGCCGAAATGGGTGAGGCTCTTCAAGACGGAGTCGAAATTATCGGTTACACAAGTTGGGGACCTATTGACATTGTCAGCGCTTCCTCAGGAGAGATGAAAAAGCGCTATGGTTATATTTATGTGGACCGTGACAACGAAGGCAACGGTTCGTTGAAACGTATTAAAAAGAAAAGCTTCCACTGGTACAAAAACGTAATTCATTCCGACGGCGAAAATCTGGGCGAATAATCGTACCACAAGTAAATAGGATCGGACGTCCCGCGCCCACGGGGATTTCCGATCTCCGTTTCTTCATTGAAAGCGTTGACAATCGTTCCTCTTCGGGCTATACTTGACGCAATTCCATCATTTTTAGGATTGTTACTGCGTAGCAGGCAAAACCTAAGCCACGAATAAGCGGATGTTACAGTCTTGTTTATTTGGCGTGCTTCGGTTTTTTTCTGTTTACAATAAAGAGGATGGAGCATGTGTGGCTCTTGCTGGCATATGGAACGGGGGATCGAGATGAACATAGCAAAGGTCATTAACAACAATGTAATCAGCGTCTACCAGACCGACGGCACCGAACTCGTGGTGATGGGTCGGGGGATTGCTTTTAAGAAAAAGCCTGGAGACAAAGTGGACGAAACCAGAATTCAGAAGGTATTTGCTCTGAAAAACAAGCAGACGTCCGATAACTTTAAAATGCTGTTGCGTGAGGTACCGCTTGATTTGATCGTGATTGTGGAGGAAGTCATTAATGAGGCCAAGCATAATCTAAACAGAAAGCTGAACGAAAATATTTATGTTTCACTGACTGATCATATCAATTTCGCTGTTGAAAGATACCGGGAAGGATTGGAAATCAAAAACGCGTTATTGTGGGAAGTCAAGCAGCTGTACAAAGAAGAATTCGCGATGGGTCTGAAAACGTTGGAACAAATCAAACAAAGGCTCGGTATTGAACTGCCTGTGGACGAAGCGGCTTATATTGCGATTCACATCGTGAATGCTGAAATGAACGAGGAAGTCATTACGACCATGAGTATCACGAAGTTTATCCAGCAAATTATCAATATCGCAAAATATCATTTTAAGGTGGAGTTCGACGAGGACTCTCTGAGCTATTTCCGTTTTATTACGCATCTGAAATTTTTCGCCCAGCGCGTATTTAAGGGAAATCACTACGAAAATAACTATGATCATTTGTATGACATGATTAAGGAAAAGCATAAGGAAGCGGCTGCTTGTACAGAGAAAATCGGAGCTTTTGTACAAAAAGAATACAACCACGAATTGACGAACGAAGAAAAATTGTATCTGACCGTGCATATTGAACGGGTGGTGAACAGATAAGTCGAACGTTTTCAACGAAAAGGACCAAGAATAGACGATTAAAAGTTTTTGTTGACAAATATGGTATAATGATTATATTATGAGAGTAACAGGAATTTAATAAGTTTTAACTGGGATTGTTACTGGTTATGCAGGCAAAACCTAAGTCATGAAAAATCGCGGGACTCAAGTGCCCACCATTTTTCAAGGCTTAGGTTTTTTGTGTGCCTAAATATGTAAAAAGCCCCTTAGAACATGGAGGTGTCCATCATGAGTTATGAAAAACTGGCTAAGGAAATTGTACACCTGGTAGGTGGCGAAAAAAATGTAGTATCGCTCGTTCACTGCGCCACACGCCTGCGTTTTGTGCTAAAAGATGAGGCAAAAGCAGACAAGGGAAAGTTGGAAAAAACCGACGGAATTATCACTGTGAAGCAGAGCGGTGGTCAGTTCCAGGTTGTAGTCGGCAACAAAGTACCAGAGGTATATAATGCAATCGGCAATGTATCCAATATCTTGAATGAAACTGGAAAAGAAGATCATTCAGCTAAAGGCAACAAAGGATTTGGTGCCGTAATCGACGTGATTTCCAGCATTTTTGCACCTTTGCTCGGAGTTATGGCGGGGTCCGGTATTTTGAAAGGTCTGCTGCTGATTGCGAGTAACCTTGGCTGGTTGCTACCGAAAGACACTACCTATATGATTTTGTATGCTGCGGCCGACAGCTTGTTTTATTTCCTCCCTCTCTTGTTAGCGGTTACAACGGCACGGAAATTTGGAGGTAATATATTCGTTGCCCTGACCATTGCCGGAGGGTTGCTTTACCCGACCATTGTCACGCTAAAAACGGAAGGTACACCTACGGACTTTTTCGGTATTCCTATTGTTATGATGAGTTATTCATCTACCGTTATTCCGATCATTTTAGCCGTCATCGTCATGAGTAAGCTGGAAAAATGGTGCAATCGAGTGATCCACGAGAGCGTCAAAAACTTTATTACACCTTTGATTCTACTTGTAATTATGCTTCCTCTAACCCTGATCGTGTTTGGTCCAGTCGGGGTGTATGTCGGCAACGCGATCGCTACTGCACTCGTTGCTGCATTTAGCTTTAGTCCATTGCTAGCTGGAGCAATCCTTGGTGCTTGCTGGCAGTTGCTCGTTATTTTCGGTGTTCACTGGGGGCTTGTACCTGTATTCATTAATAATATTGCTGTTAATGGCAGAGACGGAATCAAGCCTTCCGCTGCGGCTTCCATCTTTGCTCAAACCGGCGCTGCGTTCGGTGTTATGCTGAAAACCAAAAATAAGAAGCTGAAAACTTTGGCGGGTTCTGCTACACTTACCGCTTTATTCGGCATCACGGAGCCAGCCGTCTATGGGGTTACGCTGCCACTGAAACGTCCGTTTATTGCAGGTATTATCGGCGGCGCCGTTGGTGGTGCCATTATCGGTCAAGCGGGAACGCAAGCATTTGCCTCCGGCGCACCTGGATTGCTGACCTTGCCGATCTTTTACGGCCCTGGTGGACAAGGATTCCCGGGATTGATTTTAGGGATTACCGTTTCATTCCTGGTGTCGGCCATCTTGACTTATATTTTAGGTTTTGAAGATCCAGTTGAAGAAGAGGAAACTACTAACAATTCGGCTAAAGAATCGACCTCTACAGTTGTTGTTTCTAATGAAGAGGTGCTCAGCCCAATTGAAGGAACTGTGGTCGCTTTGTCGGAGGTTCCCGATCCTGCCTTTGCTTCGGAAGCTATGGGCAAAGGGATCGCCATCCAACCGACAACGGGCAGAGTCGTGGCCCCGTTCGATGGAACCATCACCGTGGCGTTCAAGAAAAAACATGCGCTTGCAGTTGTTTCGCATCATGGCGCAGAAGTTCTGATTCACGTCGGAGTAGATACGGTCAAGCTGGACGGTAAACATTTTACGTCCCATATCAAAGAAGGCGATCAGGTGAAAGCTGGGGACCTACTGCTTGAGTTTGATGTTGAGCAAATCAGGGCAGAGGGTTATCCTACGATTACGCCAGTTATCATTACGAATTCTTCTGAATATACTGAAGTCCTTCCAATCGCTCAAGGAGAGGTAACGGAGCAGGCCCCGCTGTTGAAACTGTCTAGCGCTCTGAATGAGAAAGAAAGCATTGCCTAAATGTCTTAAGGACAAGGCTCTGATGATCCATATTCTCGGATCATCAGAGCTTTTTTGTCGTCATTTTATGTAGCTGGTAAGCCTACTTGTAATTGACAATATGTCAATTAAATTAACTTGTATGGGGGTAAAAACTAATCTATAATTTTTTGTAATTATGCAAATTTTCTGAAAACGTAGACTAGAAATCAATTGATTGATCAGGGGGAAATACAAGGAATGTTAGAGCAGTGGGCAGAGGCAGTAAACGGCGTCATTTGGAGCAATCCTGTGGTATATGTCTGTTTGGGTGTGGGGCTATTATTTTCGATCATGACTCGATTCCTGCAAATCAGGCATTTCAAAGAGATGATCCGCCTAGTATTTAAAGGGAAAAGTTCCGAGGCAGGTGTATCCTCCTTTCAGGCCTTTACGATGGCACTATCGGGGCGTGTAGGGACGGGGAATATTGCTGGGATTGCTTTGGCGGTTGGTATGGGTGGACCTGGGGCGATATTTTGGATGTGGGTCATGGCCTTTATCGGGTCGGCTACAGCTTTTGTAGAATCCACACTGGCTCAGGTGTATAAGGTAAAGCGCGATGGTCAGTACCGGGGCGGTCCAGCCTTTTATATTGAAAAAGGGACAGGCTTAAAATGGTTTGCCGTCATTTTTGCGGTTGCTGCGTTGGTCGCGATGTGTTTACTGATGCCGGGAACTCAATCGAACTCCATTGCTGTAGCTTTTCACAGTTCGTTTGGCATGGATATGAAGGTTTCGGGGATTTTAGTAGTCGTGTTGCTGGCGCTTATCATTTTTGGTGGTGTAAAAAGGATTGCCAATGTGGCTCAGGTTGTCATTCCGTTTATGGCACTCGGTTACATCCTCGTCTCTTTCTACATTATGATGACGAACATTACTGCACTTCCCGATGTATTTTCGCTGATCTTTCGTAGTGCCTTTGGCGTGGATTCTGTGTTCGGCGGTATAGCAGGGACGGCGATTGCTTGGGGTGTAAAGCGGGGGATTTATTCCAACGAAGCCGGACAAGGCTCTGGTGCGCACCCGGCAGCCGCCGCAGAAGTGTCCCATCCAGCAAAACAGGGGCTAGTTCAGGCGTTTTCCGTGTATGTGGATACCTTTTTGGTCTGTACGTCTACGGCTTTTATGGTCCTGTTTACTGGTATGTATAATGTGAAGGGACCTGGTGGCGATTTTATTGTGCAACATCTCCCGGGTGTTGAAGAGGGAACCCAATATACACAGGCTGCTATTGAATCGGTATTTCCCGGTTTTGGATCGAGTCTGCTGTCCATTACCTTGTTCTTTTTCGCATTTACGACCATTATCGCGTATTATTACATCGCAGAAACGAATATGGCCTACCTGGTTGCCGACCGTAAAGCCAAATGGCCTATGTTCGTCCTAAAGCTGGTTATTCTGGGTTCGACGTTCTATGGAACGGTCGTCAAGGAATCGGCTCTGGCGTGGACACTGGGGGATATGGGTGTCGGCATTATGCTTTGGGTGAATCTGATTGCTATGATTCTGTTGGCCAAGCCTGCTCTTCTTGTGCTTAAGGATTACGAACAGCAGCGGAGGCAAGGGCTGGACCCGGTGTTTGACCCGAAGAAGGCAGGTATTTCAAATGCCGAGTATTGGTCAAAGGAATATCAGCCTCCTTCAGATGAGTTGACGATCACCGCCAAACCGAGCAAGCTTCAAGCCTAAATAATAAGATAGATAAGTAAGATCAAAGGTGGCTCCGCGGGGAGTCATCTTTTTTTCGTTATCTTGCCTTTACATCCCAAGAAGGGTACATATGTTCACTATTTAGTTTATAATTTAGACAGAAGGATTTTGAATAATTCTGCCATGGATATGTGGGGAGGCCACATTTGCATTAGAGAGGTGATTTGAATGAGTACATCCGATTTATCCATAACTGACGACAAGTGGAACGCTATCGTAGAAAACGACAAGTCATATGATGGGGTATTTTTGTACGCTGTGAAGACAACGGGAATATTTTGTCGCCCCTCCTGCAAATCCCGACCTCCCAAAAGAGAGAACATCCGTATATTTAAAACAGTAGAGCAGGCATTGGCCCAGCATTTTCGTCCATGCAAAAGATGTAAACCGACAGGACAACGATTGCCTGATCATGAATGGATCGCACTGGTTACAGAATACGTGAATTCTAACTATATGAAGGGCTTAACATTGCACATCTTGGCTGAAATAAGCCATGGAAGTCCGTATCATTTACATCGTACCTTCAAGCGGATCATGCATATAACTCCAATGGAATATATACAGCAGACCAGGTTGAAACAAGCGAAGAAGCTACTCATTTGCTCAGATATATCTGTTGCGGAAGTGGGGGAGAACGTAGGTCTGTGCAATGCACCTTACTTTATTACGTTATTTAAAAAGAATACAGGCTACACCCCATTGCAATATCGCCAACTCAAATTGAAAGCAACACAAAATGGAGGTACACAGCATGGCACAGCAAATAAATAAAACGATCTATTGGTCATTGTTGACACATGAGGATTGGAATTTATATATTGCAGCTACATCGGAAGGACTATGTTATGTAGGTTCGCCCAATCAACCTGTAGAGGAATTGTTTTCATGGGCGGGAAGACGATTTCCCGGCAGTCCTTTAGTTGAAGAGGATGCTGCTTTACAGCCCTATGCCAAGGAGTTGATTGAATATCTGCAAGGGAAGCGCGCCCAATTTACATTGCCCTTTGATTTTCATGGGACTGCGTTCCAGATGGCGGTTTGGAATGCGTTGTGTGATATTCCGTATGGGGAAACACTATCCTATTCAGACATTGCCAACGCTATTCAAAAGCCAGCCTCTGTTCGTGCGGTGGGGGCTGCCATCGGTGCTAATCCGATTTTGGTCACAGTCCCTTGTCATCGGGTCATCGGTAAAAATGGAGCTATGACCGGATATCGTGGTGGTTTGGACATGAAGATGAAGCTTTTACAGCTCGAACAGGAAAGTGTGGCATCGGTTCAGTATGAAAAATGAGTATTACAAATCCCCCAAGACTCTTTTGAATAAAGGGACAGGTTTCTTGTCAGGTTATACACACTCGTTGAACCCGTATACTGGCTGTACCTTCGGCTGCTCGTATTGCTATGTACGTCAATTGCCAGTCTCCACGTTTCGGAAGGAGGCGTGGGGGACATGGGTTGATATTAAAAATCAGGCGGCAGATATTCTTCGCAAGGAGCTTCGTAGAGCCAAATCCAAAGGTAAAGTCACGATTTTCATGTCGTCAAGCACAGATCCTTATCAGCCTGCCGAGTATAAGGAAGAGGTGACCCGGTCTCTGCTGAAGGTGATGGTGGAGGATCCACCGGATTTTCTCTTTTTACAGACGCGCAGTCCACTGGTACGGCGGGATACTGATTTACTGCTCCGATTGGGGGATCGTGTACGTGTGAGTATGACTATAGAAACAGATCGTGAAGATATACGCAAACATTTTACCCCGGAGGCTCCTCCCATCCAGGCTCGTCTCCAAACGCTACATCTCTTAAAGGAGGCAGGTGTACCTACGCAAGCTACGATTGCTCCGATGCTTCCAAGCAGTGAACATTTTGCAGACAAGCTTTTGCCTCTGGTCAACCGTGTCTGTATTGATGATTATTTTATGGGAGATGGCAGTGGGGGGAGACGAACGCGTAGCTTGAAAATTGGTGTGCTGTACGAGTCATTGGGGCTGGAAGAATGGTATCATCCTGCTGCCTATAAGGCGGTTTATGAGCGTTTTCTTCATGTTTTTCCGAAGGAACAGCTCTACGTGAGCAAAGAAGGTTTCGAACCTTGATGTAAAAGCAGTCCATGCCATTGAATCAAGAGTGAACCATATAAGGGGGCAGCGGGAGAACGAATGCAAACCGTAATGACCAAAAACTTTGACTATGGGGAAAAGGAAATCAATTATCTAAAAAACGTAGACACCGTACTTGGTGCAGCGATGACGCAAATGGGCAAGGTAGAACGTGTGATCATTCCCGACCTGTTTGCAGCGCTCGTTCATGCGATTGTGGGACAGCTTATATCGGCCAAGGCGGTTCAGACCATATGGGCAAGGATGCAGGAGAAGTTAGGCGTGATCACTCCACAAAATATAGCTGTTCAGTCGGCTTTAGATATTCAAAGCTGTGGCATCACCATGAAAAAGGCCACATGTATTCTTAATATAGCCCAAACGATCGAGCAGGGTCTGTTGGATTTACAGGAATTATATGAGCTTTCCGATGCACAGGTGATTCAGAAATTGTCCTCGCTGCAAGGGATAGGACCTTGGACGGCTGAAATGATGCTGATTAATTGTATGGAGCGTCCAGATGTCGTCAGTTGGGGCGATATGGCTATTCGACGGGGAATGATGAAGTTGTACCATTTAGATACCTTGACCAAGCAGCAATTTGAGGAGTACCGCCGAGTCTATTCGCCTTATGGTTCGGTGGCCTCCATTTATTTGTGGAGTATTTCATTTCGTTAAGAATCAGGGAGTGGAAATGATGGAGAAAACAATTAGAGAACAGATACTGTCATATGTGGATGCGGATTTTCAGAAATTTACGGCTGCATTGCTTCCGACGATTAATAATGTGCTGGGTGTACGTCTGCCTGTGCTGCGTAAGCTAGCTCAAGATATTGCCAAAGGGGATTGGCGCCTCTATCTGGAGACCGCCGAAAGTGAACACTTCGAAGAAGTAATGCTGCAAGGTATGGTGATTGGTTCTGTAAAAACGGATATAGAGGAAGTTTTGAGTTATACCGCCAAGTTTGTTCCTAAAATTGATAATTGGTCCGTATGTGACAGTTTCTGTGCCGGATTGAAAATCACGAAACATCATAAAGAACGGGTGTGGGAGTTTATTCAGCCCTATCTATTCTCCAAGAAAGAATATGAAATTCGGTTTGGTGTGGTTATGCTTCTTAATTTTTATATTGAGGAACAGTATATGAAGCGGGTGTTTACTTTACTGGATCAGACCCATCGCGAGGATTATTATGTACAAATGGCGGTAGCATGGGCGATATCGATCTGTTATATCAAGCTACCTGAGGTAACCATGGCGTATTTAAATCATAATACATTAGATGATTTTACCTTCAACAAAGCACTGCAAAAAATCACGGAATCATATCGGGTGGATCAGGCCACAAAAACGACCATCCGCAGTATGAAGCGAAAAAGAAAATAGGATCGGGCTCAGCAGCCAGGTACGCACTTTGCTTTTTTTGGAATCTAATAATAAAATGGAAGTAACTTTCGAAAAGGAGATGACGTGAATTGGCAGAGCAAGTGCGTCTTGGTAAAACAGATTTATATGTAAAACCAATCGGTTTGGGTGCAAATAAAGTGGGAGGACATAATCTCTTTTCCGATTTGAACAATGAAACGGGCAAAGAAGTCGTTCGCACAGCTTTGGACAACGGCATCAATTTTCTGGATACGGCTTTTATTTATGGACCTGAGCACTCGGAACGGTTGATTGGTGAGGTATTGAAAGAGCGTGGTCAGCGTGATAAAGCTGTTATTGCCACGAAGGGTGCACACAAATTCGTAAACGGAGAGGTCGTTTTTGACAACTCGCCTGCTTTTTTGCGTGAATCCGTCGAATCCAGTCTGAAAAGATTGCAGACCGATTATATTGATCTGTTTTATATCCATTTCCCGGACGAAGCTACACCGAAGGCAGAAGCAGTCGGAGAACTGAAGAAGCTCAAGGACGAAGGCAAAATCAAGGCCATTGGTGTATCTAACTTTTCCATTGAACAACTTAAGGATGCGAATAGTGATGGTTATGTAGATGTGCTTCAATCCCAATATAATTTGTTTCAACGGGAAGCTGAGAAGGATCTGCTGCCTTATACCAAGGAAAATGGCATTTCGTTTGTGCCTTATTTCCCGCTAGCTTCGGGATTGCTGGGTGGTAAGTATACGAAAGACATGACCTTCTCGGACATCAGAGCGAAAAATCCATTGTTTCAGGGCGATGCATTTGCTCGTAATTTGGACAAAGTGGAGCAGGTACGGGAGATTGCCAATGCATTGAATGCAGAGGTTGCTCATGTTGTACTCGCATGGTATTTGACCCGTGATTCGATTGATGCCCTCATTCCAGGGGCGAAGGGGCCGGAGCAGGTGCTGGCGAATCTGAAGACGCTAAATGTCCAATTGAGTCAGGCTGATATCGAAAAGATTGACCATATTTTCAAATAATGAGTGCACCTTATATTTGCAATTATATATTTGTTCCATCTAGAGAAGCTGCCGGACGGGCGGCTTCTTTTTCGTGTACAACTCGCATATCCTTGTAGGGTAAGTTCAACGCTGCGGGGGGATCGGATGATGAGAAGACCGCAATGGCACAGCGCACCCAACAGAAGGCGACGCGGCAGACGTAGGTTTTTTTTTATTGTGGCACTGGCGCTGCTGGTAGGGATCATACAAATGGCTGCTTATGTGGAGCAGCATTTGAAGCCGCCCATGATGCACCTGGCAAAAGTGCGGGTTAAACAAATGGCGACGGAGGCTATTAATTCAGCAATTACAGCACAGGTAGAGCAGGGGAAGACAGCTGATAATTTGATCGAATGGAGAACGGATGCACAAGGGAGAACCTCCGGTTTTGTTCTGAATTATGCGGAGCATATGAGAATTACGTCAGACACGCTCAAAGCAGTCAAGGCAACGATGGACAGCATGAGCCATTTTGATGAGAGTGTTCCGATTGGTCAGGCATTGGGCAGTCCACTGTTGGCAGCTTATGGACCAACGGTCCCCCTAAAGGTGGAGCCGCATGGAGCAATCAAGGTGGATTTAAATACCCGTCAACAGGATGCGGGCATAAACATGATCTTGGTGGAAGTGTACATTCGGATTACGACGGAAGTGTCCGTGGTTATACCGTTTGAGATGCAACCCCAGATTGTGGAGACGGAAATTCCGGTTTCTTATTTATTAGTGGTAGGCAACGTTCCGATGTACTACTATGACAATCAGGGTAAACCAGTAGGCAAAAATGGTGCAGCCGCTCCGCAGTTGGCGTTGCCTCCCCATTCCATAGAGAGTAGCGGCGCTATAGATCCCACCATAGAAAGTGTTCCAGAGGCACAGGAAAACCAAAACACCTCTAGCCAGTCCCCAACGCCATAGAGCGGAGGGGAATGACGCGAGCTGCCTAGGAAAAACAAAAGGGCCCCTATGAGGAGGTCCCTTTTGTTTTTCCTGTTTTGAGCGCTTTGCGTTCGGACTGCTCCCACTGTCTTAATAACGGATACGGGTCAAAGGACCAATCTGCCCAACCATTGTCCCGATATATACCATAGTGTAGATGCGGTGGAAACTTGCCTTGGGTACCGGGTTTTCCATAGCCCGAGCTTCCGACCCAGCCAACCGTCTGGCCGGGTGTAACGATGTCTCCGTTGTGAACGGTTTTGTCAAAGCCGGAAAGATGCGCATAGTAGTGATAGCGGTTGTTGAGATCTCGGATTCCGATTCGCCATCCGCCGAAGGGATTCCAGCCCTTCATTTCAACTACACCGTAGCAGGTACTGCGAACTGGAACTCCATAGCCAGCAAACAGATCAGTTCCTTCATGTATCCGGTAGCCGCCCCAGCTGCGACGGCTTCCCCATGTGCTGCGGTAGCTATAAATGCTGCCTAAAGGAAGGGGGAAAGCTTGACTGACCAGATCCAGCTTGCCATACGTCCGATACAGCTTAGCAAACTGCTGAACTCTTTGAACTGCGCGGCTGTTATGGTAATATTCCCAAACGGCAATACCAAATTCATCCTCGTTGTTTCCATACTTTCCGAGATAAGATGCGATGCTGAACAGCAGATCCTTGTCATTATTACGGTCAGCGATTCCATCACCCGAACCGTCTTGTCCCATCCCGGAAAATAGTTCAATGGAACGCGGATTTTGATCCTCCGAATCAGGGTTCATCATGCCGGACCAGACTGGTCCCGTGATGAAAATACCTATGATTCGTTCCGCATGCTTCCGATCCTTGGGATGGGCCACCGTAAGTGTGCGTTCATACTGGTCGATGGCGGCCAGTCTGTACCAAGGAACTCCAGTCAGGGCTTCGATGGAATGATATAAAGCCAGCCTGGACGTATACAACGAGGACTGAGCATGTGAAGCATCTACATTTGCGGTCAGGCTGCTTTCGGCGGACGAGGACTGTAAGTGATTGGCAAAGGCATGGGCAGGAAGCGGACAGGCCGTTGTCAGTGTAGTAGCACATAACAGCAGCGATAACAGACGAACAGCTCGGGCTGTCCGCGTAGGGTAAGGCACGTGAACCGACCTCCTATAAAGGGCTTGATCGCCCGATAAATTCTAGGCCCGTATACAATAGCGTGAATAGGGCGCTTTTGTTTAGATTGAGCCATATCCGCCGCTTTTATCCATGTAAAGAGTTTACTTTTTCCGGCATCAATGTCATATCAAAAAGGGAACAATGAATGGAGGTTTTTCCATGGCTTTCATGTTATAATGTATGGCAATGACAGCTTAAGCTTATCAGAAAGAAGGTCTATGCCATTGTCTAGAAAAGTAAAGGAAGCTAAGCCCGACTGGATTCGTATTAAACTTACGACAGGCGATAACTATCAGGAAATCAAGAGCATGATGCGTTCCAAGACATTACATACCGTATGTGAGGAGGCACGATGCCCTAATATATATGAATGCTGGGCCAATAGGACAGCTACATTTATGATTTTGGGTGATATTTGTACGCGTGCGTGTCGTTTTTGCGCAGTAAATACGGGAATGCCTACGGAACTGGACTTGCAGGAGCCTGAACGCGTCGCGGAAGCGGCTGAAAACATGAATTTGAAGCACTGTGTCGTTACCAGTGTGGCTCGCGACGATTTGAAAGATGGGGGCGCTACTATATTTGCAGAAACGGTTCGTGCGATTCGCCGCCGATTACCTCTTTGCAGTGTAGAAGTATTGATTCCCGATTTTATGGGCGATATTGAATCGCTGCGAATCGTCATGGATGCCAAACCAGATATTCTGAATCATAATATTGAAACGGTGGAGCGTATGTCCGACAAGGTTCGGGCTAAAGCGAAATACCGTCGCTCTCTGGAGCTGCTTCAACATGCGAAGCAATTAAATCCGGCTATTCCAACGAAATCAAGCATCATGCTAGGTGTCGGAGAAGAGTGGGACGAGATCTTACAAGCCATGGATGATCTGCGTAAAGTCGATTGTGACATTCTGACAATTGGTCAATATTTGCAGCCGTCCGAGAAACATTTATATGTGCAAAAATATTATCCACCGGAAGATTTTGCGAAGTTAAAGGAAGAGGGATTACAGCGGGGATTCAGCCACGTTGAATCTGGACCGTTGGTCCGCAGCTCCTACCAAGCGCATGAGCAGGTGAAGTCAGCCGCTCAGCATAAGGAAGAAGGCGCCCTTTCGCAGGCTTGATCCGGGAAAGGCGGTCAGAATAGCTTGTTTCAAATCGGTGGTAAAAACTATGAATTGTTGCAGGATCACAAGAACGGGTGGAATCCCGAAGCGTTTCGTGATCGGTATAGTGAAGTGCTGGATCGCTATGATTACATTATTGGTGATTGGGGTTACAATCAGCTACGTCTGAAGGGCTTTTATCGAGACGGTCATCCCAAAGCAAATAAGGATACATCTATAGTGGTACTGGACGATTACATTAATGAATACTGCAATTTTGGCTGTGCCTATTTTGTGTTGCAAAAAAGCCGTGAAGTGGTTAATAAAAACGGCGTCAATGATGAAATCATTGCTCCAGATATTCAGCAGTTGGTAGATGCTCAAAGGGAACAAGCGGGAACGTTAGAACCCGAAGAGCAGCAAGAAGTATTGCAACATACAGCTGGAGAACAGGAGTGGCCGCAACCACAGCAGGATTCCTCAGCTACAGAGGAATCGCGAGTGGAGCAGCCTCGAGAATCCCGAGAACCACGTGAGTTGCAACGTCGGGAACCGAAGGATGCCCAAGAAGTACGTGAACGACAGCCGCGTGAAGCTCGCGAAAGTCGTCCATCCAGAGAAAGACGTGAAGCAAAAGATGGACGGAATCCGGGTGAAGGGCAGCAAACCCGTGAACCACGTAGACAGCGCAATCAGCAGGGAAGTTTCGATAAAAAAGAATCGCGTGGATCACGCTATGAGCGTCAATCAAAGGAAAATCGGGAGGGACGGCAAGTTCGTGTCTCTCGTGAACCTGAGGGCCAGCGTCAGACCCAGCCAGCTGCCAAAGCCGAAAGAGCTGAGGGTAGTAAAAAGAATAAAACATTTACAGCTCCACAACAAAACGGTTCCTGAATTTTCAGGAACCGTTTTGTTTGTAAAAAAAGAGCCAGAGTCGGCTCTTTTATAGGTTCTAATTAAGAAAAGCGTTGCGTACTCGATCCCAAAATGGGAAAGGACGGTAACGAGCGAAGCTGATCTTCTGACTTGCGACCTGACATCGAACAGAGATTAAGTCATCGACAGGAAAGTTCAGGTGATCTACTGTCAATAAAAGACGCTGATCTTTCCGTGAAAAAATATCACAATGATGGTGTTTGGGCAGTAGCAATGGCGATCCCAGTGTCCGATACACGCGGTTATTAATGGAAGCGATCTCAGTCAATTGCAACGCTTCAATGGTGGGGTGAACCATAGCTCCGCCAAGTGCTTTATTATAGGCGGTCGTTCCTGAGGGGGTAGAAACACATATACCGTCACCGCGAAACATTTCAAAGGTAATATCGTTAATATCTACTTGGGCAACGACAGTGCCATCCACCCCTTTTAACGTAAACTCATTCAAGGCAATAAAAGAAGCATTGCCTGACTTCTTGTGAATTTCCAACTCAATCAGTGGATACTTAACGATTCTCGGGTTAAGCGGTCCCTCAGATCCGCTTTGACTCATCAGGTGGATTAGCTCCTCCAGCTCGTCCGCCCGCCAATCAGCATAAAAGCCCAGATGACCGGTATGTACACCAACAAAGGCAATATCCGGAATGCGGTCGATGAAGGTATGAAACGCATGAAGCATCGTACCATCGCCTCCAATAGACACGACGATTTCCGGCGATTCGGCATCCAGCTTGAAATTCTTTTCTTGGGCAAGACGGTGAAATTGCTGACTCAAGTCCATGGAGTGCTGATCCCCGCGATCCAGAACATAATATCTCAAGATGAAAAGCTCCTTTGTCATGGGTATATATCGATCATAATCAATTATGAGCAAGAACACAATCGTTCATTGCCTGTGTGTTCTTCTCAAACGTACATATAAGCGACTTGTACCCACACTCAACCATGAGAGACTAAGCATTCCAGCCAGTATAAAGGCAAGAACTAGCAGACTTTGCAACAGCATGGCGGACGAGAAGCCAGGAGACCACGCGATGTCGTATATTGGAGAAAAGACTGGAGAGCTTCCCTGTCCCATCAGAGGCCGCCATAACACGAGAGCTAGCAGTGCTGAGATGATGCCGTGCGCAGCCCGGGCCAACAAAAATGGCATATAGCGGAGATTTGTCATATTTAAAATACTTGCAACCTGCGCATGAACCGACAGCCCGCCCCAGGAGAGAACAAAAGCGGCTGCGGCTACCTTGAATGGTAACGCTGCTGCCGTGGCTTCACCTGCGGCTTGCGCTCCTAAAGTGACTTCGAAAATACCACCCACGATGGACTCCGTTAACGTAGGAGGAAGACCACATGCAGTCAATAGGCTTGCCGTAAGCAGATGAAGCCCGCTCATTAAACCGGAGTTCGTCAAAGCTTCTAAAATGACGCAGAAGAATACAACTAGCCCTCCTACGACAATAATAAGGCGTAGGGAGGAAGTAATCGCCTGACGAAGTAACTCACCCAATGGGCGACCATCTTCCAAACGAGCTGTATGCATGGCATATAATGCTTGGCGTAGGGGTCCAGGCTGCCTATTGCGACCTGCTGCTTTTGTATTCGTGGACTTCGACCAGGCTTTTTGAGTAGGTTGAGGGCGGTCGCTGCGAGTATCTGTTTCCCCTGAACGGGAACCGTGGAAGCGCATAAGCAGCCCGATGATGAGCACGCCACCATAATGGGCCGCGCCCAGTACGAGTGCAATTTCTGGTTGATGGAAGAAGCCAACGGAAACCGCACCGATCAAAAATATCGGATCAGAGGAAGTGGTAAACGCGACCAAACGCTCTCCTTCAATGCGTGTGATCCATTTTTGCTCCCACAGCTTGGCTGTTAGTTTAGCTCCAATCGGGTAACCGGATGCGCAGCTGACCGCAGCGACAAAACCCCCACAGCCAGGTACACGGAATAGAGGCTGCATCAGCGGATCCAACAGCGCACCTATGAAATGAACAATTCCGAAACCGAGGAGAAGCTCGGAAATAACGAAAAACGGGAATAAAGACGGAAACAGCACGTCCCACCAGATGGCAAGCCCCCGAAGTCCGGCATTCAGAGAAGATTGCGGGTATACAGCCATAAGCATAAATAGGAATAGCAGTGTAAGGATGAGCAGAGGAAGCGAGTAACGACGGTATAGCGACATAGAGGCCCCTCCTTTGGAGTTGTACTAATATACCTATGTCGGGGATGGACAAAGAGTACAAAAAAATCAAAGAAAACGATTACATCTAATGCTGTATTTTTGTAAATAGTATGTTAAAATAGGAAAACAACGATCCATAACCTTAAGGATGGAGTGATCAGGATGAGTATCGTTGCCGGTCTGTTCGTATGTGCTTTTGTGTATGTTATTCGTGCCTCTCTCGTCCATCCCGGTGAAGAGGATTGGCGGAGTTATTAGTTGTGTTTATAGAATGACGAAGCTGTGTGCAACGAAGCACACCCTCTTCATATGTTAAATTGATAAAATGACGCTTATTTTTAGCGTCATTTTTTGTTTTTTGTTATAATACGGGTGTATATTTATTACCATAGCACAGAAAGTTGGAGAAAAGTGAATCCTAGCCTAAGCATTTATGACAACCTTGGGGGTGCGGAAGGTGTTCGTGCTATTATTGAGGCCTTCTACCCGAGAGTTTATAAAGATCCGTTGTTAAGTCCCCTGTTTCCTAAAGACATGGAACCGGTTAAGGAAAAGCAGTATATGTTCCTGAGCCAGTTTTTTGGAGGACCGTCTCTTTTTTCTGATGCATATGGTCATCCGATGTTACGTGCCAGACATATGAAGTTTCCCGTAACGGAGGAGCGAGCAGAGGCATGGTTGTCTTGTATGGCAGGTGCGTTAACGGATACGGGCATTGAGGAGCCGCTTCGTTCAATCATACTTAACCGTTTGTCTGGTCCTGCGCATCATTTTGTAAATACCCCGTAAGCTTTCGGGGATTGCCGAATTTTGGAGAGGGTTGTAAAAACATTGGAACTTGAACCGTTATATCAGATCAAAATCGCTTGCCCACATTGCGAAGAAGAATTTCAGACATCCCGTGTCAGACCAAGCCTAAAGAAGGCCATTCGTACGGATTCAGATTTTTGTGCTTATTATAAGAATGAAAATCCGGATTTTTATGTCGTAAGGGTCTGTCCTCATTGTGGATTTACCTCGACAGAGCACTCTACCGTTCAGTTAAGCGATCAGCAAACCAAGATATTTAAGGATAAAATCGGTAACCGCTGGCAGTCTCGCGAATATGGCGGGCATCGTAGCTGGGAAGAGGCATTAGAAACGTATAAACTGGGTTTACTCTGTGCCCAGGTCATCGGAGAAAAGGAACGCGTAGTAGCCAGTCTATTACAGCATATCGCATGGATGTACAGATACCAGGGAAATGAGGAGCAGGAGCTTCGCTTTCTCAAATTTAGTCTGGATTCGTATGTTCGGGTCTATGAGCTGGAGGGTGTCGGGGCGAATAATGCCAAACTGCTTTATCTGATTGGTGAACTGCATCGACGTACAGGCAACTTTCACGAAGCGGTACGCTGGTTTTCGCGTGTCATTAATGACAAAAAGATTATGGATGCAGCCATGATCCGGGCTTCCCGTGAACAGTGGTCTGTACTGCGAGAACAAATGTTGGCTAAAAATTTCCAACTGCCGGAGGAAATGCAGGACGCTAGCTCCTCTTGAAGAAATAAAGGTGTGCACTATGGCCGATTTAGGCTCATGGTTCACACCTTGTTTGTAAAACGGGTTATCTTATCTTACAACTGCCTCATGAATTAATGATGACGCAATGTGGTATCTGACAGCAAATAATCGTCATCACAATCCACCAAAGTAACCTTGTTATGGCAGCATGGAAACACAAGCAACTTTTTCATACCTTCGTGTATGAGCTTAAGTTCTTTTGGCTTCAGGGGCAGCAAAACATTATCATGGTCGCAAAATGGACAAGACTGTACATAAACGTCTCCCATGACGATGTCATAAGGCCAGGTTTTATGAAAAGGGATCATGATTTGTTCGATTCTCCGCCGTTCGGGTCAGCGGTTTCTTCTTTAGCCAGTTCGGCCAGCTTTTGCATCAAAATGTGCTGGGGGGTATGCATAAGGTGTTCCAGCGGAATGCCGAGCTTTTCGGATAATTTCACAGCCGTTTCCGGCGAAATTTGTAAGGGTCTCATCCTGTTTTCCTCCCAATTGTAGTGATTTACTATCACGATGTAGCTTTATTGTATATGAAACCACATGAATTCGCCAAAAAAGAAAGGTGGAACTATTATGAAAACACCGTTAAAGCAAACATGGGATCTGGAATCTATTTTTAGCGGAGGATCTTCTTCTGCCTCATTTCATGCATTTTTGGAAGAAATGGAGAGCAAGGTCCAACAGCTGCAATCCCAGCTTAAAGCAGCCAAAGTACCACAAACGGTATTGGATACCGAGCGTCTGGATAGTGTACTGAATAGCTTACAGGAGCTGTTTAATGGTGCGTCGCAGGCGGGTTCCTTTGTCTCTTGTCTAACTGCTCAAAACCAGCACGACAAGCTGGCTGTTCAATTGGGGGCGCGTGTCAACACGCTGTATGCCCAAGGGAAAAGTGCTTTAGTATCTTTCCAGAACTTGCTGGCACAAACCAGTGAAGACATTTGGCAGAAATGGATGGAGCGCGAAGCTATCCAGCCGATTTCTTTTGTCCTGACCGAATATCGGAACGAAGCACGTGAAAAAATGGCTCCTGAGCTGGAAAGCCTTGCATTGGATCTCGCAGTGGATGGCTACCATGGCTGGGGCGACTTTTATGATACTATTGTCAAAAATATGACGATCCCCGTGCCGGAAAATGGCGAGATCGTAAACCTGTCTGTAGGTCAGGCTGCTAATAAGCTGGATGAAGCAGATCGCAGCGTACGTAAAGACGTGTTTGCACGTTGGGAAGAGGCATGGACTCAGGTAGAGGACTATTGCGCGGATACATTGAATCATTTGGCAGGCTTTCGTCTGAAGCTATATGAAAAACGAGGCTGGACAGATGTGCTTAAGGAACCGTTGGAAATCAGCCGTATGTCTGCACAAACGCTAGATACGATGTGGCAGGTTATTAATGAAACAAAGCCTATTGTAGTCAAATACTTGGAGCGGAAAGCAAAGCTGCTGGGCTTAGAGAAGCTATCCTGGCATGACATTGAAGCTCCGCTGGGGACGTCAACTACTAAAATCCCTTACGACGATGCTGCTGTAACGATTGTTGAGCAATTCGGTAAATTTAGCTCGAGAATGGCTGACTTTGCCCAAATGGCTTTTGAGAAAAGCTGGATCGAAGCAGAGGATCGTCCAGGCAAACGTCCGGGTGGTTTCTGTACATCTCTGCGTCTGAGCAAAGAGACCCGTATTTTTATGACCTATGCCGGATCACCATCCAACGTTTCGACACTGGCCCATGAGCTCGGACACGGTTATCATCAGCATGTGATGAATGAATTGCACCCATTGAATCAAAACTATGCCATGAACGTAGCTGAGACGGCATCGACGCTGGCAGAACTAATTGTATCAGATGCTTTGCTGGAAGCTGCTGAGGGTCAGGAGAAGGTCGCTTTGTTGGAGGATAAAATTCAGCGTGGTGTAGCCTTCTTTATGAACATTCATGCTCGTTTCCTGTTTGAAACCCGTTTTTACGAGCTACGGAAAAAAGGAGTTGTAGGAGCGCAACAATTAAGCGAGTTGATGGAACAAGCGCAGCGTGAAGCGTTTAGTGGTGTCCTGGATGAGGCTCATCCTCATTTTTGGGCATCCAAGCTACATTTCTATATTACGAACACTCCTTTCTACAACTTCCCGTACACGTTCGGGTATATGTTCAGTGCAGGAATTTACGCTTTTGCGAAGGAAAATCCTGACGGCTTCGCCGACCAATATGATGCCTTGCTGCGTGATACGGGGCGCATGACAGTCGAAGAATTGGCTTCCAAGCACTTAGGTACCGATTTAACACAGGCTGACTTCTGGCGTAATGCTGCGCAAGTTACTGTTCAGGATATTGAGCAATTTTTACAAATGACAAAATAACGATTTACACTTTTGAAAGGTCTCCCATAAGGGAGGCCTTTTTTGTGATTTTTGCAGAAGATGATGAACAAAGTCGCAAAATGTCGAAGTGTAATTAACATTACCTTTTGGCGAAATTTAAAATGATGGATATACTTAGAAAATAGTTATAAATACCCAATTATGTTGGTTTTGATTGTAAGGTTAAAAATCTTCGCATATAATTGAGCCGTAAGACCTATTAAATATTTCTTGATAAGGTATATAGGAGGGTTTTTGTAATGGACGAAGTAGGTCAATTGTCGTTAGCAAGGCAGATGGATATCGTTTTAAAAGAACTGGATAATGAACTGGCGGGTTTGTCGTCAGGTATCGTATTTGTACAAATACGTAACAATGTAGTTGGGAAATTTGGGATTCGTCATAACCCACTTGCAGGTAAAGGGGGCACATTTGCAGCAGTAGAACCGGGGTTATCAGCAAAGCATCGGGAGGATTTTCGGCGTATGGCTCTAGAAACGCTAAATCATAAGCGTAGCTGGACTCATGGTGAGATTGCTTTCGATTTTGCCATTAGACAAGGAACGATTTTGGTAGATGCAACACTGGAGTCCAACTACAACATGGCGAATCTCATGATCCGCTACAACAAGCCTACATACCGAGCGGCTAATTCCGAATAATTCAATTAAAAAAAGTAAAGAAAAGGCGGCCTTCCTAAGGAAGACCGCCTTTGTTATATACCCGTTATAACACATTTTGGTAAATTACGATGAACGGAATGCTCATGTGGAATAATGACGCTTATTGACCTGAACGACCTGATAATTGCTGTTCGGCCAGCTGTACCAAGCGTTTAGTGATATAGCCTCCCAGAGAACCAGCTTCACGGGATGGCATGTCACCGTAGTAACCATCTGCCGGAATGGTGATGCCCAGCTCTTGTGCAGCTTCATATTTCAATTGTTGCAATGCGTTGTTGGCTTGAGGAACAACTAGGTTGTTACTGCGACGGCTTCTGCCTTGATTAGCTTCATTCATGTGTAGTCACCTCCTTCGGCTGTGATGAGGTTAGTATGCGACAGAGTTATGAAAATATGCGCCGAAGGAAGAAAAGTGACTAGAGGAAAATTACGGATATATGATATGAATTTGAGTTTTGAGATCGATGGATTGCTGAGGCTCCAAACGGATCAGTCCGGCTTCCCCGACAGGATCAGGTGAATTGGGCGCATCAGGCAGACATGTATAAGGCTCAATGCAAAGATACTGGTCGCATTCACCTTTGGTATATAAAACCCAATACTTATAATATTGCTCATCTGCTGTGTAGCGGATTTGATAACCGTCGTCACGAGTCAAAAGAGCTTCAGCAGGGCCTTCCGTTGCCCGCAGCAGAGTGTCTAGATTTGTTCCTTTCAGAGAAAGTCCCGAAGAGAGCTGTTCCAAGTCATCTAACGAAGTAATGATACCTGTAGGTAGCTGTTCAGCATCCTGCTCATATACGCCGTTCACAGGTAGCTGTAGGTGCCAGCGCTCAGGTTCTCCGTCCACCATAAACCAAGTGTGATATCCCAAGCCAAATGGGGCTGCTTTTTCACCCAAATTCGTTACGCGCAGCGTTTGACTTAATACAGCACCCTGCAAGCGATACGTCATCTCCAAACGTAAAGGAATGGGGAATTGTTCCATCCAGTGCGGATCACTTTCTGTTAAAAGCTCGGTAGTAACACTGCAACCTTCTTCATCCTCTTCAATATCACTGCAGCGCCAGGATTGATTACGATGCAGACCGTGTATATGATTGTCATTGGCTGTATTTCGATCGAACTGATATGGAACACCGTCAAACTCAAATTGTCCCTTGCGAATTCGGCCTGGAGGAATCAAAATGGGCAAGCCAAAATGATAAGGCTTTTGTAAATAGAAGGCCAATTCTTCCTCACCGGGCCGACGTACGATATCCCGGTCGAGCTTCAGATCACGCACTGAAATAATATTATTCCCGAGGCGAGGGATCATCGTAACTTCCAGTTCACCACTATGTAAAACATACGTGTCGTAACCGTTCCAGTGTTCTTTGGTCACTTGTTTCATATCCATGCTCCTTTGTCCACTATAATCGGTTGAAGCTTCGTGTCATTATGATAACAGATTTTTGGTCGTAGGGCACAATCGTCATTTGACAATAACATTATGCGGAATTATCATTAATGTAGTTTAGAAAGTAATGACATGGATAACGCGATGATGAGGACAAGTAAGCTTTCGCATAAGCTCTTCAGAAAGCCGGTGGTGGATGGGAACCGGTGAGCCTGCACTGCTGAATGGACCTTGGAGTGCCGTACAGAACAGGAATTTACTGTCCTCAGTATGACGGCCGATTGCTCCCCGTTAACGGAGCTTTAAGATTGCAGGCAGCCACGGAGCATAGCTCCGACAAGTAATAGGCTGACGGCAATGAATAAGGGTGGTACCACGGTCTCGCGTCCCTTGAGGATGCGGGGCCTTTTTGCGTTCTAATTTTGAAATACTGAGGAGGAAGAATATGAAAACTGTACTTTCAGGTATTCAGCCTAGCGGACAACTTACTTTGGGCAATTACATTGGTGCCATGAAAAACTTTGTCAAATTGCAAGAGGATCATCAATGTTACTTTATGGTCGTAGACCTTCATGCAATTACCGTACCACAGGAACCGGCTCAATTACGTGAGCAGTCGGAGGCGGTAGCAGCATTATTTATCGCAGCAGGTATTAACCCGGAGAAATCCAATGTCTTTTTACAATCCCATGTTCCTCAGCACGCTGAGTTGGGATGGTTGATGACAACACTGACGAATATGGGCGAGTTGGAACGTATGACTCAGTTTAAGGACAAAGCAGCAGGCAAGGACTCTGTAGGAGCAGGGCTGTTCGTATATCCATCGTTGATGGCAGCTGACATTTTGCTCTACAACGCGGATCTCGTCCCGGTAGGCGACGATCAGAAACAGCATCTGGAGCTGACACGCGATTTGGCGGGTCGCTTTAATCACCGTTATGGAGATTATTTTACTGTTCCTGAACCGTATATCCCTGAAGTAGGGGCGAGAATTATGTCCCTGGATGATGTGTCCAAAAAAATGAGCAAGAGCAATCCGAATGCAGGCAGCTTTATTGCGCTACTAGACGAACCGAAAGTCATACGCAAGAAAATCAGCCGCGCTACTACTGATTCCGGCAGTGAGGTTAGATATGATCCGGCCAATAAACCGGAAATTAGTAATCTGATGGGCATCTACAGCCAGTGTTCCGGTTTGTCACTCCAAGAAGTGCAGGATCGCTATGAAGGTCAAATGTACGGAACATTTAAAAAAGAACTGGCAGAGACCGTTGTAGCTATGCTTGAACCGATTCAGCAACGCTATCGCGACATCCGGGAATCCGGTGAGATTGGACGTATTTTGGCCCAATCCGCAGAGCGCGCACAAGAAGCGGCTGAAGTCACGTTGTCTGCGGTCAAAGAGCGCATGGGCTTTCTGCCACGTGTACGCTAAAGCATATTGAGACGAAACGGATTAGGCCTTTTAAAGGATTGGATTAGGAGCGGCGTTGTCGGGCTTTGACCACGAAACCCCAGCCGATATTGCCGACAGATAATAGTCCCAGTAGAATGGCAAGCCATGCGGAATAACTGATGGATATTGCGGCTGCGGTCAGCAGGACAATGGATGAAACGGCGAACCATAGGGATAAACCTTTGCTCATTGGTAAAAACCTCCAGTGTTCGAATGTTGAATTTCAGGAATAAGTAGTTGTAAGCGAGCCATAATAATCTTGCAAGCTTGCAATGAACCTCACTCACAAAGAACTGAAAGGAGATTCAAATATGAGCAGACGTCGTTCAAACAACCTGCAAGTACCGCAGGCCAACGCCGCTTTACAACAATTAAAATATGAGGCAGCTCAAGAACTTGGCATCACGATCCCTCAGGACGGTTACTTCGGTAATGTTGTTTCCCGCGAAACAGGTTCTCTTGGGGGATATATCACGAAAAAGCTGGTCCAACAAGCAGAACAATCCTTGTCGGGCAGCAGCCGTTTGCAGTAATACACATAAACACTCCATCTTGGAAGCTGTATTATGAGCAACTGTGATGAAGAAAATCCGGAGCGATCATGCTCCGGATTTTTTTACGCATGGCTTATCACCATTGTGAATCACGCAAGTCCGCTTCGTCAAGAGGGCGCTTTCATGAGATGTGATTTATTACACGAATGGCCAAAAAAACAGCAAGCTCCAGATGAAGGGAGACTTGCTGTCTGTTGTTCATACGGCTTGTTGTTAGCTTGTAGGCAGGTTTTAATTCGTATGCAGGGAAAGGCGTTTTTGCATCTTTTCGTCACTGAGCCATCCAATATAGCTGTTGATCAGTCCGAACTGCTTATCCATCGCGACCACAGCCACGAATGGATATTGTCTCCGGTGTCGATACCTGACGTCTCCCCATCGCACAATGTAGCCCCATTCCAGTTCTTCCACCTCGGCAACGGCAAAGGAGGAAAAATAGCGAAATGCCTGCACATCGCGATAGGATTTGGATGCTTCCACGGCAGGATGTGTGGATGGAATCGCATGTTTCGTCCAAAATAAATGTTTGCCATTTAATCCGCCAATGTCATAACTTCCATTCTGGTGGGCTTTTACCACATGCCATCGGTTCCATGATACGGTGGGAATGATATAATAGGTATCGCCCTCCTGGCGCTCGTCGTCCATATCACGTACCGCTTTTTTGGTCATGAAATGACTCCAGGTTCGCCAAATGTAATATAGACCAATAATAATGTACAGCGTAATAAATAAGGGAGCGGGTAGAATCAATCCGGTGACCCACAGCATAATCGCAGCAACATGGGTGCCAAAAATAAAGGGATCGAAAATATGGATGATATTCCAAGATATCCACTTGCTTGTAAACGGCCGGAATGCCTGTGTTCCGTACGTATTAAATAAATCTGTAAATACATGCAGGCAGACGGCAATTGTTACCCATAGTGCTACATGACCCGGGGGCACATCCCTGAAAATTAGGCAAATCAGACCCGTTATGGACAAGATCCATATCAACCAGAAGGGAATTGAATGCGACAGTCCACGGTGATTGCGAATGTAGGCTGCATTATTTTTCAACCGAAGCAAGGTGTCAAAATCCGGAGCTTGTGATCCTACGACTGTAGCGAGCAGTACGACTGCGGCCAACTTTGGATCTCCGGCGACGACAGGATCAGTGTAGGCCAGCCCGGCCAATCCGATTCCCATGACAAAGTGTGTGGCTGTATCCATATCTGTCGCTCCTTTTGTATTGTTTCCTGTACTTATTACTACCCAAATTTACTGTAAACGATCAGCAGGGGCAATTTGCCATCGGAATTGTGAACGTTTTGTGCGTTTTCTGTCAAACTTTTTAGGGTAGGTATATGATAAAATTTATATCGGAGTTCAACTTACTCCCGAATTCATACATCTCTAAGGGGGAGTTACTCACAATGGATAATATAAGTTATAAGACTTCTTCGGATGCGGCTACCTATTCTGTAAAATCTAAACCACCCGGCAAAGCGGGCACTTGGAAAGATTTTATTACAGTTACCAAGCCAGGCATCCTTCGTACCAATCTGGTTGCAGCCTTTGGTGGTTTTTGGTTAGCATCGCAATGGGACGTTGATTATATAAAGCTAATTCTTACACTTTTAGGTACAATGCTGGTTATGGCGTCTTCTTGTGTTTTTAATAACTATTTTGACCGTGAGCTGGATTTGAAAATGGAACGTACACGTAATCGCTCACTGCCAACAGGGCGTCTGACCCCTACAACGGTGTTGTCATACGCTATTATTTTGGGTGTTGTCGGGTTAGCTGTTCTATTCTTCTTCTCTGGTGTAAAGGCAGGATTACTGGGATTACTTGGTATGTTCGTTTACGTCGGTATTTATACACTTTGGTTAAAACGTTCGTCTACATGGAGCACATCCATCGGCGGTATTTCTGGTGCAATGCCTCCTGTGATTGGTTATGTGGCCGCTTCGGGTCGTATTGATATGGGCGCTTGGCTCTTATTCGCTCTCCTGTTCTTATGGCAGCCGCCTCACTTTTGGGCACTTGCTATTCGCAGAGTTGAGGAATATCGCGCAGCAGGATTTCCGTTGTTGCCAGTCGTAAAAGGTATCCATCGGACCAAGATTCAGATGATTCCTTATATTGTATTGCTGATTCCGGTACCCATCCTTATGTATGCTTATGGATATGCCGGTATAATTTTTATGATCGTGTCCGTGTTACTGTCCGTGCTGTGGGCATTCTATGCCTTTAAAGGTTTTACGATTAAGGAAGAAGAAACGGATTCCTGGGCAAAAAAAGTATTTTTCTTTTCCATTAACCATCTGACACTCAGCTTCTTGCTGATGATCGTCGATACGGTTCATAAGTTCTAATATTATTTTAGAGGCATTTTATAGTGCACCATATAGCTGTCCAACAGGCATGCAAGCGGCCTGAGGACAGCTTTTTTGTTATTTTCAAGACTAAAGAACAGGTGGCGGGTATATAATGTATTCTTCCAACCCTGCTTTTTCCAATTGAGCGATCACATATTCGTCTGGAGTGCCTTCTACGCCAGCGTATCCTTTGCGGGTATACATATGGCAGGCATCCGGAAAAGAGTCTGCAAGCACACCCCTTATTTTCTTCCCTGAGCTGTCATTGTCCATAAATAAATATATTTCGTCGTGCTTGGCCCGCTTGTGGAGGGATTCCAGTTTTATAGAGTTGAGTGTACCGAAGGTGCATAAAATGTGAACCTCCGGGTCAAGTAATCGGCGAAGTTTGCTGCGGTCATTTTTCCCTTCAACAATCACGGTTATCGCCATTTAAGCTCACCCCTTGTCTGATACATATGCTCGAAATTCCCCGGGAAATGAAGAATATGTGTATAGTGTAGCTCCAAATAGGGTTCTCATGCAAAAAATAACAAAACAGCCTGCCAGAAGTGGCAGGCATGGGTACAAGGGGCAACATGTTAGGGCAATTCAGACATTAAAACCAGCAAGTACGGAGAATGATGACGAGCAGAATATAAAGAACAAGAATGATGCCAGTTGAAGTTCCAAAAACAGAACAAGGGTTTACAGGATGACAGTGGCTCACAGGCTGCACCTCCCTTTGTTAGTGAATGTTCAGTCAAAATAGTCTATGTGGATAGGGGGATAGTGTACTGTGCATTTGCCCTCTGAAACGACATTTTGGGCTTTAAAGGTAGCATATTAGCATACCACTGCCCTCAGACTAGCTAGGAATGATAAGGTCCTGAGGCAGACAGTGGCGGCGTCGGAGATAATCGCTTAATAGGAACGAATAGCAGGCCAGCCATAAGAATTAGAAATGCGATGAAAAAAGGAGAAATGTGATCGGGTAGCTGACCTGCCAGTACAGGTCCGGCAAAGGAGCCGATAGATGTTGCAATAGACTGTAGTGCAAAGGTTTTGCCCAGTCGCGCTCCTCCAATTCGTATGAAAAGGGAGGCCAGCGCTGGGAAAATGATACCTTTGGCAGTTCCCAAAATAAAAAGTATAATGCCAATCGCCGCTTCGGGCGTGGTGGCGAGTGCGTAAAAACTTAGAGACATCAAAATAATGCCACAAAGTAGTCGCACCATTGGTGAATATTTGTTCAGAAACAGCAAGCTGAGCGTACAAAGTGCTCCCAAACTGATGATGGAAAAGAGCAATCCGGTGGACATCATGGAAGCAGAACCGTTATTCCGTAATGGAATTTCGTAAAATAAAATGCCTTGTGCACACGCTAAAACAAAAGGCAGGAGCAGGTAACGCCAATTGAATGGTAAGCGAGTCTTTTGTGCTCCGGATAGCGGAGTAGGTGTCGCATGACCATCAGATAATTGGGCCTGTGGAGCGGGTGCTGTTTTGGGCAAGGTGAAATAAGCCATAAGCCCCGTGACTACGAGAATGATGCCAAGGGAACTAAACGTCTCACTAAAGCCGAAACTGGCTACGATAAAAGCGCCGGCGGCTGGAGACAGGACAGAGGCCAACGTATGAACGACACCATGTCCCGACATATATTTGCCCTGCGTAACTGGATGATCGGATAGCTGTGCCAACATGGCTAGACAGGCCGGAGATAAAAAGGCTAACACAAAACCGCTAATCGCCCGAAGAAAAAGTAATTCCCACGGTGTGTGAATGTATGATTGAATGACAAGAATGATGCCTGCGGCTGTTAGGCTGAACATAATATATCGGCGGCTGCCGTGTTTGTCGACCTTGGGGCCGGCCATCAAATTACCAGGCAGATGAGTTAGGGAGTAAATTCCCATCATCCAGCCAATAAAAGTAGGTGCCGCACCCAAGGAGATAGCGAATGGTGTCAAAATAGGATATTGTGCATGCAGATCGAAAAAAGCAATGAATAAAAAGAGATACAGCCAGAGGGCTGTTTTCATGGGATGACCCCCTTCCCTAATGTAAACTTTCATGTTGCACGACGTATTGGCCCTTCCTAAGTTGTACGCTGGAGTGGACGAACATAGACCACTTTGTATGGACAAGAATTGAATAACAAGGTATGTACAAGAGCTAAGCTGACAGGGCATCACGTAATCATGTATAATTACAGAGACAATTTTGTGATTTGAATGATGTAGTTGAAAACGGGAGTGTAGCGAAATGGATAAGGGCGTCTGGACAGAGTTTTTGGAACATAATTGGCAGATCGTTCAGGATAACTGGCTGTATATATTAATTGGGCTTGTCCTACTGTTAGTCATATTAAAGATTGTAAGAACTCTCGTAAAATGGCTGATTGTCATTGTCGTCATTGCAGGCTTGCTTATCTACAGTGGCATTTCCTTTGAACAGGTCGGCAAGGTCGTTACTCAGGCAAAGGATGATGCGATTAACAAGGTTCAGAGCGAGGCTTTGAACATGATGATCAAAGAGGGACGGGATGCCCAATACACATCCAACGCGGATGGTACGTTTTCGGTAACCAGCTCCAACCTGGAAGTGAAAGGTCCATTTGATGGTGACAAGGTCAAGGTATGGTTTCAGGGGATGTCGCTGGGCGAGTGGAGTATGGGCGATACCGTCAAGAAATATATCGAAGGTGCGAAAGGCTCGGCTGTAACACAGTCGCCACAGTCGCCGTAGAGACAGGAGGAACACAATGAAACCATCCTGGCTGGAGCCTATTCTTCATTGGAATGGCGTGACGGTGTTTTTGATTGTCATTGTACTGCTGTCGTTGATTCAGGGCTGGAGACGAGGAGCTTCCAGATCTGTAGGGGCGCTGTTCAGTCTTATTGTGGATGGCATACTGACTGTGGCGGGTATTTTGTGCTCGCTCGGATTAGCCATGTGGCTTTCACCGAAGGTACAACAATGGCTGGCGGCTTACATGGAACATTTGCCTCAGCGAGAACTAAGTGGGATTGAGCAATTTTATTATACGTTGGTGGCGGGGTTAGAGGGGTTTCCGCTGCTACGGTTTGCCGTATTGTTCATGCTTAGTTATGCGATCGCCCAATTTGTACTACGTGCAATTTATGTGTTGATGGTAGGTGGCAAGTCAGATTCTTCTTTCCATGAGCATGAAAAAAAATCAGGCTTTTTCAGCAGGGTGGCAGGGGCTGGAATAGGTACTCTTATTGGTGGAGCACGCGCTATCATGGTTATAGCCCTGCTATTCATCGGCGTAAGTCTGTATCCAGACAGCGGGTTTAGCAGCTACGTCCAAGCTTCACCGATTTATAAGCAGGGAGCGCAATCGGTCATTGAGCCGTTATCCGGTACACTGATTAAGGATAAATTGCCCGTATTTACGCAGGCCGTTACCAAGGAATTAAACGGTATCCTGCAGCGTAAATACGAAATGATTGACCGGGAAATTCCGAACGATATCGTTCAGGCAGCGGCCAAGATTACAGAAGGGGCTAGCGGTGACGAGCAAAAAGCTAGAGCGTTGTATGAATGGGTAGGCACCCGTATTAGCTATGATTACAGTAAGGTGGAAGCCTATGAGCAACGTGGTGACTGGCATGAACAGACTCCTAGAGATACGTTTGATACACGTAAAGGAGTGTGCATTGATTATGCCCGCCTGTATGCGATGATGGCTCGTTCGCAGGGGCTACAGGTCAAGGTTGTAACAGGCCTTGGATACAACGGACAGGGAGGATACGGGTCCCATGCCTGGAATGAGGTATATTTGAGCGGACAGAATCAGTGGGTACCGCTAGACCCGACCTGGGCGCAAAGTGGGGACTGGTTTAATCCGCCTGGTTTTGCCCAAACACATATCAAGGATAAAGTGATTTAATAAGGAGTGGAAAAGGGCACATGAGAAAGATAGACAACGAGCAGGGAAAAGACAATGAGACGTCTGATCGAAAAAGATTCAGCTTTCGGATCAATTTGTTCTTTTTCAGCTCGTTCATTATATTTACGGTCATTATTGTAAGACTGGCGATACTTCAATTTGTAGATGGACCTCAGCTTAAGCAGCAGGAGGCCAGTAATGTTACCAAAAATGTACCGCTTACGCCGATTCGCGGAACGATTTACGATTCCACCGGGCAGAACAGACTGGCGTATTCTACACCTGTACAATCGCTGTATATCACGCTCTCCAAGAACTATAGTGACGGCATGGAGCAGTTGCGTAAGCCTGATAAAAAGCTGTTGCCTGAGCTGGAAAACATGACACAAAAGCTGGCAAATCGATTTGCCCAATATGGTAATAAAGATGAGCCCAAAATGACGGCAGAACAAATTATGGACGCTATGGATCGGAACTATCAGCGATTTAGCGGTTTTACGCCGCGTTTGATTAAAACGAATCTTAACAAAGATGAAGTTGCCTATTTTATGCAGCATAAAAGTGAGTTTCCGGGCGTAGATGTCGTAGAGGAAACGGTACGTCATTATGATCCTGATACGGTAGCTGTTCAAACGGTTGGCTACATTAAAAGCTATAAAAGTGCGCGTGAAACGTTGACTAAGTATAAGAATATTCAAAAATCTATGTCATCTGAAAATGATCCGGGTCTCATTTATATGGATAACGAATCTGTTGGCTTTGATGGACTGGAATTTCAATATCAGGAACAGTTACGAGGGAAAAATGGCTATAAAACAGTGCCGATTGATCCACGCAACATGCCAGAGGGGGTAGATTCTGTTACTCCTCCGCAAAAAGGAAATAATGTCTATTCTACGATTAACAAAGAAATTCAGGTTAAGACTGAAAATGCCATTATGGATCAATTGAGATGGCTCCATTCACACGCTGTATCTGGCAGGACTCATCCTTATGCAAAAACAGGCTTTGCTGTCGCGATGGAAGTGGATACTGGTAATGTGGTAGCCATGGCGAGCATGCCGGATTATGATGCGAATTACTGGCAAACGGGTACAATTTCCACAGATAAATATAAAGAGATTGAACATGTGTATCAAAACGCCACAATTAAGAACGTTGGCTCTGGCCAATCTGGACAGCACCCTGATTCTACTGTACTTCTCGGATCAACTATTAAACCGCTGTCCGTTCTTATTGGATTGGAAGAAGGACTGTTTACAACAAATACGTACTATCAAGATACAGGAGCGGCTTATTTCGGACGTAACAACTCCTCACGGGTACGCAACTCATCTGGTCATGTGTACGGTTCAATGGACCCGGCAACCGCTATTCGCCATTCCTCCAATGCCTTTATGGTCGATATGGTTGGCAAACGCTTATATAACAAATACATCAACAATGCCGCAGAAGACCAGGGTGTTAACGTATGGGATCGTTATATGAAGGAGTTTGGATTAGGTGTTTCTACTGGAGTAGACTTGCCCGGTGAGTTCCGGGGTTGGCGGGAGTACACGAGTAAATCAGAGTCAGCACTTTCTAAATTGGCATATGCATCCTTTGGTCAACAAGGTAAATATACACCTATGCAACTTGCCCAATACACAACGATGATTGCTACCAAGGGCAAACGGATGGAGCCGCATTTGGTCAGTCAAATTAAAGATACCAACGGTAATGTAGTTCAAACAATTAAGCCGAAGGTACTGAATGAAGTGAAATTTCCGGATGCTTATTGGAATGAAGTTATACGCGGGATGTCAACAGATGTCAGCGCATTTAAAGGTTTCCCTTACGACTTTGCTCGCAAAACGGGGACATCGCAGCAAAGTGTGGGCAGAGAACTAAAAGATAACGGGGTATTTATCGCCTTTGCACCACGCCAGAATCCCAAGCTGGCTGTAGCCGTTGTCATTCCTGAAGGAGGCTTCGGGGCTTGGAGTGCTGGACCTGTAGCACGCAAAATCTTTGATGCTTACGATGAAGTGTACGGTCTGGACGGTGTTCCAAAGAAAAAGGATGAAACAGCAACCGATCCTAATGCAATCAAACAGCCATAATCCTTTTATACGATGTCATTTCATGAAAGCTTCCCTTAGCCTTTGGGCTGAGGGAAGCTTTTTTATGTTTTTTCTACGTTTTCTTACAAAATTGTCATCTTAGAATTCATCGTTTATTGTTTTAGATATGGTAGGATCAGGGAATATGAAACCTATTGGAAGGAGTAATGCAGCTAATATGGACAGAAGAAGTTTAGATAAAAAGTTTTCATTCAAAAAGAAAAATCAAGAAGAGGATGAAGAGTCACGAAAAAAACGGACGGTTTTACGAACCAACCTACTGTTTTTTAGTGCTTTTGTGCTGTTTGCCCTGATCATTACCAGACTAGCTGTATTGCAGTTTGTACAATCGGACGAGCTGAAGAGTCAGCAGCAATCCGTAAATACGAAAAATGTCCCGTTAGTTCCGAGTCGCGGCACGATTTATGACTCCACAGGTACGGTTAAGCTGGCGTATTCGACTTCAGTACAGTCCTTGTATGTAACTTTATCTAAGGATTATAGCAAGCGTACGGAGAAAGATCGCAAGCCGGGGGAAAAGCTGCTCCCTGAGCTCAATGCATTTGCTGCCAAGCTTGCTGCCAAATTAAACGAACTGGGTCGTACCGAAGGAGAGCAGCTTAATGCAGAGGAAATAAAAAAGAGACTGGACCCGGACTATAATCAATATAGGGGATTTACCCCACGTTTGGTCAAATCCGACCTGAGTCGGGAGGAAATCGCTTATTTTCTGGAGCATCGGACAGAGTTCCCTGGTGTAGAGGTTGTAGAAGAAAGTGTTCGCCATTATGACCCGGATCGGGTGGCGGTACAAACGATTGGATATATGTACAAGTTCAAAGGAGCTCGAACGAACCGGCCCAAATATAAAGAGCTCTATGAAGCGAATTCGGAGGTTTTAAAACCGGCACAGGTTTATTCGGAAAGTGAAACGGTCGGATATGATGGCTTGGAGCTTCAGTACCAGGACGAGCTGAGAGGGAAAAACGGATATAAAACGTTAGAGGTCAATCCTCGCAGCATGCCGGAGGGCATTGAATCCATTACTCCTCCTGAAAAAGGACATCATTTATATTCCACCATCAACAAGGAAATTCAGCAGAAAACCGAACAGGCCATTATGGATCAGCTTCGCTGGCTTCATACTCATGCCGTATCGGGGAAGCTTCATCAAGACGCAACCACTGGCTTCGCTGTAGCGATGGAGGTAGAGACCGGAAATATCGTGGCAATGGCCAGTATGCCGGATTATGACTCTAATGTATGGAAAAGTGGAAGTACCTCACCTTCGATATATGACGAAATTCAGCATAAAATGGGAAATGGAACCATTAAATCCGTCCCTAGCGGTAAAGCAGGTCCACATCCAGAATCCTCGGTGCTTTTGGGTTCAACCATTAAACCGCTAACCGTGCTGATCGGGTTGAAGGAAAACCTGTTTTCTCCCGGACAAACTTATCTGGATACGGGAAGTGCGTACTACGGCAAAAATCGCTCCAGCCGGGTCGGGAATTCTAGCGGACATGTGTATGGTTCTTTGACACCTAGCAGGGCAATTGAGGTCTCGTCGAATACGTTTATGGTAGATATGATCGGCAAGCCAATGTATGACAAATACGGAAGTAATGCAGGGGTGCATCAGGGAATTGACGTATGGGACAAGTATATGAAGGAATTTGGATTAGGCGTACCGACAGAAGTAGATCTGCCGGGCGAGTGGGCAGGCAGACTTGAGTATACGAGCAAGCATGAAAGTGCGCTGACACGTTTGGTGCAGGCATCCTTTGGTCAGCAGGGAAAGTATACGGCGATGCAGTTAGCCCAGTATACAACTGTGCTGGCAACAAAGGGCAAGCGTATGCAGCCTCATTTGGTCAGCAAAATTGTAGATGATCAGGGGAATCTTGTACGTGAATTTAAGCCGAAGGTGCTGAATGAGGTCGCTTTTTCAGATACGCACTGGAATACAGTGATTCGAGGTATGGCTACGGATGTTAAAGCCTTTAATGGATTTCCTTATGATTATGCCCGTAAAACGGGGACTTCCGAGCAGGTGGTGGGACGTACGGTTAAAGATAACGGGGTGTTCATCGCTTTTGCTCCCCGTCAAAATCCGAAGCTGGCAGTAGCGGTCATCATTCCTGAAGGGGGCTTTGGTGCGACGAGCGCGGGACCGGTTGCGCGTAAAATATTTGATGCGTATGACGAAGTTTACGGGCTAGATGGTACTCCTAAAAAGCCTCTGGCAGCAAAGTGAGGACTTGAATTTTTTTGTGGGCTTCTCTTTTTCATGGTAAAATGTCGTTGGACATAAGGGACATACAGGAGGAAGAGAGACTATGGGAGAAAACCAATATAAATACAAACTGCTTGCGCTCGATATGGATGGAACTTTACTGAATGATAATCATGAAATTTCCTTGGAAACGATTAACTGGATTAACAAGGCGATTCAGGAAGGGATCCATGTATGCTTATCTACTGGACGTGCAGCGATGCATGCTCTGCCGTACGGTCAGCAACTCGGCCTGGAGACGCCAATGGTAACCGTAAACGGCAGTGAGGTGTGGAAATCACCCCACGAGTTGTGGCGCCGTTATTTACTTGATAAGGAGCTCGTTCGCAAGATGCACCAGATTGCTGTAGAAACAGGCTCCTGGTTCTGGGCGTACTCAACAGAGGAATTATATAACAGGGATCGTTGGCCGGATACATTGGACACACAGGAGTGGCTCAAATTCGGTTATAATACGGAAAATGACGAAATTCGCCACCAAATTTTGCTTAAACTTCAGGACATGGGTGGACTTGAAATTTCCAATTCTTCGATGACAAATCTGGAAATTAACCCGGCTGGTATATCCAAAGCCAGTGGAATCGCTGAAGTGTGCGATCTGCTTGGCATTACTCTGGAGCAGGTGGTTGCCGTTGGCGACAGTCTGAATGATCTGGCAGTGATTCAAGCGGTTGGACTGGGCGTAGCAATGGGGAATGCTCAGGATACGGTTAAAGAAGCCGCTGATGTGGTCGTGGCTTCAAACAATGACGACGGCATTGTAGAAGTGATCCGTGATTATGTGCTTGTGTAATGAAACGAATGATGCAGCAAGCAAGATGAATGAACGAGAAGGAGGAGGCCCATGGACGTTGTAGGCTGGATTGTTGTCATTGTGCTGTTCATTGTGGGCATGGCTGGGGCGGTATATCCCGTATTGCCGGGGGCGCTCGCCATCTATTTTGCATTTTTTGTATACGGCTGGTTTTTCTCGTTTGCTCCATACAATGCATTGTTTTGGATTATACAAACACTAATCGTTGTTGCGCTTTTTGTTGCAGATTATGCTGTGAATGCCTGGGGAGTCAAGCGATTTGGCGGCTCGCGTCTGTCGGCGATCCTCAGCACTGTCGGGATTATTATTGGTCCCTTCGTTATTCCGGCATTTGGTCTGATTTTGGGACCATTTATCGGCGCTGTGCTGGGTGAGTTAATTGGCAAAGCCCCGCTGGACCGAGCTATTAAAGTGGGCTTTGGCTCCGTATTAGGCCTTTTTACCAGCACCGTGATGAAAGTGATCTTGCAGCTTGCCATGATTATTGTATTCTTGATTTGGGTGTTATGACCCGAGATTCGTTTTCGTTTATTATGATTTGCAGAGACAGAATCGACATGCGGCTCCGCACCGGTGATGGCTCAGGCCATGACTGTTTGTGCGGGGCTTTTGCATGCGTGTGAACAGCAAGAAAGAAGGGAACGCATTTTGTCCAATAAAGAAACATTCCTTAAAGGTACGCTTATTTTAGCCGCTGCTGCCTTGGTGGCCAGAGTGCTTGGTCTGGTACAGCGTGTTCCATTGGAGCATCTGCTTGGTTCCGTTGGGAACGCCTCGTTTACCATTGCGAACAACGCTTATTTGATGCTGCTCACAGTGGCTACGGCCGGTATTCCAAGTACATTGAGCAAAATGGTTTCAGAACGTTATGCACTGGATCGGCCTTCGGAAGCACGACGTGTGTATCGTGCGGCTTTGATATTCGCGGCCGCAGCAGGCATTATCATTACAGCGCTACTGTATTTTGGAGCACCTTACTTTGCCGAGCATGTAGCAGGGGTTCCACAATCCGCTTTGGCCATTCAGGCTTTGGCACCAGCATTACTGCTGTTCCCTGCCATTGCCATGATGCGTGGATACTTCCAAGGGCGCGGTAATATGACCGCAGGCGGTATTTCACAAATTGTGGAGCAGGTTGCACGGGTAGCGACTGCTATTGTACTCGCTTTTATTATTTTGAAGCTGGGTTATGGAGATCGCGAGGTTGCGGCCGGGGCCTCCTTTGGAGGTGTCATGGGAAGTCTTGGCGCTCTAGCGGTCATGTTGTACTACACGGTGAAATTGCGCCGCCAGGATCGACAGGACCGCCAAGATCAATTCCAAGAGGAAAGCTCCGCGCTACCGATGATGCGCATTTACAAAGATATTTTCAAGCTTTCCATTCCCATTGTATTGTCGTCTCTGACAGTTCCGGCGGTCAACTTTATTGATACGTCGATTGTGGTGAGACTGCTATCAGGTCAAGTGGGATTGGATCAGGCGACTACTCAGTTGGGTTATCTAGGCTCTCGGGCACAGAGTGTGGCGGGAATTCCGCCGATTTTGGCCATTGCGCTCAGCCAATCGCTCATTCCGATCATTTCAGCGGCATTTGCCCGTAAGGATGAGCAGCATTTACAAAATCAGATGACGCTGGCCTTGCGTATCTCTATTTTGACTGGAATGCCAATTGTGCTAGCTTTATGTGTAACCGCCTATTCTATTAATGGTTTACTGTTTAGCTCGCTTGGAGGCAGCGGTATTATCGCTGTTCTGACACTCGGAACGATATTCCAGATTACGATGATGACTTCTAATTCGATATTGATCGGTATGGGCAAGCCACGTATTTCAATGGTTAATGTCATGGTCGGTATCGTCGTCAAGTTTGCAGCGAGCTGGCTGCTGGCTGGTTGGCTTGGGATTTACGGGATCATTGCCGCAACCGGATTATGTTTCCTCGTGATCACGTTGCTGAATTTACGTGTGCTTAAAGGGATCGTCTCCTTTTCCATCATGGGCCGTCGCTGGGCAGGGTTCTTAACCGCAGTCGTCGTCTCGGGAGCTATCGGATACGGTGTAAATGAAGCCTGTATTCTACTGGTGCATTTGATGCCTGCGCGTGTGGCCTTCTTGATCGCGTGCTGCATTGCAGGGGCAGCTGTACTGGTATGCTACTTGCTGTTGCTGGTTGTACTGCGCGTATTGCGCAGGGACGAGCTGGGCAACTACCCACGTATGTTGCAAAAGGTACTGCGTCCGTTAATGCGTCTACAGCGTGAGTCTACAGGACAACAAGGCTAAAGAGTCCTCCAGTCTATCAGTGGAAAGGTTGCAAGCTGTTATGGGCAACGTGGGCCATTGCTGTTTTTTGGATGCCATGGCGATGCTCATGGCGCATGGCAAATAACAGCGGTCGCCTTGGTTCGCTGAGATGCCCGAGTGTGGAGCCGTCCTGAAACCAGTCATAACGGGGGATTGGATCATAAGCTGTATCGGACCAGACGGCGTTCAGCTTCGGGCTGTACAGACGTTGTCCTGGCGGTAGCCATTCATGTGCTAAAAGCGTTGCACTTTCATCTGGAGAGTGCAGCGCTTTTTGTTCATTCGGGGTGAACAATCCGGGCCAATAGTCGCTGCGTGAACCCGTATGTGGCACACTGTTAGCGAATGCTGATACCTGGTCCAGCACCTGCTGATGGCCGAAGAGCATAGCATAGAGACTTTTGCCAAAGCCAATCCGCTCGTCCAAATGGCCGAAACGCTCCATCACTAGTCCAGCAAGTCCACCGTTCAGCCCAAGTGGAAATATAACCTGATTAAGTTGGAGCCAGTCATGCAAATAAAAGCCCGGCTTGTGTGTCACAAATTTTTGAAAATACGGATCTTTTATCACACGTCCTTCAATATAGTTTTGTTCATTAATGATGAGCGCCACAGTCAACAGAGAGCTATCCCGCCAAGCCCAAAAACGTTCCCAAAAGGGCTTCATGAATGGCGAAACGTGAAAATAAGGCAACAAATGAAAGCAACTCCGACCCAAATGACGGCTGTGCATGTAAAGTTGCAACTGCGGGTAAGCATCTTGAAAAATAAGGGCATTACAGCGCTCCAGTAGCCGATACAGCCATTCCTTTTCCTGTTCGCCAAACAGGTTGCCAATTAGTCCCCCTTTCAGATCGGTCATATTATAGCCGCCATTACGAGAAACCAGGTGGGCCAGTAATGCCCAGTGTAACTCCGGGTAGCCACGATAGCATTCAAGGTAAGCGGCCGTGCGGGTGACGTTGCTGCGATTCTCCTGTGCTGTATCATTTTTGATCCGCTCCAGCAGCTCACAGTCTGTTTCGCATAAGGGCATATTCAGAGAAGATGGACGCGTAGCGGGTCCGTTCACCAGCATTAACGCTTCAGCTTCATTCATAGCGGCCTGTGCTGTATGATAATCCCACGCTAGTTCACGCAAGGGGTAGCGTAATTTGTGGGATTCGGTCCAAGCCGCCCGTTTGCCCTCCCAAGCTTCCTCTGCAACACGGGGAACGGAACCCAGTAACTTTAGCCCTCCTTGAAGCTGTCGAGATGCTGTATGGAGCCATTCGGTAAAAGACATGACTAAATAACCTCCTTTCCAATTGCAAGCATCCCCGTATCCTGCCAAGTATGTTGGGTATGCTGTTAGGATGTCTTCGCTTATGTGGATTCTTAAGTATATCTTTAGTATGCCTCAATGAGAGGGCTTCCAATCGGCATGTGAGCAGAATGGGGGAGTGTGCAAAAGCTTCACTTGGCGTTACAATAGAAAGTGCAATCTTTTCAGCATAAAAAGAATTTAAGGAGGAATCATCCATGCAAAAAATCGTCTCTCATGAAGACTTTAATAAGGCAATATCTACTCCCGGCGTAACGGTGGCTGTATTTAAGGCGGACTGGTGTGGGGATTGTCATTTCATTGATCCGTTCATGCCTGATGTGGAACAACAATATGCAGATAAGCTTACATTAATTGAGATTGATGTAGAACAGGCCGAAAGCGTCAGTCAAGAGCAGAATGTATTGGGTATTCCTAGCTTTATCGCTTACAGTGAAGGCAGAGAACTGGTACGTCTGGTGAACAGACTGCGCAAATCCCGCGAGGAGATTGAGCAATTTTTGGATCGGGCTGTTGAAGTCCATGCGAGCTTGGCAAAATAATGAATGCTGTACATGCATGAAGGTTACAAAGTGAATTTTAAACATCAAGACATTCAGAAAGCCGCTTCCTTCTAAGGGGGCGGCTTTCTCACGGACACGTTCACATTTTGTCAACAAAGCTCGTATGTCAAGGAACGATATATCAGTTATAATTACTTTAAGTGATCATTTCACAACATATAAAGTGAATAAATATTATATTTGGAAGGATACGGGTGAATTTGAATAACAAAATTAGAATATTAAAATGGCTGGCACTCGTAACATGTATTGTCATGTTTTTGGCTACCTTCGGTGGAGGTGTCGTGACACGGACGGATTCAGGTCTTGGCTGTGGCCGGGAATTCCCGCTTTGCAATGGCAAGCTGGTTCCGGCACATACGATCGCATCCCTTATTGAGTTCTCTCATCGTTCCGTTAGTGCCATGGCCGGGATTCTTTCTATCGCCTCATTTGTTGGCTTTTTGCTGTTTATGAAGCATCGGAAGGATTTACAGCTATTCTCGCTGCTCACGCTCTTGTTTGTCATCATACAAGGTGCCATGGGGGCGTTGGCTGTCATTTTCTCCCAATCGGCTGCTGTCATGGGACTGCATTTTGGCTTTGCGCTTATCGCCTTTGCCAGTGCAACTATGATGACGCTGGGGGCCTGGCAGGAGCACGCGGACTCACGCCACACTCCGCGTCTGATTCCTGGGCGTGTCAGTCGGGGCTATCGCAACTTTATATGGCTATCGACGATCTATACCTATATTGCTGTCTATTCAGGGGCGTTGCTTAGTCACTCGGTCATCCAGAAGGTTGTAAATATTGGGGGCTTCATATCTCCACTGCTGCTTCATCAGATTTCAGCCGGTCTGCTGTTCGTCATTATCTTGGCTGTGGGTCACTACTCATACCGTTATCACCCGAATCACCGAGATATCCGTATATTGGGTGTCGTGTCGGTCTTGTTAATTTTGCTTCAAGTGGTGATTGGAATTATCTTGTTGTACGTCAACAGACCTGAAATCTATATGTTTATCGTGCTGGGACATATGCTGGTGATTGCATCGTTGTTCTCCGTTTTGGCTTATCTGAGCTATCGTGTATGGCAATTGTCACCGGACCGCAAGCTTGTTCCGACCCAAGCACAACGTACCTAAGCATTTCATAGATCATAGTGAAGCGGATTTTTGCCCAAGAGGCGTTTAAACACGTATAATAGCATATAAGAAACAAACCAGGCCCACGAGTTTCTCGAGGGCTTGATTTGCTTAGGAGGAGTCGTCCAGTTGATCTACCAGAATTTGCGCCAATTTATTGAAGCGCTGCGTAAAGAAAATCATCTTAAAATTATAGAGGCACCTGTCGATCCTTACTTGGAGCTGGCTGAGATTCATCGAAGAGTCATTGAGGAAGAAGGGCCGGCACTGCTGTTCACGAATGTAAAAGGAACCCCGTTTCCTGTAGCCAGTAATCTGTTTGGCACGAATCGCCGTGTAGATATGGCTTTTGGCCCGCGACCTGAGCAACTGATGGATGCGATTGTCGGAGCCACCAAAACATTGTTTCCACCTACACCCAAAGCATTGTGGAATGAACGTGGCCTGATTAAGGACATGCTAAAAGTAGGGCTAAAAACAGTATCTCACAGCGAGGCCCCTGTATTGGGAGTTCGCCGTACAGAGGCTCCGTTAGCGCCACTGCCTAAAGTGACCAGTTGGCATGAGGATGGAGGGCCGTTTATTACGCTTCCACTCGTGTATACCGAGAAGCCAGGTCAGCCCAAGGATCATAATCTGGGGATGTACCGCATTCAGATTTATGATGATCAGACGACGGGCATTCACTGGCAAATTCATAAAGGCGGCGGTTTCCATTATCATGAAGCGGAGCTGCGTAATGAGCCATTGCCTACGACGATTATCATTGGTGGCCCGCCTGCCCTGATTGCGTCTGCCATTGCTCCAGCACCGGAAAACTTGCCTGAGCTGCTGCTGGCTTCGCTTATTATGGGAGGCAAGCTGCCCATGACAGAAGATCCGCTTGGGGGTCACCGGATTCCAGCAGAAGCAGAATTTGCAATCAGCGGTTATGTGCCGCCTCATGAACGCCGTCCGGAAGGCCCGTTTGGTGATCATTTTGGATATTATTCATTACAGCATGATTTCCCTGTACTTCATGTCAAACATATGCATCACCGCAAGGATGCCATTTATCCGGCAACCATTGTAGGTAAGCCTCGGCAAGAAGACTACTATCTCGGTGAGTTTTTGCAACGTCTGCTGTCGCCTGCCTATCCGCTTGTGATGCCTTCCGTCAAGTCCCTGTGGGCATATGCGGAAACGGGCGTACATGCGCTGGCAGCGGCAGTCGTACGTGAAAGCTACTCCCGTGAAGCGCTTGTATCCGGTTTTACTATTTTGGGTCAAGGTCAATTATCGTTGACCAAGTTCCTGATGCTGACGGATCGAGTAATTGATTTATCTGACTTTAACCTGCTGCTGGAAACCATTCTGGAGCGATTTAATCCAGCAACGGATTTATTTATTTTCAATCACACGTCACACGATACACTCGATTACACAGGCCGCAAGCTGAATCATGGTAGTAAGGCGATCCTGATGGGGATAGGTGAGCCTGTACGTGAATTGCCTCGTGCTTATGAGGGAGGCGATCTGCCGGGAATTCGTGAAATTAAGCCCTATTGCGGAGGATGCCTCGTCGTATCGGGTGCGTCTTTTGAGCAGGAACCTGAGCTGGCGGCACGTGTTTTGGAGCGACTAGCAGCGGGTGAGCAAGAGTGGCCGCTCGTCTTTATTGTGGACGATGCCAAAGAAGTTGTTCGCTCTCAAGCCTCGTTCCTGTGGACGGTGTTCACACGCTTTAACCCGGCTACGGATATGTACGCGGACAGCGAAGTGCGTTTGCATCATCTGAACTATAAGCTGCCGATTGTAGTGGATGCGCGTATGAAGCCGGGGTATCCGGATGAGGTGTTACCGCGTGAGGATATTGTTAAGCTTGTAGATCAACGATGGACGAGTTATTTCGCTTGACGCCCTAATGAAACCTACAGCCGGATTTTACATTTATAAGGAGGCGTAAGCATGATACGCAAGCTACTGGGTGAGCCGCCACGTGTGAACAAGGGCATCTTGCTGGATGCCATGAATAGCATGTCAGATATGTTGAGCTTGCTGGAGCGGCAAATTCAGGCTGGTGGAGATCCGACCCACGATTTTCGGAAGGCGGATATTTTGACACGCGGTCTAATGTCATCTCTGGATGAACTGGAGCAGAGCCATCATGCTGCCGCCTTTTTCCGTATGAAAGTGAAAGCCGGATATGCTGAAGATATGAGCGAGGATGAAAAATCCGACTATGCATTATATGTTTTCTTTTATAAGGATGGGTTTGTGAGGGTATTCTCCATTTTAGATAAGCTGGGTAACTGGCTGAATGATCTGTGTGATTTAAAAACAGGGCAGTATAAGGCTCATTATTCGTATTTTACCGTGTTGCGGCAGCTCAAGTATCTCAAAATGCATCCTGTATTGACCGATAATTTAATTGATATCAAGGACACATACAACGATGCCATCAATCGGCTGCGTAAGCGTCGGAATACGGAGATACACTATATGAATACGGAAATGCAGGATGATCTCTGGCAACGACACCGAGCTTTGTATGGAAAAATCCAACTGGAGGACCTCGATCACCATTTGGAAGATTTGCAGCAGGGCTTGGAAATGGTGTGTCGGTCGCTGTCAAACGCCTTTACTTATACTGCGAAACAATGGGAGAACCGGGCAGTACGCCCAAAAATATGATAGAAAATATCCTTTGACAAAGCTATGTAAACTATCTATACTGAAACCTAGTTTCAGAAAAATGCTTGAATTATATTTTTTTATATAAACTTAACGGACAGCTAAAGCTGGAGTTTAACATATTTTTCTTATCCAGAGAGGTGGAGGGACTGGCCCGATGAAGCCCGGCAACCCGTTCTTTCCCGGTGTAATACACTGGGAGGGAACATGATGGTGCTAATTCCTACAAAACCGCTAGAGTTATAGCGATTTTGGCAGATGAGAAAAGGTTCGCAAGGTGGGGCCCTTTTCATTCTGTGAAAGGGGCTCTTTTTTGTATAAATAAATAGCGATTTTATACAATCCTGAGAGATGACAACTGGTTAAAAGGGTAAGGAAGAAGTGAAGGGGGTCGCAGCACGTTGATAGAGCTTAAGCAGTTAACCAAGCATTATGGCAAAGGTAACCGACGCGTTAATGCGCTGTCTGGGTTGAATCTTTCTATAAAGCGTGGAGAAATATTCGGGGTGATTGGTCACTCCGGGGCGGGGAAAAGTACATTGATCCGCTGTATTAATTTATTGGAACGCCCTACTTCAGGTGAAGTATGGGTAGACGGGGTAAACCTCACCACTGTGAGTCAATCCCAATTACAAATGCAGCGCCGAAAAATCGGAATGATTTTTCAGCATTTTAATTTGTTGTCCTCGGCGACGGTGTATGACAATATTGCATTTCCATTGCGGCTGGTAAACACGCCCAAGCAGAAGCTGGACAAGAAGGTTCGTGAACTGCTGGAATTGGTGGGTCTCGAAGAACACAGTGGAAAATATCCGTCACAGCTCTCAGGTGGACAGAAGCAACGGGTAGGAATTGCACGGGCGCTGGCTAGTGATCCTCATGTATTGCTGTGTGACGAAGCGACTTCAGCGCTTGATCCGCAGACGACGGGGTCTATCCTGAAATTGCTGCTGGATATTAATCAGCGCTTTAATTTAACCATCGTACTGATTACACATGAAATGCATGTCATTCAAAGCATCTGTGATAAAGTTGGCGTCATTCATCAGGGCGACATCGTGGAGCAAGGTCCGGTAGCGGAAGTATTTTTGAAGCCGCAGCACCAGGTAACCAAGGACTTTATTCAACGGGAGTCAGAACATCCCGAAGAGTTACAAGCAGCGATTGCGGCAGCAGGTGGCGGCGAGTCAGCGCAGGTGGTGCGTATCTCCTTCTTGGGCAGCAAAACATATGATGCGATTCTGTCGCGTACGGCTCGAAGTACTGGTGTTGATTTTGCGATCTTGCAGGGAACCATATCTACGATTAAAAATGTACCCTATGGACAGCTAATCGTTCGTTTTGAAGGAAATCATGAGGATATAGAGCATACGCTGCGCGAAGTGTCCGGGCAAGGACTTGATGTGGAGGTGATTGGACAATGAGCGAACTTGATTTTTCACAAGTGAGTTGGGAAGAGCTAGGGAATTCTACGCTGGAAACCCTTCAGATGCTTGGGGCATCGGCATTGTTCACCCTCATTATTGGTTTGCCGCTCGGCATATTATTGTTTCTGGCGAGTCGCTCCTCGTTAACTTTGATGAAGGTGATATACATTGTATTATCATTCATCGTTAACATTTTACGTTCCGTACCCTTTATCATTTTGATCGTTGCACTTATTCCTTTTACACGATCGCTGGTAGGTACCTCGACCGGGGTGTTGGGAACCATCCCACCTTTGGTTATCGGGGCTGCTCCATTCTTCGCACGTCTTGTCGAAACGTCTCTGCGTGAAGTGGACAAGGGCGTCATCGAAGCCGCACAAGCGATGGGTGCCTCGACAGGACAAATTATCCGGCGGGTGCTGTTACGTGAGGCACTTCCGGGTCTGCTCGCTGCATTAACCATTACCGTCGTTACACTCGTATCCTACACGGCAATGTCCGGGATGATCGGGGGCGGTGGACTAGGTACACTGGCTATCAACTACGGCTATTATCGTTATGAAACGGCTGTCATGATCGTTGCGGTCGTGCTGATGGTCGTATTGGTACAATTGCTGCAAATGGCGGGAGATCGCCTCGTGCGGCATTATACTCGAAAATAGGGAAAATATATAGATATCCTTATTGATCAGGACGTCTGCTCCTGAATATTACAAATTATTGGAGGGGTAATAACATGAAGAAATGGGTATTGGCTGTATTAAGCTTGACATTAATTGCGGTGCTGGCGGCTTGCGGTACAAAGAGCACAACATCGGATACAAACAATGCGAACCAAAATACAGGCGGATCACCACGTGAAGTGGAACTGAAAGTTGGAGCTTCTCCTGTGCCGCATGCGGAAATTTTGGAAGCGATCAAACCTCAGTTGGAAAAAGAAGGGGTTCGTCTCCAAGTCGTTCAGTTTAATGACTATGTACAGCCGAACGTACAATTGTTTGACAAGCAACTGGATGCTAACTTCTTTCAACATGTACCTTACTTGGATGTGATGAACAAAGAGCGCAAAATGGATCTGGTTTCTGTGGGCGCAGTTCATTTGGAGCCATTCGGTATCTACTCCCAAAAATATAAAAAGCTTGATGAAATCCCAGATGGCGCAACTGTAGCCATTCCGAACGATGCGACAAACGGAGGCCGTGCTTTGCTGTTGTTGGAGAAACAAGGTCTGATCAAGCTGAAAGACGCAAGCAACATTGAAGCTACGGTAAAAGATATTACTGAAAATAAGAAAAACCTGAAATTCAAGGAGCTGGAAGCGGCTATGCTGCCACGTCAGTTGCCTGAAGTGGATATTGCGTTGATCAACACGAACTACGCTTTGGAAGCGAAGCTGAACCCTACGAAGGATGCACTGGCACTGGAAGACAAGGATTCTCCATATGCTAACGTTCTGGTAGCACGTCCTGATAATAAAGATTCCGAAGCGATTCAGAAGTTGCATAAAGCTTTGCAATCTCCAGAAACTAAAAAATTCATCGAAGATAAATACCAAGGCGCAATTATCCCGGCATTTTAAGTAGGGAACGAGAACGCATTGCACGCAACCCCCAGATTCTCTTGAACAAGAGGACTGGGGGTTTCTTTTTGGATGGAGTTGTAGGGGAAGCTTAAATATTTTATACTTGGGGGTGACCGTTCTCTGTGAAGAGGAGGAAAACTGTTGAGAGACAAAGTCGCACTCATAACGGGCAGTGCCAAAGGTTTAGGTAAAACGACCGCTCTGCGTCTGGCTGATGAAGGCTGTGATATTGCACTAAATTATGTGCATAGCCAAGCTGAAGCCGAAGCGCTTAAGCAGGTGATTGAGTCCAAGGGAGTACGCTGCCTGTCTTTACAAGGGGATATCTCTGTTCAGGAAGATATCACGAGGCTGATTGGTGAAGTACAGGATCGGCTAGGCGGAGTCGATATTATGGTGAATAATGCCGGACCGTTCATCCGGGAACGCCGTCTGTTTGCGGATTACAGTGTAGCTGAGATTCATGCCATGATACAAGGGAATCTGGTCGGTACCATGTTGCTGGATCATTTGGTATTACCCCACATGCGTAGCCAGCAATGGGGACGTATTATTCATTTTGGCTTTGGTCATGCTGGAGAAGCAAGGGCTTGGCCGCATCGCGCCGTCTACGCAGCCGCCAAGGTGGGACTGGTGTCTTTTACGAAATCACTGGCTGTGGAGGAAGCTCCTTATGGTATTACGGTCAATATGATCTGTCCAGGGGATATTCGAGGAGCAAATAAGGAAATGTCAATCGCCGATGTCATCGGCATGCAGGATAAAGAGACACCGCGTGGACGTCCGGGGAGCGGAGAGGACATTGCGCGAGTGATCGCCTATTTGTGTGAGGAGCATTCGGATTTTATAACAGGTAATATTATGGATGTATCGGGAGGATTAGACCCTATTCGGCCAACCATATAAGCTTGAGTGCTCCCTCAGACGCTGTAACACAAAAAAGAGTCTTGAGCTTCGTTACCGAAGTCAAGACTCTCATGATCATTATGCATCAAGCATTAGAATACTTGTACCACTTCTTGGACGCCGTCGACTTCTTCGAGAAGAGCACGTTCAATCCCGGCTTTCAGCGTGATTGTGGAACTTGGGCAACTGCCGCAAGCGCCTACCAGCTTCAGCTTAACGATGCCGTCTTCAACGTCAACCAGCTCAACGTCGCCACCATCGCGTTGCAGGAACGGACGGAGCTTATCCAGTACATCAGCTACTTCATCATACATTTGAACGCTTTGTGTTTCGCTCATTAGAATTCAACTCCTTTCCTATACCTTTATTATTATATTACAAAGCGGGCCAAATTAAAATGCCCGTCATCCAAAGCAGGTGAAAAAATGTTAAGACCTATTATTGAGTTTTGCACCAGTAATATGCATTGGGGTACCGATGAAATCATGTCCAAGCTGGAACAGAATCCGGATTATGATGTGATTGAATACGGCTGCCTAAGCAATTGCGGTCAGTGCAACGCCGAACCCTATGCGATGGTCAACGGTGAGATTGTATCCGCGGATTCAGCAGAACTTCTGTATGAAGTGATTATGAACAAAATTAAGGAAGCTGAAGCATGGGATAACCTAGATTTGGATTGAAATATAATGCTCTGTTAGCCAGCTCCTTTTTGTAGAGAAATATACATCATGCAAACACTCAAGAAACAAAGAAGACCTGCTCTGAGAGCGGGTCTTCTTTGTTTGTTTAGCATACGTTTATCCAAAATGGCGTTTGGACTTCCAGAGCACACCGCTTTTAAGCAGGCGTGGTACTCGTCCGCGCAATGAGGTACTACCCATAAAGCCATAGCCGAACCCGGCCTTCTTGCCAAGTGCGCCTAATGTACCGCGCAGCTTTAAAGGATGCGGATGAGGCGTTTGACCCTTCCACAGGTCGCGTACAATGTGTGCGATCTGCTCCCCTTGCACTTCTGCCGCTTGAGCGCTTGGAGAGTAGGGAAGGCTCGCACAGTCTCCGACCACATACACCTCAGGATGGTCCGGTATTTGATAATATTCGTTGAGCACGATGCGGCCCTGAGGGTCTTTAGGGACGGCTAAATCCTGCACGATTTTTACCGGCTGAATCCCCGCTGTCCATACCACTGCATCCGTTACAATTTGCTCGTCACGGTTATAAATAGCCCCCGGCTCAATACGGGAAACCGCAACATGATTCAGGGCATTAACCTGATGCTCCTTGAACCAAGCATGTACATAGGCAGACAAACGTTGCGGGAATGCCGACAGCACCCGCTCGCCCCGATCCATAATGGTAATATTCAAATCCGTACGGCTTTCACGTAACTCCGCAGCAATCTCAACACCGCTCAGACCGCCGCCTACAATATGGACATGTCCATATGGCTTGATTTCGTTCAAGCGCAGATAGGTTTGGCGGGTATGGTTAAACGACTGGATCGTACAGCTGTGTTCTTCAGCCCCCGGTGTATTGTGAAAGCGGTCGGTACAACCCAACGCAATGACAAGCTGGTCATAGGGCAAGGGTTCACCTTCTTGAAAATGGACTATTTTATTCTCCAGATCCATCGAGGTGACCTCTCCATATTTGCGAATAAGACGTTGTTCATCTGGAAAATGCACCCGCAAATCAAAATCAGAAACCGTACCTGCCGCTAGGGCATAATACTCTGTTTTCAATCCCTGAAAGGGCATTCGATCCACTAAAATAACTTGAACATCGTCGGGAATGTGTTTATCCAGCAATTCTTTGGCAATGGTAAGGCCGCCATAGCCGCCCCCCAGAATAACGAAATTTTTCATCAAAATCCGCCGTCCTTTCGCTACCGTGTCCCCGGCAAATGGTCTGGTGTCTCGTCGATCTAACACAAGTTTTTGTTGTTATAAAACCCGAGAATCGGGCCTGCCTTTGGCTGGCAGACCAGCGTATTCCGAGGCAGCATGATGCTGCATGGTGTGAGTAATGGGGATGAAATGCTCGCGGGAAATCTGAATCCGATATTACATTTATTCGAAAACTTCGATTTCGTTATAGAAGGTGTCCCGTTCAACAGGTATGCGTCCGGCACCTTTGACCAGCCAGATTAGCTCTTTGCGGGTCAATCCGGCAGGGGTCAACGCACCTGCGGCATGGCTGATCTGCTCACGCACAATCGTGCCATGCACGTCTGATGCGCCAAAGGTGAGAGCGACCTGCGTCAATTGCGGGCCAATATTAATGAAGTAAGCTTTGACATGGTCGATATTATCCAGCATCAGGCGGCTGATCGCAATGGTTTTGAGATCCTCGTAAGCGGAGTTCCGGCGCATGATGTTGGCGTTTTTGCTTTTCGGCTGCATGGACAGTGGAATAAATACCATAAATCCGTTCGTTTCGTCCTGCAATTCACGAATTTGCAGCATATGTTCAATACGATCCTGATACGATTCGACCGAACCGTACAGCATGGTTGTATGAGTTTTCATGCCGAGATTGTGGGCCGTGCGATGTACTTCGAGATAGCGATCCACGTTGGCTTTCGTAACACGCATCTTCTTCCGATATTCGTCGGACAAGATTTCTGCGCCACCACCAGTCAGGGATTGAAGTCCAGCCTTTTGCAGCTCCTGAAGCACTTCTTTAATACTCAAGCCGCTTATGCGTGTGAAAAAGTCAATTTCCGCTGCTGTGTAAGCTTTCAGTGTAACGTGGGGATATTTTTCATTCAGAGCCTTCAATGAGTCTACATAGTATTGGAAAGGCACATGATTATTATGACCACCGACGATATGGAATTCTCTTACTCCCGGATGGATGTGTTGCTCTACATAATCAATCATTTCCTGCCCGGACAACGTATAAGAGCCGTCCTCCCCCTGATCCTTGCGGAAATTGCAGAACGCGCAGCGCGCTTCGCATACATTGGTGAAGTACAGGCTCATGTTTTCGATAAAATAAACCTTTTTTCCGTTCTTGCGTAAATTAGCTTCGTTAGCCAACTGACCCAGTGTGAGAATGTCGTCAGTTTCATACAAATATATACCGTCTTCAAGGTTCAAACGAATACCGTTCTGTACCTTTTCTACAATTTCCGCCATTCTGCGGTCTGTAAAGGGTGTAACTAATGTGGACATGCCTATTCCTCCTTCAAGTTGCTCTGTGCGAGGCTGTCCGCCAAATCAGCGACACAAGCGCTTGGATGCGCACAGGATGTCCCGTTCCGTCGGTGAGAATCCGGCAGCGCGGATATACGATATGTGAAAAATGTTACAATGCCAGGCTACAATGACGGATGTCTCCAAACATCGCCTTTGAAATGACAAATTTCCGACAGTTTCTTTTACACACTCTTCACCTATTATAAACCTCACACCACCGGTGTTCAATACAAACGAATAGAAAAACAGGTCTTTAAGCCTGTAAGGGAAGGACATTCCATGACTTGAGCACCTGCAAATAGTGGAGTATACTGAAGGAGAACATGAAGTAAAAGAGGAGGATGGAGCTATGATTAACATCACCGATTCCGCTGCTGAGCGTTTGAAGGATATGCTGGAGCAGCAGGAAACGCCGAATATGTTTTTACGTCTGGGTGTTACGCCGGGCGGTTGCACCGGATTTTCGTATGCAATGGGCTTTGACGACAACGAGACGGATCAGGATATATATATGAACGTACAGGATATGAAGATTGTAGTGGAAAAGGAAAGCATCCGCTACCTGGACGGTCTGGAAATCGACTTTGAAGAGTCTGGAATGTCAGGCGGCTTCACGATTCATAATCCGAATGCTGTAGCTACATGCGGCTGCGGTTCAAGCTTCCGTACGGCTACGGATGCCGGAAAACCGAACGAAGAGCCTTGTTAAGATAGTTTAAAAGGGTACAATGAAAATGAATTGTCTGCAAACCTTCATGATGGGGCGTTAAGAATTCGAAAATGTAAATCAAGACCTCCAGAACGGTATAGTCACGTACTATATTCGTCCTGGAGGTCTTTTTAATGTGTAAAGATTACTTTACTTAAGATCATTATCACTACGTATGGATTGGACCAATTTACTCAGGGCATTAAAAAACGCGAATACAACTGTAAAAAGTAAGAGAACTACGGGTTTAATTTCAATCTCCGAAAAAACACTATATAGAACTAAAAATGCAAAAAAGAGTACTGAGCTATTTACGTTTTGTTTTGTGTAAATAGATTTTATAAAATCCATCGTATCACGCTCCATTTTAATTATAAGAATTCAAAACATATACTATGAGTACCTCATTAATATAATAGAAGTTAACTTGGTATATATACCATTTTGCGGATGATTTTTGAGAGAGAATATATGCGGATGTATTTAATGAACGACTTCTTATACATAAATTACAGTATTGCATACAAACCTCCAGGACTTGTCGAATAAAAAGTTCACATTATTTAAATTAGAGTTTTACTTCACTAAAATTTCAAGTATAGGAACTTACAATTGAATTCTGAGGGGGTGAAGGTATACATGAGCAATCCAGTTGGCTTAAAAAGAGTTACCATGACATATGGACCTGATGATGATCCTCATATGTATGAATTATTTGAGGGAGTTCTGTATGATCGTAGCTATTTCTTTTATCTTGAACATGGGATATTGTGTCTGCGACATATACGAAAGGTAGAACAACCGGATCATCCACATCTTTATGTGGATGGGGAAAGTGGCGGCCTCCAACTAGCAAAGAATATACAGCGTGAGATTATGGAAGTCGTTACAGAACTGATCGAGCGTTTGCGTAGTAAGGATGGACTGGCGTTTTTACTGGATGAACTGCTATGGCTACATGGTCGAAGTCATATTGAACTTAACCTCGTAACAAATAAAGGATGATATATTTCTATTGAAAACCAACAACCTGTAGCTACATTATGCTTCTTTTGAGAAAGAATCTGTTAATATGGTTGCTGTGTACAGCTGTGATCAGTGACGCTATTTATCAATCATTTCATTTTTCCATCAACATGATTTGTAACCTTCCCCCACGGAGTTGGCACTTAAGAATAAGAACACGAAAGAAAAGAGGCTAGGGACGTATGAGGGAGTGGGTTGAAAAGGCGTGGCTAGGGGATGCGGAAGCGTTTGGGCAGCTGATGCTGCATTTTCGCGGAATGGCATATGCCGTGTCCTATGACATGCTGAAGGATGTCCATCTCGCGGAAGATGCCGTGCAGGATGCGTTCATAGAGGCTTATCAGAATCTGGAGAAGCTGCAGACCCCGTCCGCTTTTCCAGGCTGGTTCAAGACCATTGTCGTAAGACAGTGCCAGCGGACGCTGCGGCGCAAGCATCATTCGATGCTTCCTCTGGATGAGGCTGTGCAGGTATCGGGAGGAGTACCGGGTTTGGTAGAAATTGCAGAGCGTAGGGAGGAGAGCCAAGTTCTGCAGCAATCGGTGAAGGCACTGTCTGCCAAGCTGCGCGTGCCTCTGCGGCTGTTTTATTTTTACGGTTACTCTCTTCAGGAAATTTCCGATTATCTGGGCACTCCGGTCCCGACGCTTAAGAAGCGGCTGCACGATGCCCGCCGAAAGTTGAAAGGTACACTCCCGGTGGCCGACCTCGTCTCCGTGTTCAATCATTTGTATGAGGGAGGGCAAAACATGCTACATATTGTTAACGGTGATGTTGTAGGTGACATGTTGAAGCAGGGTGTTGTACAAGGTGACGTGCTTGTATGGAGAGAGGTATATCCGGCAGGACCGATATTTGCAAATCCAGCGGGGGCGGAAGAACGGGCACTACGGGGCCGGGTCCTGGAGGAAACGATAGGTATTCCGGCCAGCGAATTTATTACGGCATGTGAGGAACAAGAGCAGAAACTTCGTGAATTTATCAAGTATGATGAAGTCGTGTTGTGGTTTGAACATGACCTGTTTGATCAGAGCATGCTCGCCTATCTGCTCCACTGGTTCAAGAAACAGAAACTGGGCCGCACAAAGCTGAGCCTGCTCTGTATTGGGGAGTTTCCGGGAATCGAACGATTTCATGGTCTGGGACAGCTCACTCCGGCACAGCTTCAGACATTATCCGGGACCTGGCGAACTATTGAACGGCAAGAGATGGAGCTCGGAAGCGAGCTTTGGCAGGCGTATGCTTCTCCTGATCCTGCTCAAATGGCTAATCTGCTGGAAGACAAGAAGGCAGAACTGGCAGCATCTGGCCTACCTTTTGCCTATGAAGCCTTCACAGCACATCTCAAGCGGTTGCCCTCGGAGCGGAATGGTCTTGGCATTGTGGAACAGACCACGCTTCAGACCGTTCATAATGGAGTGGATACGCCATTGGAATTATTTCGTCAGGTAACAGACGTTCTGCATGTGCTCGGCATGGGTGATCTCGAATACTGGAAATTTATTCGTGCTTTGGTGCAAGGTGAACATCCTTTGCTGATGATTGACGGGGATGAGGCTGGCTTGGATTACAGACAAATTCCGGATTTTCTGAACCGAAAGGTAATTCTGACAGAGTTGGGTAAAGAGGTACTGAATGGATCAGTGGACCGCATTGCAGTTCAAGGAATCGACGAGTGGTTTGGGGGGCTGCATCTCCATGGACATGAGGTTTCTTGGCGATGGGATGATTTGGCTGGTGGATTGGTCCGACATTGAAGAAAGTACAGAAGCAGATTGTTTAAAGTGCGAAAGAGTTTTCCGTTTATGGAAAACTCCTTTTTATTTTTTAAGTACACCATATTAAGACAAGAAAAGTATTTAGGAAACATTATACACCTGCCAAAATCTCGTTACCGATGCTTCTACTGTTTCGAATCCGTAAATAGCTCCTGCACGGTTCGCACAAATAACTGTACAGCAAGTGAAGCATTATGCAGGGATGGTACAGCGATACCGATTTGGCGTGTGATCAGAGGTGAAGTCTCCTTGACGGTCAGATCATGGGGGAACGTGGACAAGGCGAGTGAAGAGACAATACCCATACCTAGTCCCTGTCGAACCATGCTGACCAAGGTGCTGATATTATGAGTAATGAACTGTGCCTGCAACTGACTTTGCTCGCGTTCAAAACCTTCCATAATGGCGACCTCATGTCCACCTTTACAAAAGATCATATCCTGCTGATTCAAGTCTCGAATGGCGATTTTATTGTGCGATTGTAGAGGGTGACCGTCTGGCAGGAGAATAACCATGTCATCCTGACATAAAGGGATGACATCTACCTGAGGGTCTGGTAACAGGATGATACCCGCTTCGATTTCTCTGGTATGAACCCACTCCTTGACCTCATTCGTGGAGCCTTCATGTAGGTCGAAAACAAGGTTCGGATAATGCTGACGAATATGATGAATAATCGGGGGCAGAAAATAGGCTGAGGCAGAAGGAAAGGCCCCGATCGTGATCGTGCCCACGTCTAGACCTTTTTCAGCAGCCACCTGCTGCTGTACCTTTTCCATGCTTTGCAGCATCATGCGGAATTGCAGCAGTACCTTGTGCCCGATATCGGTCAGCAGCACTCCTTTTTTTCGGTCGCGCAGCAATAGCTGAACATCCAGCTCGTTTTCGATGCTTGCGATGGCATGGCTAACCGCGGGCTGCGTCATATGCAGCTCATGGGCAGTTTGGGTGAAGTTTAGCGTTTCAGCTACACGAACGAAGATCATAATTTGAGTAATGGTCATAAGTGAAAAGTTATCTCCCTCATTGAAAACATTCATTTTATTTATTAGTGACCACAGTATACGCTAGTAAAGCAAAACTTTGCAAACGGCTATTCATATTTTAGTCGTAAGCAATGAACGATGAAAATCTAAGGGAGAGAAGATATCTATGAAAAAATTAACACCTAAAGCCACGCTGTGGCTTGTCTTGATATTAGTAATGGTATGGGGGATCAACTGGCCGTTGACCAAGCTGGCTTTGCCAGATACGCCGCCGATATTTTTTTCAGGACTCCGTACCCTACTGGGTGGTGTGATTCTGCTGTTGTTCGCTATGCGTCATCGGGAAACCTTACGCTTTAGACAGAATGGGTGGACTTATCTGGTGCTGGCCATATTTAATATTGCAGGCTACTATGGCTTGCAGACGGTAGGGTTGCGTTATTTGCCTGCTGGGTTGTTTTCCACTTTAGTATTCCTTCAGCCGATCCTGTTAGGATTATTCTCCTGGATGTGGTTGGGGGAGCGTATGTTTCCCCTGAAGGTCATTGGACTGGTGCTGGGTTTTGGCGGGGTGATTGTGATTAGCTCTGGTGGAATGGCAGGGCATTTATCGGTACTGGGCATTGTGTTGGGGCTAGCTTCAGGACTGTGCTGGGCGCTCGGAACGATTTATATGAAGAAAAAAAGCCAACAGTTGGATTCCATTTGGGCGGTGACGATGCAGCTCGTTTTGGGAGGGATTATACTTAATGGGATTGGATTTACGACCGAGAAATGGAGCGATATTCACTGGACGACCTCCTTTATCGCGATTTTATTGTTTATTTCGATATTCGTGATTGCGATGGGCTGGATGATTTATTTTAAACTAATCGACAACGGAGATGCGGGAACCGTCGGCTCCTATACGTTTATGATTCCGGTGTTGTCCACGGTCTTTAGTATGGTAATGCTCAAGGAATCACTTACTTTGACGTTTGTTGTGGGGCTGGTGCTGATCGCAGGCAGTGTGTATCTGGTAAATACAGCATCTCCCGGAAAACGAAAGAACCGAAGCTCAAAGGCTGATGAAACGAATTCCTGTACAAATGCATAGTAATATTGAATTAGGAAAAATATACTAGATTATCAGAGAGGGGAATAGTAAAATATGACTATATAAGTAGAGAGGAAGTTTGGTATGGGAGAATTAAGCAGTCATACTCAGTCTGTGGAGCCGCAACCACATTCTGTTCGTAAGCTCGCAGTTGTAGCAACAGTCATTTCAGGAGTAGCAGTACTAGGATGTATAGCCTTGGGGGGATGGAATTATAATCTGAATACGAAGGTAAATACTTTAACTAGTGCGAACGCTTCACTAAATAAGACAACACAAGCATTAACGAAGCAACAAAACGATACAGCGGCGCTACTGGAACGAGTTAGATTAACAGCAAACCTGTCAGCCATAACGCATATGTTAGAGCAGACATCTGTCGTCACCGATGATTTTGTATTGGAAAAAGTGACTTTTGATGTAACAGAAGATGGCACGTTGAAGGGTGTGCTACTGAATGTGAACAATCAACCTAATCTCGGTTTTGGCGGTGCTTATCAAGGTTATGGTAAATATAATATGTCCTCTGCTGCATTGACGAAGAAGGCGGAGGAAGTTATAAACATAGCTATGAAAGGGTACGGTACATCTGACAAGCTTCCGGTGTGGGATAAGAACACGAAGGTGGAAATGACGGTTCAAAATTATCCGCTTGGTAAGCGGGAAGGTGGCACTTTCAAACTTACCGGTCAGCAATAGGAGGAACCTATGAAGGATTTTGACGTAACCAAAGCCAAGTATGATCCAAAACAGGAAGAACAGGTGAAAAAGGGATTTTTCAACAAGGTGAAGTCCACGGCTGGAAAAGTTCCCTTTGTGAAGGATGCGGTGGCTATGTACTATTGTGCGATAGATCCTGAAACGCCTCTGTATGCCAAAGGGGTAGCATTCGGAGCCTTGGCGTATTTTATTTCTCCATTAGATGCCATATCAGATGTTATTCCGATGTTGGGCTTTACAGATGATGCTGGGGTTGTGCTAGCAGCCTTAAAAGTGTTGGACATGCATATCAAGCCTGTCCATCGGGAGAAGGCGAGCGAATTTTTGTCTTAAGGAATGCAAGTGGAGCGGGGGAGAAGGAATGGACAGATATACACCTACAGCGAGGGAGCGCTGGCAGATGAAACAGAGCGAGTCGCAGCCGCAGGGCTGGGTGCTCGCTCTATTTGGCTGGATTTTTGCAGGTTTGGGGTTCATATTTAGTTTTTTTGTCTTTGGAGGATTGTTGGGTGTCTTAGGTTTGGTTTTCGGAATTTTAACGAAACGAATGGAGCAAAGAAACACGCAGGGCATTTTCATTATTGTAATCAGCTCCGTTGCTATTGGCATCGGCCTATTGATTTTTATGATTTTTTTTGCGCAAGGTTTTGTAGAGGGTCTGAGAGAAGGGTATAATGAGCATTATTAGGTCAGGGAGGTAACAGCATTGAGCGTCATTATTTCACAGCAGATCTCGGCAACGGGCGTGAAGGAATATACGAAGGTGATGAAAACATTTGATTCCCAGTTTACACCTTTGGTTGGACAGAAAATCAGGGATACGGCATTTGGCGATATGCAATATTACGATGTCGAGGACGTATTTATTGATTTAGCGGAGAATGAATATTGGGTAATTCTACCTGCCGTTTTGCTGCATTCTGATGATATTGAGGATATACGAGACGCTGTGCGTGAGTATCGTTCACATGGTTGGGAATGTACGAAGCCTCTGTAAATGCATACCACTTGGGCCTCTATACGGAAACGTCTTTCTTTTGCGAGATAGGCGTTTTTTTGTGTATTTGTGTATAAACTATTCCTAATGATTGGCATGAAAAGAAAGAATTTATGCTGAAAATGCGCAAATTGTATCATTTTTTATCATAAAACGACAAGTTGGGAAATGAAAACGGCCTTAATGTGTTATACTTAGTATATCAAAGGACAAGAGTCTAAAACGACCGGTAAGGCCCTTTCTTTGAAGAGCCTCTGAAAGGTTCAACGTTTATCCAAAATAAATGGTCAAAAGGAAAAGGGGAAATGCTAACGTGAGAGTGAATTTGAAATTTACTAACAAAGGGCAAGTTGCAGTTGAGAAGTTCAACAATGAGGAGCTTATCGAAATCTTTACCCGCTACATTAAAACGTTAAGCAAGAAGTATGATATCTCGGTTACCGTACCGGAGGATCTGAATGAGCAGATCTTGGCAGAGGGCACCGTGAAGGTCGTGTTGGATAAGATTAATTGTGACATGGATGCTTTTTTCAAGGAGCTGAGCCGGGATATCAAGGTGCCGCTGGTCAAAAGATTGGGTACCAAACTGGATAACGTATTTAAGACCGAGGTTGTGGAGCAGGAACAGAACTAAGAATAAGGATCAAGCGAGCCCGAATGAGGATTCGCCATATGAAATGATAAAACCTCCCGAATGGGGCGCACGGCTAGGCCATGTGCTCGTTCGGGAGGTTTTATATGTTTAAACTACTCTATTCAGCAGGAAAACATGCATGGCTTGTCTGTCCCTTTTAACGTGTTGTTGTGGAATTAGGGCGCAGTTGGGCTAAATCAAACGAAGGTACCAGCCCTTCCTGCGCAGCGCGACCAAGCAAAGCTTCGATGGCGGCATATCCGCTGTCGCCCAAATTGGCGGTAAAATCGTTAACATACAGGTCGATATGAGATTGGGCGACATCGGGTGAAAGCTCCTGCGCATGAGACAATACATATTCACGCGAAGCTTCTGGATGCTTCCAAGCGTATTCGACAGAGGCGCGTATCCAGTTTGTGATCGCATCCAAATCCAGCGTACGTCGGGCAATAATGGCTCCGAGCGGGATTGGGAGCCCTGTATCTTCTTCCCACCAGTTCCCCAGATCGACTTGCTTACTAAGTCCGTAGGACGGATACGTGAACCGTGCTTCATGAATGACTAGCCCGGCATCTATCTCCCCGTCACGGACAGCAGGCATGATTTGGTCGAACGGCATCACGACGATCTCGCCGACACCCCCAGGCACATGCTTGGCTGCCCACAGGCGGAACAGCAGATAGGCAGTGGAACGTTCACTCGGAACGGCTACACGCTTGCCGGATAGGGCTTCCGGGCCTTCGACGGTGGAACCTTCCTTGGTCAGCACGAGCGGACCACACCCCCGGCCCAGTGCGCCTCCGCAAGGCAGCAGGGCGTATTCATCCAGCACCCAAGGGAGTGCAGCATACGAAATTTTCATGATATCCAGTCCGTCTGGTGTGATCGCCAGATTGTTGGTGATGTCGATATCGGCAAATGTAATGTCCAGCGCGGGTGCGCCCGGAATCAATCCATGCGCCAGGGCATGGAAGACAAAAGTGTCGTTGGGACAAGGTGAAAAAGCAATTTGCATCTATATAACCTCCGTTAATGTAGAAAATGCGGCTTCCAACGCTTGCAAAGCCTCTTTGATCCGCCAGGCTGCACGGTCACGTGGACCGACAGCATTGGAAATCGTGCGGATTTCCATCGTCGGTAGTTCCAGCCTATTTGCCGCCACGGCTACGCCGTAGCCTTCCATCGCTTCGGCAGCAGCTCCGGGAACGCGCTTGGCCAGCCGTTCCGCTGTTGCCGCCGTACCGGTGGCCGTGGAGACGGTCAGGATCGGCCCCGCGACAGCCGTCTGTCCAGCAGCGCGCAGCGCCTGAACGAATCGCTGCGCGGTGGCAACGTTCACGGCAATTCGGCTTGAGCCGAAACCCAGCTCGTCCACGCTGCTGAAGCCCTCTGCCGTCTCGGCTCCTAGGTCGGCGGCAATGATCGCGTCAGCAACAACGACGCTTTCCAGTGCAGCGACCTCCACGAAGCCGCCACCAATTCCGGCGCTGATGACCAGATGGTAGTCACCAGCTGCCGCTAGTGCTAGCGCGGTTGAAGCCGCTGCGGACGGTGCGCCCACGCCAGCCAGCTCGACCACAAAACGGGTATCGCCTTGCAGGCCCCGCAGTACAGCTTCACGTTCGGCTTCAACCGCGGTCATAACCAGGATGCGCCCATCTGATGTTGTATGCTCCATCGGTTAATTCCCCTTTAAATTTAGGTAATATGCTCCCTTATCATACTGCTTTTCGAAACGATGTTCAAAAAAAGTCGACAAAAAAAGCGCTCTGAGGCGCTTTTTGGAAAAACTGCAAGATTCAGCAGATATGAAAATCGGTAGTTGTAAACATTAAACAATTCTAATCTGGAAGAACAGCGCAGGCATAGCATATAATAATTATATCGGCTGATCCTTCGTGATCAACTGAAACATGGTGATATTGCGGTCATAATGGCTTGGGGTTCCATCTTGATTGCGCACCCGAATCATCTCGCTACTGAATAACTCGATATATCCACAGCCAATCTCACAGTATACACCTGTAGGGTCCTCTTGCCAGACCGAAACGAGGTGTTGAGATAGCGCCGCGGTGAAAAATTCGATGTTTTTTTGCAGTACGCGTGGCGTTTTCTTGGGTTCCATAACGTAAATCCTCCCTATATCATGCCATTTGAAAATCAGCAATTGAACGTGACTTCTAAGTGGTTATTACACATCATAATGAACATAAACAACTGAAAAAGGAACGGTTCGTCAATCTACTCTATGAAACAGACGTAAACACTGTACCGCTTAATGCTATTTTTGTAAAGCGTCCGATTGACCTTTTCATACATCCAGTTTGTGTTTACACACATTTTACATTGCGTTTACACTGCTGTGATGCTAGTGCGTTTCATCTAATAGTACAATAAAGGGATACTATACTGCATGAATTGATGGAGGCCATATGTTGATAGAGAGTCAGAATAAGGATAAAGCCGGGTCAGAACGTTACTTTAATCGAGATTTAAGCTGGATTGAATTTAATCGCCGTGTGCTTCAGGAAGCTCAGGATGCAGATACACCGTTGCTGGAGAGAGCCAAATTTTTGGCGATTGTATCTAGCAATTTGGATGAGTTTATGGCTGTTCGTGTTGCAGAGACGCGCGAGAAGATCAAGGCGGGTTTTATGCAAAAGGATTTTACGGGATATACCCCTTCCGGTTTGTACAAACGCCTGATCAAGCGTACCGTCTCGATGGTATCGGAACAATACCGGACCTATCGTGATATTTCTCGCCTCTTGACGAAAAAAGGTCTTTTACTGCTCGAATATGAAGACTTAAATACAACACAGCGCAAGTCGCTGGATGCATATTTTCATGAAATTATATTTCCGGTACTCACGCCGATGGCGGTCGATCAGAGCCGTCCTTTTCCACTGGTTCATAATAAATACGTATATTTAGCGGTCGTCTTGAGACGTCCCGGGGATACGGAGGAGGATAAACCGCTTTTTGCCATTGTGCAGGTGCCTTCGAATATTCCACGTGTTGTTACGGTGCCTTTGCGGTCGAACAGCAAGAAGAAATCATTTATTTTAATTGAGGAACTAATCAAGCATCACATCCAAACGCTGTTCACTGGATATGTTCCGGAGGCGGTTCATGCCTTTCGTGTTACGCGTAACTCCGATTTATCCATTAATGAAGAAGAGATCGAAGATTTGCTCGAAGAGATTGAAAAAGAGCTGCGTCGAAGACGCCGGGGGGCGCCGGTTAGACTGGAAGTAGAAAAAGGGATCCATCCCTATGCCCTGATGGAGCTTCAACGCGAATTCAAGCTGTTCGATCATGTGTTTGAGATGGACGGGCCGTTGGATCTGACGTTTTTGTCGTCTTTTGCCGATCATTTGGAGGGGTATTCGCATTTGAAATTTCCGGCAATCAAACCACTGTATCCGGAAGAACTGCCCCCACAAGAGGATATTTTCAACGTACTTCGCAAACGGGACGTGCTCGTGTACCATCCATATGAATCATTCGATGCGGTAACTGATTTTATCATTGAGGCATCAGAGGACCCGGATGTGATGGCAATCAAAATGACCCTGTACCGTGTCAACGGGGAATCGAAACTGATTCCGGCATTGGCACGTGCGGCCGAATCGGGCAAGCAGGTAACGGTGGTGGTAGAGCTGAAAGCCCGTTTTGACGAGGAACGTAATATTGCCTGGGCGCGTAAGCTTGAAAAAGCAGGCTGTCATGTAGTGTATGGGTTGGTTGGCTTGAAGACGCACGCCAAAATCATTCTTGTCATACGTCATGAGCGTAACGCGCTCAAACGATATGTGCACGTAGGCACAGGCAATTATAATGAAAGCACGGCGCGCGTGTATACGGATATCGGATTGTTTACGTCGGATCCGGTACTTGGAGAGGATGCCTCCGAACTGTTTAATGAAATCACGGGATTCTCTGCGCTCAAGACTTTGCAAGCTTTTACGGTGGCTCCAACAGGAATGAAGAACAAGCTGTTTGAACTCATCCGTAGGGAAGCTGAGCAAGCATTGGCAGGTAAGCCCGCCCGGATTATTGCCAAGATCAACTCCTTATCCAATCAAGAGATGATCGATGAACTATATGCGGCTTCCCAGGCAGGTGTGAAGATTGATCTTATCATTAGAGGGGTTTGTTGTTTGCGTCCCGGTGTGGAAGGATTCAGCGAGAACATACGTGTCATCAGTATTGTAGACCGCTTCCTGGAGCATTCCAGATTGTTTTATTTTGAAAATGGAGGCAAGTCCGAGTTATTTCTGTCCAGTGCAGATTGGATGACGCGCAATTTGACCCGCCGAATTGAACTAATGTGTCCGATTTATGATGACGGGATCAAAGAAATGCTGGCAGATATTCTGCATTTATCGTTAAGGGATAATGTGAAGGCGCGCCAGCTTTTGCCTAACGGCAGCTATCAATTTGTGTCCAGAAACGACAAAGAGGCTCCTATTAGGAGCCAATCTGAAGCGATGAAGGTTAGAAATTGGAAGAAGGTAGAATGGACCACGACAATGTAAGGTTCCAAGCCTTTTGAAAATCCTTGGCAACCGATTCTAGCTCCCGTTGTTCTAATATGGGTTCACTCTTGCTTTCCAGACGAAGATGCAGTGCGTCATCCCCTGTAGAGGGATCGATGCTGGTAATCATTCCTGACTCACTCCGATCCATGCCAATCGCGAGCTGGAGCAGCGAGCCGAGCCGATGTACACGTTCCTCGTCGGAAGGCTCCAAAATATCGGCATGTGTGCGTAGCAAACGAGGAGTCCGGTTCTTGGGATGGTAATCCGCGATCAACGCGGCTAGTACCGTTTCCCTATGGGACAGACCGCCAATGCCTGCATGTAAAATCCAGAATACGGAATTCTGGCGGAAATGATAGTAATTCAAGGCAGCCCCCGTTTTGTAAAGAGTTGCTGCGGTCAGTAACAAGCGCTTGTCCATAGCAGCTGAGGTTCCGTTAGCCAATGTGTCATAAAGACGGACGGCGTACTCGTTAACCCGCTTGACATGCGCTTCGCTAACCGGGACAGCAAACGAAAGGATATTGCGAATGGATGTGATAAGCGGATTAGCTACCACGGGCTGTTCAGCGTTGACCAGCTCATGAAATAGGCCGTCTCGCAGACCCGCTCCACTGACCAAATACGCGGAGCCTTGAGCAGCTTCAAATATCGTTTTCAATATAATAAGACCCGGTACAATGATGTCGGCTCTGTCCTTGGACAGGCCGGCTGTTTTTTTGCGTTTTTCATAGGGAAGATGGGGCAGACTGCCATAGAAGTAATCGACATCTTCTATCGTCATTTCGTAATGGTGCGTCACAGGAAGTGAGTAATCCTGTCGCTTCTGATTGATTTTAGCCAAAGTACGCAGGGTTCCGCCCAGCCCGATGAATGGCAGACCCGGATTGGAGAAGATCCAATCATGATTTTGCAGTGAAGAACGGACAAAGCTCTCCATTTCCTCAATCTGCTGAGGAGACCATTCGCCATTCTTAACCTTACGTCCAAAGCGCCAATTCATATTGACGGCGCCAAAGGGAAATGACACCGTATGCAGTCGCTTTCGATCGCGGAACAGCGTAATTTCGGTACTGCCACCCCCGATGTCAATAATGATTCCGTCACTCACATTCATAGTGTTCACTACGCCCAGAAAACCGGCATAGCCTTCTTGCTCCCCGCTCAGTATTTCCAGTGTTAAATTTGTCTCCTCCGCGATCCATTGGACGATTTCGTCCGAATTCGTGGCATTGCGGATGGCTGCTGTTGCTGCTGCACGCATACGGACCACCCCGTGCATATGGCATACCGCCATAAATTGGCGCAGCAATGGAGCGATGCTTCGAATCGCCTCCCGTTCCATACGGCCGTTGGCCCCAACCTTTTCGCTCAGTCGGGCAGCTTCTTTGCATTCCTGCACAATTCGATAGGCCCCTGTCTCTGTCATTTCATAGATCACCAGACGAATGGAGTTTGAGCCAATGTCCATGATGCCAATTTTGCTATTCATGAGTTGACCTCCTTGTTGAAAAAACGATTTGCCGGTAATTTCCGTTGCTCCGTGCAAATGGTAGTAGATTATTGTCATTGTACCAGTGATGTTCGGTGCATGCTACCGTTCGCCATGATCTTGTCGAAATAGGCACATGCCGCGGACAATCATCCAAGAATAGAACATTCCTGTTGAGTATGTATAAGTATAACTGACGGCGAAAGGAGAGGGTTAGATGAGACAACTTGCAAGCAAATGGCTAAAGACGAAGGCGCTGCTCCACCATCCACATACCGCCGTTTATATACCGGAAACCTGTCTATATAGTGAAGAACAATTGCGCATGATGCTGCGGCGGCATGCTTTTGTATTTATAAAACCTGTGAAAGGAGGCGGAGGAGTCGGAGTCATGCGTGTGGCAAAGGAGCGTAGGGGATACACCTGTACGCGTATGGAGCACACGCACCGGTTCAGTCATTTTAGAGCGCTTGTAATCGGAATCCATAAGCTCCGAATCCAACGTCCATATCTCATTCAACAAGGCATCCAACTGGCAAGTATTCAAGGTAGACCTGTCGACTATCGAGTCAAAGTTGTGAAGGAAGGGCAGAGGTGGGATTTTCGTGCGGTGGTTGCACGTCATGCTCGGCCTGGGCTGGTCATTACGAATCTGTGCAAGGGGGGCACTTTGCTGAAGGGAACAGAGGCACTTCGGATGATATATCCCCGGCGGCTTGCTATTCAAAAGCGGCGAGAGATCATTGAACTTACACAACGCTGTATTCCTGTACTGGAAAGGAGATTTCCCGGGATCGGACAACTGGGATTTGATTACGGGCTTGATCAGAATGGACGCGTATGGATTTTAGAGGTTAATACAAGACCTCAATAATTTCTGTTTTCTTCAATAAAATTCCAATTTAATCTATTAACAAGACGCTAAATATAATATATTTGTATAAATAATAAAAATATTTTTTTTGTGTTCGAGCGTCAAAATTCTGTGTATAAATATTGTCCACATTATCCCCTGTCACATATATGGGTTAACGACACTTACCAACAATTTATACACAGGATTTCCACAATTGACTGTGGATAACAGAACGCTTGTTCCGATTTTGGTATTTTGATAGAATAGATTTTGAAATAAAAGGAAAGGTTGTGTCGAGGATGGCTATGCTGACGGATGAAATGCTTTTGGATTCCTATCAGATGGCAATCGAGCTTAAACTTGAATGTGACTTCATTGCACTGTTGCTGGCTGAGATTCACAAAAGAAATCTAGAGATGAATACAGCCGTAGTCCTTCATTAGACCGGACAAGCTCTCGTACTGCGACTGTAAAGTCATTCAGGGTTCGAATGACTTTACAGACAATCACTGCAACGAATAGGCACACCGTAAAAAAGGGTATTTCACTCCAAAGATTCAAATTTGGAGTAAAATACCCTTTTTTGTCATAGTCTAAACTAGACTACAATTTCATGTTACTGCTGTGGCCGGGAGACAACTTGGCATCTGGATCTACATAGACCTTGGCGTTGTTGACTGCCGTAGGAGCTTCACCAAAGCCGACCGCAATCAGCTTGAGCTTGCCTGGATAGGTCGTAATGTCCCCTGCGGCGAAAATGCCCGGAATATTTGTTTCCTGGCGAGAATCGACCACGATAGAGTTACTTTCGATTTCAATTCCCCATTCAGCAATCGGGCCAAGTGTGGATACAAATCCAAAGTTAACGATCACATCGTCCACTTCAATTTCCTGTGTTTCTTTGGTTTTTACATGAGCAAGAGTGACTTTTGTAATCGTGTCTTCTCCATGCAATTCTGTAATTTCCGTTGGTGTAATAACGTTTACTTTGGAAGCGAGGAGGTTTTCGACACTGTGTTCATGCGCACGGAATTTGTCACGGCGGTGAATCAATGTAACCTGTTCTGCAATCGGTTCTAGCATAAGTGCCCAGTCTACAGCAGAGTCACCACCACCACTGATAAGCACTTTTCGGCCTGCAAATTTGCTCAGGTCGCTGACAAAGTAATGCAGGTTCGTTTTTTCAAAACGCTCGGCACCTGGAAGCTCCAGTCTGCGCGGCTCGAAAGCACCAACACCAGCGGTAATAATAACCGCTTTACCATGATACTCGCCACCTTTGTCTGTTTTTACAATGAAGTGGCGTTCTTCCTTTTTCTCTAACGATACGACTTTCTCTTCTAGCTGCACCTCTGGATTAAAGTGGTTCATTTGTTGAACCAAATTGTTAACCAGTTCTTGTGCAGTCACTTTAGGAAAGCCAGCAACGTCATAAATATATTTTTCAGGATAAAGGGCTGCAAGCTGGCCGCCCAGTTGGGGCATACTTTCAATTAAGGTGACGGATGCCTGACGCATTCCTCCGTAAAAAGCGGCGAAAATACCGGCTGGACCGCCTCCGATAATAATCAGATCGCGGATCTCCGCACCTGTGGATTGAGCTGTCACTCTAAAAACACCTCCGAAAGGGATAGTATGGGATTTGTAGATATTGAATCAGCCGCATAGAGGTTCAGATAGCCGCCGAACGCATGATTCACTGTTTATCATTATAAACTGCTGGGTTCCGCTTGCAAAGTTAAAGCGATTAATATTTGATGAAGACTTTTCTGTGAGTATCAATTAACCGTTTTGAGAGAACAGCTGTGAACAATTAATGATTATGTATATCGGAAGGGGTAGAAGCATGAGCAGTATTCCCAAAATTGTCATTGTGGGCGCCGGATATGGCGGTATATTGACGGCACAGCAATTGCAAAAGGAGCTCAAGCACAATGAGGCGGATGTCACGCTGATCAACCGTCATGATTACCACTATATTACGACACATCTTCATATGCCTGCGGCAGGTACAGATACGATTGAACATTCAAGGATTCCGATTGCGCAGCTAATCGATGAGTTCAAGGTGGATTTAGTCAAAGGAACGGTTAAGGAAATCATACCAAAGGAGAAAAAAATCGTGCTGGAGGATGGCTCGCTGTCCTACGATTATTTGGTCATCGGACTAGGCGGGGAGCCCGAAACATTCGGTATTCAGGGGATGGATAAGTTCGCGCTGACGATTCGCAGTATTAACTCCGTTCGCCTGATTCGTGAGCATATTGAATACCAGCTGGCCTTGTATAAAAATGACGGTAAGCCAGGTCGCCTCAATTTTGTCGTTGGGGGCGCTGGTTTCAGCGGCATTGAGTTTGTAGCGGAGTTGGCGGATCGTTTGCCGCAGCTGGCAAAAGCTTACGACATCGATTTTAACCGGATTCAAATCATTAACGTTGAAGCTGCTCCTACAGCGTTACCAGGATTTGATCCTGAACTGGTGGAGTATGCGATGGATGTCCTTAAGCGTAAAGGAGTTACCTTCCGCATTGGAATTCCGATTAAAGAATGCCTGCAGGATGGTGTAATCGTTGGTGAGGGGGAGAAAATCGAAGCCTGCACGGTGGTCTGGACGGGAGGAATCCGTGGGAACGGATTAATTGAGAAAGCCGGATTCGAAGTGATGCGCGGAAGGGTGAAAATTGACGATTTTCTACGTGCACCAGGCCACGATGATATTTTTATTATCGGGGACAGCTCCCTGATGTTTAATCCCGAAGGGCGCCCCTACCCACCGACTGCCCAAATTGCGATGCAGCAAGGGGTGCTCTGTGCCAAGAATCTGGCCGCTACTCTTCGCAAAAAGGAGCTGCACAAGTTCGTATTTTCCAACAAAGGGACGGTTGCTTCGCTTGGAAAAGGTGAAGCCGTCGCCGTGGTGGGCAAACGCAAAATAAAAGGTTGGGTGGCCGCACAATTGAAAAAAATTGTGGATCTCCGCTATCTGTTCATCATTGGCGGAATTCCACTGGTACTGAAAAAAGGGCGGTTTTTCTAACCTCAGACGAGTAGTCAACATGCAAAAACAATACGAGCAGAAAAAGGTTTCCACAGCTCTTATACAGGAGCTCGGAGGCCTTTTTTTTCATTGTTCTTGTTTTCTATTATAGTTTTAGGTCTTAAAAAAAGGATTCCGTCGTCCCGAAAGTGGGAGTTCACGAAATCCTCGGTTTTATTCAGTAAGAGTTGATGTCTGCGTCTTACAGCTTCAACATGTCTTCAAATGTCTCTTCATTCAACACGCTGCCGACATAGAAGGAGCCGAATTCACCGTAACGGGCACTGACTTCATCAAAACGCATTTCGTAGATTAGCTTCTTGAACTGAAGTGCGTCATCGGAGAACAGTGTTACGCCCCATTCCCAATCGTCAAAGCCGACGGAACCGGAAATAATTTGCTTTACTTTGCCAGCATAGCTGCGTCCAATTAAACCGTGGCTGCGCATCAAGGTGCGACGCTCGTCCATCGAAAGCATATACCAGTTGTCGTCCAGGTCACGTTTTTTGTTCATTGGATAGAAGCAAATATAACGCGCCTTGTTTAATACGGGCTTCAAGCGTGCGACGATTTGTGGATTTTGCATTGGATCTTCATCTTTGCTCAAATAATTACTTAGTTCCACCACACTCACATAAGAATAGGTTTTGGTTGTATATTTGGCGAAGGTTGTTTTGTTAAAGTCATTTTCCAGTTTATTGAGGTCTTCCAGCGTTTCGCGCAGGTGCATCATGACAAAATCAGCCTTTTGTCCGACTACAGTATAGACAGCTGAGCTGCCCAGACCCGCTTCCTCTGTAACGTTCCATTCCTTCATAAACTCTTGAAGCTCGTCCAGTGCTCCGGCGCGCTCTTCATCGTCTGCGGTCTTCCATGCTGTCCAGTTGATGGACCGGAAATCGTGAAGCGCATACCAGCCTTCCAGTGTGGAGGCTACTTCGTTGGGTGTTGCTGGGGTTTGTTGTGGTTGATGTTGACTCACGATCTACACTCCTTTACGATCTGTAAATGATAATCGGCTTAGCCGAAATATGTGTACTTCCTTATATCTTCCTGTATCCAAATACGTGATGCTTACCATTATATTGTAGCTCAAAGTAAAGCTTTTCACCAATGAAAGAAGTGTGAAGAATTTTATTTTTACCATGATGCAGGTCACAAAGTCATAAAATAGTTAGTATTCTCGAAAAAAGTAGAACTCAGACGAATATGGCTGCCAAAAAGGAGAACAATTGCCCTTATTTTGTTGGTCCCACGAGAAGGCAAGTATGATAGAATAGAAAAACATCTTGGAGACCGTTATGTCAGGAAAGGAAGAATGTTGGAATGCGGATGAAAAACCTGCTGCACTATACTGAGAACCACCGCTATTGCGTTTATCGGGAATTTGGCTTGAGCGCACTGGATGAATTGATGCTGGGAAGCGTCTATCAGCCGATGGTAGGCGCATTTGCGGTCAGTCTGTATCGACTGTTGTTCCAGCATGTGCCAGTTGGACAAATCGGTTATTCGCCGTTGGAACAGCAGCGTCGCCTTTTTCTGACACTGGGACTGGAGCCGAGTGAGAAGGGACGCAAGTATTTGATTGAACAGACTTCCAAGCTGGAGGCCGTCGGTCTGTTACAGACGTCCAGGCTGTATGCACCCGAAACGGACGACTATATGTACGAATATGAGATGCAGCCACCGCTTGCACCTGCTGAATTTTTCAGAACACAGCATCTCACCCTTTTGTTGAGAGACAAAATCGGTAAGTTTGCAGTGCTTTCTCTGAGAGAATCGTTGTGGAGCAGGGAATCTAGCGAATGGTCGCATTCTTCCTATAATAAAGAGAATATTTCGATTCCTTTCTACGAGTTATTTGAACTGAATACCCATGTTATAGATTATGAACTGGAGCAGGCGCTGTCCGAGGTGTCCACTAGTCGTCAGACTGGAGCACTAGCGTCAGAATCGGAGGAAGCATTGAATTATGCAGATATTATTCTCCGTTTTCCGCGTGAATCTGCCAATCGTAAGCACGTGGAACGTCTTCGGTTTGAGCACGAGCAGTTAGGCATGGTCAATTACGTTGTTCGCAAATTTGACCTTTCTGTACAGGATATCAGTCGCTTGCTGGATGAGGATGGTATTTTTACCGAAGCAGGCGATTTGTTGCTTGACGAGCTTCAGCTTCGGGCTAGTCAGCACTCCAGACAGGATCGGAAGCGTCAGGAGGAACAGCAGGTACAGGCCGCCAAAGTGGTCGCCTTGCGCCAGAGGGAAACTTCCACATCTGAAGAGCCGCCTGCAGAACAGGCTGTGGAAATGGAATTTTATGTGGAGGTTCCACCACAATTCACAGCCAAATGTGACATTCACCAGTATAATATGATGTTGCGCAACGAGCCTTATCGCCGGTTGCTGCAAACCTTTTTCCCTGGCACGGTTCCCGGTAACCTGCTGGATATATTCGAGAAAATTGATATCAGCTATAAGCTGCCCGGTGAAGTCATCAACGTGCTGATCCATTATTTAATGTCACTGCTCGTATCGGGGAGCGATCAGCGGATTAACCGCAACTTTGTCGAGGCCGTTGCTTCCAACATGCTGCTTAAGCAGGTAAACACTTACGAAAAAGCCGTTCAATATATAAGGGATCAAGCCAAGGTAAAAGGAAAACAGTCCTCTGCTTCTCCTTCTGGCGGTCGATCCCGTGCATATGCCAAAAATAACGGGCCAGCCAAGCCATCCATTCCAATCGTTCAGGATCATCCTTCCGAGGAGTCTGTATCTGAGGAAGAATTGGATGAACTGCTGCGTCTGGCCGAACGAATGCAATCTGGAAAACAGAAAAAGGTGTAGATAGATTTTAAGGTGTCTATAACTCTGCACATTTTAAGAAAGGAGGAGCGTTCTTGGAATCACTGGGCGATTTGCTACAGCAGATGCAGAACCCTTCGTTTCGCCAGCGCACTCGCAATGTAGCCGATCAAGTTCTAAATGATCCGCTCGTGCAGGAGTTTTGTGCTGCTCATCCTGATGTGGACGAAACACAATTGCGACTCAACATGAGCATGCTCTTTCAGTATGCCCGGGATCGTCGAAATTGCGACAATTGTCCGGGGCTGGAACGATGTCCTAACGATTTTCAGGGCCACTTTTGCAAGCTGGGCGTGGAATATCCGAATGGAACAGCCGAAATCGTGGACATTCGGACCCCATGTGCGAAGTTGGTTGCTTCCCAACATGAACAACGGGTTCGTCAGCGAATTAAAAGCTTTTATGTGGATGAACGCGCCCTTCTGGAGGGATATAACGCTCTTGAAATTGCGCGCAAAGATTCACAACGTATGCCTGCCGTCACACAGCTATTCCGTTACATTGAAGAGACGAAAAGTCAGGGTCTATCCAAAAAAGGACTGTATCTGGAAGGTACATTTGGTACGGGTAAAACTTTTTTGATGGGCTATCTATTGCACGAGCTGGCCCTGTCGGGTCTGAACGGTGTGATCGTGTATATGCCTGATTTTGTGGAGGACTTAAAGTCCATGATTCAGGACGGGCAGAAGCTGAAGGAAACGACCGAAATGCTCAAAAATTGTGATCTGCTCGTATTTGACGATATTGGTGCCGAAAATTTAAGCCCGTGGGTACGGGACCATGTGATGGGCTCCATACTGAATTACCGAATGAATCGCAAACCGACCTTTTATACTTCCAATTACTCATTGCAAGGGCTGGAGAAGCATCTCAGCTTTACGAGCAAGGACGGAGAGGAAATGTACAAAGGACAACGCTTGATGGACCGGATTCGTCCTTTTGTAGATGTCATTACCGTAAAGGGAAAAAATCAGCGGGGGTAAGCGTTTTTCCGTCTGCTATTTTGATATCTTACAATTAAAAGACTATTGTGATATAATTAAAAGGTGTCGAAACAGACATTACAGGTTATAATAATCTTGACTTTTCTATAAAGGAGGAACATACAATGGCAATTGTTAACGTGTCCGATCAATCCTTCAACGCAGAAGTCGAAGGCACAGGAACCGTTTTGGTTGATTTTTGGGCGCCATGGTGCGGTCCTTGCAAAATGATCGCTCCTATTCTGGAGGATCTGTCCACAGAAGTTGGCGACAGCGTCAAAATCGCGAAGGTGAACGTGGATGAAAATCCAGAGTCTGCTTCCCGTTTTGGCGTGATGAGTATTCCTACCCTGATCGTCTTCAAAGACGGACAGCCTGTTGATAAAGTGGTAGGTCTGAACTCTAAAGAAGCGCTGAAAAGCATGCTTACTAAACACCAATAATCATCGCATGTGACCCATGCTCCCGCGGGGGCTTGGTGGAGCGGCCATGAAAGGTCAATGCCTCCGGTTGTAAATACCGGGGGCGTTTTTGTGTATTATTCCTATATATTATAAATAGTTAGTTGAGTAATCATTAAGAATGGAAGGAGGAACCGGGCGAATGAAACCTTATGCGGAGGACTTGCAGAATCAGGAAAAGGCGCTGGAGAACATACGGCACAAATTAGCGTTACTGCCGGATGCATCAGGCTGTTACCTGATGAAGAATAGCGAAGGCACCATTATTTATGTCGGCAAGGCCAAAGTGTTGAAAAACCGGGTCCGTTCCTATTTTACAGGTAGCCATAACGGCAAGACGCAGCGACTGGTTTCCGATATCCGTGATTTTGAATATATCGTTACAGGCAGTAATATGGAGGCGCTCATCTTGGAGTGCAACCTCATTAAAAAGTACCAGCCGCGTTATAACGTGCTATTGAAGGATGATAAAACCTTTCCGTATTTGAAAATTACGAACGAGGCACACCCCAAGCTGGAGGTGACCCGTCGCGTTCTGAAAGATAAAGCAAAATATTTTGGACCGTACCCCAATTCCTACGCGGCACATCAGACGAAGAAGCTGCTGGATCGTATGTATCCGTTACGCAAGTGTGGTGTAATGCCCAAGGAAGTGTGTCTGTATTATCACATGCATCAATGTTTGGGGCCTTGTGTGAAAGAGGTCGAGAAGGAAACGTATGACCAGATTGGTCAGGAGATTGGTTCCTTTTTGAGCGGGGGACATGAGGAAATTAAAAAGGATCTTCAGCGTAAAATGCAGGAGGCCGCAGAGGAATTGTATTTTGAGCGGGCCAAGGAGCTGCGAGATCAGATTATCAGCATCGACGCGATGATGGAAAAGCAGAAAATCACCACATCGGATGCGAAGGATCGAGATGTATTTGGTTTTTCAGTAGATAAGGGCTGGATGTGTGTACAAATCCTATATGTCCGCAAAGGTAAAATGATCGAGCGCCATATGTCGACTTTTCCTTTCTACGGTGAGGCTTACAGTGATTTTATGTCCTATGTGACGCAATATTATAGTGACAACCCGGCAGTGCCGCAAGAAATATTGCTTCCAGATTCTCCTAAGCTGATGCAGGCCGAACAGGTCAATGTCGATCAACCGGTTGCGGCAGAAACTGTACTCCACAGTGCAGCTACAACCGATGCTACCGGACAGACAGATGAGAAAGCGATACAAACGGAGACAGAGCCTTCTGCTGACTCATTGCTGGTGGCTGAAGAACGGGCAACTTATGCAGGAGCAACAAATCAAGACCAAGTTGGTGACCAAGATACCGGAGTAAAGGAAACAGAAACCCAACTATCCGGTGGACTGGAGGACCCGAGTACGGCGGCTCTCGCTCTGGCTGAATGGTTGGATGTAAAGGTACTTGTACCGCAGCGTGGACTGAAAAAGCAAATGACAGGCATGGCGACGGAAAATGCACGTGTTGCTTTGGATGAGAAGTTTAAGCTGATCGAGCGGGATGAGGAACGGACATCCAAAGCTGCAAGCAATCTCGGACGTGCCATTGGACTGGATAGCTTGCACCGGGTGGAGGCGTTTGATAACTCCAACATCCAGGGTTCCGATCCAGTCTCAGCCATGATCGTGTTTATTGATGGCAAGCCTGCCAAGAAGGAGTATCGAAAATATAAAATCCGTTCTGTGCAGGGACCCGATGATTATGAAACAATGCGTGAGGTAATCCGACGTAGATATGAACGTGTGCTTAAGGAAAATTTGGAACGTCCCGACTTGATCGTTGTCGATGGTGGACGTGGACAAATTAAGGCGGCGACCGATGTATTGCAAAATGAGCTGGGTTTGTTCATTCCTGTGTGTGGTCTGGTGAAGGATGCCAAACATAGAACTTCCCAACTATTAGTGGGAGAGTCCTCTGAGGCCGTGACACTTGCACGCAATAGCGAAGAATTTTATCTGCTGCAACGGATTCAGGACGAGGTTCACCGTTTTGCCATCACGTTCCACCGCGAGCAACGCGGCAAATCTATGGTAACTTCCCGGCTGGATTCTATTCCAGGCATCGGCGAGAAACGGCGTAAGTTACTGCTTAAGCATTTTGGATCGCTCAAAAAAATAAGAGAGGCCAGTGTCGAAGACTTCCGGCCTCTCTCTATTGGGGATAAGCTTGCGCGTCAGATTATAGCTGCCCTTCGGGAGGAGGAGTCGTAGAATACGGCTCCTCTTTTTTTATAGGTTCAAACATAATTCGATTTGGCTTTTTAGGACTAAACCAATAAATGATGTAACCCACGATGGCTGGAAGTAAGATCCAGAATAGACCAGCGCTCACATTCACAGTGTCTCCCAGACTCATCACACTAAGTCCCATTAGAATGCTGTCAAAAATAACGTGGCTGAACATGGCGGCAATAAAGCCGTAACGCAGAAACACAAAACTGAACAGCAAACCAAGAAAAGTCAGCTCAATAGGTCTGGAAATCACCGGATAGATCGGATAAAGTGTATGCCCCAGTGCCCAAATCAGCGTGGTGATCAGACAAGCAACAAAAGTGTTTTTCACTATTTTTTTGACCATCGGAATACCAAACAGACGGTAGACAGTCTCTTCTCCAATACCTGCCATCCACGCCATAATCGGCAGTAGCCATGGATAAGCCATATTGTAAGGGGATTGTGTGGCATCTGTGGTGGAGAATGTATTAAATGTGCGCTCCAGTATAAAGAATAAGATGGATTGTACCCCGAGTAAAATAAAGGCCCACAAGTAGCCAACATACATACTGCGAAGCACATACAACCCGTAGCCCGGCTCTTTTGCACGCGGCCATGCATTCAGTCCAACCTGACGCATAAGCCCATCACCGCCGACCAAGGAGAAGTAGAGCGCTACAGCCATGAAAAAGGTAACACCAATCTGGAAAACCATAAGAAATATAAGCATGCCCTTACCGCCTGCTTCTGCTTGCAATAAAGGCAGCATGTTCATGGTCCCAGCTATACTAGCAATAAAGTATACAACGGATAGAACAATGCCGCGTACAAATGAAGTATGTCGTCGGGTGAGTGACGCATACACAATAGCAAGTACACCCAGTACAAAGCTAAATAGGGCATAACCCGCATAGGTCATCAAATTCGCCCAAAATGTTTGCTTTTCGATATAATCGGTATAGGACGACGGGGCCGAAAAGCTTTGGGTGAAGGAGCGAACATCACCGTCTTCAAAAGTAAAAGCCAGTGTAAGTACCGAGGCGCCGATTTTTTTATCGTCTACGGTATACTTTAATCCGCCTTCTTGTTCAGTGGTCGCAAGCTTCAAATCCGACGGCTTAAAGCCAAAGCGCTTGACCCATACTGCGGCCGCCTGCTCCTTGGCTTCGAGCGTCATGCCGTCCTCAGCCACACGTACAAGCCTGTTACGTGCTTGTTCATCCGTAGAAATATCAGCCTGTGTGTAATTGGTGCTGGAGGTGATCCGTTTAAAGCTAACGACCTTGCCAGTGGATAAATCCACATGAATTTGCAGTTTACTCTTCGCTGAGGATTCAGGCAGATCGACCCGAAAGGTTTCGTAAGGGTAACTTTTTTTCCATGTACGGTCGTACTGTTGAAGTAGTTTTTCTCTAGATAAATAACCGTACAAATCTGTTTCGGCCTGATAGGTCACGACAGGCTCCTCAGGCTGTGATTCAGTATAGCCCAGCTCGGAGCGGGCGAAGTCCAATGCGTGTATGACCGCTTCTTGTTTGCTGATGACCTTTGCGTTCATTACTGATTCTGGACTCGGATTGCTAAGCGAGGGAATAAGCAATTGAAAGATAAAAAAGCAAATCAGGCCAATCCCGCCCAGCAAGCCTAATTTTTTGAAGTTGGCCGTGAGCACGACCGGTTTCCCGATAGGATTCATGAGTTTCCTCCTTAATCTGTAAATAAGAACATCCATTAAAGATATCATACTGCACAGGTTCCCGCCAACAGACAAGCGATATTCATGAAAATAGAGTGAAAGCACTTTAAAGTTCCAATAAAATTAGATAAGCTGCGATTAAACGATGCCCATTCGCAAAATAAAGCCAATTTCACGTTTTTTCGGCGAAATCGGTTTTGTGATCTGGATATAGAAGGATTATAATCTTGAGGCAATGCCTATGAAATACATAGGTAATGATATACAGTTGAGCCGAATTTCTATGGGAAAACGGGGGAACCATGTTACTGGGGTGAATTTTACAACCGATCCTGCTGGATCGGAAGTGTAAATAGGGCATACTGTGCTGCCCGAATCCGTCAGCTAACCTCGTAGGCTATGAGCAGGAACCAAGTCAGGCACTCGGTTTTCCGGTGTCTTTTTTTGTGCGTATAAAAGTGTTTGGATTGGTTAGACCGCTGCGGGTGCAGATTGCTCTTCCGATTGCTGTTATCCCCGGATTTTTTGATTGTATACCCCCTTTAATGGTTAAAATCCGGAGATAAAGGCAAACGCTTCGCTTCTTCAGAACAATTCTGCCCCCTTCGCTACTGCCCGCCAATAGCACAGGAGCCGAGTAGTGCTTGACATGCATTCTTCCTGTATTCAGGGAATGCTAATTACAGTTAACTAAGGTTTGGAAAAATCAAAAAATTCAGGGGCAACGACGATCGAAAGATCAAATGGAACGCGTAGCGAGCTTACACCGTATTAAATCACTGATTTATAGTTTTAAGGATTAGGAGAGAAGTGATGAATAGATGAATCCCAATGCAAGCTGGCTCCGGCTTTCTCCACCGCAGATATTCGTTGCGGGCTTTGCCATTATCATTCTAATAGGTAGTTTATTGTTAATGCTGCCGATCTCCAATACAACAGGAAAGTCACTTGCGTTTATAGACGCTTTGTTTACTGCCGCCTCTGCGACCTGTGTTACAGGGCTTGTCGTTAAGGATACAGGGACCTTTTTTACAACCTTTGGTCAAGTTGTTATCGCCGCGCTCATTCAGATCGGCGGCCTGGGCTTTATGACCATGGCTACCTTAATCGCGCTGGTGTTCAAGCGTCGGATTTCCTTGCGGGAGCGTCTCATTTTGCAGGAAGCGATGAATCAGACTTCTGTAGAGGGAATTGTCGGGTTAATCCGTAAGGTATTACTGTACTCACTGGTTATTGAAGGCGTATGCGCTACGATATTCTCGGTTCGCTGGTCCTTTGATATGCCCGTAGGCAGGGCGATTTATTTTGGAATCTGGCATGCCATCTCCATGTTTAACAATGCTGGTTTTGATTTATTCGGTGAATTTCGCAGCTTGACAGGTTATGTATATGATCCGATTGTTAATTTTACCGCAATGTTTCTAATTATTTCTGGCGGCATTGGTTTTGTAGTGATGTCAGACCTGGCAGAATATCGCAAGCGCAAGAGACTGTCCTTGCATACCAAGGTGGTACTCAGCATGACGGGCGCTATGATTGTAGTCGGCACGCTCGTGATTTTTGTATTTGAGTTTACGAATCCAAAGACTCTTGGCTCGCTTGATTGGGGTGGTAAGCTACTGGGATCTTTATTCCAGTCCGTTACTCCCCGTACCGCAGGTGCCAATACGCTGGACATCGCAGGCTTGCGGCAGGCTACGCAGTTTTTTATCATCATACTCATGTTTATTGGGGCTTCCCCTGGCTCTACTGGAGGCGGGATTAAGACCACAACATTCGCCCTGCTCATTGGAGCAGTGATTTCGATGCTGCGGGGGCGGGAAGATATTGTACTGTTCAAGTACCGACTTGCGCAGGGACGAATTTACAAGGCTTTGACCATCACACTGCTGGGGTTGCTGTTCGTGATCGGGGTGACCATGATTTTGTCGGCAACCGAAGATCATCATTTTCTGATGATCTTGTTTGAGACGGTGTCTGCGTTTGGTACGGTGGGGCTGTCGATGGGGCTTACACCTGATTTGACAGTCATAGGCAAGCTGGTGATTACCCTGACGATGTTTGCAGGTAGACTGGGGCCACTCACGCTAGCTTATGCACTGGGGCCGAAAAAGGGTAAAGAATTGTATCGTCATCCGGAAGGCAAAATGATTATAGGATGAATCATTTCATATACATTTCGTTGGTTTAATCATTTCAGGATTTTGCAAAATTCGATACCAGTCGCTTCGAAGTCAAGATATAGACGAACTAAACCATTTCGTTCTATATCTTCTTCATTGGAAGTCGCTTATGGGATTTGTGCAAAATCCTCATTTATGAAATTGATTCAGATAAGGGAGTTTTCGAGTAGATATGAAAACGCAGCAGTTTGTAGTTATTGGCTTGGGGCGGTTTGGCTCAAGCCTGGCTTTGCAATTGGTGGATATGGGGTGCGAAGTGCTAGGCATTGACCGGAATGAGGATGTTGTGGACAGTATGAGTGAGATGTTGACACATACTGTCGTGGCGGACGCTACCGATGAAGACTCGTTGCGATCACTGGGCATCCGTAATTTCGATTGTGGCATTGTTGCTATTGGTGATGACATTCAGGTAAGCATCCTCACCGCCATTTTGCTGAAGGAGCTGGGTGTGAAAAAAGTTGTAGCCAAAGCCATATCTGTGCTGCACGGGCGTGCGTTAGAAAAGCTCGGTGTGGACCGGATTATTTATCCAGAACGGGATATGGGTATCCGGGTGGCTCACCAGCTAGTCACGCCTAATTTGCTCGATTATTTGGAGTTGTCTAAGGAATACAGTATTGTGGAACTCAATGTACCTGCATGTCTGAATGGCAAAACGCTAGCAGAGCTAAATGCCCGTACCCGCTTTGGTTGTAGCGTTGTGGCGCTTCATACGGCGAACGGTATCCTGATCGCACCGACGGCTATGGATCGGCTAAAAGCAGATGATATTATGGTCATCATCGGTTCGAATGACAATATCGGTCGCTTTGAGGATGAGGTTGTTAATGTTAATGAAGAGGATTAAACCCTCTACACCATACGGTAACCTGCAAACGACGCCCGTGTCTCGCTAATCCAGCGTCGTGCTGTCGGACCGAGATCGGTCGTCTCCGAGTAAATGAGGGAGGTCGTTCGGCGTGTCTCCTTCAAATCGGGCAAGTACAATGCAGTGAGTCCATTATCCCGTAATAGTTCGCTGCGCAAATAGGATTTGGGTAGCAAGGCAGAAGCCTTACAGGTTGGAAGCAGGCGTACAATTGCCTCGAAGGAGTCGATTTCCATGCGGATATCCGGCATGATGCCGCTGCGCTGGAATAAGTCATCCGTCAGACTGCGGTACCAGGTTCCTTTGGAGAAAATAATCATCGGCAATCCTTGCAGATCTTTCATCGAGGCCGTTCCTGTCTTGACGGTTAATTCATGTCCAATGGGAACAACGAGCTCCAAATGATCATCAAATAGCGGAATGCAACGCAGTCCGGCTTCATGAATGGCAGACCCGACAATACCGGCGTCTGCTTTTTTGTCACGTACAAAGGCGACGATTTCATGGGTTTTACCGGTGAGCAGCTTTAGCTCGGTTTGAGGATGCTTGCTCATGAAAGCTTCGACGAGGGTAGGCAGCGTCGTTTGGAGTGTCGTGAGACTAGCCCCGAGTGTAAGCATACTCTGGGCTTCATTTTTGTGCTGGGACAGCTTTTGTAAGAAGCGAAGCTGTCGTTGCCGTTGCTCTAGCGCGAATGTATAAACAAATCGGCCAGTGGACGTAATTTCGAGCCGTTTGCCCCGACGATCAAAGAGATTCACACCCAGCTCTTCCTCCAGCTTCGCAATTTTGCGAGACAGGGCAGGTTGGGACAGATTCAGCAGTTTGGAGGCTTTATTCAGGCTGGACTGCTCGACAATGACGGCAAAAGCGTTCAAATCCTCAAACAAATCATCCACTTCCTCTCTATATGCAAAAAAGACATAATAATTAATACGTATATTGCAATTCCATTATAAGCCGAAAAGGAGTAACATGAAAGCGACACAAGATGTTCACACTTTTGTTTTTCCTTATAAGGGACACCTTGTTGGACATTTCCTGTCGGAAACTGTCAATTTATATGTTATATTACTATTGAAAACGCTATTATTGGGAGAAGGGAGCATGACCTAGATGAGAGGATTTTATTCCAGAAAGCTGCATTCGCTTCTTGGCGTCATTCCGCTGGCTCTATTTTTTGTTGAGCATTTGGTGACGAACTTCACAGCGGTGGAGGGCGGCAAGGAAGGATTTAATCGCAGCGTGGCCTTCCTGAATGGTTTGCCACTGGTTATTGTGCTAGAAACGTTATTCATCTACTTGCCATTACTGTTCCACGGAATTTATGGCTTGTATATTGCTTATCAGGCTGACCCGAATGTCAAAAGATTCGGCTATTCACGTAACTGGCGCTTTCTGTTCCAGCGTATTTCCGGCGTCATTACGTTTGTATTTATTATCTGGCACGTATACGACACGCGCTTTCAGGTGGCTCTGGGTAATGTAACCCATGAGGAGCTAGGCGGAGTCATGCATGGCATCGTGACGAACCCGGTTTATTTCATTTTGTATTTAATCAGTGTCGTTTCGGCATCCTTTCACTTTGCTAACGGACTGTGGGCATTTATGGTTAGTTGGGGGATTACCGTGGGACCACGTGCGCAAAAAGTATCTTCTTATATCTGTATGACCCTGTTCGTGGTGGTGTCTATCGGCTTCATCGCTTCCCTGCTTGCATTCCGCAGCGCGGAATTTCAGGAAACGGCAACTGCCTTGGTGCAATGCGGCGCTTTTAAACAGCTACTATAAACGACTCATATCAATTATATATCGTGTTGAGATTCTATTTTCAAACGTAAAAGGGGATTTGGTTAAAATCCTAAAAAAAAGGAGTGAGCAGAAATGGCAGCATCCAACATTATTGTCGTGGGCGGCGGTCTGGCAGGTCTAATGGCTACGATCAAGGCGGCAGAGGCGGGAGTTCACGTTCATTTATTTTCTTTGGTTCCGGTCAAAAGGTCCCACTCCGTTTGTGCTCAAGGCGGCATCAACGGTGCGGTAAATACCAAGGGTGAGGGAGACTCACCCTGGATTCACTTTGATGATTCAGTCTATGGCGGGGACTTTCTGGCCAACCAGCCTCCGGTAAAAGCGATGTGCGAAGCGGCTCCGGGGATCATTCATCTCATGGACCGCATGGGCGTCATGTTTAACCGGACACCGGAAGGACTGCTGGACTTCCGCCGCTTCGGCGGTACCCAGCATCATCGGACCGCTTTTGCCGGTGCGACGACAGGACAGCAGCTTCTGTACGCTCTCGATGAGCAGGTACGGCGCTGGGAATCTGCGGGTTTGGTGACCAAGTACGAGAACTGGGAGTTTTTACAGGCTGTACTGGATGATGAAGGCATCTGTCGAGGGATTTGCGGGCAGGATTTGCGTACGATGGAAGTGAAGACTTTTGCGGCGGATGCAGTTATTTTGGCGTCTGGTGGCCCCGGGATTATTTTCGGTAAAACCACGAATTCCGTCATTAATACGGGCACAGCTGCCGGTGCGGTGTATCAGCAAGGCGTACGCTATGCGAACGGTGAGTTTATCCAGATTCATCCGACGGCTATACCAGGTGATGACAAGCTGCGTCTGATGTCCGAGTCGGCACGGGGAGAGGGCGGTCGTATTTGGACGTATAAGGACGGCAAGCCATGGTATTTCCTCGAAGAAAAGTATCCGGCTTACGGAAATCTGGTCCCTCGCGATATTGCGACACGTGAAATATTCAGTGTATGCGTTGATGATGGACTGGGTATTAATGGCGAGAACATGGTCTACCTCGATCTGTCCCACAAGGACCCGAAAGAACTGGATGTAAAGCTGGGCGGCATTATTGAAATTTATGAAAAATTCGTCGGTGACGATCCGCGCAAAATCCCGATGAAAATATTCCCGGCTGTTCATTATTCAATGGGCGGTATGTGGGTCGATTACAATCAGATGACGAATATACCGGGCTTGTTCGCGGCTGGTGAGTGTGAATTCCAATATCACGGTGCGAACCGTTTGGGTGCGAACTCGTTGCTGTCAGCCATTTACGGCGGGATGGTGGCTGGACCTAAGGCTGTGGAATACATCAAGGGCTTGAAAAAATCTGCACAGGATATAGCTACCTCCGTATTTGATGCGGCAGTTCATCAGCAGACGGAGAAATATGAGCGTATTTTGCATATGGACGGAAAAGAAAATGCTTATGTTCTTCATAAAGAGCTGGGCGAGTGGATGACGAACAACATGACTGTGGTTCGTTATAATGACAAGCTGGAAGCTACGATCCACAAGATCAAGGAGCTGAAGGAGCGTTACTCTAACATTAACATCAATGACGCTTCGCGCTGGAACAATGCGGGTGCGGCGTTTACACGGCAACTGTGGAATATGATGGAGCTGGCTGAAGCGATGACCAAAGGTGCGCTACTGCGCAACGAAAGCCGCGGGGCCCATTACAAACCAGACTTCCCGGATCGCAACGATGAGGATTTCCTGAAAACAACGATTGCGGATTGGACACCGGAAGGACCACAAATCTCGTATGAAGCGGTGGATGTTTCGCTGATCAAGCCGCGTATTCGGGATTATTCCAAGAACAAATAACGGAAGGGAGTGTATTTAGATGTCGGAGCAAGCAGTGAAGTCGAATAAAACAGTGAAGTTCGTTGTGACCCGTCAAGCTGATCCTAAAGCCAGTCCCTATACGGAAGAATTCGAATTGGCTTATCGTCCGGGGATGAATGTGATTAGCGCGCTGATGGAAATTCAGCGTAACCCGGTGGACAGCCACGGTAAAGAGACGGCCCCGGTATGCTGGGAGTCGAATTGCCTGGAGGAAGTATGCGGAGCATGCTCCATGGTGATTAACGGCAAGCCGCGTCAGGCCTGTGCAGCGCTCGTCGATAAGCTGGAACAGCCGATTACGATCGCGCCGATGAGCACGTTTCCGGTAGTTCGGGATTTGGTCATCGACCGTAGCCGGATGTTTAACGCGCTCAAGAAGGTCAAAGCGTGGATTCCGATTGACGGTACCTACGATCTGGGCCCTGGTCCTAGAATGGCAGAGAAAAAGCGTCAGTGGGCGTATGAGCTGTCCAAGTGCATGACCTGCGGTGTCTGTCTGGAAGCTTGCCCGAACGTCAACGAGAAGACGACGTTCATCGGACCTGCGGCGATATCTCAGGTTCGCCTGTTTAACAGCCATCCGACAGGGGAAATGAATCAAGAAGAGCGGCTGGAGGCGTTGATGACGGACGATGGGCTGGAAGGATGCGGGAACTCGCAAAACTGCGTACGTTCTTGCCCGAAAGGCATTCCGTTGACAACTTCTATTGCCGAAATGAATAAGGAAACGACCAAGCATATGTTCAAGAGCTGGCTGACTGTATAGCACTAGACAGCGAATAGGTTTGCCCAAACAGGCTTTTTCTCAAACTGGAGAAAGCCTGTTTTTTTGCGCTCAGAAAAGATGGAGGGTAACATGGAGGAAGGAGCGCGGATAGCAGTTATGGTATAATTATGGTATTGTGTATCGTTTTTGGAGAAAAGGAGGCTGGACAGGTGACTGTGCAACCGATAACGAATCGACCTGTCACTAGGTCGGATGTCATGAAGGGATTAAAGGAGCTGGGAGTTCGGAGCGGCATGACATTGCTTGTTCACTCGTCGATGCGCAGCTTTGGGCGCTTTGTTCCAGGCGGAGCCTCGGCCATTCTTGCCGCGCTAACCGAAGCGGTTGGCCCGGAAGGGACGCTGGTGATGCCGACACAGTCTCATGACTTGACTGATCCTTCGACCTGGATGAACCCGCCTCTGGATGAGTCATGGTGGGAACTGGTACGCGAGGAAATGCCCGCTTATAATCCGGCCTGGACGCTGACCGGGGGGATGGGCATCATTGTAGAAACGTTCCGTGGCCTGCCGGGAACCAAGCGCAGCGGGCATCCGCATGTTTCTCTGGCGGCACGTGGACCTGCTGCTTTGGGATTACTGACAGATCATCAGCTCGACTATGGGCTGGGTGAGCATTCGCCCTTGGCAAAGCTGTATGAGGCAGATGCCTATGTGCTGCTGTTGGGCTGCGGACATGACAGCAACACGTCCTTGCATTTGGCGGAATATCGAACAGCCTATAATGGACGAGAAGTGATCACGCATCAAGCTCCTATGATGGTGGATGGAGCAAAAGCGTGGGTATCTTTTCAGGATTTTAATATTACCTCAGATGACTTTGAGAAGCTGGGACTTGATTTTGAACGGGACTGTCCCTCAGCCTTTACGCGAGTGAACATTGGAGAGGCTTCATGTTTTTTCGCGAGGCAACGTGATTTGGTAGACTATGCGGAGCAGTGGTTGTCCACCCATCGCTAAAGCTTCTGGACAGTAAGAATTTCTAAAAAGTGAGATCAAGGAATAGATCGCAAGGGGGAACGCATATGGAGAAGACGCCGCACACCCGCCGCGAGAGTCAGGATGGCCCGCATCAGGGGGCCGCTATCCCTCCCGGTTCTTCGCGGCGTTCCATTTCAAATGAACCAGCCAATCCTTCGCGCCGTCATTTTTTGAAAAAGGCGGCTTTAGCCACAGCCGGAACCGCGCTTCTGGCTGGAGGATATGCTTCCTTATGGGAGCCTAATCATTTGGAAATTACACGCTTCAACTTGACTCTCCCTCGTCTTCCGTCTGCTTTTGACGGAATCAGGGTCGTACATTTCAGTGATGTGCACTTGGGTTTTCATATGGATGAGCAGGATCTGCGCGAGCTTGCGGACCGTATAGCAGGTCTGAAGCCAGATTTGCTCTGTTTTACAGGCGATATTGTAGATGACTATGCAGTATCCATGAAGGCTGCTGTTCCAGTTATGGCTTCGATGCACGCCACACTTGGCAAATTTGCTATTCTGGGCAATCATGATTATAGAGGCTTACCAGCCGGAGTTCAGGAATTATACCCTAAAACCGGATTTACACTGCTGAGAAACGAGCATGCGATTGTAGAGCTTGCGGGACAGCGTGTAGCCATGGTCGGTTTAGAGGATAACATCATGGGCAAGCCCAATCCGCAGCGTGCCATTCACGGGCTACCTGATGAGATGTGCAAGCTGCTGCTGATGCATGAGCCGGACTATGCAGATGTAGCGGCGCAAATGTCCTTTGATCTTCAACTGTCGGGGCATACGCATGGAGGACAGGTACGCTTGCCGGTCATTGGAGCACCAATGCCGCCTCCGGGTGGACGCAAGTACATCCAGGGGTTATTTCATGTGGGAACAGAGAGAATGCCGCTGTATGTCAGCCGAGGCATTGGCATGACACATTTGCCGATTCGCGTGCTGTGCAGACCAGAGCTTAGTGTCATTACGCTAAAATCCGGCCAATAGGCCATGATCTTTTTTTCATCTTTATCATATATGTTGGAACTACATAAAGATGGCTTGAATGTAGTGTAGAGATGTAGTCGTTTTGGACAAAGGAGTGAGGTTCAGATGGATCGTATTGCTGTCATTTCAGATATTCATGGCAATTGGCCTGCCTGTGAGGCGGTGCTGGAGGATATTGCTTCCCGAGGCATTAGCCGTGTGTTTTGTTTGGGGGATCTGATCGGCAAAGGGCCTAGCCCGTGCGAGGTTCTGGATGCTGTCCGTCAACGTTGTGAAGTGGTCGTGCGGGGGAATTGGGATGAGCTGGTTAGTATTACGGATGATCTCAATTTTAGCTGGCAAGCCGAGCGCTTGGGGGCAGAACGAGTGCAGTATTTGGCACAGTTACCGTTTCATTATGATTTCAGAATGAGCGGACGCCGTATCCGTCTGGTGCATGCCTCGCCGCAAAGTGTATATCACCGTGTGCAGCCGTGGGATGAGCCGGAAAAACGGCTTGCCATGTTCGATCCGTTAGCAGAAGAAAATGGAAAAGTTGCTTTTGCTCCAGATGTTGTGGGATATGGTGATGTGCACAATGCTTTTATCCAGCATTTTCAGGGAAAAACCCTTTTTAACGTCGGCAGTGTCGGGAATCCGTTGGATGTTACGCAGGCTTCCTACTGCATTTTAGAGGGCGAGATGGGAGAGGAGCAGCCTACGTCCTTCTCCATTCATTTTGTACGTGTACCTTATGATATAGAACTGGCGGTAAAACAAGCGGAGGAAGCTGCTGTGCCTTCTTTGCCGTATTATATTCGAGAGCTGCGCACAGGAATTTACCGCGGGATTCAGGACCTGGATTAAGTATGGAAACATTCATTTCTAAAAGCCAATCCATCCGCAGGGGGGAACATTGTGCTGACCAGAGAAATGCTTCGTCTTGGGCTACCGGAGCTTTACACCCGCCGAGTCCGATTGCGCCAGCTAAGAACGGAGGATTATCCCGCGCTGGAACGGATTCTATCCGATCCATTGGTGATCCAATATGTGAATCGAATTCGCAAACCAGTCAATACACGAATGCGGCGTCTGGTTGCGCAAATTAAAATATCTGCTGATTCACTAGATTCCCTGCATTTTGCGGTGGAATGGCATCAGAGAAATACAGGAGAAAGCAATCTACTTGGTGAATCCAATGAGCTTACCTCCTCACCGTTGCTCGGTATCGTCTCTTTTCAGCAATGGAATGAAAGAACGGGTGAGGCACAACTGGGCTATATTCTGGATCGTCCTTTTTGGGGACAGGGGCTGGCTACAGAAGTGGTTGGAGAAATGCTGAATTTTGGTTTCGGATCTTTGAAGCTCAAGCGGATCGAAAGTCGTTGCCAAGAGGATAATCAGGCTTCCATGCGCGTACTTATTAAGAATAAGATGCGCCTGCTGCGTACAATTGGTGCTTATGATCCCTCAGGAGAGGTGCCGAGTGTATTGGTATTTTCGATGACCCAAGGGGATTATGCCTAGAAATGGAAGTGGAATATTTTGTTACAAAGATGAAATATAACTGCAAAACAACTCTAACACAGGACGGGTACAATACAGGCATGACCCCCTTTTGAATAATAAATGTTGCTGGGACCCGATGATTCGGGTCCTCTTTTTTTGTTATTCTATAGTTAGGACTGAACAGGAAAGAAGGGCTGATATTGGCTTTGAATATATGGAGTGCAGACATTCATCATTTATTTGACCAATTCACGGAGCTTGTGGATGGTCGTATTCATCATAAAAAATGGGAGCAACAACTCACGCTTCCCCCGCATATGGGCAAGGGAAGCATGACACGCACACAGATTCGCCCAGGTATGGAAATCGTGGTCACGGATCTTACCTTTGAACAGAATATGAAGCTTCATATTCAGGAGGCTTGTCCGCTCTTTGAACTCAGCTATTGCTTAAACGGTGAAATATACTGTGAATGGAACGGCAAAGAAAGTCATACCAATCGTTTGACCGGGAATGTTTTATATTTAGAGGATGAACTGGTTTATGAGGAAAAGAAGGCAGGAGTTCGCCATCAAATGCTGGAAATACGATGTTCTCCACAAGAGCTTTTTCATTATGCCGGAGATATCGCAGAAAAGCATAGCATGGAAACATGGTTACAGCGTTACAAGGGGAATATCGACTCTTATGCGGATACGCCAGCCATGCATAAGTGTGTTTTTGACATGATACATTGCAACTACAATGGGACGATGAAACGGTTATACATGGAAAGCAAGGCAATGGAGTTTATTGCATTATTTGGGGAGATGGATGGACATGAAATAAGGGGTACAAGCCATTTTATAAGTCGTGAAGATATATCCAAGCTCCAAAAGGCTCGTGAATTCGTCATTCTTCATTTTGAACATCCCCTGTCTATTCAAGCGCTGGCCCGAAAGGTTGGGCTTAATGAATTCAAGCTAAAGAAGGGATTCCCCCATTTATTCGGAATGACTATTTTTGAAATGGTGCGTAAGCAAAGAATGGAAAAAGCACTCTGGTACTTGGAAGTTGAACAATTAAACATTGGAGAGACTGCCTTTTCAATTGGGTACAGCAACGCCAGCAATTTTACGACAACCTTTCGAAAGTATTATGGTTGTAATCCTAGCGAATATATCAAGAAAATACGTAACCCAGATACATTTTCGAATAAATCTTAATGAAACCAATCCTTCAAGCATGTCCATCATGTTTGGAGGATTTTGCATTTGTGCTCCTTCTATAGGGATAGAAAATACCTCCGTAGGTAGAGCCTCCTTCCTTTATAGATGATAATGGTTATCAAGTTGAGATGAGAAATGAAAAGATCAAAGATAACCATTATAGAGTTGGAGGAACTACCATGAAAGATCGTTTTGCCATATCCATGACTAATCCTCAAGCAGTACAGCAGGTAGACTCGCGTCGCTGGTACGCATTAGCTCTTATTTTACTTCCCACTTTGTTGATTTCATTGAATACCTATATGATGCAGGTTGCCCTTCCGATGATGCAGGCGGACCTGCACGCCAGCTTTTCGGAGGCACAGCTCATATTTACGGGCTATTCTCTGGGATTGGCTGTGGCCTTGATATTGGGTGGCAAACTAGGAGATATGTATGGTAGAAGACGCATGTTATGCATCGGGGTGTTGGGTTTTACATTAATGGCTTTGTTAGGAGGGATCGTATCGCACCCTACATTAGTCATTATGATCCGTGTGCTTCAAGGGATATCAGCTGCCATGATTCAACCTCAGGTTCTATCTATCATGCAAAGCAGCTTTCTTCCCAGAGAGAAAGGGCTGGTATTTGCGATTTATGGAGCTATCATTGGGGTTGGGTTTACACTTGGTTTAATTCTGGGTGGATTTTTGGTAGACTGGAACCTTTTTGGCCTGGGCTGGCGTATTATTTTCTTTTTTAATGTTCCCTTTGGGCTGTTAGTGTTACTCTTTTGTCCTATTATTTCGGAATCCTATGGCAGATCCGTGCCAAACATGGATTGGGCAGGGGCCTTTCTGTTGCTTCTTGGTTTATTGTTGTTTGTCTATCCGTTGACAACCGGACAAAAGCAGGGCTGGGCTTCATGGACATGGGGTTGTCTGCTGTTGTCCATTCTGGTTTTGGTTGCTTTTATAATTACGCAAATGGGAAAAGAAAAGAAGGGAGGCTCGCCTTTTATTCGTCTATCTATATTTAGAAAGAGTTCATTCGGCGCAGGGATATTGACGGTAATTGTCATCTATCTTAGTATGTTTTCGTTCTTCTTTATTTTGAATTATTATGTACAATCCGGTTTGAAATACAGTGTTCGATCCACAAGTATGGTCTTTTTACCGCTAGGTGTTGGCTTTTTTCTTACCTCATTATGGTCGTCCAGGCTGGTTAAGAGGTGGGGGAGCAAGGTGCTGAAATCAGGTATGCTAATCATGGGGATTTGTAGCTTTCTGCTCATTGGATCGTTACATCTAGATGCGTTCCACCTATTTCATATTCAAAATATCATGATACTAGGTGTATATGGTTTGGGTCTCGGGATGGCCACAACGCCACTGGCTCATGTCGTCCTAGGTGCTGTATCGGCTGAAGAGGCAGGAACGGGCTCAGGCTTGTTCACGACCTTTATGTACTTGGCTAATTCGTTGGGAGTCGCTTTGATTGGGTTCTTGTTCTCTTCCTCGCTTCATCACACGCTTTCAGAAGCTAAATTGTCAGATTATATCAGGGCATTCTCTATCTCTGTGGCGGCGAGTGGCCTTCTTGCCTTGGCTGGGCTCATTTGTATTTCAGTTTGTTACAAAAATGAAACATAAATGCAAAGTTACTTTAACATAGAGTGGGTACAACATAGACATGACCCCCTTTGAATTATATATATATTGCTGGGACCCGAAGCTTCGGGTCCTCTTTTTTTATGATTTATAAGAACGGTGCAGGCTGGTTACCAGTTCTGGAAGCCATTCATGTAGGGAGAGAAATGAGTACCCCTCTGACTGGGCTTTGGACGTATCCATGTACCACGATTGTGTAATACCAAATGGAGACATGTGCTCGTCTGCTGTTTTTTCTTTCATCACAGCTTGTTTTCCCGTTACCTGCTCAATGATCGAAATGATCTCTCCAATCCTCACTGTACCGTCGGAGCAAGCATTTACAGGCCCTGTTAAAGGAGTGTGACCAAGCCAAAACAGAAAATCTGCGGCTTCATCGGAACGAATAAATGAGATTTGTGCTGCGGAATTAGGGACTCCGATTTCTATTCCTTCACGAACATGTTCGATATGAAAATGAAGTCTTTTCGTATAATCGTCTGTCCCCAATACAATCGGAAAACGAACAGCAACTACAGGGAATGTAGCTTGCTGCATAAAAACTGCTTCTGCCTGCCGTTTAGCCTCCTGATATGTAAAATCGTCCTTCCCGCCCTTGCGAACCGGGTAAGCCTGAGGGTCAAAGATGCTCTCTGTCAGCACTTCCGGGCTCGAATCATAGACGGATAGGCTGGAGGTCACAATATACCTCTTAGCTTTAGCATCAAAAATGCGGCAGGCTTCGCTGGCTTCATCTGGAGAAAAGCAAATATTATCATAAACAACGTCCCACACTTGCTCACCTACCGCCTCAGCGAGCGCTTGCCGATCGGTACGGTCTGCATAGATTCGCTTAACGCGGTCACCAAACGAATCGCTTGCTTGGCCCCGTGTGAGGATGGTAACGGAGTTCTCGGAACTCTCCAGCAGACGTTCCACCAGTCTCCTGCCAAAAAAGCGCGTTCCACCCAAAACAAGTATCTTTTTCATACTTACATCACTCCTTATAAGTTTGTTTTTATTAAGGTAGACGAAATAATGACTGTTAAGGATACAGGGCGAATGAAAAGAGTTTGATGAAGTGCTCTTAGTTACATAGTTCATCTAACAATTAAGTAAAAAGAGGAGGATCATAGGCTGTAGTGGAGTCGCATGACCTGAGGGGTCAGATGAATTTGAACAGGAGTGTAGAATTTGAATCTGGAGAAGCGCAGGCGTTCGCCTTAGCAATGGGATTCTACCCTTTAAAGGGCTTATACCATCCAGTGAATCCCGTTGCAACAGCGATCATAAGATCAAATCATTCGCATAGTGGTGGAGCACCGCCTAATCTTACTCTCCTAGAAGCTTCAAGAAATTGGCCGGCACCGTAATTTGCTGATTATTAATCATAATCTTCCGAAGCTCCTCTATGGAGTCCTCTTCACCTCTAGCGTCTTTAATCTCCTTAATTTCACGATGCAGTCGCTCCATTTGAAGATCGAGAGCATTAGCGGAATCTGCTGCGTTCTTTAATTCACGTGTCAGGTTTTCGGGCACAGACTGGTTGTATTTATAAAAGATTTTATGCTCTAGGCTGGCCCAGAAATCCATCGCAATGGTTCGAATTTGCACTTCTACGCAGACTAGCTCCTCACAATCCGACATGAATACAGGAACTTGAACCAGCAAATGCAGGCTCTGGTAACCGTTCGGCTTGGGATTCTTGATGTAATCCTTAATTTCCAGTACCTTCAAGTCACTTTGTCTCTGAAGCATGTTACTGACATCATAAATGTCAGAAATAAAAGAGCAAGTAATACGCAAACCTGCGATATCCTTAATATGATCTTTGATAGCATCCAGCGATAACTCGCTATTTTTACGAATCATTTTATTCATGATGCTCTCAGGAGATTTAAGGCGTGATTTGGTATGCTCAATAGGGCTGTAATCGTGCAATGCTTGAAATTCCTGCTTTAATATTTCAATCTTGGTTTCCATTTCGTCGAGCGCAAATTTATAGATGAGCATAAATCGCGTGATGTCATGCTTTAGCTTTTTAAGCTTGCCCATAGGATCTTCCAAGTGCATATGTAATTCTCCTCACACATAGATGTCATAATCTTGCTAAGCGTTCGCCTTTGCAATGGAATTATCACCTTATAAATTATAATCCCCAACAATCCCATTGCAGCAGCGTTCGTAAGATCAAATGATTTGCGGAGCGGCGATCCCCAACTTAAACAAATTTTAAAGCGCCACAGGAATTTTACGTTTTTCTTTAAAATAGACCCATTCCCGGAAGCCGATATCCTTCAGCATTGCCTTTACTTCTTCCCAGTCATCGCCTACCCGCGAAGGCTTATGGGCATCCGAACCAAAAGTAACCTCCACACCAAAATGGTGCGCTCTTTCTAAAATAGAAGCAGACGGGTACCATCCACCACTCAGCTTGGTTTTACCCGAAGTGTTAATTTCAATCGCCACATTGGATTCCGCAATTACCTGCAAGGTTTCATCAATGGCTTCATCGGCAGGAATGTCTGAAAAGGCAGGAAAGTTTCCCTTCATTGCGTCAATATGACCCAAAATTTGAAACATGCCGCTTCGCGCAGATTCCTGAATGAGCGCATAGTAGGCTTGTTTGACCTCGATTTTACGAGCGTCGCTTAATTTGTTCCAACGGTTACGGTTAAAAATGCTGTTCCCTTCGACATTGTGAATCGACCCAATGAGGTAATCAAATGGATAAGGAGCCAGAGTGGAACGATATAATTCAGCAAAATCAGGAAAATAATCCGTTTCCAATCCGAGGAGCACGTCAATACGGCCTTCGTATTCCTTTTTAAGCTGTTGTACCTCTTCAACGTATTCAGCAAGCTGTGACTTAGCCATATAAATTTTAGGAAAAGCCTGATCCTGTTCGCTGCCCAGGAAAGGGGAATGGTCCGAAATACCAATCGCTTGTAAGCCCGACTGAATGCCTGCTTCAATGTAATCTCGAATGTTTCCGTCTGCATGACCGCAGCGGAAATGATGGGTGTGCAGATCAAATTTCATAGCCTGTCTTCCTTTCGTAATCAGGGTTTATATTTCGTATGGTGTTCATAGCGAATTACGTTATTCAGAACTGGTGAAATTCGTCTCCGGCATCCCCTTCAGATCACTTAAAAATTGCTGCATGGCTGAGTTTAGATATCGGCCGGATTTATAAATCACTCCTACCGGATGACTAACTTCCAGCTCGGGAATATGGATCATTTTTAATGTGCCTGCACGCAGTTCAGAAGTGACCGACAGTCTGGAAATAATGGCAGCACCGAGATTAATTTCGACCATCCGTTTGACTTCCTCACTGCTGGACAACTCGATCACGACATGAGGTACGATTTGGTGCTTTTTAAATACATCATCCACGAATTTTCGTCCCACCGTATCGGGAGAGAGCAGAATCAGCGGAATTTCCCGAAGGGCTTCAATGGTAGCATGTGGTTGTGAGGCCAGTGGATGAGTAGGAGACACGACTAGTTCAAAGGAATCGTAGTACAGAACCGAAGTGCTTAAATTGGGATTACGTTCAATCAGATAACCGATGCCAACATCAATAAGTCCGTTCTCCACCTGCTGATAAATCATTGAGGAAGCCATGGATTGAATGGAGGTTTTGATGAGAGGGAACTGATCCTGAAAGTAGGAAAGCACGCGCGGTAAAATTTGAATAGCGATGGATGTTGTGGTGCCCAGCGCAATGTGGCCCTGCGGTGTTTCGTTTAGATCGTATAATTTTTGTCTTAATTCCTCAACAACCTCTAATATGCGCTCGGCGTGTTCCAAAAAAACAGCTCCCCTGTCGGTCAGGGTGACAGGCTGGTTGCGGTCAATCAGAATGGTTTTGAACTCATCCTCTAGACTTTTAATTTGAGCGGACACCGCCGGCTGCGTCAAATTGAGAAGTTCTCCGGCTTTGCGGAAGCTCATCGTTTTGGAAATCATGATAAGTGTTTCAAGTTGACTGATGTTCATGAAGTTCCTCCTCTCTTTTCTTAATCTTGTCGCAGCTGTATAGAATGAATATTTTTAGCCAATCCATAGGTTCATATGTAAAACCGTTGTTATGCTTTATTTCATTAAATTATAGGTTATTCGAGCAGGAAGGGCAATGAATCGAAGCAGAGCACCTTAAAGTGTGGTATATTGGGAAATAAAGACTAAAGTCCTGATATCCTTCAAAAATAATCAATCTAAAACCGGTAAGAAGTAAAGATATAGGACATTATTCACATTTTTTTGTGATTTAGCTATAAAAAATTACCGGGTAGCTGTCGATAAGTGATATAGAGAGCATTTTATTGAGGATCGATTCGTTTTACAGTAATATTTAATTAAAAAATTCTAATTTAAATGGGACTTTTGTTGTGTGTCTAAAAGCCCATCGTAAAGGGGCGCTTTGATCGTGAAGGCAGAAGTGATAAATCCTTTTTTGGAGTCGGCGCGACGGGTCATTGAACAATTGATCCAAGTATCTCCTTCACCCGGAAATCTTGGTGTGAAAAATGTCGAGCTGGTGGACGACCACATCTGGATTATGATCGGGATGACCGGACAGCTTAGCGGAAATATTGTGTTCGGCCTGAATGAACAGGTGGCGCTACGTATGGTATCAGCGATGATGGGCGGATTTGTGTTGACTGAAATTGATGAGATGGGAAAAAGCGCAATTTCAGAATTGGGCAATATGATTAGTGGGAATGCCAGTACGATTTTGTCCAGTCAGGGAATTGTTGTGGATATTACGCCTCCGCAGGTCATGAAATCAGAAAACTTGACCACTTTTGTGCCTCAGCGTGCCCTTTATATTCCGCTTACGGTGGAAGGAATCGGTGAGCTGGATATTCAGGTGATGATCTCTTAATATTAAAGGAGCAAGTTTCTTTAATGCGGAGGGATGACCGTGAGTATACTACAGGACAAGATAGTTGTGATTACAGGTGCATCTAGTGGGATTGGCGCCCTTTGCGCTCAGTTGTTAAGCGAAAAGGGCGCGATTCCTATTTTAACAGCACGCTCGCAGGAGCGACTGAAGCAAGTATCTGCGGGAATCAGCGGCAGACATGAGCTTATCCAACTGGACGTCACCCACCAGGAGCAGGTAGAGGCTGTTGCTGCACGAGTATTGGAACAGTACGGACGGGTCGATATATTGCTTAACAATGCGGGCTACGGAAAGTTCGAGTATTTTAATGAAACCGATCTGACGGAGTTTGAACAAATGATGGACGTGAACTACATGGGTGTTGTTCGCTGCATCAAGGCGTTTCTGCCGCAAATGACAGAGCGGGGCCATGGACAGATTGTCAATGTAGCATCAATGGCCGGGAAAATCGGGACAGCCAAATCGTCTTCTTACACGGCGACGAAGCATGCGTTGCTCGGTTTCAGCAATGCGCTCCGGCAAGAGTTGCGCGGGAGTGGAGTGACTATAACGACGATTAATCCGGGGCCGATTGACACACCCTTTTTTGAGCTGGCAGATCCTTCAGGAGGATATGTTCGAAATGTAAGCTGGTTTATGCTACAACCAGATAAGGTAGCACGGCATATCGTAAGAGCGATGGAGCTTCGCAAGGAGGAGGTTAATCTGCCACGGTGGGTATCTCCTTTTCTCAAGCTGTATCAGTTAGCTCCCAGACTGACCGATAGGCTGGGTCATGGTGTGATGAATAAGAAATAAAAGATGTCCCGTAAGCCATTAGCTATGGTGAGGGACATCTTTTATTTTTGTGATTTGGTAACAGGGCTATTTTCGCATATAATGGAGAGTAACGAATTTACGTATAGGGGTTGGACCTTTTCATGACATTGAATTTTGAATCGCTCGGCGTTGAACAAGATCTGTTGGACAAACTGACTGAGCATGAAATTACACAGCCTTCGCCAGTTCAGGCAGAGGCTATACCGGAAATAATGAAGGGAAAGCATGTATTGGCACGCTCGCAAACTGGCACAGGTAAGACATTGGCTTATTTGTTGCCGCTGTTGCAAGCGATTGATCCACAGAAAAAGGCTACGCAAAAGCTGATACTAGCTCCAAGCCAGGAGCTCGCTATGCAAATTGTACGTGAGGGTCAGCGCTACGGAGAGCATCGCGGAATCCGTGTACTCGGTCTGATTGGTGGGGCGGCTATCAAACGTCAAATCGAAAAGCTCAAGGATCATCCACAGCTTGTCGTGGGTACACCAGGACGTGTACGGGAACTCATCGCTTCGAAAAAGCTGAAAATGCACAATATTACAGCCATCGTCATCGATGAGGTGGATCAGATGTTCCAGCTCGGTGGAGCAGGCGATGTAACCAACATATTGGGCACCGCCCAACGTGATCGTCAATTGGTATTCCTGTCCGCAACGCTGAACGATGAGATTCAGTTGCTGGCAAAACGGGAGATGCGTGAATACGTAGAAATTGGGATTGATCCCGACCAGAAGACGGCCAGTGGACTGGAACACTATTACTTTGTATCTGAAGAACGGGATAAGGTGGATATGCTGCGCCGTCTGGTGCGTCATTTTAATCCGAGAAAAGCGCTGGTGTTCGTGAATACGACCAATGCCATCGGGGAGATTGAAGCCAAGCTCAAGCATATGGGGCTGACTACGGCGTCCTTGTATGGAGATGCGGATAAAGTTACGCGTAGCAACGTGTTGGCCAAATTCCGCGAGGACAAGCTCAAAGTACTGGTCGCTTCGGATGTGGCAGCTCGTGGTCTGGATATTGAGGGACTTGAAATGGTCATTCATTTTGACCCGGCTACGGATAGTCAAGCTTATGTTCACCGTGCAGGACGGACAGGACGGATGGGACGCAAAGGATTAGTGGCATCGGTTGTCACCGACCGTGAAACGTTCATCATGCGCAAGTTCTCCCGTGAACTGGGCATTGACATCGCAGAGCGTGCGTTGCATGGAGGTCGAGTAGTTGTGCCGCGTCCGGCGGATGCCAAGCGTGCACCTGTAAGACCATCCGAGGCTAGATCCTTATCTAATGGAGCATCGGCGGAGAACCGTAAGGCACCTGTTCGTGCCGAAAACGGACGTCCTGGCAGAAATTCCGCGAACGGTTCAGCTCTAGGCAAGAGCAAAGGAGCAGCCTTGTCCAAAGCAGGAAAAGCACAGCGCGAGCGTGATCGCAAAAACAAGGGTGCACCAAGATGGCTGAAGGAAAAAGGATCAAAACCGAACGAGTAAGGGAGAAGAGGGGAAGCCATGGAACAACAGCCTGTGTTGCAAATTAACGGACTGACCGGCGGATATAGCGCCAAGCGCCCGGTGCTGCATCAGATTTCGCTGGATGTGAAACCGGGCGAAATGGTAGGACTGATCGGTCTGAACGGTGCCGGGAAAAGTACGACCATGAAGCATATTTTGGGCCTGATGACACCGCAGGCCGGAGAAATTCGTGTGCAGGGGCATAAGCAGGATGAGAATCCCGAGGAATATCAGGGAGCCATTGCTTTTGTACCTGAATCTCCAGAGCTGTATCCTGAAATGACGGTGATGGAGCATATGGAATTCACGGCCAGAGCGTACGGAGTTAGCGAAGCAGATTTCCGCACGCGCAGTGATCAAATGCTGGACTTGTTCCGTATGCGGGATAAAAGTGGGAGTATGTCGATGCATCTGTCTAAAGGGATGCGCCAGAAAGTGATGATTATGTGCGCATTTTTAGCGGGACCGCCGTTGTATGTCATAGATGAACCTTTTTTGGGTTTGGACCCGCTGGGTATTCGTTCCCTGCTTGACTTTATGTTAGAGATGAAGCGTTCGGGTTCGTCCATTCTGCTCAGTTCTCATATTTTGTCCACGATTGAAAATTATTGTGATCGTTTCATTGTACTTCATCAGGGTGCCATTATTGCACAGGGTACGCTGGACGAAGTGACAGCACAGGCGGGTAAGCCGGGCATGCCGCTGGAAGATGCATTTTATGAGCTGGTACAGGGCAGGGAATGAGCATGGATTTGCAACGTTTGCATAAAGAAAGACGTGTAGCGTTCTGGGGACAGGTGCTGCCCTATCTGGGCTATGTCATTCAAAGCGGTCTGGCGGTGGTCTTCGGCTTTGCGCTGATTGCCTTTGCCGCATGGTACACGTCGCTACTAATGCATACTCCACCGGATTTGCCCATCCGCTGGATCATGCTTATTGTGGCTATTCCGATTGCTCATGCGAGCTTTCGTACGTATTTAAACGCAGCGGATATTGTTTTCCTCCGTCCACAGGAGCACGCGATGCACCATTATTTTAAGGCCAGCCGGATTCGGGGTGTGGTGTATAAAATATTCGGTTTGCTATTGCTGTCTATTATCGTGTGGCCGCTGTATATTCGCAGTGATGCGGCGCCTAAGCCGTTGCTACTGACCCTGCTACTGTTTGTGCTGTTAAAGCTGCTATTCAGTTACGGCGGCTGGCAAGAGCTTCGCATGGTATCGATTGGCGGGAGTGTAGGCTATCGTCTGCTTCGGTGGGTGTTGGCTGTGCTGATGGTAGCCGCATGGCTATGGCAGCCTCCACTACACAGCGTGCCATTTATCATATTGGTCGGTGTGGTGTACGTGCTTGTTCTGCGTTTTCCGGTCAAGCTGCTAGTGGCTTGGGAAAAGCTGATTCGTACAGAGGGTATGCAGGCTGCTCGGGTGATGCGCACTTTGGGCTGGTTTGTCGATGTGCCCGCCCTTACGCAGAGAGTGACGCCACGTCGTTGGCTGTCCTGGTTGGGAGGTAACATACCTTGGAACAGAAGGGGAGCGTATCGTTACCTGCTGTTTAAGACATTCCTGCGTACAGAGCCAGCAGGTATTGTCATTCGGCTTGGAATTCTGGGGTTGTTAATTATATATATCACCCATGCTAGCTGGATTGGGATTGCAGTATATTTATTTTTCATATTCCTCATTGGTGTACAGGTTACTTCACTAAAGCAGTATCACAAGGATTCGTTGTGGCTTCAGTTATATCCGATTCCTGCGCATAGTCGTCGTGCGTCTTTTCTCGACTTTGTTGTTCGGTTGACGTTGCCGGCTGCTGTGGTTCTGTGGCTTCCTTTTCTGGCAAAAGGAACGGAAGATCTACTGTCTACACTGCTCACGCTGCTTGGGGGAGTTGCAGTAGTGTTCTTGTTACGAGGCGCTCAAGCCAAAAAATGGCGTTTGGACGGTCAGGATGAGGAAGAAGTGTAATTTGTATCTATGTGAATAAAGTAAAGGCTAATTCGCAAGCAGCAAGAGCTGTCTGCGAATTAGCCTTTTTTGTACGCTCGCTGTTATCGTAGCCGTGGGTGCAGATTTCCGCCTGCTTATATAAAGAGCGTTTTGCTGATGATAACTAATAAAATGAACAGTACCAGAATTGTTCCTGTGCTTGTGAATGCGCCGTAACCACCGTAACCGCCTCTTGTTTCTTCTGCTCCCATGCTCATTCTCCTCTCGGTCATTGTGATAAAGGATACATCGTATCTTATGAATTGGATTTTCAGATTGCGTGGGCCAATGCTCAGGTATGTTGCTGAATCGCCTTATATTTTTCATCAGATGTAGGGGAGGATAGAGGAAAAGACACGTATTATCGAGAATAGAAGAAGTACGTAGTCATTATCACTTGGAAAGTGGGAAAGACGAGATGCTGGTAGATAAGCTGCTCGTGAACATATTTCTTGTGTTTGTACCGTTATTGGTATATAGCGCTTTGTCAGATCATCGGCATAGGAAACATACCCCGTTGCTTATGGGAGGGGTTCTGGGTGTGTCTTCTGTGCTTTGCATTATGTTTTCGTACATTTGGTATGGATTATATTGGGACCTTCGATATGTTCCTCTGATCCTTTCTGTTTTATATTTTGGTCCAAAGGCAGGGCTTCTGAATATAACGCTGATGGTGATGGCTCGTATGTATATAGATCCAGAGTCTATGGTGGTGAGCTTTCCCAGCATGATGTTGTGTTATTTGGGGCCTCTCTTGGTGAGAAGAAAGTTTATGCAGCTCAATAGTATGTTGCTTCGGGTGGGCATGAATATGCTAATGAGTATATGGACCAATATTGCCATGCTTATATTTTTGTTAATACATTCCTGGGCCAATGGCAGGCTGGATAAGGATGAGGTCGAGCTGATCCGGGCAATACTCTGGTTCGGTGTGATTCAATTCCTAAGCATTGGAGCCTCCTCTTTCTGGATGGAGTTTAGTTTGGAACGGGAAGAAATGAGAAGAAAGATTAAATATGCTGAGCATCTGAATACCTTAGGTGAACTGGCTGCCTCTATGGCTCATGAAGTAAGGAATCCGTTGACCGTGGTTAAAGGGTTCCTGCAAATGGTTCAGTCAGGGCTAGAAGGGAAAAATCGCAGATATATTGCTTTGGCACTAGCAGAGGTCGATCGGGCTGAAAGAATTATTAGCGACTATCTGAACTTATCCAGACCACAGATTGGGAACACAGAGCTGATGGATTTGTCTGGCATGGTTCAACAGATTGTTTTGCTTTTGAAACCGATGGCGACCAAGCAAGGCGTAAGACTGTATACTGAGCTAAGGAATGAAATATACGTACATATGGATCGTAATCAGCTGTTACAGGCGTTAATACATGTGACGAAAAATGCGATCGAAGCTGCGGATGATGGGGGCAGGGTATACATAAAGCTGGCGATTCAGGAAGAAAAGGCATGTCTGCATATTAGGGATACGGGAAAAGGCATGAGTCAGGAGCATCTGGAGCGAGTGGGTACTTTGTTTTTTTCAACCAAAGAGGTAGGAACGGGACTGGGAACGGTCGTCTCCTTTCGAATCATTGAAGCTATGAACGGAAGTATACACTATGAGAGTGAGCCGGGAGTCGGAACCGAGGTAGTCATCCTGCTGCCACTCGCACAGAAATCTTTGCTCGCTGCTGAAGGATAGTTTGTTGCGAAGTGTGACTTACAATGGTTCAGCTCATTAAAAAGCGGTATGCCGCAACATCCGGCATACCGCTAATGATGTATATTTAATCTGTCACATATTAGGCGTTCAACAAATCTTGTGCGCCACGGTAAACAATGTCATACAGGTCTTCCAGATACTCTTCCTCGATACATGAGAATGCGATTCGGAGATCATATTCACCCAGCGCAATCGTCCCTACCCCATATTGTTCCAGCAAATGTGTGCGCAGTCGTTCAGCGGACAAGCCGTTCAGCTTGAGGCACATAAAATAACCCGAATTGAAAGGATAGTAGCTCCATACATCTCCGTATTTTCCACTATCGAGTAACGCTTTGACTTTATTAGCCCGACCCTTCATAATCTGGAACTTTTCTTTCTTCTGTTGTTCAAAGTCCGTTGACTTGAGGGCATCCAGGACGAAGGTTTGAGATGGGTGAGGACCGCTCGAAATCGTTGCCCGGATAATCCCTAATGTTTTTTGTTCCAGTGCGCTCAGTACATCCTGATGTTCCGAAGCAAAGGTAATAAATCCGACACGGAAGCCCCAAACGAATTCTTCTTTGGTAGCTCCGTCAATTTTGACTGGTAGAATTCTCGGATGAAGTCCAGCTAACTGACCGAATAGTGATTCATGCAGGGAGTCCTCGAAGAACAGACCAAAATAAGCGTCATCCGTCACAACTACGACATTGATGCCTGCTTCCGCGGCTTCCTGGATAGCAGCAACAATCGCTTTACCCTCTTCGACTCCCGGTGTGTAGCCTGTCGGGTTATTCGGGAAGTTCAGCACAACGATCGCTTTGCCGTATTCTTTCTGTGCCAGTAGCGCGTCGCGTAATCCTTCACTATTAAAACGTTGATCCTCTGTGAACAACGGGAAATTCACCAAACGTCCATGACGGCGAATACCGAAAGTCAGCTCATAGTTTTCCCAGTTTTTGTCTGGGTAAATAACAGCATCCCCTTCATCCGTGAACAGGTCGGCAACGATGCTCAAACCGTGGGTCAGCGCGTTCGTCACTACGGGAAGGCCGTAACTTTTTCCAGCCAACGAAGGGTTTTCCTTCAGCATTTTGTCGCGCCATACACTACGTAGTTCAGGTTTGCCCGCAGGGGGAGCGTAAGGGTATAGATCCTTGGGATTGTAAGCGGACAGCTTTTCCTGAATGACCTCCAAATGCATAGGACCATTGCCTTCTGTAGCAATGCCAATCGTAGCGTTGTACTTTTTAGCAAGCTTCCCTGCTTCTGCGGATTGACTCAAAATCCCTTCTTTTGGGAAATAAATTTCTTTCCCTAAAAGAGAAAGCATTTGATATACATGCTCGTTGCCTGTCTGAATGTTTTGGTTTAACTGCGCTGCCAGTGGATTCATTCCCGTTTCATCCTTCCAAGTCATTTTGATTACATATTATAGCATTACACACGGTAAGCGTCACGCAAAAGCATCTGGAACATAAAAGCGCATTTTTTTGCTTAATGACGGCGCTGAGCTTATATTATAAATTAACGGGATAGAGGACAACCAAAGATTAACAAAAGGAGGTGCAGATTTTGCTGGATACATCTGCGTCATCGTTTATCCTGTTGTCGGCTTTCGCCAAAATTGTGTGCGAGCCGGGCTGGAAGTGGCAGGTACGCGAGAAGCCGATACCAAACTATGATTTATTTTATGTATGGAGCGGAGAAGGAACAGTGGTCTTAAACGGGACGTCGTATCCGGTGAGCAAGGGGAGTTGCTTCCTGTTCAAGCCGGGGGATGATACCCGTGCCACGCATAACCCGCAAAAGCCGCTCATACTTACCTATATTCATTTTGATCTTATCGAACAACCAAAGCTAATTCCTGCAAGCTACCGTATGTTGGAGGAAACGTTCGAAGTAGAGCATATGCTTGCCAGATACGTTAGACTACGCCTAGAGCGTGCTTACGGAGCTGACGAGGAAGGCAAGCTGATCCTGAAACAACTGATGATTCATCTACTGCGTGCGGACCGCAAGGAGCCTCAGGAGCAACAAGCCAGTAACCAGCTCACCGAGGTCATCCGAGAAACGGCCAACTACGTGCGTCAGCATCCGGGACTTCCTCATCGCGTCGAGGATTTGGCTGCACGAGCGGGGCTGTCACCGCGTTATTTTTCGATTAAATTCAAGGAGCTGCTGGGTGTTTCCGCGCAATCTCATATTATCAGCATGCGGATTGAGCGCGCACAGCATCTATTACTACATGCCGGAATGAATGTGACCGAGGTGGCAGAGGCTTTGGGGTACCGTGACATCTTTTTTTTCAGCCGCCAATTCAAGCAGTACACGGGGAAAAGTCCGTCTGAGATCCGGTAATGCTATGGACGGTGGACAAGCTGTTTCGGATTTAGGCGTGAAGAATATAATGGATAAATTCCAAAAAAGGACCCGGGCAGTTACGCCGGGTCCTTTTTTATATGAGCAATTTAACATCATCCGATCCCAATGCTCATATGTGTAGCTATAATCCTGTTATGATAAATTCACTTATGCTTTGGGATCATGTCGAAAGCAACCCAGACGTTGTCCCATTTTCACCGCATCCCCCAGCTTCAATGCGGGGTCTGGCTCAAACGTGCCGTTTTCAGTTAGCAAAACGACAGTTGATCCAAATTCGAAATAGGCGAGATCGTCTCCTTTTGTCCATGAGACGGCCTTATCATCCGTATATTTGATGCTACTCACATTCATTGCGCCAACCTTGACGACCGCCACCTCACCATATTCGTGGGCAATGTACGTAATCTGTCGTTCATTGCGGCTAAGAACTGCTCGCATATGTTGCAAGCCGAAGTCATTCACTGGGTATACCTTGCCGCGCAGATGCTCTTTTTCTACCAGCGTACCGGATACTGGTGCATGAATGCGATGATAATCCGTCGGGCTGAGATAGAGCACAAAAGCATAGCCGTGTGTGTATTTTTCAAGACGCGGAGAGCGGTTAAGAAGCTCTTCCAGCGTATAGTCCTGCCCTTTGACATTTAAAAGAGTGCCGGACGTAATTGGGCCAGTGAAAGTAATCCGTGCATCCACCGGACTGGTCATCACCTCGGCGTTCGTATCAATCGGGCGCATGCCCGCTTTTAATTTGCGTGTAAAATAGGCGTTTAGAGAACGGTATTCCTTCCATTCCTGTTCCGCCTCATGCGTCTGGATCTGGTACGTACGTATAAAGGTGGGGATAAAAAGTCGGCTTGCACCGCTTTGCGCGAAGGAGCCTACAATCCGGCACACCCACTTGCGCGATGATAGCTCCGTCATGAGCCGCAGCCACTGTTTTGCCATTACAGATCCCCCTTGTTCATTTCCGAGCCGTCTTGGCCGGAACCTGTCCGGCCGCTCTGAACTATATTGACACAGAATGTGACGTAAATCAATACAGTGGACGGCCTGGTGAACGTTCGGTGTCTGACGAAGGCATCCGTTCGAGAAGCCAACGAGCGTAAGCCATCGGCTGAGAGTATGTTTCTTTCCAGACATTGTGCATGCCCGCCTGGCTGAAGCCATAGCGCTGGTCACGACCGTTGCATTCAATAAAAACAATCTTGCCTTCATGGGTAATTCCCAGATCCAGACCGACGTCGGCGAGACGGGGAAGGGTTTGTGCCAGTCGGTGCACGATTTGTAATGAGAGTCGCTCCAGTTCATTCATCAGCCGAACTACGTTCGAAGTCTGAACCGTCTCTGTTTGTGATAACACTTCTAGTAAGGAACGGGCCGTACCGCCCTGTGCCACATTGGAGACGAAGGTGTGGGAAGGAGCAATTTTAGCATACATGCCTGTCACACCCCAGATACCGCCATATCCGCGCTGAACCGACACACGGACATCAAACGGACGATTGTTGTACAAAGCAAGCGGTATGGTTTCCTGTACGATATGAGGCACCTGCAGCAGTCGCTTGTGCAGAAATATTGGGAGTTCTCCGACATTCAAACGTAGGGTGGACCAACGCTCAGGTATAGCCGGATGAGCGCATTGCAAAGTCCAGCCTCCGCGGGAATGCCGCAGACGCATAATTCCTCTACCCACGCTACCGCTACTGGGTTTAATTACAACATCTCCGGTTTCTTCCATCAAGGTATGGATGTAGGAAAGGTTGCCTTGCAATGTTTTGGGGAGATGGATGCGTAGCAAAGGGTCTTCCTGCAGAATTGCATGTATATGGTCTTTGTGGAAACGGTTTTGTTCATTAAAAATATAGAACCCCTTTTGTACAAGCTTGCTGATATCTCTAGCATTTTCATTTTGCCGATAGAGAGTCCGATTGTGGATGACCGGCGGCAACGGAAGAATCATCTGCCGATACTCGTTGCCGTGTTTAACATAAGCCCGGCATGTTCCGGTCGCTATATGAATATCCTCCAGACGAAGAAAGCAGGGGATGAGCTCGTAGCTTAACCCGGCGTCCTCGTAATTGGCGATAGATTCATATCGCGTCCTCATGGCGGGGATGCCCCGGTAGGTTGCCGGGTTGAGCATGACGCCGACATGCAACATGAGTATGTCCGCCCTCCTTGTAGTCACTCCAACTGATCATACTGTGATTCTAGTCCATCATATGTATCAAAGATCGGCCAGGCATGGACGCTTGCCTTGCGGTAAGCCCAAAGTTAGAAGCGAGGCACATTTCAGCGAGGCAGACGATATGATACAAGATGAGTGTTGAAGAGTGTTGGAATAAGGTCAGAAAGTAGGTGAGGTGATGCAGAGGCCGAAGGTAGCAGTCGTTACACCGGGCTCCTTTGTTATACCTTCGCCCCGCAGCAGTTCTGTGGAGCGGGTAATTGCCCGCATGGTACCGCTGGCTAGTCATGAGCTTCAAGCGCAGATCTATGGCATAAAGGGAGAAGAGGCACCGGATCATGGCGATGTCGACGGAATTCCCTGCATGCGTTATACGCGGGGAGCAGGTTATATTTCTGAGGTGATTGCTGATTTAAAGAGATGGTTACCAGCGGTAGTAGATGTACACAACCGCCCGGCAGTTGCGTATGCAATTCGCGAGGCTTTACCCGATAGCCGAGTTGTGTTGACTTTGCATTCGACCACGTTCATCCGGGAGCCTTACCTCAAACGGAAGGATATGGGCAGGCTGCTGTTGTCGATGGATCGCATTATCGTGAACAGTGCGTATTTGGGGGCAATCGTAGCTTCTGACTGTCCCGAGGCCGTTAGAGAGCGCATCGTCATAAACAAGCTGGGTATCCATCCCGGCGATTTCCTGCCACGGTGGACTCCAGCAGCAGAAGCAGCCAGATCGGCGCGATTGGACGATTTCGGCTGGTCAGGCCGCCAAATCATGTTATTCGCGGGCAGACTGATGCCAGGGAAGGGCGTTCACCGGCTGCTGAAGGCCCTGCGGCATGTGGTCCGCGCCTGCCCGGACGTACTGCTGCTCATTGCAGGTAGTCCCTATTACGGGCATGACCGCCTCACGCCATACACGGCGTCGTTGCATCGGCAGATGCGTAAACTAAGGTTGGGGAAGCATGTGCAATTCCTGGACTATGTTCCGCATCCAGCATTGGCCTCGCTATATCAGCTAGCCGATGTGACCGTTGTTCCTTCAGTGAAGGATGAGGCCTTCGGGCTGGTCAATCTGGAAGCCATGGCGGCAGGAGTGCCTGTGGTCGCTTCACGAATCGGCGGTATTCCAGAGGTTGTACAACACGGCGAGACAGGCTGGCTTGTGTATCCGTCTCACGGTGAGCAGGAAATGGCCGATGCCATCATCAGGCTGCTCCAGCAACCAAGCTTGCGACGACAGATGGGAGAAGCCGGGCTTGGCGAGGTACGGAGACGATTTTTATGGCAACACTCAGCACAACGATGGGCACAAATCATAACGGACTGTGTAGCGGAGTGACGTAGGCGCTGTTACGCGCATAGGCTATCTTATAGGCATTAGCCATGATTCCCAGCCGGGTGAATGAAGCGGAGCGACCGCTGGTTCACTCCTGTGCCAAAGGAGCGGTCACCATGAACCATCGTACGAACCATAGCCCTAAGGATAAAAGAACAGCACGGCGTAACCTTTCCCATGCGGTTCCCTCCCCCCGTGTTAACAAAGAGAAAGCGGCTTCGACTTCCGGCAGTCATAAATCGAACCAGCGTGGAACGGCAACGGTCCCTGCCCCCGTAGAGAAGGACACATCGGTTCAAGCTATAGAGGAAGCGGCATGGAAGAAGCATAAGCTCCCCAAAACGCTAGAGGAAGCGATGCAGATGAATCGAGCATCTGTACTGCTGTTGTCTGTGCCTGAGTCAGATACGGAATACAGGACGGATAACAACATATCGTCTATTACGACGGAAGGTCAGGCAGAGCAAGATTCGTTACTGGATTGTTCCATAACCAGTATTCACATTGCTGAAGGAAGACCACGCCCAAAGCAACGCGTGGTCTTGTCTGAGCAAGATATCGATCAAGCTTTCGATACGGAGAAAGAATTAAACCTGAATGTCATTCACGACGGATCAGCGACCAGTGACGAGGCTTCTGACGATCATATAGCTTCACCTCAATATGGGAGCATTTCTTTTCACCTCCCCGCACAAGCGGATAGGGGTGAAGTGAGCGTTGTATTTGAGAAGCCTTTTATAGATACACAGTATGTAATCACTGCCAATGCGAGTATACCGGGAGTGATGGTATCCGTCACACAACGTCAGAGGTATTCAGCAGTACTTACTGTGGAACGCATATACTCAGGTCCGCTATGTGAAGGGTTGGTTCTTTGGATTGCGATGGGGCAATAATAAGAAGCCGGAAATATAATTACCAATAATCAACTTTATACTAGAAAAAAGGCGTCCCATAGTGGGACGCCGTATACATAAGAGACAAGGGGGGGAGACTTGTAATACCGGGGAAATTTATATTATTTCACTTATCTCACACCTACAGCGTCAAAAGACTTCATAGCAGAGGTTACGGCTATTGAATTTTCACCATAACTATCTTTGGCCGCTTGGATCACAGCGGCTCGCGCGGTGGAGAAGTTAGACGTGGAAGTCAGATAATTGGTGAAGGCATTATAATAAATATATACGGCTGCATCACGTCCGATTCCATCTACCTTGACACCATGGAAAGTGCCTCCTTGTGCCAGTAGATAGTAGGCTTTATTAATAATACCGCTATTAATGTGGGCTCCACCATAATCCTCGTTGTTAGGATCAGGATAGAGATTGCTGTAGTGATCGACTTGACCGTATTTGACAGGATCGGAAAGGGAGCGAATGGCGTCGCCCTTAATATTAGGGGTATAAGCGACTTTGCCGAAATCCCAATTGGTGCGCTCAATGTCGTTGCCTATAATATCTGAGATGGCTTCACTTAATGCACCGGATTCAGCGAAATACACGAGCCCTGATGAATGCTCGGTTACACCGTGTGTCAGCTCATGGGCAACAATTTCAAGGTCGCTGCTAAAAGGGGCAAATAACGTGCCGTCTCCGTCTCCATAAAGCATATGAGTACCGCCCCAGTGGGCATTATTGTAGTTCTTTGCGCCGTAATGGACTGCCGAAGCGATGGCCATGCCATGCCCGTCAATGCTGTCGCGTCCAAATCTATCCTTGTAATAATCGTAAGTGCGGATAGCGTAAGCGTGGGCATCCACCGCAGCCGGATCTTCCCATACGTTATCGGAATCTGTATACAGGGTGCCGGGGAGCGTCTCGGTGTTGTGGACGTTATAAGTTAGGATTCCTTTACCACGAGTCGTATCTTTTAGTTGATACTTCTTACCCGAAGCTGTTGTGTCAAATGTTTTGGTATCACCGAATACACCGCGCCCTGTGCCGATCACTTCGTTAAGAATGTCATACTTGAATACGATTTTTCCGTCATTAGCGTCAATAAAGTAACGTGTGCGCAGCAGAGCGGGCTGTAAAGTATTAACTTCGGTTACATAGACGAGACGTGTTGAGTCTCCATCGGGATAGATGTACAGTTCTGCTTTAGGGTCTACACTTGGTTCCAGATTGGCAATCTTGGGGATAGAGGATGCAGGCTCTACCATTTCCAATTCACTGTTCTCCAGTTCAACTGCTTTATCCAAATCCAAGGAGTCCTTATCAGTAGAAATTGATAATTCATTGTTAGATGCTTTTTCGTAAGTGTCTTTACTTACACTACTTGTATCCTCGTAAGGTTCAGGAACGATTTGAACGGAGGAGGAGAGAGATTGAACCCGTATAGCTGCATCTTCATATGCGGTATATACAGCCTCAGTAGCACTGATTTTTGGAGTTGTATTTTCTTTGGCATTGGCTTGTTGATCTTCCGAAATGACCGCTCCCAAATAAGAGGTGATTTGGCCAGACTTGTTCACATGGATGGTCTGTTCGGCTCCAAATACGGGAATTCCGTTTACATATTGTTTTAACCGATAATGCTTTGTACCAAATTTGTCACTGGTGCGATCCACGATACGAAATTGCTCGCGCACAAGGGAACCGATGTGGGTATCGTCCAGACTCAATAATGTTTTTTGTTGTCGATTTAAAAAGCTCCAGACCAAATTGTCGCCGGTTACCGTTGAAGGAGACTTCCAGTTCACCGTTTGGAATGTTGGTGTAAACTGAGTCGGATCGGGAACAGAATTTTCAGCTGCGGAGGCCCCGGGCGCTATAGATCCTAATAACATAGCTCCTCCTAGAAGTGAAACCCATACTTTTTTCAATTCATACTCACTCTCCCTAGTTAATGTTGAGGTAAAAAAACACCCTGTTTGAAGAAGTCTTGCGTCATATATGTAAGTCTTGTTGCTCTTTTGAAACGTGAAGAAGCTGGATAAAAATGACCTTATGTAAAATATTAAGGTTTATTTTTTTGCAATTTCATCGTCTCGGCTCTGATATTAGCACAGAGGTTGTCGAACGAGAAGATTAATTTTACAAAATACCCCAAAATGAATCTTTAGTCCCTGATTTACTGTTTATTTGTCTTATTTAGTCGAAAATGATCGAGAGGGACTCAATGAACAAGAAAAGGGCGCCCCTTTGAGGGGACGCCATAAATAAGGGGGGAAGGGGCGCAGACTTGTACACTGCACCCCTATTTTTTCGTCCATTATGAGCAGGCCTAAGTGACAGTTGCACAACGGCAAAGGTCTATGGACGGGATATGAGGATTATAGCGTATATGATTTAGTTTACGCCTACAGCGTCAAAAGATTTGGCAGCTGCAGTTGCTTGTGCTGAGTTCGCACCGTACAGATCATTTGCTGCTTGGATCACAGCAGCGCGTGCGTTGGAGAAATCGGAAGAAGAAGTCAGGTAGTTCGTAAAGGCACTATAGTAAATTTGGACCGCTGCATCGCGGCCAATTCCATTTACTGCTACACCATGGAAAGTACCACCTTGTGCTAACAGATAGTAGGCTTTATTGATAATGCCGCTGTTCGTATGAACGCCACCGTTATCGGAGCTGCCTGTATACAAGTCGGAATAGTGATCTGGTTGATCATACAGCGTAGGATTGGACATAGAGCGCAGAGCATCGCCTGCAATGTTTGGCGTATAAATATCATCGCCTACAAGCCAGTTTTTACGCTGAATGTCATTGCCGATGATGTCCGAGAAAGCCTCATTCAATGCACCAGACTCTCCGTAATATTCCAAATTAGAAGTATACTCTGTGACACCGTGAGTAAGTTCATGACCTACCACATCGGGGTCCCCACTGAATGCGATAAATGTGCTACCGTCCCCATCTCCATAAGTCATTTGGGAGCCATTCCAGAAGGCGTTGTTGTAGCGGCTACCGTAATGGACTGTCGAACGGAGTTGCAGCCCGCGTCCGTCAATGCTGTTGCGTCCGAATTTGGACTTATAGTAATCATATGTTTTGGCAGCATACGCATGGGCGTCCACGCCGGCTGGATCATTCCATACATTATCGGCATCGGTCAGAAGGGTACCTGGAATGCTTTGACGGTTGGAGGCCGTGTAGGTCACAATACCATTACCGCGTGTTGTATCTTTTAACTGGTAGCTACTACCGGAAGCCGTCGTGGTGAATGATTTGCTATCACCAAGCACACCTTTACCTGTGCCTGTCGCTTCATTAATGATGTCATACTGGAATACGATGCTGCCATCATTGGCATCAATAATGTAGCGAGTACGCAGTGGAGCAGGTTCTAAAACATTGACTTCTGTTACATAAACCAGCTGCAGGTCATCCCCTTTAGGATAGAAGTACAGATCAGCTTTAGGATCTACTTCTGGCTGCAGATTAGCGATTTTGGCAATGGAACTTTTTTCTGTCTCCACCGCCTCAATTTTGCTATCTTTCAGGGCAGATGCTTTATCAAGACTCAGCTCGTCCTTATCAGTGGATAGCGTTTTTTCGTTGTTAGCTGCTTCGGCGTAAGTGTCTTTGCTTACACTGCTTTGTTCCTCAACATCTTTAGAAATCGTATCGTCGGAGGTAGGGAGGGCTTCAATCCGTGCAGCTGCTTCTTTATATGCAGTGTAGACTGCTTCAGAAGCGCTGATTTTTGGAGTTGTACCTTGCGTAGCTTCAGCTTGCTGATCCTCAGTAACCACCGCTCCTAAGTAAGAGGTGACCTCACCAGATTTGCCCACATGAATAGTCTGTTCAGCTCCATATACGGGAATCCCGTTTACATACTGTTTCAGCCGATAATGGCTCACACCGGACTTGTCGCTTGTGCGATCAACGATTCGGAATTGTTCACGTACACTAGAGTTGTCCGCACCCAGCAACGATTTCTTTTGCCGATTCAAATAGCTCCATACAATGTCGTCCCCGGATACCGAGGAAGGGGCTTTCCATTGCTCGGCGTGAAAGGTCGGTGTAAGCTGAGTTGGCCCCGAAACGGAACTCTCCGCTGATGCACCAGACGCGACAGACCCTAATAACATAGCTCCTCCAAGAAGCGAAACCCATACTTTTTTCATTAAAAATTCACTCTCCTCGATTATTGTCAGGATGAATCATCCTGTCTTGAATAAGGCATTGCGCCATTTATGTAGGTCGTGTTGTCGTCTGGAATAGAAGAAAATGGAACATGAAGAGAAATACCGAAGTGTTATTCATGAAGCGTACGTGAAAAGAGGGTACTGCAGTATGAAGCATGTAGCTTAAAAAGGTGACAAACTCCTCCTTTCCTGTCGTATAAAAAGAAAATAGAAAAATGGTGGATAATGGAAAAATATTGACTTATGCAAAAAAAACAAATGTTGATTTTTTGAACTCCCATCATCTGGCTCTGATATTAGCACAGAGAATGACGAACGAGAAGATCTATGTCACAAATTTATCCAAAATGATTCTTTAGACCCTAATAACTCATTTATTTAATAGGATTAATAAGTTATGTAAAATAAAGTCGAAAATTGTTGTGTCGAAAAGACTCCACGATTGCCGTTACACACGGCTTTTGGACCGCATAGGTTATGTTGAACTGTCCTAATCATGCTGTCCATCTATACAGCAGGAAGGGAGGTGAGACGGGAGCATGAAGAAACAGGGAAGAGCTGGATACAAGATCAAACGGAGGCGGCATTCCGGCGCTTACTATCATTCTAAGATGTGGCTGCCGTTACGAATGCCGAACATGCATAAGAATCCGGTAGCCCCTACCATGAGGGAGGTACTCGACACGGAGAGAGGGGCACAGATCGGCGAAGAGCGACCATCTGAACCGTCATCAGTGGGAAAGTTTTTCGTATCTGTCATTATTCCGGCCATGAATGAGCAAAAAACAATCGGAGCTGTGATTCGCGAAGCGCGCCGTGTCCATCCACAAACAGAGGTTATCGTCGTTGAGAACGGATCACACGATAGAACGGCGAAGGTGGCAGCAGCGGCGGGAGCTCGTGTGCTTTCCTTTCCGGAACCGCTCGGACATGATGTTGGCCGTCGTATTGGAGCGGAGGCGGCATCCGGACAGATCCTGCTTTTCCTGGATGGGGATATCGTCATTCCCTACGTTAGACTCCGGCCGTTTATACATGCCATATGTGCAGGGGCGGATGTGGTGCTGAATGATTACCATGGACCTGTGAATCGTACGCCCGTACACCCTGTAGTGGAGGCAAAGCATGTATTGAATATCTTGTCGAATCGTGCTGATTTAGGGGGGGCATCTATGACTGGCATTCCACACGCCATAAGTCAAAAGGCTCTAAAGAAAATAGGTCTAAAGCCCTTGGAGAAGCCTCCTTTATTTCAAGCTATGTCCATCGCCTCCGGGTTACGAGTGGTGACTGTATATGGAATAGCTGTCGGTAAAATAAATGCGACACGTAAAAAACAGAACGGCAAGGACCCGCTGGCAGGTGTAATTGTTCAGGATCATCTGGATGCCATTGCCTGGCTAACATCGCGTCTGGGAACGCGTGCGGGATATACGGATTTGGAGCGCAAACGGATCAGAGACGAGGTGAAACTATGAGTAGACCGTATCGCAGAGGGAAGCGTGAAGAACCGAGCTGGGGGATCAGACGTGTTCAGCGAAAACGAGGAACGACGACTTCAATGCATAGCCGTAGGGTGAGAAAGCCCACGCCTCGGGCGAAAGGAATGACCGAAGTGACTCCGTCTGTGGAACGCGAAGTACCGGGAGATATTGTGTTACAGGGAACGGCAGCGGCCGTGGTCAGCGCCTGTAATGAAGAGTCAACGATTGACCGGGTACTGGGCGAGTTGGAAAAACTTCCGCTTACGGAGATCATTGTCGTATTGAACGGCTGCACAGACGGCACGCGCTCCACCGTAGCCAAACATCATCCCAGTGTGACTCTTGTCAACGTGCCGGATCGACTGGGGCATGATGTTGGCCGGGCGGTAGGCGCGCGTATGACGCAGGCTGATATTGTGCTGTTCGTGGACGGAGATTTGCCGATTCCAGCATCTGATTTGCTGCCTTTTCTCCACGCGGTGGATCAGGGAACGGATGTTGCGCTTAATGATCTGGGCAGACATTTGCCGCCCTATGCCCAGCAGGACAGCGTGACACGGTGCAAAGCATTCCTGAATCGTGTACTGCGCAGGCCGGATTTGGGAGCAAGCTCATTGACCGCCGTACCGCATGCATTATCTCGGCGTTTACTGGATCAGCTTGGCTCAGCCGTGCTTGCCGTACCGCCAAAAGCCCACGCCATGGCAATTCTGCATGGCATGATCGTGGCGGCAGTACATGCTGTCGACGTCATTAAAACAAACCGTAAGCGGACCTTCAATGTTGGCAAAGGGAACGCTATGGAACAGTTGATCGTCGGTGATCATGCAGAGGCACTGACGACGGTGTTTCAGGTAGCCGGGTATTCCCCGCTCGGGCCTGTTCCAACACGGGTAGACGTTGCCAAAGGGAGGAATGCACAATGAGTCTGACGAGCATCATTATTCCGACTTATAACGGCCTCCATCTGTTAAAGCCGTGTATTGAGGCGATTCGGACACATACGATAGATGTACCGTATGAGATCATTGTTGTGGACAACGCTTCGAATGACGGAACGGATGACTTTTGCGCATCCGAGCGGCTGATCAGCATACGTCTTCCTGAAAACAGGGGCTTTCCAGCAGCTTGTAATATGGGGCTCCGGCTGGCTTCAGGTGATCAGTTCGTTATTTTAAACAATGATGTGACGGTTACGCGGGGATGGCTATCGATTATGTTGGCTGCATTGCAGAGCGAAAGCATGGTGGGATTGGTGGGACCGGTGACGAATTACGTCAGCGGTATTCAGCAGATACACGGATTGGAAGGAGATTTGGCCAGTTGTCTGAGATATGCGGAGCAGAATAATGCAAGTAATCCCTCCAGATGGCAGGAGGTCAAGCGGTTGGTAGGGTTTTGTTTGCTGTTCCGGCGCGATCTGATGGAACGGATCGGATTGCTGGATGAACGGTTCAGCCCCGGACATTATGAGGATGACGATTATTGTCTGCGCGCACGCGTGCATGGCTACAAGCTGCTCATGTGCAACGACTGTTTTGTCTATCACGAGGGGAATGCGAGCTTCTCACGCTCGGAGACTTCCTGGATTGAAGAGCTGATCGAGCGGAACTATCGTTTGTTTATAGAGAAATGGAGCATAGATCCCAGAATGTTCATCGAAACTGGGAACACTGGGGTTGCATGCACTGAACATGCTGTCGAAGGAGGAAGGAAGATATGAAAGGGGTTATTCTCGCAGGAGGAACCGGATCGCGCCTTCATCCGTTGACTACATTACTCAACAAGCATCTGCTTCCGGTCGGCAAGTATCCCATGATCGTATATGGTATCGAGAGGCTACGACAGGCTGGAATCACCGATATGCTTATTATTATTGGTAAACAATCGGCCGGGCTGTATACCGATTTTTTGGGCAGTGGCAGTAATTATGGTGTCCAACTGACATACCGGATTCAAGAAAAGGCGGGCGGCATTGCGGAAGCACTCGAACTGGCAAGAAGCTATATGCAATCAGAAGAGAAATTCACTGTTTTGTTAGGTGATAATTTGTTCAAGGAAGACTTGGGACCTGTGATCGAACGGTTCAAGCAACAGCCCTCGGGGAGCGCCAGAGTGTTGTTGAAAAAGGTGGCAGATGCTCGTCGTTACGGGGTACCCGTATTTGATCCTGAGCGCCCGGAGAGCATTACACGGATTGAAGAAAAGCCGCAGCACCCCCAATCCAAATATTGCGTTACGGGTATCTATATGTACGATACTGCCGTGTTCGATAAGATCCGGCAAATTACACCTTCGGCACGCGGTGAGCTTGAGATCACGGATGTTAACAACTGTTATGCTGCTGAAGGCAAGCTGGAATATGATATTTTACGGCGCTATTGGAGCGACGCAGGAACCTTCGATTCCCTTCAGGAAGCTGGAGTGAAAATGAAAGGACTTCTACCCTGATCTCAACGAAACACCATCCGGCCGGGCCAGGCATATAGTATAGGCATAATGCCACCCGGAGGAGTGAACGGCATGAAACGCCTGAGTATGCAAAGGAAACACAGCAAGCGGCTCGGAAAGAAAGGCTATTGGTCAGGATATAAAAGGGGCCAGGAGCAGGGCAACAGGTTGGGCCAGGCTTCGTTCGGCAAGGTTTTTGAAGGTGTCAGTATTATCATTCCGTCCTACAATCAGCTTCAACAACTCCGTGCATGCATTCACCGTATTGAGGAGAATACGAGCCATCCTCACGAAATTATTGTGGTGGACTGCGGATCGACGGACGGGACATCCACCTATTTGCTCCGTAAAAGCATCGCTGTGCGTTATGCGCTGTTAAAAAAAGATGTTCAAATGATAGGCAGTCTGAATCAGGGGCTGATGATGGCAAAAGGTACAACTATTGTGGTACTGGATCAAAACTCTATGGTGACCCCCGGCTGGTTGGATCGGTTATTAGGGTGTTTATACAGCGATCCGCGTATTGGTGTTGTTGGGCCTGTAACGAATGGTCCATTCAAAGAACAGCAGATTGAGGTTCCTTATATGAACGAAAATGGAGCCCGTCCATTTGCCATGACCTTCAATATTCCCAATCCGGATGCATGGCGGGAGACCGAAAGCTTAGCCGGATTTTGTTTATTGCTGCGCAGAGAGACATTGGAAAAAACGGGCTACTGGGACGAAGGCTGCCACAGTACTGAGGAAGCCCATGCAGATTGGCTATTGCGTGTGCGTTTGTTGGGGATACGTATGGCAATTGCCGGAGATGCTTTTATCCATTATGAAGAAAGAGATCGGGATACGGTGTATGGTTTTCCTCAAACGACCGAAAAAAGCGGTTCAATGGAGGAAAGCAGCCGGAACCGATCCTTTTTTGTACAAAAGTGGGGAGACGCGGATAAGCTGTTCCGCAATCTGGAATTCAGTACAGCGGAGACGGACGGCCAGATATCAACAGGTAAGGAAACACACGTATCAGCGGCAAGCTTTTATCCCATCGGAGCGGTTGTTCAGGGACCGTCCGGTGCAGTATTTCGGTTAGAGCCGGGAAGAAGGCGGGATCTGCATGGAGTCAGTGCTGCGGGAGGTGAAAATGTGCGCCCTGTTAGAGTGTCTCAGCTGGATTTGTTGGTGCTTCCCTTGGTAGGGAAGCCGGAGGCCACAGTTTCCGGCAGCATTGATGCACCTACAGCTGAGCTGCCAGAGGAGCCCATTCCTGTACTGGCGGCTCCCGATCTGGAGAACATGTCTATGCTGCCCACACTGAATATACCGGCTCAACGCAAGCGATGGATCGAGGTATTGTATGCTGAGGGCGGGCAACTGTATCAAATCGGTAACGGCTGGAAAAGGCCGTTCCTTACTCTGTACGCTGCGATGAGCTGGCGGGCAGAGGACTACCGAATTCAGTTTTTGTCTCCCGGAGATTTGTCGGCTTTGGTGGAGAAGCAGCCTATTATTGCTCCACCAGTGCTGCACGGGCATCTGTAATGATCTGGATAGGCGCTTTTAGGCGGAACCGACTACTCGCTGCGGCATACGCTGTAGTAGCGGAAAGCCCGTAGGTAATTCGTGCGTTCCGCACGGCGGAGCACATAAAGGAGGGGCTTATGCATAACGAGTTAGATGATTTGCTGATCCACATTTCGCACTCGCAGCAACAGATGTCAAGGTTGTTGGATGCGGAACGGCAGGTGGTTGTGCGCATGGCGCAGATCATACATGAACTGCCAGATGAGGAGCCGCGTTTTGACGGAATTCCGGGCATTCTCGACAGCTCGGGACAAGTAAACAAAAGCATTGTGGCCTACTTGAACGGTATTGCCGATCTTCAGGAAGCAATGGCTGAAATGCTCGTTCGTGTCGTGAAAGAGACGGCATACCCGGAAGAGGAGTAACGTACCAACCGAGGGCAGGGAGTGAACACATGAGTAGGGAACAAGCAATGATTCACATGCTGGACGCAGCCTCCAAAATGCAGCGGAATGTGTCTATGATCCTGGAGGCCAAGGCGGTCGAAGCAGAAAAAGTGCGTAATTGGGCGTTGAACCATCTGGCCCCCCACGCATTTGACACCGATGAAGAGCAGTTGGGACGGCCTTTGGAAATTCACGAGCAGATGGTGGAAATGTTGGAGGGATTAACGCGGCTTCAGACTGGACTTTGCAGCAATCTCAAAGCATTGCTGGATCAGGATGAGCAGCAGGGTGGCGGCATGGAAGGGATGATGGGAGGAATGGGCTCGGGGGATATGAACTAATGAGCATGAGGCGTGAACGTGAGATCAAGCTGGATATGATGGAGTCTATTGCTGCCAGCCAGCACGCCGTTGCTCGGATGCTGACCAGTCTTGCGGACTTGACGCCCCATGCGGATATGTCGGCTACCCGTCTGGAAGAAACCATCCGTATACTCAGCAACTACCAGGGAGAAATCACGCAAATGTTAGCGGGTATTCCATTAAGACGGCAGGTATATGGAAAACCGACTAAGCCGTGGCTCCATGTGCCTGTTCAGAAAAATGAAACCACCACGAGAAAGCAAAGGAGGAATGAAAATGAGTACAAGGTGGGAACGCGCCACTCGGGACAAAGCCCGCAAAAGACGTAAAGATGCCCGGCGTTCCAGCATTCGCAGATTAAAACGGAGAAGAAGACGTCTGCTTGCTCTAAGACGCCGTAAAAGGGGACTTTATTCTGCACGTAGAAGACATCCTCATTTGCGGCGGCGGAAAAAACCTCAAGCTAACCCGGTGGCAGCCCCTTCTGCGGAGAATCCACAGCCCGGGACTGTTGCATTGGAGCATGATCCGCAGGCATTTCAGCAGGGATATGATGCAGCTTACAACGAGGGTTTCAATTCAGGTTTTGCCAAAGGTTATGAAGATGGACACCAGCTCGCTTACAAAGCTCAGTAAACTGGGCAAATCATTCTATTACTGTTCACCCCCGAAGCTAACAGCTTTGGGGTTATTTGCGGTTCGGCAGTTGGACGGGCAAACGCCAATTTTGTCCGGGCAGTGGCAGTCGTCCATGATGCGTTTGACCCCTCCGCATATAGTTTAGGAGTGACAGAAGTTTATCCTACAACAGGACAGGGTGAAGGATGTGAACGATCAACAAAGCGGAAATGAACGCGAAGCGTACCGATGCGGCTATCGGGAAGGACGCAGAATGGGCGGTTGCACGGCTGCTCTGTCACAGGTCGTGGCAATACAGCCTGCTGTTCGTCATTTGAAAGTGTTGTATATTCCGCAAGGTTTCGCAGCTATAGACACAGGTGTGCAAGAGGCATTAGGCCAAATATGCAGCTCTTGCGTCATCGGTACGCCTGCTACGATGCTAGCTGACGCCGAGGCTCAACGTCCAGACCTCGTGCTGGTCATGAACGGGCTGCATGTTTTTCCGGCGGATCATTTGGAGCAGGTGCAGCAAATACGAGCCCTAGGCATTCGGACGGCCATATGGTTTGTAGATGATCCTTACTTTACGGAGGATACGGCGTTGATCTGTCAATCCTACGATGTCGTATTTACGCACGAAATTTCTTGCCTGCCGTTTTATCGCGATCAGGGTGTAACGAGGGTTCACTATTTGCCGCTGGCTGCGTCAGCTCGTATCTTTTATCCCCGAAGGGTAGAGCGGGAGCATCAGCATGATATTTGCTTCATTGGAAATGCCTTCTGGAACCGTGTGAAGCTGTTCGACCACCTTGCTCCCTTCTTGGCGGACAAAAGAGTGCTGATCGTAGGTGGACACTGGGATCGGCTGACCCGGCGGGATGTGCTGGAACGCTTTATCCGTCCGGGTTTTATGGAGCCGGAAGAGACCGCTCAATATTATAACGGCTCCAAAATTGTCATCAATATGCACCGCCCGACAGACCCCGGACTGGATAATCGGAATACACACCAGCTTTCAGCGGAGTCCATCAATCCTCGGACATACGAAATTTCTGCTTGCGGCACGCTTCAAATGACGGATGTTCGGAAGGATTTGAGCCGTTATTACCGACCAGGCTATGACATTGAAACCTTCTCTGGAGCAGAGGAACTGAAAGTGAAGCTGGACTACTATCTCAAGCATGACTGGGAACGCGAACGCATGGCCTGGCGCGCATTGTACACGACTATGCAAAAGCATATGTACTCCAATCGCATGGAAGAACTGCTGGACAAGGCGATGGCCTAAAGTAAACACCATAAACAGTGAGGAGTGAAAGTGATGACGATATCTACGACAGGACCGTATGACCCGGCTGTTCACCAGACGGCGGCAGCCTCCTGGGAAAGGGGGAGAATTGCGGGAGTGCATGACGGATACGACGAAGGATATCTGCGCGGACGTGCTAACGCAATTGTTGCGCGGATGAAAGCAGTTTTCCCTTTTCGACAAGTCCATGTACTGTATGTCGTCTCAGGCAAAGGCCTTCCGTATTCTCCGCTGGATGAGGCGGTCATTACCACGTTGCAAAGCATGACGGCTCAGGTTACCGTAACAGACCCACGTCAGCCGGTAGGAGATATTGCCGCTCAGCTCCGTCCGAATCTGATGCTGGCACTGGATGGAATGGATCTTCCGTTGGAGCAGGTTACTGCGGTACGTCAGTTGGGCATCCCCACCGCCATCTGGCTAACGGATGATCCATATTACACCGATACGACGACCAAAATTGTTACGAATTATGATTATGTGTTCACGTTAGAAATGAACTGCATGGAGCTGTACCGTCAGTTAGGTTGCACGTCTGTGCACTATTTGCCCTTTGGAGCATTTCTGACTCACTATTTCCCACTCAGCTCGCCCGCTTCGGTACGACGTGAGATTGGGTTTACAGGCTCAGCCTACTGGAACCGCATCTATTTCTTTAATCCGATTATGCCGCAGCTCATGGCTCGTAACATTAAAATCAACGGAATCTGGTGGGATCGTCTCCCGGATTATCAGTCGTATGGTGACAAAATTGAGCTGGGTCGCTGGATGTCTCCGGCCGAAACCAATGATTCGTATAACGGCAGCAAAATCGTAATTAATCTTCATCGTTCCCATCAGGATGATTCGGTGAACAACAACTCATTGAAAATTCCGGGGGCTTCGCCCAATCCGCGCACGTTTGAAATTTCTGCCAGTGGCACGTTGCAACTGACAGATACAAGAGATGATCTGGCTCGTTTTTATAAGCCGGGGGAAGAGATAGAGACCTACAGCTCTCAGCAGGAATTGCTGGAGAAGGTTGAGTTTTATTTGACGCATGAAAAAGAGCGCCATGAAATTGCCCTACGTGCTCTGGAACGAACCCTGCGGGAGCACACGTATGGTCACCGGATTGACCAACTATTGTCGGTCATATTTCCATAAGGTGATTCACACGTCCGATGGTTGCTATTTTAAAGGAGGTGAACTCCGATCAAGCCGAAAATGATGCTATTCAGCCATGTTAGCAACGTCCGCAGTATTACGGGGGCAGAGAAGCTGCTATTGCAATTTTGTCTAGACATGCGTACGTACTTCGATTGTATTCTCGTAACGCCTGGTGAAGGGCGGCTGACCTCAATGGCCCGCAAGCGCGGAATCACCGTTCTGACACAGAACCTGTTCATGCTGCATGGCATGTATACCCCATATGAGGGATTGGCGCAGGATGCGGAGAATTTGCGGACCCATGTGGCGTATGCACCGTTGTTCCAGATGCTTCGGCATGCTCGACCTGATGTGGTGCTGGTCAATACCTGTGTGAACGTCATGCCTGCAATGGCTGCCCAAGAGCTTAATATTCCGGTGATCTGGAAAATAACCGAGGTCATTAACCAGAATGCGTATACGCCAGTTTCTGTTTCTATCATTGAGCGCTATAGCCAATGGGTCATCGGCATTTCGCAAGCAGTAATGCGTCCTTTGCATGGTGGGGGACTGACACGTCCGCATACGGTGTTGTCTCCCTGCCGGGATATGGATATGCCATCTCCCAAAGAGCATGTGCTGGAACGGAAAAGGAAACGTGAAAAACTGGGGCTGCGGGATTTCCATATTTGCATTGGTTATATTTCTTCCTTTATTTACGAAGCCAAAGGGCTGTTGCCTTTTGTCCAAATGGCTCTAAAGCTGTGCGAAACCAATTCACGGTGTCGTTTCTGGATCATCGGCAGCTCGGTGGACTCGGAATATTACGTAAAATGTGTCTCTTTAATCCGCCAATCTCGTTATAGCCGCCGCTTCCAGTTCAATTCATTCGAGGAATCCGTATCAACGGCCTATAGCGCAATGGATATTGTTGTAATCCCAAGTATGGTGGAGGAAGGCTTTGGCCTGACCGCCCTGGAAGGGCTGGTTTACGGTAAGCCCGTGGTAGCCTTTGCGCAGGGTGGACTTGTGGAGTTGATGGAGGCGACCGGAAATACAGATTTTTTGGTAGAGCCGGGGAACAGCGACATGCTGGCGCAAAAAGTGGGCTATCTGCTCGATCATCCCGAAGAAGTGGAACGGATTGGTGTGCGTAACAACAGTGCGGCTACACGTGTATACGGACCTGATTCCTACCGAGGTAGTTTACACCTCATGGTCAGTCAATGGGTATGTCATCATCCGCATTGGTTCCCATTGATTCAGCAGCCGGGTGGACCTGTATGGACGAGGGAAGGCGAAGGGTTGCGTCAGGTCACCGCTATACCGGAGGGATATACCAGCACGATTCGAGAATTTCCCGAATCGGTGGTGTGTCAACTGCCTGTGCTGGGCCTGCCGCCAATCGAATATGCAGCTATTCAAGGCTTGCCACAACCAGTATCCCCTTTACCTGACTTACCACCCGAATTGCCCCGCGGCAAGCGTAGTATTCGGGCGAGATGGCCAAAGGGCCGCAAGCGTACCCGACTGCGGAATCGCAGGTATAAGAGAAGCGGCGGCAAGAGTCGCCTCAAGAAAATTCACGGGTCCCCGTTGTCGAAGGGACTTTATCCGAAAACCAAGTCCAGACAGAAACTCAAGCGGAAATTCAAGCACCGGTCACGGCGACACAATACGCACAAGCAGAAGCGAGTTACGCTCAAGGCTGGACAGCATACAAAACAACGGTCCGGGTGAATCTACGCCGGACCGTTGAGATGAACGTTAAGCTGGAGCACAGCCAGTCTGCTGGATGGCTATCCTTCATTGAACGCCACAATTCAATGAAACAACGACAGCAAAGGTGGGTTCCAAAACCATGAAAATATTGACCGTGCTCGGCACAAGACCAGAGATTATACGGCTCAGCCTGATCATTCCGAAGCTGGACCGCCATGCAGATGAACATGTGCTTGTGCATACGGGCCAAAATTACACCGAAAGCCTGAGTGGGCAGTTCTTTCGCGAGCTGGGACTGCGTGCCCCGGATTATGTACTTCAGGAGAAAGCGGGGACACTGGGCAAACAGTTGTCCGCCATGTACTCGCAGATGGAGGATATTTTAAACAAGGAACGCCCCGATCATGTGCTATTGCTCGGTGATACGAACAGCGCTTTATGTGCCTTACTTGCGGAACGTATGGGTTATCCGGTCGTGCATATGGAGGCGGGGAACCGCTGTTATGATCTGGATGTGCCGGAGGAGAAAAACCGGCGTGTCATTGATGCGATATCTACCATTAATATGCCTTATACGGAGCAAAGCAAGCAGCACCTACTACGCGAAGGCTTCCCAAGCCAACGAATTATACTGACTGGAAATCCGATCTACGAAGTGATGCAGCACTATAAGAAAGAGATATCGAGCAGTGGGATTTTGAAAAAGTTGGGACTGTCGCCGGGAGAATATTTCCTGGTCACTGCCCACAGAGCTGAAAATGTGGACCATCCACCGCATTTGCTGGCTATTTTAGATGGTCTTAACCGGGTAGCCCAGCAGTTCGGGCAGCGGGTCATTTGCAGTATTCATCCCCGCACTGCCGCCCGAATCGCAAGCCACCCGCCGATCCAGCTTGATCCGCTAGTGGAATTTCACGAACCGTTCGGTTTTTTTGACTTCGTTCTGCTGGAGCGGCATGCCCGCTGCGCTTTGACGGACAGTGGTACCGTACAGGAAGAATGCTGTGTCATGGGGGTGCCGACGGTTACGATGCGCCGGACGACCGAACGGCCGGAAACGGTAGATTGCGGCAGCAATATCGTGTCTGGTCTTGATGGCGAGGTTATAGCAAACGCAGTAGCCATAATGACCGGGATGACCCATAAGTGGCAATGTCCCGCGGGCTATCTGGCGGAAGATGTGTCGGATAAGGTAGTTAAATTTCTGCTTGGAGGGAAACGGCATGTTTGAAAACCAACGTATCTTGGTTACCGGCGGTACCGGCTCCTGGGGGCATGAGCTGGTTACCCAGTTACTGCCGCGTAACCCCAAAGAGGTCATTATCTTTTCACGCGGAGAATCCAGCCAGGTTGCAATGAATAGGCAGTTTGAGGATGAACGGCTCAGCTTCTGTATTGGCGATATTCGGGATAAGGATGCGCTGACTACCGCTTGTCAAGGAGTGGACTATGTATTTCATTTGGCAGCGCTCAAACACGTTCCCGTCTGTGAAGATCAGCCCTACGAGGCACTCAAAACCAATGTCGTAGGCACCCAAAACGTGATCGAGGCCGCTGTGGCCAATCAGGTAAAGAAAGTCATTTATATATCGACTGACAAGGCAGCGAATCCGTCCAATTTTTACGGCATGACGAAGGCGATTGGAGAAAAACTGATGGTTTACGCCAATCTGCTGAATAGCGATACACGTTTCGTGACGGTGCGCGGCGGTAATGTTTTGGGCACCAACGGAAGCGTGGTGCATCTGTTCCAAAGCCAGATTCGCCAAAAGGGCAAGGTTTCGATCACAGATATGAACATGACCCGCTTCTTCCTGACCTTGCGTGATGCGATCAGTCTCCTGTTCAAAGCCTCGGTAGAAAGTGTCGGCGGGGAAATTTTTATCATGACCATGCCAACCTGCCGTATTTTGGACTTGGCTGAGGTGCTCATTGAGGATTCAGGTGTGGAAAACGTAGAAATTGTAGAAAAAGGTGTGCGTCCCGGCGAGAAAATTCATGAGATTTTGATGAGTGACTTTGAAAGCCTGACGACGGTAGTCTATGACGAACAATATTTGGTCATTCTCCCAACGCTGAATATTCCTCAATTAAAGGACCGCTATAATCAGTGCCCTCCCGTGTCATTCAGCAGCTTTAGTTCGGAGTTTAATTTGATGTCGAAAGAGGAGATTCGCAGCATTCTCCAAAGCGGGGGGTTCATCAAATGAAGCTGCTTATTTTGGGTGGTAACGGCATGGCGGGCCATGTTCTGGTTAAGTATTTCCAAAACCAGAGCGGGTATAACGTGTTCTACACCACCCGTGATCCCGAAAATAAAGGCGGTCTGCTGCTGGATGTAAAGGACAGCTTTATGGTGGAGCAACTGGTACGGAGTGTACGGCCAGACGTTATGATTAACGCGGTAGGCGTACTGAATCAGCATGCCGGGGAGGATCAGATGGCAGCATACCAAATCAATGGCTTGCTGCCACATCTTCTCCGGCGGATAGCGGACAGTATTGGTGCCCGATTGATTCATATCAGCACGGATTGCGTATTCGAAGGAAATCGGGTACCTGGTTTATATAAGGAGACGGATCAACCCGATGGGACAAGTGCCTATGCTTTGACGAAAATACTCGGAGAAGTAAAGGCCGCAGGGCATCTGACTATCCGTACCTCCATTATCGGGCCGGAAATTCGGCCGGGAGGCATTGGTCTGCTGCACTGGTTCTTGCAGCAGAGCGGAGACGTTAACGGGTATCGCCGAGTCTTTTGGAACGGGGTTACGACGTTGGAATTAGCGAAGGCGATACAGGTGCAGATGAATGAGCCGCTGGACGGACTCATTCATCTGGTTCACCCTGAACCGATCAGCAAGCATGATTTGCTGCTGCTGTTCAAAGACATCTGGAAAAGGGAGGATATTCGGATCGTGCCGAAAGATGAGCCGGTGCAGGACCGGACGCTTCGTTCTACCCGGGCCGATCTGCTCTACGATGTTCCTCACTACAGCATCATGCTGAAGGAGCTGCTGGAATGGACGGAAGCACAGCGGAACAACGTCGGCCTGTCATAGTCATTACCGGAGCGGCGGGCTATACCGGGATGCATGCCTGCCGCCATTTTGCAAAGCTCGGTTGGGAGGTAGCGGCGCTGACTCGCACTGCCGCTTCCGTCCCAGAACTGATCTTACTGGCTCACGATGATGAAAATAACAGCCCAGAGGCGGAGACCCGTAGCTGTATTACGCCTTATGTGTGTGACTTGCTCGACAAGAATCGTCTAGGCGAAGTCATTAGACAGATTGCTCCAGATTACGTGCTTCACCTAGGTGGTAAAAATTCCGTCCCTGAATCTTGGCAAAGCCCCCTGCTATACATGGAATCCAATGTACTGTCCACTCTGTATCTGCTCGATGTACTGCGACCTTTCCCCAAAGCCAGAATTGTTGTGGCGGGTTCTCGGCTAAAGACGGCTTTGCAAGCACCGTATCATCCAACGCATCCATACAGCCTTAGCAAAAGCCTTCAAGAGGCAGTCGCGCTCTCGTGGGGCGCGCTGTTCGAACAATCCGTCATGCTGGCAGAGCCTTGCAACTTGATCGGTCCGGGTCCATCTACCGGATTTTGTGCATTACTCGCGGGGTATATCGTTCAGACGGAACGTCTGGAGGGGCAGTCCGTAACTGAAATTGCCCCGTTCCGGGTATCTTCCCGACATGCGCAACGTGATTTCCTCGACGTTCGTGATGCCGTTCGCGCATACGGTGTGCTATTGGAACAGGGTGTGCCAGGCCGAGTTTACTCGGTCTGCACAGGCCGCATTGTGGAACTGGGCAATATCGTAGAACGTATGGTTGGGCTGGCCAAAACATCTATTCCCATACAATGGGGGGATGTGGCAGAGTCAGCATCCACCGAGGCATACCGTGCGAAAGAGCTGGAGGACATGGGCTGGAAGCCGACCATACAGCTGGGGCAATCGCTGGAGGATATGATTCAATACCGCCGAGCTGGAAAGGAAGGAACGATATGAGACCGAAAGTAACGATCGTCATTCCCTTTTATAACTGTGCATATGTGGATCAGGCTTTGCAAAGTGCACTAGAGCAAACTTATGGGCCCCTCGAGATTATTGTCGTCGATGACGGGTCCACGGAACATGTTGATATGCTTCAGCCCTATCGTCCATATATACATTATTTGGGCAAATCCAACGGTGGAACAGCCAGCGCCCTGAATCATGGTATCCGACATGCCAGCGGGGAATATATTGCCTGGCTCAGCTCCGACGATACCTATCATAGGGACAAAATTAATAATCAGGTTTCTTTTATGGTGGAAAACGGTGCGTACATCTCCCATACCAATTTCAATTTCATCAATCAATACAGCCAAGTCACAAGTTACCAGGCAGCCGCCGTGTTTCCGTCTATGACGGAGTTTTACCGTTTTTTTCAGCAAGGAAATCCGGTGAATGGATGCACGGTTATGTTTAAAAAGGAGCTGTTTGCACATATCGGTTTGTTTGATGAACTGCTGCCGTACACACATGATCTGGATATGTGGTACCGAGTGATGCTGGCGGGATATCCATTTCCTTTTCTGAACGAGTCCTTGGTTAACTACCGCTGGCATGATGAAATGGGAACCAAAAAACATTGGCCCGCTGTGGAGCGGGAGTACAACATCACCCAAGCACGTTATCGAGATCGCTTCAGTCAGGTGTTGAGTGGTTTATCCTCATGAAGCCGAAAGTCTGTCAGGGGGGATTGATATGGTAGATACGGGGATTGTTATGCCACTGTACAAACAGGATATCGGCTATCTGCAAGCCGCGATCTCATCCGTACTAGCCCAGAGCTACAGGGCATTTCGCTTCATCATTGTTATTGACGGAGCGCCGGAAATGGTGGGACCAGCGCTCCACGCAGCAATGGGAGACCCGCGCGTTCAGTTGGTTACGCTCCCTCAGAACAAAGGAGTATCCCATGCCCTTAACTGGGGATTCGATGAGTTGTTTAAAGATCCAGCGATCAAGTATGTGACCTGGGTATCCAGCGACAATGTTTATAATTCTTCCTTTATTGAACGATTGCGGCAGGAGCTGGAGCAGGGGCCGGACTCACTCGGCCTTGTGTTCTCTACCTTCCGCCAGGTTGATGCATATGGGAACCCGTTGTATGACGAGCAGCATCAACAAGCTTTGATCCGGTACCAAGGCCAGCCGCATCATGAACTGCTGAATGCCAGCATTGTCGGGGTTTCATTTATGTACAAAAGCAAATATGCCCGCCAGATTGGCGGCTATCGGCTGCAACCAGTTGAGGATTATGATTACTGGCTGCGGCTAACCGAGACGTGCAGCATGAAATTCATCCCGGAGATCCTGATGGATTACCGGGTGAATTCCACATTTAGTGTATCGGCTGGTTTGCACAGCCAGAAGGAGCACCGACGCTGGCGGAGCGCATTCCAAATCGCCAAGTATGAGGCAAGAGCACGCCGGGGCATCCCACTTGAAATGACGGTTTTAATGCCTGTCACGGATATGGCTCAAGCTGAATCATTGCTGGATAATCTGCTGGAGCAGCACTACAGCAATTGCGTGGTACGGTTGCTGGATTTAACGCCAGAACAGGGAGCCAGCGCTTTCCTGTCGATGATGCTCGATCCTCGGTTAATCGTAACGCCACGTCAGCATTATTCGGTCCAAGAAGCACTGGTTCAGGCTATTGGTGAAACAACGACCCGCTTTGTTGTATGCTTCGGTGTCAAACCTTATATTGCCGTGACGGATCTACTGTATCTCACGGATTTGTTGCGCCCATTACAGGATACACATGCCTTTTCCTACTACACAGATGACCACTCAACCATCGGCAGCGGCCGAGGGGTTCAGTCTGTACCACCGGAATGGAATTACGTGTATTACACCCACAGATTGCATCAAGCACTGGAACAGGGCAGCTTTTAAATAACAGGAGACAGCGCCGGGATTGTGGTCAGTTCCGACTGAAGAACACGGTGTTCCTGTACAACATTACCAAACTGATCCAGTCCAAAGTTGGAGAGCACAACATTCGCTGGAGCAGCGGAGGCCACGTTGTATTGTACCTCATAGGCAAGAACCCCTTGTATAAAGAAGGTACGGCGGGCAATGGAGTTTGCAGGTAAGTTAACCGATGTCACATACAGTGGTGTCTTGGTATCCGGTACAAGCGAGAAAAAAATTTGGATGGTCACGGTTGCCGCGTTCACTGTATCCTCGTTGACCAAATTTACAACGACATTGGAGCAGGCAGTACCAAAATCTCTAGTGTTGGTCATATATCCGGTTGTAAAAGCCAATCGAATCATCCTCTCAAAAAACAGAATATTGGAAAACCCCTGAAGGGATGCTTCTATACTATGAATCTATCGAAAAGAAAGCTTGTATGGTTGTCTGTAGGCTGTGCTGAAAAAAGTACATTTTAATAGAAATACTTCAGGCATGTCCATTTATATAATGAAGGGAATGCTCGCGATGCCTTTGAATTTTCAGGTGACACCCAGCGGGTTGCCCAAATTTGAGCCCAGTGTCGCCGTTAATTTGTTGAATCCGAATATTGTTGTGGCTGTCGCTGTTGACTTTAGCAGCGGGCCCCCGCTGATTGGACTGTATCGTTCCTTGGACGCTGGGGCGAACTGGACTGATACTTTACTGCCCATTCCACCGGGATATACAGGAGCTGAGGCAGGAATGGTAGCTTATCTGTTCCCGAATATTTTCATCATATCCGCACATGTGTTTCCGGGAAATGAGAACGGGGCTGTCGTGATCTATCGCTCTACGGACGATGGAGCCACCTTTGATCCCCCAGTGGTCATTAATCCGGGCTATGGAGATTACATTAATAATGACTGGACCAATATCACGACGGATAACGCCGGGGCAAGTCCCTATCTCGGGCATGTCTATGTCACGTATAACCGTCAATATAATGTGGATTTTAATGCTCGTTCTGCGGCGTTCTACCAGCGTTCCACCGATGGAGGACTAACTTGGGATCGACCGTTATTGCTTTCGAATATCCAATCTTCTACAGAACGACCTGAACCTGCGGTCGACAAATTTGGCAGTGTGTATGTCAGTTGGATTCGTACGGGGCCACAAACACCGGCTTTTTTTATTCGGAGATCCTTTGATGGAGGGGCAACTTTCAGCGGAGATATTCTTGTGTCCAATATAACGCTGGTGCCCAATCCTTTACCCGTCCCCGGTTATGACTTTCGGATATTGAACTTCCCCAGCTTGGCCGCAGACTGCTCGGGTGTGCCTTCCACAACAAATACGCTATATGCCGTTTGGCAGGATTTTGGTCAGGGATACAGTAATATTTTGTTGTCCAAATCAAGCGATTTCGGCGGTACCTGGAGTGCTCCGATCATTGTGACAGACAGCCCGCCTGGCTCGCAAAATTTCTTTCCTGCGATTTCGGTGTCGCCTAAGACGGGACTGGTCGTTGTCGTGTACTATACTAATCGCCTGGACGGCTTTAATCTGGATGTGTTCGCCGCCCAATCGTCAGATGGAGGCAACACCTTTACGAACAGCCGTCTCACGACGACCTCCTTTAATCCGAATGTCGGTGGAGGCGAATCAGAGCTGATCGGTGACTATATCGATGTCGCCATCGTACCGCCGAATAGTTACATTTCCGTCTGGACGGATACGCGCACAGGCAGTTTGACGATTTTTGCCGGTGTACCGGGAGGGGGGGACTGATGCCGAACGTACAGCTTACGCCTAACGGCAGGCTGGCGCAGGAGCCTAGTGTTGCTTTCAACCTGCTCGACGGTACTATTGTGTCTGCGGCTATCGATTTTACCACGGGACCGCCGTTGACGGCAGTCTACCGTTCAGGCAACGGCGGTGTATCCTTCACACAGCAAATTCTACCGCTGCCAGCCGGCTATGTAGGGGCGGAATCCCATAGTGTTAGTTACGGTTTTCCCAATTTGTTCATCATAGCCTGTCACGTATTTACCGCCGACGGCTTGAGCGGTACCATCGCCACCTATGTGTCGAGAGACAACGGCAATACATTTGATCCGCCAGTGATCGCCCAGCGAGGATATGGGTCATTTGTCAATAATGTTGAGGTCGGCGTGAAATTTGATACTTCTCAGGTCAGCTCCTATACCGGAAACATCTATTTATGTTATACGCATCAATACAATCCTGACTTTTTTGGCGGATCAGTAATGTTTTTCCAGCGTTCGCAGGATGGAGGGATCACGTGGGATTCACCCGTGGTGCTCACCGCTGGCTCTAATCAGATCACGCGGGGGGAAATCACCGTGAGTATTACTGGGGTGATTTATGTCGGGTACATTGTAACGAATCCGGTTAACCAATATCAGGTCATTGTGTCCTTCAATGGGGGGATAGCATTCAGTTCTTCGCTGCCTGTGTCTTCTGTTGTCCCGGTTCCAAGTCCGTTGCCCGTGGCCGGTTTTGGCTTCAATATGCTGCCGATGGCCAACATTGCGGTGGATCGCTCTACTAGCCCGAATCAGGGAACACTTTATGCGGTCTGGCAGGATAATCGGGCAGGATATGCGGATGTACTACTTGCCCGGTCGGTGGATGGTGGATTAAGCTGGACTGCACCGCAATCGGTGACAGGAGCCAGTGCCGGGGCACAGCATTTTTTCCCGGCTATTGATGTTTCGCCTGTGACCGGCGTGATTAAGATCGTATATTATACCAATCAAATAACGACCTCTTTATTAGACGTATTTGTGGCCGAATCAACGAACGGAGGGAATACATTTACGAACCTCAGAATAACAGACAGCTCCTTTAATCCTAACGGGATTAGTCCGGTTCCCGTCGTTACGATCGGTAATTTTATTGATGTAACGATCGTGCCGAATAATGGATTTTTTGCGGTCTGGACAGATGCGTTATCGGGTTTCCAGCAAATTTACGGAAGTAACGGAATGTAGCTCAGCGTACGAGACAGAGGAGGTGAGGCTGTTTTGAAAATTTTGTTGGCTACGTACTGGCCGATTCCTCATTTGGGTGGCGTATGGCCCTTTATGCTGCAAATTAAACGGAGACTGGAGCTACTGGGTCACACGGTAGACTTGATGGGGAACGGACCGGATACACCTAAATACCATATTGTTTTTGAAGATAGGGAGCTACTGAAGGATCAACTGCTGCCCCTGTTGCATACGAAGCTGAATGAATCGGCTGTCCCTGTATTACATCTGGATTCATGGGTGCAGACGGTGGAAAAGGATCGATACTGTATGGAACTGGCAGCGGCGTATTTCGGGGTTGAGCAGTATGATGTTATTCACACGCAAGATGTTATTGCGACGCGTGCTCTAAGTCGGGTCAAACGTAAGGACAGTGCATTGGTAGCGAATATTCATGGCTCGCTGGCTCGTGAAGTCATGATGGCTCTGGAGCGGGATCATGAGGAGGGTTACCGTGAGACGCTGATGTGGAAATATTATTGGGCCCTGGAGCACTATGGCGCTCTATCCGCGGATATTACCATTACGTCTACAGAATGGATGAAACAGACGCTCGTGCGTGAGTTCGAAGTGCCTGAGCAGCAGATTGCTACTTTCCAATACGGATTGGATACCGAGCACTTCTGGGAAGTCCACGCCCGGGGAACGGACGTAGTACGACCTGAGGGGAAAAAAGTTATAATTTGTCCTTCACGGCTGGTCTATATCAAAGGGCTGCATTATTTAATAAGCGCTCTTGGCTTACTGAAAGCAAGTCGTACGGATTGGGTTTGCTGGATTGTCGGGGAGGGAGATAAAAGGGAAGAGCTTCAAACACAGGCGAAGGAGCTAGGGCTGAAGGAAGATGTGGTTTTTTTGGGGCATCGTGAAGATGTACCTGCTCTTTTACAACTGGCGGACCTTTTTGTTCATCCGAGCATACAGGACAATCAGCCGTTTTCGGTCATGGAGGCGCAGATTTTGGGGCTTCCGGCAGTGGTATCGGATGCGGGCGGACTGCCGGAAATGGTGAAGCATGAACACACCGGACTGGTCTCCCCGGTTGGCGATGTGGAGGCACTGGCAGCTCATTTGCAGCATTTGCTGGCTCAGGATGAAGTGCGGATAGCTATGGGGAAACGTGCCAAAGCATGGGGGACCGCGCATTGGTCTCTGGATGTTATGATTGAGCGGCTCGTGAATATTTATGGGCAAGCGCTGAATCAAGTACGTTGAATACGTTGATTCTTATAGTTAGGAGGGAGAGCATGACTTTTCCTGTCGTTGGAGACTTGTACAACCGTATTTTTGAAATCCAGCAGTCGCACCCGGATATGAAGGTCGATTACGCAATATGGAACCGAATTAACACCTCGTTGCCGGAAGATTATAAGCTGCCAGACGCTGACATTTTGGAACGTCTGAGACAATCCGCACCATGAGGGCACAGACCCTATAAAAAGGCAGGTCGGGCTTAAAACTCTGAACTGCACCCCATTTGTTAGACACGACTAACAATGGAGGTGCAGTTTTTTGCCTAAATTCAGTTTAGATGAGAA
>NZ_JBRECM010000011.1:0-179573 GCF_052906305.1 Paenibacillus sp. SER-28 | reverse complement strand
CTTTGATACCTACGAATGGCCTCCAATTTCTCATCTAAACTGAATTTAGGCAAAAAACTGCACCTCCATTGTTAGTCATGTCTAACAAATGGGGTGCAGTTCACTTTGGACAAGCTGCTTTTTTAGATGAACCAATACATAAGCGTATAGCATTACATATTGTCATCATAATCGGTGACATCACGCTTGGCGGCAGTTGCAGGCGAGTTCGATGTACCGTATTTTTCTACGGCATCCCATGCGCCCGCATCGTCAAATCGTCCTGCATTTCGTTGGCGAATCTCACCTGCACCCTTGGGTGGCGGAGTCATGACCTGTTCCTCTACCGGGCGGTCATTCGATAATTCTCGAGTTGGCGTGTGCTCGACGGTATAGGCTGTATAGGGAATGGCTTGCAACCGTTCAAAAGGAATTTCTTCCCCGCTCTCCACACATATCCCGTACGTCCCATCCTTCATCCGTTGAAGGGCTGCATTGACCTGCTCCAGCTCGTCTTGCAGCGAATCATTAATCGCCAGATCACGGGACCGTTCAAAGGTTTCTGTCCCTATATCAGCAGGGTGGTTGTCATAGGACGAGAGCTCACCTGTAGAATCTGTCAGTGTTTCTCCCAATGGAGCGTTTTCCTGGCCGTTTTGTTCAAAATGCTTTTCTAAATCCTTTTTCTGCTCCAACAACATATGTTTCAGCTCTGCAAGCTGCGAATCGTTCAAATGGTTCATGATCATCTCTCCCCTTCGTGGTCTGTATAAGTGACACGTATGCTCTTTTATACCCGTTCATAGGGCTGGGCAATCAGCAGAGACTTTTATTCCCAGCCTAGAATGTGATATAAAAAGAATAGTGTGTTAAGGAGGGAATAACCGATGGATGAACATATGAAGCGTCGTCTGGATAAGCAAAAGCAGTTGTTTAAGCAACTGGGCATTCAGCTGGACGCGCTCTCCATTCATGAGAAACAGTTTAAGAATAAAATGCGCGGCTATGATCCGGACGAGGTGGATGCCTTTCTGGATGAAGTGATCAAGGATTACGAACGCTTTTATGCGAATATAGCCGACCTGATGGACAAGTGGCAGGAGCAGCAGGCAACCATACGTGATTTGAAAAATGCACCTAAGCCTGCCGCCGACCTTAATGGACTTGACCGTCGTCAACTGGAGGATATCGTTAAGCAGTTGGAATATAGTGTACGCCAATTAAAAGTGCGAGTACGTCCTGAAAATGACTATTTTCCGGAGTAAGGTGCAGTAAGCACTGTGTTAGTGCCTCTATTGTGGTATGATGGAAACATGCATTTTACCAAACATTTAATGAGGCACACACATAAAGGTGGTTAACATGAGTACCCATTTTTCCGTTAGTATCCATTGTCTGCTTCTTCTGGCTGAAGGGGCACCGGAGCGAATGACATCGTCACTTATTGCTTCCAGCATCAATACAAACCCGGTAGTTGTGAGAAGGATTATGAGCCGACTCAAGCAAGCGGGTTTGGTGGATTCGTCGCCTGGAGCACGCGGCTTTCGTCTAAGCATGTCCAGTTCAAACATCAATCTGAAAATGATCTATGAGGCGACCAAGGATGAAGGTCCGTTGTTCGCCATCCATACCGATAGCAATCATAATTGTGAGGTAGGCAGGAACATAGACGCATTGTTGGATGGTTTATATACCGTGGCAGAGCAGAAAATACAGGCGTTTTTCGAGACCGTTACGCTGCGAGATCTGGAGCAGGCACTTCAGCAGCGCGTAGGGCAACAAAGTTCATCTGTGTAAAGACGCTGGTAAGGAGAAATTGATATGAAAATCATCGTACTTTCAGATACTCATATGCCGCATAGAAGCAAAACGTTACCTAGTCGGCTTGTACAGGAGTTAAAAGGCAGTGACCTCATTCTCCATGCCGGAGACTGGACGGATTGGTTCGTATATGAACGTCTAGCTGAATTTGCGCCTGTGCAAGGCATTGCCGGAAACAATGATGGAATGGACATCGTGGAGCGTTTAGGCTATCAACGAATCGTTGAAGCCCAAGGCAAGCGGATCGGTATGGTTCACGGTCACGGCTGGCGAGGCTCGACAGAAAATATCGCATTGAATACGTTTAAGGGAGAAACGCTGGATTGCCTGATTTATGGACATTCACATATTCCGGTGGTCAAAACGATTGACGGTCAGCTTGTCCTTAATCCGGGGTCTCCGACGGACAAACGCGGCGAAGACGAATATTCATTCATCGTGCTGACGATTGAAGCTGATCAGATGGAAGCACAGCTTGTTCTTTATCCAGATAAACATTGATTTAAAACCAACAACTGTTGATTAAAGGGGAAGCTATGGCTATTTTTGAATTAGAACCAATGAAGCATCATGTGCTGATCTGCAATGGAGGCACATGTATGCGACATGAGGGTGAAGAAGTTACACAGGCAATTCGGGATGAAATTCGTAAACAAAATGCAGAAGCATATATTCACACGACCAGAACTCGCTGTAATGGGCGTTGTCATGATGCTGCGGTTGTGATCGTATATCCTCAAGGGGACTGGTATGGTCAAATGACCCCCGACTCGGGGACTCAACTGGTGCAGAAGCTCGTAACGAGAGAGAAGCTGGAACCTCATCTTTTTCATGAGTGTACAGGTCAATCCAGCTCGGAATAATCCAATCAACCATCTAGTACATGAGTAGAGAAAATCTTTGCGGAGATTTTCTCTTTTTTGCGTTTAATCCCCGATGTGAAAGGTAAAAGTATAATGTGGACACCAATCCGATAGGGAGGGAAGTAAAATGGCCCCATTTGAAGATAACCTGCACGATCAGAATGAGCAGAAAGGACAGACGGGGAAAGGAACAACGGAGTCTAAACATCAGAAACAGTCGATCAATCGAGATCATGCAGAGCAGTATCCGACAGAGCAGGAAAGCTTGTTCGACCGTTTTGAGATCGAGCAGACGGTAGACGCCATTCCTGTAGAGGATTTGAAGATGGAAAGACAGGAGGAGAGAGACAAGGATGCAACCAAGCACACCTCTTCCAGTGAGAAAAAATATAATAGTGGCGTATAATCATCAACTAACTGGTAATATTTAAAAAGAAATCTCTTGACTTTAAGATATATGTAATGTATATTAAGTTACGAAAAGTAATTAATTTTTCTCAGGAGGTAACAAAATGGCTAAAGACTTCTTCACAGCTCTGAAAGACAGACGCTCCTATTATGGTATTAGCAAAGAACAGGTTATTTCTGACCAACGGATTCAAGAGATTGTAGAGGAAGCTGTTAAGTACACACCTACCTCTTTCAACTCCCAAACATCACGTGCTGTAGTGTTGCTCGGAGAGCATCATGACAAACTGTGGAATATTACAGAAGGTATTTTGCGGGAAGTGGTAGGTAATGAAGAACAATTCAAATCTACTGCTGAGAAAATGAACGGTTTCCGCAGCGGTTACGGAACAGTCTTGTTCTTTGAAGACAACAACGTGATAGCTGGTCTGCAACAACAATTCGAAGCCTATGCGGACAATTTCCCAATCTGGGCTAACCAATCTAATGGTATGCTGCAATTGGTTGTATGGACGGCTCTGGAACAAGAAGGACTGGGCGCATCCCTTCAGCATTACAACCCATTGATTGATGAAAAAGTGAAAAACGAATGGAACATTCCTGAGCATTGGAAACTGATTGCTGAAATGCCATTTGGTAAACCGACATTCCAACCAGGTGAAAAAGAATTCCAGCCTGTTGAAGAACGCGTAAAAACATTTAAATAATTATAATTTTCACGATAAAATGATGATGATTCAGGCTCGACCTGGTAAAGCACTGTGGGTATCCACAGTGCTTTTTGTCATTCCATTTTTAAGGCATATAAGCTTTGATATGTACGGACACAGGGGTTAATTCATCCGTTAGTGGGTGATATTATGTTTAAAATTGGATGAGAAGTTTACATTGGTGTTATTGCGGTTTTATGCAGATGTCTAGGATAACGCGCATTCAAAGGAGGAAAAATGATGAACTATGATTGCATTATTGTTGGTGGGGGAATTGCCGGATTGCAAGCAGCGATTCAATTGGGGAGATACAGCAGTCATCGAGTTCTAGTGATAGATTCGGGCTATGGTCGATCTACGCTGTGCCACCAGTATCATAATATTTTGGGCTTTCCTGACGGAATTTCTGGTGAAGAGCTGCGACGGCTTGGACGTAGTGAAGCCACAAAACTAGGTACTGAGTTTATTGAAGGGAAGGTGGTAAAAGCCGCCCCAAGAGGAGAGCTTTTTGACATTCAAGTCGAGGAAGGAACCGTGTATTCATCTAAGACGCTGTTGTTAGCTACAGGGCTAACGGACCGTTTTCCAAAGCTGGAAGGGTTACAAGCCTGCTTGGGCAACAGTGTATATGTGTGCCCGGACTGTGACGGTTACGAGGTTCAGGATCGCAGCACGGTCGTCATGGGGGCCGGTAAAGCAGGAGCTTCCATGGCTCTGATCTTGTCAGCGCGTACCGATCAACTTGTTTATGTCAATCATGAGCGTTCAGAGGTGCCGGACGAGCTGATTGTGAAGCTGCGGGAAAAAGGGATTGGCTATAAGGAAGCAGCCATTTCTGAGATTATAACCGGAGAACCGGGCTGTTTTGAAGGAGTGCGGCTGGCTGATGGACAAGTGGTTCGAGCAGAGCGGGGCTTTTTAGCTTTTGGCAGCAATCATGTTCATTCAGAGCTGGCAGAGCAACTGGGTGTACATCTGCTGCACAATAAGCATATTGAAACTCATCCTCGCAGCAAAATGACAAATGTGGAAAATGTATGGGTAGCCGGGGACTTAGGAGCTCATGCCGAGCAAGCGACTGTGGCAATGGGAGAAGGAGCTATGTCAGCGATTTGGATACACAAGGTATTAACTGGTATGAAAACAAAAGTACCGCAGCTCTGAGAGCTGCGGTTTAGAACGATGGGCGTGTACTCGTTGGGAGTTGAAGTTCAAAGCGTTTAAATTGATCGCTAATGCCATACTTACGTAAAATTTCCGCTTGTTTGTTACCGATGAGATCAAAATGAGGATAGGGCTGACGCTGATGAATATATTGGGGGTCTAATCCGTTTTGGTTGCACCATAAGCGCAACTTGTCCAAATCAGAACATCCTACCTTGGTGACAGTTGTAATGCCTGGAAAGCGATCATCCAGCCAGTAATGTGTCAGAAAAGCAATTTCACCACGACTGACCTCTCTTTTCCAGGCCATAAGTTCCTGGCGGGTAATGCCAAATGCCATCGTTCTCATCCTTCCTTGGCCCATTCTGAAATTATGAGCTGCTGAGCGGTTGTCCCATTATTTTCGTACTATAGTTTGTATTATGATCCACATGGGGTAACACAATAACAGGAGACCATGTGTGGCGACCTCCTGTTAGCAGTTAAAGCCATCTCTCGGCCCAGCTCTCCACACCATTCAATGCATCACCTAGCTCTTTACCCTTGCGTGTCAGCGAATACTCAGTACGCACAGGCCGCTCTGTGATGACATTGCGAAGGATCAGGCCGGAAAGCTCTAGTTCCTTGATGCGTTCGTTCAGCATGCGTTTGCTAAGATCAGGTATAGAGACGTGAATTTCACTAAATCGTTTGGGATGTTCCATCAAAGTATGAATGATGAGAGCGGTCCATTTTTTGCTGATGATCTGAAAGGACTGTTCCACCTTACCGCACAAAAGCTTAGGCTGCCTGTCGTCGCTCATCTGAATCCCCTCAATTTCATTGTTGTTTTAAACAGTATACTAAAAGTAACTCTGTATACCAATAGTAACTATAACACTTTGTATCAACTGTGACATATTTAACAGTTTTTTCTCTTTCCTTTCGTCAATCATACCACAGAAAACGTTATCATTACAGGATATATCGAATGTTCACGATTTCGCTAAAATTTGATTGACTTGCCCCTTATTTTGGGTGTATTATGGGTTACGTTAATTCCTCAGGTAACTTTTAATAACCTCATCTTTATAATGGGAAGAAGGAATAATTCATGGATTCAATGACATTTGTCTTATTTGGAGCGACAGGGGATTTGGCGAAACGCAAAATTTACCCTGCCTTGTATAATTTGTTTGTAGAAGGTAAAATTCCGGCTTCCTTTTCTGTAATTGGGATGGGGCGTCGTGAAGTGGCGGACGAGCAATTTCAAAGTAATGTAGAGCAATCCATTAAGGACTTTTCCAGACACGTGAATGAAGACCGTGCACAGATGGATCAGTTCTTAAGTGCTTTCCGTTACAGCGCATTGAACGTCAACCACCCGGAAGATTATAAAAAGCTGCTGCAGCTTGCTGAGCAACGTGAAAATGACTTGGGAATTCCGGGGAACCGCATGTTTTACTTATCGGTGGCACCGGAATTTTTTGATGTGATTGCCCTCAATATTCGAGAAAGTGGTTTAGCTGAAACAAAGGGTTGGAAACGGCTCATTATCGAAAAACCATTTGGACATGATTTGGAATCCGCACGTGAGCTGAATGATCGCCTAAGCAGAACCTTTGCTGAGGATGAGATTTATCGTATTGACCATTACTTAGGTAAGCCCATGGTGCAAAACCTGGAAGCCTTAAAATTTGCTAATCCATTGCTCCAAGGAATATGGAACAATCAATACATCGCCAATGTGCAAATTACCGCTTCCGAGACTGTAGGGGTGGAGGAGCGAGCAGGATACTATGATCATTCCGGCGCTATTCGTGATATGGTACAAAATCACATGCTGCAGGTGTTGATGATGACGGCGATGAACAAGCCGGGACATGTCACGGCTGACCAGGTGCGTGACGAAAAAAGCAAGGTCATGGACGCGCTTCGTGCGCTTGATCCTTCCGACATTGCTTCCAACGTGGTTAGAGGCCAATATACCAACGGTGAGATCAACGGAAAAGCAGTTCCTTCCTATAAAGAAGAGCCGGATATCGGACCTGATTCGCAAAATGATACTTTCATTTCAGCTCGCCTATGGATTGACAACGAACAATGGTCGGGTGTGCCGTTCTATATTCGTACCGGCAAACGTATGAAAGAAAAATCTACTCGTATCGTCGTGGAATTCAAAAAGGACAGCACAGATCCTTATGCCGCTCAAGGACAACCGACTGACCCGAACTTGCTGATCATCCATGTTAACCCGGATGAAAAGGTAACGCTGCGTCTAAATAGCAGAGACCCGCTAAACGCTGGTCAACTGGAAACGGTTCTGATGAATTATCATTCCGAGGCCAAGGATGTACCAGAAGCCTATGAGCGCCTCATCTTTGATGCGCTGCGCGGCGATTCCACCTTTTTTGCTCATTGGAACGAAGTTGAGCTTTCATGGGTGTGGGTTCAACCTGTACTGGAAGCTTTTGCTCGTGGTGAGGTTCCACTTCACACGTATACAGCAGGCTCTTACGGTCCAGAAGCTTCAGATCAATTGTTGGAAGAACAAGGCTTTACATGGTGGCTGGACGAAAAGTCCGAAAGCACTGAAAAAGCAGTCGTTCGTTCTTAACACCAATAAGAAAGTATATACAAAATATGTTTGCTACGGCAGGAGGCCTTTACAATGCAAGTAGGATTAATTGGTTTGGGAAAAATGGGCTTGAATCTCGGAAAAAATTTGATCGATCATAAGCATGAACTTGTCGCTTACGACGTCAATGCAGCCGCAATCCAAGAAATGAAGGATTATGGAGCTACAGGTGCTTCTACATTGGAAGAGCTTGTACAGGCAACTCAATCCCCTAGAGTATTGTGGATTATGGTTCCTCACCAAATTGTTGATTCTGTGCTGGATCAGCTTCAACCGATGTTGTCCAAAGGGGACATCATTATTGAAGGTGGTAATTCTCATTACAAAGAGTCTATTGCTCGTCATGCCCGTCTTCAAGAATATGGTATCAGCTTCATGGATGCTGGAACTTCAGGCGGGATGGAAGGCGCACGTAATGGCGCTTGTTACATGATCGGTGGCGATCCGGAAGCTTGGGCGGTTGTTGAGCCTATTTTCCGCGACACAGCAGTGGAAAATGGATATCTGTATGCAGGTAAATCAGGAAGCGGACATTTTCTGAAAATGGTTCATAACGGTGTGGAATACGGCATGATGGCTTCCATCGGTGAAGGATTTGAAGTGCTAGAAAAAAGCAGCTTTGACTTTGATTATGAACAAGTAGCGCGCGTGTGGAACAACGGTTCTGTTATTCGCTCTTGGCTGATGGGTTTGACTGAACGTGCATTTTCCAAAGATGCAAACCTGGACGAAATTCGTGGGGTTATGCACTCTTCTGGTGAAGGAAAATGGACGGTAGAGGAAGCACTGGACATTCAGGCCGCAACTCCGGTTATTGCCTTGTCCCTGCTGATGCGCTATCGTTCTCTTGATGCGGACACGTTCAACGGGAAAGTGGTTGCTGCGTTGCGCAATGAATTTGGCGGTCACGCGGTAGAAAAGAAGTAATAACAATATAAGTTAGTATCTATCCCCGTAGCTTCACAACTGCGGGGATATTGCTATATGTTTTGTCGTTTATTGGATTTTTGCAAAACCTGCATATGCATATTTTTCCTTGTATATCCGCACAATAGGTGAAAAAGGCGGAAGGATGAATAGCAAATGTGCAAGAGGTTTTCGTTATCGGCTGATTTGGATGAGGTTAGGGATCATTTTGGTATACAACGGGTGATGTATTATTACAAAACACGCTATAACATGAGTCCCACCCAGCATGTTCCAATTGTGCTGCATCAGGATGGAGAACGAGTACTTGATGAATTCCGCTGGGGATTTATTCCCTACTGGGGCAAGGATTGTGTCAATGCAGACTTGAATACGGTTCGGGTAAATCCAAGTTATCGCAAGATGGCGGAAACCCGGCGCTGTATCATTCCATGCAATGGATTTTATTATTGGCGAAAATTGGGTAAACGCATGTGTGCTGTACGAGTGGTATTGCCGGAACAGAAGATGTTTGCGGTCGCGGGGCTATATGAAGTATGGCAGGATAGTCGTAAGGAGCCTTTACGCACCTGTACGATGATGACAGTTCAGGCCAATACGGATATACGTGAATTCGATACCCGTATGCCGGCTATTTTGGAAGCTGACCATATAGATTCATGGCTGAGTCCGTCTGTACAGAACATAGATGAGCTACTACCTCTACTACGCACGTATGAGCAAGGAGACATGAGCATCTATCCGGTGACCCCACTGGTGGCCAATGATGAACATGATAACCGTGAATGCATTCAGGAAATGGATTTGCAGTGGTCCTGGATTAAACCTTAAAACGTATGTAGATTTTCATCCATGATTGATCATAAGCTTCCCGCCGCCTGCATAGGTATGTATTGGGGAACAAGCGTCATGATCCGGGGAGAGGGGAAACGGCCGAAGGAGTATCTCATATGGGATGGAGGCGATTGGAATGAGTAACGATACACTCATCCAGCTGCTGGTGCTCATGGTGACGATCATCGGTCTGGTCCAAAACCGGTAAGTGGCAGGTTCCAGAAGGCGGGAGAATTGCCGTAGGCAATCTTCCGTTTTTTTTGTGTTAAAAAGCTCGCAGATTAAGGAAGCTTACGGTACAATAGATGCTAGGCTACAGGTGACAAGACACCTGAATATACGTCTACATACGATATATTTTTAAGGGAGAGCAAATCATGAGTGAATTAACTTCATTACCACCAGCCAAAAAAAGAAAATTGCTGTTTAGCGCAGGGCTCAGCTGGTTGTTTGATGCTATGGATGTGGGGCTGCTTTCATTTATAGTCGCAGCGTTGGCAAAGGAGTGGCATCTGGGATCTGAGCAAATTGGACTGCTAACTGCAATGAATTCGATAGGAATGGTGTTCGGAGCCGCTTTGGCGGGGATTTTGGCTGATCGTTACGGTAGACGTGCTATATTAGTGTGGACATTGTTGATCTTTTCTATTGCCAGTGGATTATCCGCTTTGGCGACAGGTCTCGGAATGCTGCTGGTACTGCGTTTTATTGCTGGTGCAGGCTTGGGTGGGGAATTGCCTGTTGCTTCGACGCTGGTGTCAGAATCAGTGCCTGTGAAAGAACGAGGAAGAGCGGTTGTCCTGCTGGAAAGCTTTTGGGCGGCAGGCTGGATCCTTTCGGCTCTTATTGCTTATTTTGTTATTCCAAAGTATGGTTGGCAAATGGCGTTTATTCTCGGCGCAGTACCTGCGCTGTACGCTCTTTATCTGCGCAGAGCTATAGATGATTCACCGCGTTACAAGCAGCAAAGCGTCAAACTTCCGCTGCGTGCACGATTGGCTTCGATTTGGTCGGGACCCCATCGCAAGTCTACACTGATGCTGTGGATTTTATGGTTCACAGTTGTATTTTCATACTACGGCATGTTCCTGTGGCTACCGAGCATGATGTTTATGAAAGGTTTCGAACTGGTTAAAAGCTTTGAGTATGTGCTGATCATGACGCTTGCGCAACTACCAGGTTACTTTACCGCCGCTTATCTAATTGAAAAGCTGGGCCGCAAATTCGTACTGATCATCTACTTGCTGCTCACAGCAGTGTCCGCCATTTGGTTTGGCACCTCGGAAACGGCGGGAATGCTGTTGGCTGCTGGTATCAGCTTGTCCTTTTTTAATCTTGGTGCATGGGGAGCCATGTACGCCTATACTCCAGAATTGTACCCGACAGCTGTACGTTCAACTGGTGTGGGTATGGCGGCTGCGTTTGGCCGTATTGGAGGCGTTATCGGGCCTTTTGCGGTCGGTATACTCGTAGGACAGGGCGTAGCGCTACCATCTATCTTTGTGATTTTCTTCGTAGCTATCTTGATCGGAGCTGCGGCTGTATGGTTGCTGGGTACGGAAACCAAAAATCAGGAGATTGACTAACCTTTACATTCACCTGTGTAAAGATTCATAATATAAGAGAGAGGAGTGACCTGAAATGGAGCATACCTTTCTGCTCAAGGCAGACTGGAACGGGGGGCGCAACAGCGACGGCCATATTGAGGCTGGACAGTTGCGGACTGCAATTTCGATCCCGGCTGAGATGGGAGGCCCTGGTGTGGGCACCAATCCAGATGAAATGCTGCTCGGTGCCGCCGCTACCTGCTATTTGATTACGTTGGCGGCGATGATGGAGCGCGCGAGTCTCCCGGTGGCATCACTGGCGCTGGAATCCGAAGGGATTGTCGATGTAACGAACAATATTTTTACATATCGCCGAATTGTGCATCGTCCGCAGGTTCAATTGGTCGCCGATGCGACAGAATCGCAGATTGAACAAGCATTGCGACTGGCAGAGCAGGCAGAAACCTCATGCATGATCTCGCGTGCCGTAGCGGGAAATGTGGCGTTGTCCACAGAGCCCGTGGTGGAGCGCGCCTCTTAAAGCGATGTTTGTAACAGGAGCAATCATTCCAATTGCCCATCATTTTTTTAATCCAAGGAGGACACAACCATGACAGCACAACAAAAATTGCTCGTATTTGCAGGCTCTTACGCCGAATTGGAAGGTAACGGAGTTTATTCGTACACTTTTAATGAACAGACAGGAGCACTTACACTACAGGATGAGTTCTCCGGCTTGAAAAATCCTACATTCCTGAATGTGGACGTCAAAAATCGGAAGCTGTATTCCATTGGAGAGACGACTTCTGCTGCAGGAGCGAAAGTAGGCGAAGCCTCTGCTTTCGAAATTGACCCAGTTAAAGGAACATTTACATTGCTGAATCGTGCGGAAAACGTGGGTGCAACAACTTGCCACATTCAGCGTGATCCATCTGACCGTTACCTTATTGTAGTCAGCTACCACGGTGGTATGGTGGGACTGGTGTCTCTGACTGAGGACGGACGTATCGGTGAGTTGCTGGATGTTAAACAGCATGAGGGCAAAGGAGCGCATCCTGAACGTCAGGATCGTCCACATCCACATTCCAGTTTCTTTAGTCCGGATGGTCGCTTCCTGTTCGTACAAGATCTCGGTCTGGATCTGATCCGCGTTTACACCATTGATGACAGCAAAGGACAACTGGTGTTTCATGGTGAAACGAAAACCCATGCAGGTGCAGGTCCACGTCATTTGACGTTCCACCCGAATGGTAAATTTGCTTTTGTCATTAACGAAGTGGATTCTTCCATTACTTCTTTTGCATATGATGCAGAGGCTGGCAAGCTCACTGAGCTTGAGAGCGTTCCGACATTGCCATCTGACTTTACAGGTGAAAACACAACTGCTGAAATTGCGATTTCGGGGGATGGAGCTTATCTGTACGGTTCCAACCGTGGGCATGACAGTATTGTCGTATACGCTGTAGACGGAGCAACTGGCAAGCTGAGCCTAGTCGAGCATGTATCTGCTGAAGGAGAGCATCCACGCCATTTTGCTTTGACTCCAAATGGTGACCATATGCTCGTGGCCAACCGCGACACCAACAACATCGTTACGTTCAAAGTGGACAAGGCAAGTGGACGCTTGACCTACACCGGGCAACAAGTAACCGTATCCAAGCCAGTATGCGTACAGCCTTTTTACTTTTCCGTGTAAAAATCGTTCTACATTAATATCATGCAGAGTGACAAAGTAACGGTATGCGGCTTGTGACCGCTACGAGGACGGATCATTCTTCCGATCGCTGTTGCCCCCGGATTTCTCGATTGTATGTTCAAGGGTAGAAATCCGGGGGCAAAGGCGAACGCTCCGCTTCTTCAGAACAATTCCGTCCTCTCCGCTGCTTTAGTGCTTTTGGCGACCATTTTTTATGCAGAAACAATAAACGAATACGTTATATGTTGATGGTACTAATAGATTAACCAAGCATATAAAATTTTTTAGTGTAAACGGCTCGTAGAATAACCTACAGCCGTTTTTATTTTAGGACTTAGTCATTTCTAAAGAAGTCACTACCTACAAAAATAATGTAAAATTTTATGGTTACAAATAAGATACGAATAATCTCGGTAGGAAAAGGGTACATATGTTATAAGCGGGACAAGAACCCCTCAAGCACTCCGATAATGCAAATCTAGGACAAGCATTGTGAGTTCCATATAAGGGTTAGAGGCTTTAAATAAAAGTATTATATTTGGCCTAAGTATCAGTTTAGGTCGTTGGCTTTTTAGAAGTGAACTCATGAAAAATGAGAATGGCAAGGATAAGCTGGGTAACGAAGCGGGCAGATGGATTTCGGAGAAGCGATAGCGTTCGCCTTTGGAACCTGATTTTAACCATTAAAATATAATTCAAAAAATCAGGCTCCAACAGCGATCGGAGAAACCATCTGATCGCGAAGTGGGATACACAAATCGAAAGCCTTGGATTGCACATATTTTACAGGAGGAGGAAACGAAATGAAAATTATCATTACGCAAAAGGAAGCTGTCGACAAAGGAATATGGACCGAGATCATGGGGATGTTTGCTGTAACCAAAGAGGACGAAGTATGGCAAAATGAAGAGTTTATTCTCACCGAAGAACAGGCACGTCAGGTCGGGTTATTAAGATAGCAAAGATAAATAGGACTTATTATCAAGTTTTAAGACCAAGTCTTAAAAAATCGTAACTTCTTTTTTATGTATCTGATACACTTTTTAACCGTGCAACGTTTATGATAAGTACACAAGGGTAATGAAGCTTACAGACACCGTGTACATACCCAAACGGCAAGGAGAGATCAGACATGATGAAACTAGCTTCGAAATGGACCGTATTGGCTTTAATGATGATGCTGATTACGACGGCAGGGGCAACAGCGCAAGGCTACACGCCTGTAGCAGCTGCTGAAAATCAGGAGACCGTATATATAAACCAAATGGAGATTCGTGACGGACAAATTTATTTGTCGGCAGACCCGATTGAATGGTATGAAGGCGCGGCAGCTGACAAAGCATTATTGGAGCATGAAGGAAATACAGGATTGGATGGAGCTCCAGATGGCTACTACATCGTAAACAATTCCGTGCAAAATGACGTGTATCAGGTTGCACCAGATGCTTCGGTAGAGGTGCAGATTTATGATCACACGGGTAACATAGAAGATACAGACGTGCAATGGAACGAATCGATTCCTCTGGCACAGTTTGAGAAAGATTTTGCTAAAAAGGACGTTCTGGACCTCAGTCAATTTCCATACCATGTTACGCTTCGTGAGGGTAAAGTTGTAAAAATCGTGCAGCAATTCATTCCTTAAAATAGAAGTAATCTCATTTCACAAACACGTGCTTTCACTTGATTATAGATCAGGGGAGCACGTGTTTTTTATACTTTATAACAAAAAAGAGGATATCCAGCCCATATAGGGCGCGGATATCCTCTTCTCTTCATAATATATGATTAGAACGATTTTGCTGTGTCCACTGCACGTTGTACGGCAGAAGCAACGATTTCTTGTGCTTGATCTGGAGCTTGGTTATGTCCTTCCAGAACAACTTTCACGATGTCTTTCACTCCGAAGAAGGATAAGATGTTGTTCATGTAGTTCAAAGACATTTCAGCTGCAGCAGCTGGTCCTTCGGAATAAACGCCGCCTCTTGCATTCAACAGGGCTACTTTAGTTTCAGTTACGAGACCAACTGGACCTTCAGCAGTGTATTTGAATGTTTTACCAGCCTGGTTCAGGTAATCAATGTACGTATGCAGTACAGCTGGAATCGTCATGTTCCAGAGCGGGAAAGCAAATACGACTTTGTCTGCTGCCAGGAATTGATCAAGGTAGCCATTAGCGATGTTTGCTAGGCGAGCTTCTTCTGCGTTCAGCTCCATGCCTCTAGCGGATTTGAACGTGCCGTTGATCATGTTAGCGTTCAAATAAGGAAGCTCAACGGAGAACAGGTCCAGCTCAGTGATTTCATCAGTTGGGTGGGAAGACTTGTAGCTTTCTACGAAGGCGTTATACAATTTAACTGTTGCAGATTCTTCAGCTGTACGATCATTAGCTTTGACAAATAATACTTTAGACATGATTTATTTCCCCCTAAGTAAGTTGAATAAGTAAGTTAAGTTAGTAAGTTACCACGTAATATTACAATATAAAGATAATATCTGTCAACACTTTTATATTAAATTTACTTTGAAAAGCTACTTTATTTTTTACACTGTAAATTTTACGTGTTTCTTTTGCAAAATATCAGTTTTGCGGTAAAATTTAAATGTAAAGTCTAATGAAGAGAATGGTTTGAGTAGGCGAAGAAGAAAATGAACATGGTGCCTGTAAGATATGGCACAATAGTTGAACGAAAAAAGGTGAGTAGCTTGAAGATAGGTTTTTTTGATTCAGGATTGGGTGGAATTACAGTATTGTCCGAGGCACTAAGACGTTTGCCAAACGAAAATTTTGTATACATGGCGGATACGCTTCATGTGCCTTACGGGACGAAAACTCCTCAAGAGGTGCTTGGTTATGTCAAAGCTTCAGTAGAAACGATCCTTAAAGAAGATGTTAAGGCATTGGTCATTGCCTGCAATACGGCTACAAGTATCGCAGTTGCGGAGCTAAGGAAGGAATATCCTATTCCGATTATTGGTATGGAGCCAGCTGTGAAGCCAGCGGTCGAGATGAACCGAGCCAATGGTAAAAGAGTTCTGGTGTTAGCCACACCATTGACGTTGAAACAATCCTGTTATGCAGCGCTGGTATCCAGGGTTGACGATCATGGAAGCGTGGACTCTCTACCTCTGCCGGAGCTAGTACATTATTGCGAACAGTTGAATTTTGACCGGGCAGAAATGTTCGAATATTTTAACCGTGAGCTGTCTTCGTTCAATCTCGACATATATGGTACGGTGGTATTGGGATGTACTCATTATCCTTTTTATAAGGAAATTCTAAGGGAACTACTACCTTCTCATATTCAGTTAATTGACGGGAGCCAGGGAACAGTTAGGCGGTTGAAACAGGTGTTGTCTGAGCGTAATTTGCTGGAACCTTCGCCAAAATCCGGTCCATCGCAGGAGGGACACATTACATTTCTATGTTCTAGTCAGGATGAGGCCTATGTGCATAAGATGGAGCGGGCGCTTGAAATCTATGCGGAGCATGAAAAGATTTATTTTTAAAAGAAGAGTGGCTGGCGAACGTGTGGGAGCTAAATGAAATATCCAAATCGCCAGCCGCATTGTGGATCAGACGCATGGAGGGAGGCGTGAGATGGATGTTCAACTGATCCTGAATGAGCTTCACGAAACGGGCGTGCTTGAAAGCCATATGCGAAATCTCAAACCGCTGACTGGCGGAACTTCGAGCAAAGTGGTAGTTGTCATGGACGGAACTAAGCCACGATACGTGATTAAGCAAAATGATCCCGCTGTCGTAGAAGCCGAGGCAGAATTCTTACATACCTATGTACAGATTGAGAAACTATCGCGTTTGGTTTATGTAGATCCGTTGCACCGTTATTTGGTATACACGTTCAGGTCAGGGTTCACACAGTATCATGGAAGAAACAAAAGCGATTTGTTGCTTCGTCTGGCAACGGAGGTGATCTTGCACTACAAGCCTTGTGGTGAGGAACGTCATTATGGTTATCCGGATCACCCGTTTGTGGAATGGAGAGATTTTCTGCTGCACAGAACGAAGGAATCTGGAAAGATCATACAAGGCGTTTTACCCCAAGAGAATCATCGGTTCGTTCATACCCTTGTGGCTGGATTGCCGCAACGTAATATTAAATATTTGCTTCATGGTGACTGTGGGGTACATAATTTTGTGTTTACCGAAAACGGCACATTGACGGGTATTATTGACCCTGATCCAGTGGTAGGAGAACCTCTGTATGATCTGATATACGCCTTTTGTTCTTCACCGGATAGGCTGACCGTCGATACTATTTTGCCTGCCTTAGAGAAGGTTGAGCCGGAGATGACAGGGGAATACGAGCTGAACAGGGAAGTGTTACTGGGATTATACTTTCGTATAGCTACCTGCATTCGCCATCATCCTAAAGACCTCGATAAATATACAGAAGCGTGGACCTACTGGCTAGACAGGGTACGCTGAAAGGAATAGGGAACATGAGCATACAAGGGTGGAATCATATTTGCTTTTCGGTGTCTGATTTGGAGAAGTCTATACATTTCTATCAGAATGTACTAGATGGAAAACTGCTCGTTAAAGGACGTAAGCTGGCTTATCTGGACTGTTTGGGAATGTGGTTGGCTCTCAATGTGGAAGAGGATATCCCGAGAAATGAAATTCATCATTCCTATACGCATATTGCATTTTCGATAGCGGAAGCTGATTTTGAGAGTATGCTCAACAAGCTGAGAACTTTTAATGTTACCATTTTGCCTGGACGAGAGCGGAATGAACAGGATAAAAGATCGGTCTATTTTACAGATCCAGACGGACATAAGTTTGAATTCCACACAGGACAATTGCAGGACCGCTTGGAATATTATAAAAAAGATAAAAAGCATATGACTTTTTATGATTGATTAATTGACGTGTAGGTATTAAGTAATAATTGGGTCGCATTTAGGAGGAATACGGAAGGATGTCACTTTCTCAGGAAAACGGTTCCAAGCAAGCACAAGTCGTTAAAACGATGACGGTTTTTGCAATCACTTGGCCGATCTTTATAGAGATGTTGTTTCACATTTTGATGGGTAGCGTGGATACGTTCATGCTAAGCCATGTTTCTGATGAGGTTGTATCGGCTGTGGGTGTGTCAAGACAGTTGATTGAATTTACGATTATACTTTTCAATCTGCTTGGTCTTGGTGTAGGTGTGATCATTGCTCAGCTATTGGGGGCGCAAAAGCATGTGGATGCAAGCCGTGTTACGGCTTCGGCACTAACCTTTAATCTGGTGTTTGGTCTGGCGCTGAGCTTGATGTTTATTGTGAGCCGGGATTTTTTACTATCCTTTTACCATATTACCCCGACGATTAAGGAAAATGCAGAGATTTATATGATGCTGGCAGGGGGTTCGCTGTTTCTGGAAGCGCTTATGCTAACCGCAGGTCCGGTTATTCGATCGCATGGTTTTACTAAAGATACGATGATCGTGGGCATTGGTATGAATATATTGCATATTGTGGGGAATGCGCTGCTCATTTATGGCTGGTTTGGTCTGCCGCAGATGGGAGTGGCGGGTGCAGCGATTTCAACGGTTATTAGCCGTGCTGTAGCATGTGTCTGGATTTTTCTACTGCTGTACAAGCGTGTGAGTGCGCCGATTCGCATCCGGTATTATGTACAGCTTCAATGGAGTAAGCTGGTAGCAATCCTGAAGATTGGTATTCCTGCCGGGCTGGAATGGTTGTCTTATCAACTTAGCCAAATGATGGTGACCCGATTTGTCAGCTTTATGGGTACAACAGCGATCGCAACCCATTTTTATACGAATACAATTGTGTACTTTTTTATGGTATTTGGAATGGCTGTAGGTGAGGGAACGGAAATTATTGTTGCCCGCCTGATTGGAGCAGGAGACAAGGAAAAAGCCTATCATCAACTTTTACGGAGCCTAAAATGGTCTTTGGTCATTACGATTGCTGTGATCGTGGTAGTATCCTTTTTCCGATATGAAGTGATGGCGATCTTTACAGATGAGCCGGCGATCATTCAATTAGGGGCAGCGATTTTGCTGTTCTGTATACTGCTGGAGCCGGGCCGTGTGTTTAATCATGTTGTCATTAACTCCTTGCGAGCAGCGGGAGATGTTCAGTTCCCGTTAATGATGGCCATTATTTCAATGTGGGGGATTAAAATCCCGCTAGCATATGTGCTGGGTATTCATATGGGATATGGTGTGCTGGGTGTGTGGATTGCACATGCCTGCGATGAGTGGGTACGAGGCATTTTCCACTATTTACGCTGGAAGGGGCGGAAATGGCAGCACAAATCGCTGTTATCTAAGGCTGAGCTTCAGGCGGAATCAGTCTAAGGCTGAAAGAGATTCTACAACAGACATTCTCCAAGCAAATTGGGGGATGTCTGTTTTTTTACAAAAATAAGCAAAATGGGGATGTTCAAACTTTTCAAAAATTGCTAGAATATAGTAACCTCGAACGTAGTAGAGGTTTTCAAAGTTTCAAAGACGGATGGTTTCCGATTGAATCCATGAAGGAGGGAATAGGATGGAACGTAAAGTGCATATCATTCCTTACCAAGTGATCAAGCAGGAGCAACAAGTGAATGAAATACCGCGAGGGGTAGAGTTGATTCAGGCTCCTGCGGTATGGAACCAGACTCGAGGCCGAGGCGTGAAGGTGGCGGTGCTGGACACGGGCTGTGATTCGGACCATCCTGATTTGAAGGCGCGCATTATTGGCGGCCGGAATTTCACGGATGATGATCAAGGTAATCCGGAAATTTTCAAGGATTACAACGGTCATGGTACGCATGTGGCGGGAACTATTGCGGCAGCAGAAAATGCGGATGGTGTCGTGGGTGTTGCTCCAGAGGCAGACCTGCTCATCATCAAAGTGCTAAACAAGCAGGGCTCCGGTCAATATGACTGGATTATTCAAGGCATCTATTATGCGATTGAGCAAAAGGCAGATATCATATCGATGTCACTTGGAGGTCCTGAGGATGTGCCAGAGCTTCATGAAGCAGTAAAAAAGGCTGTAGCTAGCCAAATCTTAGTCATCTGTGCAGCTGGAAATGAGGGAGACGGTGACGACAGAACGGACGAGCTCGGCTACCCCGGCTGCTATAATGAAGTGATTAGCGTAGGTGCTATCAACTTTGATAGGCACGCCTCAGAATTCAGTAATTCAAATAATGAGGTGGATTTGGTTGCACCGGGAGAAGATATTTTGTCCACCGTTCCGGGCGGCAAATATGCGACCTTTAGCGGAACTTCGATGGCTACTCCGCACGTAGCAGGTGCATTGGCGTTGATTAAGCAGCTGGCGAATGCGAGCTTTGAGCGTGATCTTACCGAACCGGAATTATACGCACAACTCATAAAACGCACGATTCCACTCGGTAATTCTCCTAAGCTGGAGGGCAACGGTCTACTGTACTTGACGGCAGTGGAGGAGCTCTCCCGCATTTTCGACGCACAACGTGTAGCTGGAATACTCACTACAGGATCATTGAAGGTTAAATAAACCGTAACTTCAACTTCGGATATATAGCGGCTCTCCTAAAGGGAGGGTCGTTTTTTTGGATTTCAAATCTTAGGAAAAACTCCATTTACATTGCATTCAAATGTCGGGTAACATATAACTCAAAGATAGGCATGAGTCAGAAGTGGAGGATGAATATGAACGATATCATGGCGCAAGCTGACGAGCTTAGACGAACAGGGCAAGCAGAGAAAGCACGTAAGCTTCTTTTAAAGGCATTAGAACAGCAGCAAAATGATGCAGAATTGTGGTATCAGACAGCTTGGACACATGATTCATTGGGCTTAGAGAGGGAAGCGGTTGCCTATTATGAAAAAAGCCTAGGTATGGCGTTATCCGCAGAATCAAGGAAAGGAGCAATCCTTGGATTAAGCAGTACATATCGTGTATTGGGAGATTACGCCAAGGCGAAAGCGTGGTTGGACACAGGAATGAACGAATTTCCGGATTACAGACCGTTTCGGGTATTTTACGCGATGGTGTTATACAATCTGGGGGAATACGGGAAAGCCATGCAGGAGCTGCTAATGGAGGTGGCTGAGACGACCTCGGATTTATCTACACAGGAGTACTCACGTGCTATTCAATATTATGCAGATAAACTGGATCAGATCGAGGCATAGGTGAACCGGAGTGAGAGCATAAGCAGTAATGTATATATATGCTCGTACATAAAAAGATCACAGTCAGAGAGCAGTAATTCTCTTCCCTGACTGTGATCTTTTACTGTTTATTGTTTAGCTATAGGGTCCGTAACTTGATGAGTTATATAACTGTGATTACTGCGCACCTTCAGTAACGGCAATTTCTTTCTCCAGGTTTTTTCTGGACAGGTTGGCCTTCAAGTAATCTGGCGTATCGGGCAGGACCAGGTGCAGATTGGATTTTTGACAAATGCGGATGGTACACTTTTCGACGATAAAATCAAAGACATGCCCGCCACCAGTGCGTTCATCGTTAATAAAATGCAGATGAAATCCGGCTACCCCAATACCTTGAGCATAGGCAGGTGTCCAAAAACCTGTAATCACGCCGGAAGCCTCATTAAAAGTGAAGGTAGGCTGTGACTTGGTCGCTTCGATAAAAGGTTTGTATGGTTTAACTTGGTGAGGCACGGTCCGTGTCTTTACTTCATGAAAAGTGCCATCCATACGGAAGGCATAGAACAGATTACGGCTTGGAAACAACGTTAACAGCAGAGCTTCCAGCTCTTCACGATGCATAGGGCGGTCAATAGTATATGTGAAATCTTCCTGGAAAAAGGTGACGGTGGAAAAAGGTGTAGTTTCTTCCGGTTTTACGCGATGGGCCGTACCGTCTGGAAGCAAGTGATAAAATTCACCATCGAACGCGATCATCTCGCCATTCAGTTGATCAAAGGTACCAATTCCGAAATCCCCGTGCTTTTGCAACTCCTCAAAGGCAACAACTCCGTCATAAAGACCATCTAATAGAGCAAGCATAGTGGATGTTTGGTAAATATCATGATCAGCTTCTTGCTTGGTTTCCAATTGCGCAACGGTCATGGCAATACACTTCCTTTTATAATTGTATGCATTTATTTTCTTTCCTTTTCAATAATAAACGTAAAATTTCAGTAAATAACATGAATAACTCAAAAAAATCATAAAAAAAACGTTATACTCCATAATTGTCATAAAGCCGTCACGAGTGAGGCATGGTTAAGGTTAGTTTAATTGGTTAGGCAGCAGTTTACGTCCCAACTGGATGTTATCCTGATAATCAATCGGAATATCGACGACCACAGGACCATCGGTATGAAGTGCCTGCTGCAATACACTTTCTAGTTCTTCAGGAGAGTGCACGCGTAATCCAGTGGCGCCGAAGCTTTCAGCATATTTCACTACATCAACATCTCCAAATTTTACACCAGACGTTCTTCCGTATTTAATCTGTTGTTGAAAAGCGACCATGTCATAGGAACCATCTCTCCATACGATATGCACCAACGGTGAGTTAAGACGTACGGCGGTTTCGAGCTCCATGGACGAAAAAAGAAATCCTCCGTCTCCAGAAATAGAAACGACTTTGTGACCGGGATTGACGAGTGTGGCAGCAATCCCCCAAGGCAGCGCTACGCCTAGCGTCTGCATTCCGTTGCTGAATAGAAGGCGCCGCGGTTCATACGAACGGAAATATCGTGCCATCCAAATATAGTGTGAACCGACATCACAGGTGACTGTGACGTTATCATCAATCAGGCTACGCAGTGTACGAATAAATTGCAATGGATGAATCAGAAAATCATGCTTGTGTGCGGGAACAGCCGCTTGCTCGTTTAGATCATGGCGCAGACGATTCAATTGGTCGCAAGAGGATTTAGGTAGCTTTAAGGTAGGTAATTCTTCTGCAAGGCTACCCACAATCAGGGCTATATTTCCGATTAGCTCGTAATCAGGTTGATAATCATGATCAATATCGGCTTGATGGTCATCCAGATGAATGAGTGTTCGGTTTGCCGGAATGTTCCAGTTTTTTGGATCGTATTCGATAGGATCATAGCCAATCGTCAGTACCAAATCTGCGGCTCCAAGAAGCATATCACCCGGTTGATTGTGGAACAGACCCACTCTTCCAAAATAGTGGTCTTCTAGTTCACGGGAGATGGCTCCAGCGGCCTGGAAGGTTTCGACAACAGGCAGATCTGTATCTCGGATGAGAGCACGGATAGCTGCGGTGGCTTCAGGCGTGCTGGCTTTCATGCCGAGAAGAAGTACGGGCAGCTTGGCTTTTTTGATTTGCTCTGCGACTTGTTTGATGAGTCCGGCGGGTGCGGTTCCGAGTTGGGGAAGAGAAACCTTCTCAATGACTGTTACTTCAGATGACGAAGTCAACACGTCCTGCGGCAGGCTGACGAATGTGGCTCCAGGCTGGGCTGAGGTCGCAATTCGAAATGCATTAGCAATTGCTTCCGGTACATTATCAGGATGTTCTACTTCTACACTGTATTTGGTGATGGGTTCGAATAGTCCGGCGTTATCCATAGATTGGTGCGTGCGTTTCAAGCGTTCGGATCTTGGGACTGCACCCGCAATGGCGACGACAGGATCACTTTCTGCATTAGCGGTGACAAGTCCTGTCGCCAAGTTAGATGCGCCTGGACCTGAGGTAACAATGCATACGCCCGGTTTACCGGTTAATCGACCGACTGCCGCTGCCATAAAGGCGGCATTTTGTTCATGACGACATACGATCAATTCGGGCCCCCGATCTTGAAGAACATCAAAAACAGAATCGATCTTGGCACCTGGAATGCCAAAAATATGGGTAACCCCTTGCTTGATCAAGCAATCGACAACAAGGTCGGCTCCTTTTGTATCGGATATAGTTTTAGTTTGAACAGCTTGCACTTTTGTACTCAATGCTACCACCTCTTCTTCTTCTCTGTGAAATAACTAATGAAATACTTTTAATGTAAATCAATGGATGTATATTGCAATTATAATACAATAACTGGTATTTTCAAGAAAGAAATTTTCAGAAAAAAAGAGAAAAATATATAAAACGTTTTCAAAGTTTGATCTATCAAGGAAAATTAAAATTGTGGAATTTTCTTGTGGTGTCGGTCATCGAGAAGGTATAGAACAGATCTGTCCCAAATGGAGGCAGATCATTTTTATCCGCTCACATGATAAAAATCACTTTCCTCTACAAAGGATAGCGGTTACAATGTAATTGTTGTTAACGTAAACATTAAATTTAAGGCGAAGCAAACCAGTATGACATGATGTACAGGTATCATATTATAGTTGTATTGTCCTGTACAAATCATATGGATTTCCTACTGCTATGGGGAATGTAATTGTTAAAAGGCAAGTAGTATATCGAACATTTTTGTTAACGTTAACAAATTGTTAGGAAACACGATTACAGAAGGGATGAGAAAGTAATGACCAAAACGTTTTTAGACGAAAACTTTTTGTTGAGCAATCCAACGGCTGAAACCTTATATCATCAGTATGCCAAGGATATGCCGATTATTGACTATCATTGCCATTTAAGTCCACAAGAAATTTATGAAAATAAAAAGTTCAAGAATATTACGGAAGCCTGGTTGTACGGAGATCATTACAAGTGGAGACTTATGCGGGCCAATGGGGTCGAGGAGCGTTTGATCACGGGTGATGGTGAAGATTATGACAAGTTTTTGGCTTGGGCCAAAACCGTACCTACACTAATCGGCAATCCGCTGTACCATTGGACGCATTTGGAGCTTCAACGCTTTTTTGGTGTCTATGAGCTGCTGAATGAACAGAGCGCACCTGTAATCTGGGAAAAGGTAAACCAAAAGCTGCAGGGAAAGGGCTTTGGCGCACGTGATCTGATTGTGAACTCGAAGGTAACTGTGGTGTGCACCACGGATGATCCGACGGACCATCTCGAATACCACAAACAAATCAGCAAGCTGAACGATTTCCCAGTGGCAGTGCTGCCAAGCTTCCGCCCCGACAAAGCTTTGGAAATTAATCGCGAAACTTTCCAGCCTTGGGTGGCTCGGTTGGGTGAAGTCAGCGGACTGGATGTTTCTGGCCTGGAAGGGTTTTTGAATGCGCTGGCAAGCCGGGTGCGCCATTTCCATGCTGCCGGAGGTCGGGTATCTGATCATGCGCTCGATACTGTTGTCTATGAAGAAACGACACTGGAGGAAGCAGCAGCCATATTCAGCAAGGGGCTGGAGGAAGGCCATGTGACTCCTTTAGAGGAGGCCAAATATAAATCGTACGTTCTAGTTTTCCTTGGCAAACAGTATGCAGAACATGGCTGGGCTATGCAATACCACATTCACGCGCTGCGTAACAACAACACGGCTATGTTCCGTCATTTGGGACCGGATACAGGCTACGATGCCGTAAATGATGGCTCGATCGCTCGTCCATTGGCGGCATTGCTGGACGCACAGGAGATGGCAGGAGGATTACCGAGAACGATTTTGTATTCGCTTAATTCGGTTGATTATCCAGTACTGGCAAGTCTCGCGGGCTGCTTCCAATCCGGTGGAACTGTAGGGAAAATCCAGTTTGGCACGGCATGGTGGTATAACGACCACATCGAAGGTATGCAGGAGCAGATGAAGTTGCTGGCTAACTACGGGGTGCTGTCCCGCTTTATTGGTATGCTGACGGATTCCCGCAGCTTCCTGTCCTACACACGCCATGAATATTTCCGCCGTATACTGTGTGACTTAATTGGAACGTGGGTTCAGGAGGGTAAGGCGCCTGCGGATTTGGAACTGCTCGGAGCAATGGTACAAAATATTTGCTACAATAACGCCGAGCAATATTTTAATTTCCCAACGGTTGTTCATAGTAAGTGAAGTTATTGCCTAGGTGAGAACTCACTAACTTCATAAAAAGAGCTCTTGCCAGGAGCTTGTTTCAAAACTCCCGGTAAGAGCAATTGAAAACAAAATAGTTATCAACTGAGGATTTTGCAAAAATCTCATAAGCGACTTCCAATGAACAAGATATAGATCGAAATGGTTTAGTTCGTCTATATTTTGCACTTCGGAGCGACTGGAATCGAATTTTGCAAAATCCTGAACTAATTATGTGAAAATAATTACAAACATAGAGGGGTGTGTAGGTATGGGAGTGCCTATCGTGCAGGAGAGCGTCCAAACTGACAACAAGACAGGCGAGCATATTAGCCTGAAAGAAAAGATTTCGTATGGTATGGGTGACTTTGGAAACGGATTCATGTTTGATTTGGGGCAGTTGTATTTGCTGAAATTTTTTACCGATGTAGCTGGGGTTTCTGCAGGAGCCGCCGCAGGCATTTTCCTGGTCAGCAAGCTGTTTGCCGCCGTCTGTGATCCCATTGTCGGGTCCTTTGTTGATTATCGCAAACATATCGGTACACGTGGAAAATTTAGACCTTTTCTTATCGTTGGAAGCGTTATCCTTGCAATTCTTACGATTCTTACCTTTATTTCGCCGAATATTTCACCCACAGGCAAACTCATTTACGCTTACGCGTCCTATATGATCTGGGGAATTGGCTACTCTATTGTAAACATTCCATACGGCTCGCTGGGTGCCGCTATTACGCAGGATACTCATCAGCGTGCCTCATTGTCATCTTTCCGTCAGGCGGGATCTCTGGGCGCATTATTCGTCACCAGTGTCGTTGTCATGCCGCTTATTTTACTGTTTCCTAACCATCATGTTGGCTATCCGGTTGTGATGGGGATTATGTCACTCATTGGTGTGATCGCTTTCATCATATGTTACCGAGGAACGAAAGAACGTATTATTAGCCAGTCCGGGCCAAAAGAGAAGCTATCTATAGGCGTTATCGTGCATACCTTTACGAATAACAAGCCTTTGCTGGTACTCGTTTTGATGACGATTTTCACCATATCCGCGTACAATATCAAGTCCGCACTACTGATCTATTTTGCCGAATATAACTTGGGGCATGTAGAATTAATGGCTTATATGAATTTTATTATTATCGGTTCGTCGCTACTGGGTGTGTTATTCCTGCCCAAGCTGGTACGGCGCTTCGGTAAACGAAAAACAGCCATACTGGGGATGCTGGTTAGTGTCATTGCCGACTCCATTAACTTTTTTATGCCTTCCAATGTATATATTTTTACAATCCTCGCCAGTATTTCTTTCATTGGTATTAGTATTCCTAACGGGGTTACCTGGGCATTCGTGTCCGATATCATTGATTATGGCGAATGGTCATCCGGAGAGCGTAAAGAAGGGATTACTTACTCGTTATTTAACTTTTCACGTAAGTTGGCTCAATCCTTGTCTGGCTTTCTATCGGGTATTGGACTAGCGCTCATCGGGTATGTTCCGAATGTGGTTCAGTCCTCTGGAACGCTGCTTGGGATCAAGGCATTGCTTTGTCTCTATCCGGCTGTTGCCCTGGCTTTGGCCATGCTGGTCATCGGTAAAATGTACAAGCTGACTGACAGCAGACATGCAGAAATGGTTCAAGAGTTACAACGTCGACATGCGGATAACCGCGTATAATTTGTGAAAGTCTTCTTTTCCGGGCGGCTCCTGTGGTATGGTGGGTATATAATTTTTTTAGAGCCTCACTAAGGAAAGGATACGTATATGGCAGCTACCATTAAAGACATTGCCAAGTTGGCTAATGTTTCCCATACAACCGTCTCCCGGGCGCTCAATAACAGCCCGCTGATTAAAGAAGATACGAAACGCAAAATTATGGAGTTGGCAGAGCAACTCAATTACATTCCAAATTTTAATGCCAAAAGCCTGGTTCTCCAGCGCTCGCATACGATTGGCCTGTTTTTCACCAGTATTTCAGAAGGCACCAGCTCCAGTTTTTTTGCGGATACCATCCGTGGAGTTAATCATGTCATCGGGGTGGATTACAATCTGTTTGTGCGAGGGATTGACGATTACGCCGATTTTTCGGCCATTCACCGCAAGCGTTTTGATGGTATCATTCTGATGAGCCAGAGCGAGGCGGACAACCCTTTTATTTATCATGTGCTCGGTCAAGGCATTCCGCTTGTTGTACTGAATCGGCAGGTATCCGGGGCGGGGATTGTAAATGTGATTTCAAATGATAAGGAAGGGTCCTATGAAGCGGTTTCCTTTCTCGTTGAGAGTGGGCATGAACGCATTGCGATCATTGAAGGGGTAGAAGGCTTCAAGTCTACCCAGCAACGCCGCGAGGGTTTTATGAATGCGTTGATTGATAGTGGTAAGCCGATTCGACATGAATATATCGTGCAAGGTCATTATGATACTGAAAGCGGAAGCCAGGCAATGAAGCAACTGCTTTCCTTGCAGGAGCCACCGACAGCGGTATTTTGCTCTAATGATGATATGGCTATTGGGGCAATGAATGCGGTATTCGAAAACGGCTTGAAGGTACCGGACGATATCTCTGTCATTGGCTTTGACGATATCGGTTTCTCGATGTATACGACCCCGCCGTTAACGACGGTCAAAAGACCAATTGAGCAAATTAGCGAGCGCGGAGCCGCCTGCATTCTGGAACGAATTCAGTCACCGTCCAATGAGGGTGAGCTTATATTTATGGAGACCGCGCTCATGAAGCGGAAATCAACGGCAGGCAGACCACGCTGAGTCTCGTTTGATTAACAGGCAGGTCAAAGGGGCAGAAACCATGCTAGATGTATGGTTTCTGCCTCCTTTAGGTTAAAATGTGCTCCGCTTCGTCTGTATTTAACGAAAGAGATTGGTTTTAGCTAGTTCTACAATCTCGTCACCGCGTCCGTTCAGCATCGCTTTCATCATCCACAGTGTAAATCCTTCTGCTTGTTTAAGATTAATTTTGGGTGGCATGGATAGCTCTTGACGGTTCACCACCACGTCTACCACAACAGGGCCATCATGAGCCAATGCTTGCTGAATGGCATCCTCCAGCATTGTCGGATCTTCAACCCGGATGCCCTTGAGTCCCATGGCTTGCGCTACAGTACCAAAATCAGGATTCACCAGTTCCGTGCCATTTTCCAGGAATCCGGCCGCTTTCATTTCCAGCTCGACAAAACCGAGAGCGCCATTATTGAAAACAATGACTTTGATAGGCAGCTGATGCTGCTTCAGGGTGAGCAGGTCGCCCATCAGCATCGTGAGTCCGCCATCGCCTGAGAGGGCAATCACTTGTCGGTCAGGCTCAGTGGCCTGCGCTCCGATCGCCTGCGACAGGGCATTTGCCATCGTGCCATGGTTGAACGAGCCGAGAAGCCGACGCTGACCGTTCATCTGCAAATAACGCGCTGCCCATACAGTGGGAGTACCGACATCACAAGTGAAAATAGCATTTTCCTGCGCGGCGTCACTGATGACCTTGGCGAGATATTGCGGATGGATCGGCGTATGACCTGGTTTACCGACGGCAAGGTCATCCAACTCCTGGCGTACCTTGGTATAGTGGGAGACGGTTTTCTCTAGATGCTTGGAATCATGCTCTGACGTTAAATGCGGTAGCAGCATTTCCAATGTGGCTTTTACATCCCCGCATAAACCATACGTCAACGGAGTACGTCTGCCGAGATGGGCTGGCTCTATATCTACCTGTAGGACAATCGCATCTTCAGGGTAAAATTGTCTGTAAGGAAAGTCTGTTCCGAGCATAAGCAGGACGTCACAATCCATCATCGCATGGTACCCAGAAGAATACCCGATCAGTCCCGTCAATCCAGCATAATAAGGGTTGTCATACTCCAGATATTCCTTGCCTCGCAGAGCGGATACCATGGGGGATTTTAACTTGTCGCATAGCTGCATGAGCAAGTCGTGAGATTGTGCACAGCCAGCGCCGCATAGTAACGTAATTCGTTTGCCTTTATTCAAATATTCGGCCAGTCGGGAAATTTCGGAAGCTGACGGATGCACTACAGGTGCAGTGGGATGGTAGACATGTTCAGGGACGGGTACCTTTTCCGCCTCCAAAGCTGCTACATCACCGGGAAGAACAATGACGGAAACACCTGAACGTGAAATTGCCTGTTGAATGGCCATGGTCACCGTTCTGGGAATTTGACGCGGTGTCGTAATGACCTCACAGAAGTGACTGCATTCTCCGAAAAGATGCTCAGGATGTGTAGCTTGAAAATATTCACTTCCAATTTCGTCGCTTGGAATATGAGCGGCAATAGCCAGTACAGGCACCCGATTGCGGTGGCAATCATATAAACCATTAATCAGATGCAAATTTCCGGGACCACTGCTTCCAGCACATACAGCAATGCTGCCACTAAGGTCAGCATCCGCTCCGGCTGCAAAGGCAGCCACTTCTTCGTGCCTTACATGAATCCATTCAATTTGACCATTGCTGCGAATGGAATCAACCATATTATTTAGAGAATCTCCAACAATGCCATAAATCCGTTTGACCCCTGCATTGACCAAAACTTGTACAATAGTATCTGCAATTGTTTTCATAGGTGTTCCTCCTGCCTAGTAAGTAGTGTTATCCTGCCCGTGCTTTCTTGCGTCTATTCTCCTGAAATGTATATAAGAACAAGGTCTCGGGATAGGGTGATAGTTAGCCTTAACCGTCTTAGATCAGGTGCGAAACAACAGAAAAAGGACGATATACTTGCAGATTTTTATATAAACGTATATGTTAACGTGTTCATATTATTGTCATTATTATTTTTTTAAACTTAAAATGTTGATAAAACTATTTTGTTAACGTGTGCATTGTGATAAAATAACGATGAAATCATTATGGTAATTGTGGGAGGTTACTCCGGATGAAACAAGTAGATGAATTAGACCAATTAAACAGAAAAAGCTTTATCGTTACTGAACCACATCCCGAGAGGGTGCTGCAATTCGGGGAAGGGAACTTCCTGCGTGCTTTTGTAGACTGGCAATTTGACAAAATGAATAAGCTGGCAGAATGGAACACGGGAGTTGTGATTGTACAACCGCAGCCAGGAGGCCTCGTGGAGAAGCTTAACGAGCAGGATGGCCTGTATACGGTTATTCTTGAAGGGATTAAGGATGGGAAGGCCATGAAGGAGCATACCGTTGTGGAGTGCGTCACTCGTGGGATTAATCCGTACGGTTCGGACTTTGTGGAGTATGAAGCATTATCCCAAAAGCCGGAGCTGCGTTTTGTCGTGTCGAACACGACGGAAGCGGGGATCGCTTATGCACCAGAGGATCAATTGGAAGATCGTCCGCAAAAGAGCTTTCCAGGCAAGCTAGCCGCCTTTCTGTACAAGCGCTTTCAATTCTTCGGGGGCGATCAGAGCAAGGGATTGGTGATCATTCCGTGCGAGCTCATCGACCGTAATGGAGACGCTCTCAAGGAAATCGTACTGAAATATGCGGACCAATGGAAGCTTGGGGCCGAGTTTATTGCATGGTTGGAGGAATCGAATACGTTCTGCAACAGTTTGGTCGATCGGATTGTACCTGGTTATCCCAAAGACCGGATTCATGAAATTCAAGCAGAATTGGGTTACAAGGACAATTTGGTTGTTGTAGGCGAACAGTATCATTTATGGGTTATTGAAGGGCCACAATGGCTTAAAGAAGAATTACCTGCTCATTTGGCCGGATTGAATGTACTGATTGTTGACGATATGGCACCCTACCGTATACGGAAAGTACGCATTTTGAATGGAGCACATACGGCGCTTACACCTGTAGCTTATTTATATGGCCTGGACACGGTGGGGCAGGCGGTCGAGCATGATATTATGGGAAACTTTATCCAGTCGCTGATCCGAGAAGAAATTATTCCGACGCTGGACTCGTCAGAAGCGGAATTGAATGTATATGCCGACGATGTTATTGAACGATTCCGTAATCCATATGTAAGTCATTATGTTATGAGTATCGCACTAAATTCGGTGTCCAAGTTCAAGACACGGAACTTGCCATCCTTGCTCCAGTATGTGACACAGCGTAAGGCGTTGCCTGCCAAAATTGTATTTTCGCTGGCGTCCCTGATCGTATTTTATCGGGGAGACAGAAATGGTGAGTCGATTGCGTTGGCAGATGAAGCGGAAGTGTTAAGCACGTTTGGTGAACTATGGAGTCAATATGACGGTACTCTCGCCGGGGCGAAGCAATTGACTGCGCTTGTACTCGGCCAGCAGACATGGTGGGGTCAAGACCTGAACCAGATCGAAGGGCTGGCTGAACAAACGGCACAGCACGTGTATGAAATTACAAGCAGAGGAATGAAGGAGACGCTCGATTCTCTAACCGGGAACAGCGTGCCCAGAGCATAAGCAAGGAGGAGACCGGAATGCTGGAATTCATTCAAATTCATGATCAAGATAACGTGGCTGTCGCCTTGCGTGATTACAAGCAGGGAGAGACACTGGCGTGGGGAGCACAAGAAGAACAACGAGTGGAGCTAGCCGAGGATGTAGCACGTGGGCATAAAATCGCCTTGCAGGATATAGCTGAAGGTGGGTATGTTCTGAAATACGGTTATCCCATCGGTCATGCCATTCAGCCCATTCAGGCAGGACAGCATGTGCATACGCATAATACGAAGACGAACCTGACAGGCGTGGAGGAGTACACTTATAAGCCTAAGCCAGCTCCTCATTTATATGAACAGGAGAGTCGTACGTTTCAAGGTTTTCGGCGAAAGGACGGTCGTGTGGGGATTCGCAATGAGTTGTGGATTGTGCCGACGGTCGGCTGTGTGAACGGGATCGCTGAACTTATTTTAAACCGTTTCAAGCAGGAAGCGGGAGATATTTCACCTTTTGAAAATGCACTTGTGCTTAAGCATAACTATGGTTGTTCTCAGTTGGGTGACGATCACGCACATACGCGCACGATTTTGATCGATGCCGTGAAACATGCGAACGCAGGTGGCGTACTTGTACTGGGTTTGGGCTGTGAGAACAATGAGATGAAAGAATTTAAGGAAGCCATCGGGGAATATGATTCGGAGCGGGTAAAGTTTTTGCTTTCCCAGGATGTGTCGGATGAAGTAGAGGAAGGGGTAAGGTTGCTTCATGAAATTTTTGCGGCCGTGCAAGAAGATCGACGGGAACCTGTACCTTTGTCTGAGCTGAACATCGGCTTGAAATGCGGTGGATCTGATGGCTTATCGGGTATTACTGCCAACCCATTACTCGGACGATTGTCGGATTATATGGCCGCGCAAGGTGGAACAACGATATTGACAGAAGTACCTGAAATGTTTGGGGCGGAGACGATTTTAATGGAGCGCGCTGCCGATGAGCAAGTATTTAATAAGATCGTACATCTGATTAACGATTTCAAACAATATTTTCTGGATTACAAGCAGCCAGTATACGAAAATCCGTCACCGGGCAATAAAGCAGGGGGCATCACGACACTGGAGGATAAATCACTGGGCTGTACGCAAAAATCCGGGTCTTCCACAGTCACTGATGTCATTCAGTACGGGGAGCGTCTTAAGACCAAGGGACTCAACCTGCTCAGCGCGCCGGGGAACGATCTAGTGGCATCTTCAGCTCTCGCCGCAGCGGGCTGCCAGCTCGTTATTTTCACAACCGGACGCGGTACGCCGTTTGGCTCCTTTGTTCCGACGATGAAGGTCTCAACCAACTCGCCGTTGTATAAAGCTAAACCTCATTGGATCGACTATAACGCCGGTTCACTGGTGGAGGATGTCAGTATGGAAGAAGCGCTCCGCAACTTTGTTGATTACATTGTCGATGTAGCCAGCGGAACTTGGGTGAACAATGAGAAAAACAATTTCAGAGAGCTCGCTATTTTTAAAAACGGTGTTACGTTGTAAAAGGCTGTAATGTATGGGAGGCGGAATTATTCCGCTTCCTTTTTTGTGTTTGTATGCTTCAAAATAGGCATGTTAGACTTACTGCAAAACATGCAATATCGATTTTTAAATGAGGGGGGGAAGTACAAGTGCAAAATGAAATTGTTGCTTATCGTGAAGAAAATCATGATCAACTCGTTGATATTTGGCAGCGGGCTGTACGCCGGACGCACACATTTTTGTCGGAAGAGGACATTCAATTTTATCATCATATCGTACGCAATGGTGTTTTAAGAGAACTTGAAGTTTGGATGGAATGGAATAGAAGTCAAGAACCAACAGGTTTTATCGGGCTGGACGGATTGAAAATAGAGATGCTGTTTGTGGACCCTGAACGGCATGAGCAGGGCATAGGCAGCCGACTCATCCAGTATGCTGAAAAAATAAAAGGGAAGCATCTCAAAGTGGACGTGAATGAGCAGAACGAGAAAGCGTATGCTTTCTACAGACATTACGGCTTTGTACAAACGGGGCGATCTGCACTGGATGGATCAGGTAGGGCATTTCCTTTGCTTCACATGGAAATGAACAAGTGAACGATCCACTTACATCGGTATTTTAAAAACTGGAATATATTATCATAATGCACTTGTCATATGCTTGAATTTATGATATAACTTAATTACGTAATAAATACGTAATTAAGTTATTTTCAGTTAGGATTTAGATCTTACTTTTGTTTGGTGAATATAAAAGTCGGATAAGGAGGCGGGAACGGTGGATGATCTTGTTCACTCCGACATCACAGATCTAGACACACTTGTTAACATGATTAAGCTGTCTTTTTCATTTGCGGATGGTGCCAATATGATTGCTTTATGCGACCGGTTGTATAGCCATGTCAACCAAAAGTATCAGGAATTACAGCTCTACAAAGCGCGCAAGAAACCTATACAACCCATACATACCAAACGGCCGCTAGTCTACTACTACGGCTACAGTCATCTCATGAAAGGCATGGCCTTCCAAAAACAGGGCAAGTATGAGGCCGCTCGCGATTGCATCGAAAAATATGCAGAATTGGGCTGGTTTAATGGTCTCGATCAATATGGGGAAGCAGAGGTCGAATTTTACCGCTATGCTGCCAGAGCTAATTTGTATGCCCTTGATATTTTGTCAGGCCATGGCGAAGTGTTGCAGGAATACGTGCAATTTCTTCGTAACAATCCGGAAGAGCTGTTACCGGGGCTTCTTTCCATCGTTGAGGGAGCATCGAGATATGACTATCCTTTAGAGGCTGTGCTTGAATCATTTGCCGAACAAATTGAAGGTTTTAAATATTTAGAAGAGCCCGTGAATGTATCTTATTATTTTCGCTTCTGCTATCAGTTGGCTCTTTATTATATCAAGCAACAACAGTTTACGGTTGCGTTGGGCTATATCCTGCAATCTCTCATGCTGTCCGATACCCTGGGTATGGAACATGAGCATGAGTTTAGGAAATGTACCGCTATATTTGAAATTTTCAGATCCCAAGCTACAGCAACACAGCAAGACCAATATATAACTATTTTAAAAGGAGTGTTAAAGGATGAAAAAATTGATTTCACGCCCTCTGTCGCTCAGTTTGTTTAGCTTGCTAGTGTTTGTTACAAGTCATGACCTCATCACGGTATTCTATCATGGAGCCAATCATTAAGAAGGCAGAAGTAAAGTAGAAAATTAGTTGTTTTAGCAGGTAGGCAGTTCATTTGAAAATATGATGTGGAAGTACACCCAATAGCAAGTAAGCTCATTATGATCAGGGCTTACTTGCTATTTGGCGTATTATGAAGATCGATCATAACGCATATATATAACGTGGTACATGTCCCAAAATTATTTAAGCTGTCGTAGGTTTATGCAGCAAACCTTGTTCTGATGGATGCAATGAAATTCTTGTCTGTTGGTAGCACGGGAATGGTTCTTCCGTGCTGTATGATCTGCTTTTTAACGCTGCATCTAGTGCCCGTAGCAAGGAGCCTATGAATTGCTCTGGAGAAAAGAAAATGCTTTTCCCGACCATATGAATGTGAAGCTCGTTATGGTCACGGTTACTTACAGACAGCAATATACCTTGACCCTGAAAACCCGTACCGATTGCGCGTATTTTGTTTATACCCGAGAGCAGCATTTCCGTTTTCACCGCACGCCCCTGTTCCTCCACAAATACAGAAATCAGGCGTTTGTCTGTAACGATAACAATTTGGTTACCCCGAAACGTTTGGCTCAGGTGTAGAAAATCTTTATATACCCCAATAGTCTGCTCATGCGGAGAAACAATCCCCATTCGTACAAACTCATCCAGCTCAGTGATATCGGGCTCCTGGTGATTTTTAATTCGTTTTTTGATACTGAACTGAATGGTTAGGATACCCAGAATAGCTATGAGAAAAGCGCTAAGTCGGACGTTAAATACAAAGAACATCAGGACAATAAGGCCGCCTACTAACCACTGTCCCCAAGTTAGATAGCGCAGCTTTTGTTGTACCGTACGACGATAATAACCGTAGCCCTTTCCCGGTTGATACTCCTTAGTAAACTTTGTCATACCACGCATCATGGTTAATCCATAGACGGATAAAATTGTCATCGCGAGCGCCAAGAGCGTCATAAGCCATTCCTGAGCTGCAATGCCAACTAAAGTGCACAGGCCAAACATGATGAGCCCCGCCCAGCAGGCAACCTTTTTAATTCGGACCTGTTTCTGAATCGAACGAACCAATTCTTCCATTCTTAATCCTCCTGATCTAGGTATATAGGTAATGATTGGAATCACATATAGTCTTATCGTACCATCTGATAGTCTTCTTCGTAAATTAATAGATGTAAATATCCAAAGGCTGGAAGAAAACTTGTACGTATAGTTAGATCCCCACCTGAAATTTAGATACCAAAATCAAAAAATCCAGTACTACTCATTCGAAGCAGAAGCCTCTAAAATAATAAATGTAAGTGCTTACATCACAAAGAAGGGAGGTCCTCGTATGAGTACAGGATGGAAGAATCTGCAGACACAGCCGCCGGTTCGATCGGGGAGAGGGGCATCACTAGCGCGCAAATGGGTTCAACAAAGACATTTGCAGACCATGGCGCTGCTTGGGGTGGTTTGGATGATTATTTTTCATTACATTCCGATGTACGGTATTTTAATTGCTTTCAAACATTTTGACATCATTGGAACCATATCAAGCGCACCTTGGGCGGGGTTAGAGCATTTTCGGGCCTTTTTGGAGGATGATAACTTTTGGTACATTGTCAAAAACACACTGGGCATTAGCTTGCTCAAGCTGGCGATTGGGTTCCCGTTGCCCATTGTATTTGCTCTGTTCCTGAATGAAATACGATCCATTCGGTTCAAAAAATCTATTCAGACCATTTCGTACCTTCCTCACTTTTTATCTTGGGTCATTCTTGGCGGGATCTTAACGACGTGGCTGGCAGATACCGGGATGATTAATCAACTGTTGCTAGCCTGGGGGTGGATTGACCAGCCGATCAGTTATTTGGCAGAGCCGAGCTATTTTTGGGCTATCGTCGTTAGCTCGGATATCTGGAAGGAGCTTGGATGGTCAGCTATTATCTATTTGGCAGCAATGGCGGGGGTATCTACGGACATGTACGAAGCGGCCACCATTGACGGGGCCGGACGGTTTCAAAAAATGTGGTACGTCACACTTCCCGCTATCAAGGGGACCATATCCATTTTGTTTATTTTGGCGGTTAGCGGCATATTGAACTCCAACTTCGATCAAATTCTCGTCCTGCGTAACTCGCTGAATGAAAGTGCAAGTAATGTAGTTGATATTTATGTATATCAGGTGGGCATTCAGCAGGGCCGTTTCTCGTATTCTACCGCAGTGGGTTTGCTAAAATCGGTTCTTGCTCTCATTTTGCTGCTAATTGCCAATTCGGTGACCAAGCGGGTGAATAATACATCCCTATTTTGAAGGAGGACGGCTGCATGCAGCTATTGCAACGCAGAACAGCAGGCGAAGCGATATTCGATTTCGTGAACAACGTCTTCATGCTGATCATTTGTTTTGTGACGTTGTATCCCGTGTGGTATGTGCTGGTGAACTCCTTTAACGAAGGAGCAGACGCGATGAGAGGCGGGATTTACTGGTGGCCGAGGGTCTTCAGTCTGGGCAGCTATCAGGCTGTGTTTGCCAACAACGGTATTATGACTGCGATGGGAGTGACTATTGCCAAGACGTTAATCGGCACGATTGTTCATGTGTTTTTTACCGCTATGATTGCATATGCATATTCCCGTAAGGAGCTGATCGGGCGCAAGCTGTATATGCTGATTGGCACCATTACACTGTTTTTTGGTGGGGGATTGATTCCAACGTACTTGCTGATTCGTGATCTCGGACTGCTGGACAGCTTTTGGGTGTACATCATTCCTGCGATGTTCAGTTTTTTTGACCTTATTATTTTTATGGCTTTTTTCCGAGAACTGCCGGATGCATTGGAAGAGGCGGCGAAAATAGACGGTGCGAACGATTTCGGTATCTTTTGCCGGATCGTGCTTCCTGTATCTATGCCGGTAGTAGCGACGATTGCGTTGTTTCATGGGGTATACCAGTGGAACGATTATTTTACTGGAATGATCTATATTAATAATACGGATCTTCAGCCGATTCAAACGTATTTGTACCGGGTTGTTGCCCAATCCAGCTCTAATCAGATGATGGCTGCTGCACCGGGGGTCGTTGCCCAGTCCGTCACTTCGCAATCGATCAAGCTGGCGACGATGGTTGTGACGACACTGCCCATTGTACTGGTATATCCTTTTCTGCAAAAATATTTCGTCAAGGGTCTGATGATCGGCTCGATTAAGGGATAGCACATTATCCAAGGGGGAGATTTATGATGAACATTCGCAAATGGCAGAAGGGGCTGTTGGCTTCTGTTCTGCTGGTGGGTTTGCTCGCGGCATGTACGTCCGGTGGAGGCGGTACTGTCACGGAATTGAAGGACGAGAAGACCAAGGCTACGGCAGATGTACCAGGATGGAAGGCGGATATGGAGCCGATTACGTTTGACTGGTATTTGAACTTTTCCTGGTTCCCGAACAAGTGGGGGACGGATATGACCTCAAAGTATGTTACGCAAAAGACTGGGGTCAGCGTCAATTTTATCGTACCCGCAGGGAATGAAAATGAAAAGCTCAATACCATGCTGGCCTCCGGCAAGCTGCCTGATTTTGTCACGCTGGGTTGGGGAGAGGACGCGGTCAAAAAAATGATCGAGGGTAAGATGGTGCTTCCGCTCAACAAGCTGGCCGAGAAATACGATCCGTATCTGATTAAAATAGCTGATCCGGCGAAAATGTCCTGGTATCGCCAAACGGACGGGAATGTATACGGGTATCCTAACGCTTCTTCTTCGCCACAGGATTATCAAAAATACGGCCAAAATTTTGTGTCCAACCAGACGTTTATGGTTCGGAAAGATATGTACGAGGCGATCGGCAAACCAGATATGAGGACACCAGAAGGATTTTTGAAAGCGCTTCAAAAAGTGAAAGAGAAATTTCCGGAGGTGAACGGTCAGCCTCTTATCCCGATAGGATTTCACGAATTTACAGATAACGGAAATTATTCTTTTGAAGACTATTTACTCAATTTCCTAGCCATTCCTCATGAAAAGGACGGCAAGCTATACGATCGTCGTTCGGACGAAGAGTATATTCGCTGGCTCAAAACATTCCGTCAAGCAAATGAGCAGGGCCTGATCGCCAAGGACGTATTTATCGACAAACGTCCGCAAATGGAGGAAAAGGTGGCACAGGGCCGATATTTTGCCATGCTATACCAGCGTTCTGACTTTGCCACTCAACAGGTACTGTTATATGCGAAGGACCCGAACTCCGTCTATATCGCGGTGGATGGACCTTCGAACAGTAAGCTGGACCCGCCGACGCTGGCCGGGCCGGGTATTTCCGGCTGGACGGTGACGCTTATTTCGAAGGATGTCAAAGACAAGGAGCGAGCTATTGAATTTCTGACTTATCTGATTAGCGAGGAAGGAAATCGTGACCTGTATCTGGGGGAGCAGGGCAAGCTATGGGACATGGTTAACGGTAAGCCAGCCTTCAAGCCGGAGGTACAGGAGCTGCTGAACAAGGATCGTTCTGCTTTTGATAAAAAATATGGCGCCTCCTTCACCTTCTGGATGCTGATGGATACGAATATGAATTTGCAGTGGGCGCCGCCCAGCGTCGAGCCGTATAAGCAGCCAGAGGATTGGACGAAAGGCAAGACGAAAGGCTTCTCCCAATATGACAATATTAAACCGACCGGAACTTCGGCAGAGGGTATTGCGTCAGGCCAGATAGATAAAATTTGGGGCAAGACATTGCCGAAGCTGCTGCTTGCTTCCTCAGATGAGGAATTCGACCAGCTGTTTGCTCGCTTTTTGGAAGACCGCAGGAAAGCAGGATATGACAAAGTTATGGCCTATCAGCAAAAAGCCTATGAGGAAAACCTTAAGAAAATTGAACAGTTCACCAAATGATTTAATTCAATGCTTTAATCTATTGAACCCCTAAGGATGTGATTTCATGCCAGGCCGTGCACGTTCACAGATGAAGAGCCTGCTGCGCCGCACGATATGGCAGTGGATGAAGGGGACGGCCGATCGGCTTGGCGGTTGCTCCCTTCAAGTTAAGCTCATTGTCGCGTATATCGGAGTCATTTTAATCCCGGTGGTATTATTCTCGCTATATACCTTTCACCAACTGTACGAGAATACCATGCACGACATCACCGTACAAAATCAGTATGTGTTGGATACAGAGCTGGCCCATATTCATAGCAATATGGAAATTATGGAGCGAACCGCACAGCTTGCGATCTCAGATCGCAACGTACTTCGTTATCTGACCGAGGAACGTGAAATAAGCAGCGATGAGCTGGTCCAATTCAACTTGAATGTGTTTCCAAATTTACAGCACTTGCTGTACAGTAATCCCAATGTAGAGAACATTCGACTGTATACAAGTAATTCACAGACGCATGAAATATGGCCGATGATTTTCAAAGAATCACGATTGCCTAAGGCTTCCTGGCTGAAAATGGCCCAACTCCGACAAGGGAAAATATGGTGGGAAATGTACAAGGGGCCGAAAAGCTTACTTCTGGGGCAATCCCGGCAGGAAAGTGAGACAGTGCAGTATATGGCACTGCTGCGTGAAATTCAGTCTACCGGAGGAAGACACGCAGGTCTGGTAGAAACAAACATGAGGCTGGAGCTATTTTCACCTAGAGTATTTGGAATCCCACAACGTGATCGTGCATGGCAAATGTTCATTCTGGACGGCGATTCCAGCGCAAGGAACGCTGAAAAACCAATGTCTTCTAGCGATATAGCTACAGCTTCCTCTCTATCAGATTCAATTTCCATCCCTCTGTCCCATGTGCACCATCTGTTTCAGTCCCAGGTTCAGGGACCGGGTGGTGCTTTTGATTTTTCCTATGAGAATAAGCCTTATCTCGGTATGTATCGTTATATAGAAGGGTTGGACGCCTATTTGCTAAATGTGGTGGCGTTGGACGGTCCGCTGGGTGATCTCCGTCAGAAACGCAATGCCATGCTGCTCATTATTAGTATGCTGATTGTGTTTATGTCCGTCATTTCTTATACCCTGCATGCCTTCATTCTCAAGCAGCTACATACACTGCGTGAATCCATGAAAAAAGTAGAGCAGGAGGGTGACTTTCAGCTTAGAATTCCAGTATATGGGCGGGGAGAAGTGGCTGAGCTGGCTCTATATTTTCGCAGTCTGCTAAGTCGGATTAACGGACTCATTGCCGAGGCAGTACACAAGCAGGCCGCTGCTCAGGAGGCTGAACTGCTAGCGCTCAAGCATCAGATTGATTCCCATTTTCTCTATAATACATTGGAAAATTTAAAAATGATGGCGGAGATAGAACGGCAGTATCCGCTGTCGGATGCCCTTACCTCCCTTGGCTCGATGATGCGTTATAATCTCCAATGGTCCGGGTCGTGTGTTGCGTTGCGGGATGAAATCCGACATATCCAGCATTACGTGGCCATCATGAACATTCGCCACGATAACCAAATTGGATTGGAAATTCATCTATCGTCGGCGTTTATGGAACTGGAGATGCTGAAAATGTCGCTGCAGCCTGTAGTCGAAAATGCTATCAAGCACGGTTGGAGTACATTGCAAAGCCCATTCAGCATCACGATTGAAGCCTGCTCTAAGCAGGATATCATAGAATTGCGTATACAGGATAACGGAGTGGGGATATCTGAAGAAAGAAGAAACGCCATCATGGCTGGTCTAGCGCGAACGGATATGGATTCCCATGAGCCCGGGATGAATGGGGGAATCGGTTTGTATAATGTGCATCGCCGTTTAAGTATGCAGTATGGCGAAGAGTATGGCATAAGACTGGACAGCATCCCCGGACAATCGACGACAGTGACCCTAATTTTGCCTAGACGTTACATGATGAGGGGGGCGGACCATGACGACCAAGCTGTTGATTGCGGATGACGAGAAAAATATTCGAATGGGACTTCAAGCTATGATCGAACGGGAATTTTCCGGTCTCTATGAATGTTTACTGGTCAAGGACGGAAGGGAAGCCTGGCAGCATGTGAAGCAGTTTTTGCCCGAGTTGGTGATAACGGATATCCGTATGCCTGTTATGGATGGCATTATGCTGATGCAGCATATTCGCGAGCTGGAGCCGGAACGCAGACCTTTGGTGATCATTCTCAGTGGATATGACGAGTTCCAGTATGCGCGCGAAGCGATTCGCTGCGGGGCACGGGAGTATTTGCTCAAGCCGATTGTAAGGGAGGAGCTGTTTGGTGCGCTGGCAGTTTTGAATGAGGAATTGAAGGAGAGGAACCACCTCATAGACGATAGTGTTGTCAGCGTAGAGAAAGATAGACTGGCTGGCGCGAGTGTGATCGCCGATAGAAACGGTAGCATGACACGTGCTATCCAATACATCCATGCTCATTACAGCGAGGATTTAAATATGGCAGTAGTATCCAATTCAGTATCCTTGAATTATACGTATTTTAGTCAGGCTTTCAAAGCCTATACAGGCCTTAGCTTTGTTCAATATGTAAAAAGGCTGCGCATTGCAGAAGCCAAAAAGCTGCTGGAGTGTCAAGGGGGCAAGATTTATGAAATTGCGGCTAATGTGGGTTTTGACAATGCAAAGCATTTTAACAAAGTATTTCGTGAGCTGGAGGGGATGACCCCACAGCAGTTTCGAGTGCAGAATCAAAAGGGTAATTAGATATAAAGAGGCGGAAAACTTGCCTGCCTTTTTACCCTTATCCTGATATAATAAACGTAAGCATAACCATGGCCTTCGATCAGAGAGTTTGTACACAATCACACGAATCGCCGAACGGAAGGGGAGAGCATATGGTTATTTATGAAACGGACCAAGCTTATATCATGACGACGCAGCATGACCATGCCCATATTTCGGGTGAGTTGGCTTCACAATGGGAAGAGAGTGCCTTCAAGAATAGACGTCATAAGCAGGATTTTGTATATGCAGCAAGGGAGCATGATCGGGGTTGGATACAGTTAGACGCTGCTCCTTTCTGGAATGATCATGTGTCTGCACCATATACATTTATTGATTTTCCGCTCAGTCCACGTTTTGTTTTCTATCGTCTTGGGATTGATGAAGTCGAACAAGGAAGTATGTATGCGGCGTTACTGTGTAGCTTGATGTACAAGGAGCTAGTCGGACGGACCGAGCATCAAAACGCTCAGGACAAGCAGATTACGCATGCTTATCAGGAGGCGGAGGAACAGCGTCGGCAGAGGCTCAAACAGGAGCTGGCATGTAGCGTAACCTTCGACCATCAAGTGCGGACCGATGTACGGAGAATGTTGTTTTGCGACGAATTGAGTCTGTTTTTGTGCAGCCGAGAGCCGGGTACGCCTACAGCAGATTATGAATGGTTTGCTGAAGGTTTAAGCTTCCCGGCTGTTCGACATGAAAGCGGGCGAGTTTGGGCCGAGTGGCTATCGGATCAAACTGTAGGTCTTTCCTTTTTTCCTTTCAGGGGAAAGGTAGGGATTACTCATACCTTTAAGCAGGTGGACAAGGAGAAAATTCGTACCTTTGGTCTCCTAGAGGCTTACCGTTCTTCCGAATGGACGCATCGAACCTTTACCGTTGAACATATCATGGAAGTAGAAGAACATAAGGAGAATGCCTGACCGTCTACGGATACAGCCTCGAACCATATTTTGTTCGTAGACGCAGAAAAAAGTCAGAGCAAAGCCTCCCTGAACCATGATTCAGAGAGGCTCGCTTTTTCTACCTTTAACATTCTACGATTTTGCAGATGTTTTCGCACGATTGACAATGGTCTGTACCTTATTCAATACCTTATCGCGTGCCCCTTTATTTTTCATCAGATACGTAACACCCATTCCCAATGCTGCTACCACCCATTTTTTATTCTTCATGAATAACGCCTCCTTATGATCATGTTGTCATACACGAATACTTTAAAAGTATCCAAAATGTGAAAAGATGAACGGGATTTTACGATTTAGTGATTCCTTGCACTCGTTCCGCATAACTATGATTTTACCCTTCTCCATCACATCTTACCCGTTCCTTCGCCAATGAAACGATTACGACTGTCTTTTCATGTTTAATGGATATTATCAAATATCCCGCCACAATTGCTTCAGACGCACATGACAGGGAGGTCTTTGTTATGAGGAAAAAGGAAGTGGTTGCCATGCTGCTCGCCGGCGGACAAGGCAAAAGACTCAAAGGACTTACCCGTACACTAGCCAAACCGGCAGTGTTTTTTGGAGGAACTTACCGTATTATTGATTTCCCTCTCAGCAATTGCACTCATTCTGGTATAGACACCGTAGGCGTATTGACCCAATACGAGCCGTTGGTGCTTCATTCCTATATCGGCGTAGGCAGCGACTGGGATTTGGATCGCCTGGATGGAGGAGTGTTCGTTTTACCTCCGCACGAGAAAGAAAATGGAAACAACTGGTACAGGGGCACGGCGGATGCAATTTATCGAAACCTGCATTTCTTGGATCAGTATGACCCGGAGCATGTACTCATTCTGTCAGGGGATCACATTTATAAAATGGACTACAGTCGAATGCTCCACTATCACAAGGAGAAGGAAGCAGACTGCACCATTTCTGTCATCAATGTCACGATTCAGGAAGCCCAACGATTTGGGATACTGAACGCCGATGATGATCTGAAAATATATGACTTTGAGGAGAAGCCTGAACAGCCGAAAAGTACATTGGCCTCCATGGGCATTTATTTGTTCAAATGGGAGGTGTTGCGTCGCTATTTACTGGAAAGCGCAAGCGATTCTGAATCCTCACATGATTTTGGCAAGGATATCATTCCATTGCTGCTTCAGCATGGCCGGTCGCTGTATGCGTACCCGTTTGCCGGGTACTGGAAGGATGTAGGTACCATTCAGAGCTTGTGGGAGTCCAACATGGATCTTCTGGTTCAGGATCCGCCTTTGGATCTGAACGATCCTTTCTGGCGCATCTATACCCGCAGTCCCAATCAACCGGCCCAGTATATAACCCAACGGGCGATTCTCAAAAACAGTATTGTAAATGAAGGCTGCATGGTGGATGGAGAAGTAAGGCATTCTGTACTATTTTATGGGGTCGAAGTAGGTGAAGGGAGCGTTATTACCGATTCTGTCATCATGCCGAACGTAAAAATTGGGCGCAATGTACGTATCCACCGGGCTATCGTGAATGAGAACATCGTTATTGAAGACAACGCGTTTATCGGACCTGAAGATAGTTCTGATGAGATTATTTTGTTCGATCAGGAAAGCCAGCTTCATGCACGAATTTAACCCGGATAAGGACGGTGTCTGCTATGAGCCGACTCATTGGAGTTATCAACCTGGATCACGAACTGGATCAGTTGAAGGAGTTGACCTATTTCCGGTGCGGGGCCGCAGTTCCCTTTGCCAGTCGATATCGGCTCATTGATTTTACCTTATCCAACATGATGCATGCAGGGGTGCATGATATTGCACTGTTTATCCGCCGCAAATACCGTTCGCTGCTGGATCATCTGGGTGAAGGTCGGCCTTGGGATTTAGACCGCAGACGGGGCGGGTTGTTTATTTTGCCACCGGACTGGAATGATCCGACGGATGCATCACGTGGAGATTTGCAGCATGTGCACAACAATCTGGATTTTTTTCATCGCTCATCGGGGCAAACCCTTGTTCACGCAGGAACTCAGCATGTCAATAAGGTTGATATCGAGGATGTATACCGTTATCATCGGGAGAAAAATGCAGATGTTACCCTCGTATATAAACCCATAGACCAGCTCGAATCTGAGCATGCTCCTTGTGCACGACTGGAGATTGATGAGAACGGACGGGTGACTGGTATTCATCAGGAGCAGGATCATCATAATATTTATCTGGAAATGTTCGTGATGGACAAAGGCTTGTATCTGGATCAGGTGAAGCATTGCATAGCCCATCAGGATAATCATTTCTTTCGCGATGCCATCCAGAAAAACCCAAGTGGGCTGCGCATTTATGCGTATCGTTATGAAGGTTATCATGCAGTCATTAATTCTATCGAGAGCTACTATAAAAATAGCATGAAGCTGCTGGATCAGCAGCAGTATCAAGCACTGTTCCAGAATCAGCCGGTGCACACCAAAATCAAGTATGAAGCCCCGACTCGTTATACGCACAGCGCCGAGGTGGATCATTCGCTTGTTGCTAATGGCTGCACCATTGGGGGCAAGGTCGAGAACAGTATTCTTTTCCGTGGAGTGCAGGTGGAGGAGGGCGCGCGGGTAAGCAACTCGATTATTATGCAAAAATGTGTCATCCGTAAAGGGGCAGTTGTGGAGAATGTGGTTTTAGATAAAGATGTACAGCTTTCACCAGATCGAACTCTGATTGGAGACATTAGAGTTCCCTATGTCATTGCCAAGAATAGCGTAATTTAAAGGATATACTTAGCCATTAAAACGGAAATAACAGGAGGTACAACTTTGTTCAGCAATAAAGAAGCTTTTAAGCAGGCTTTTCGAGAGCAACTGGTCGGAAGGCTGGGCAAACCGATGCAGGAGGCTCAGTCGGAAGACGTATATAAGGTTTTGGGTGGCATGATTCGTGAACAAGTCGGCAAGAATTGGGCAGAAACGAACCAAGCCTACAAAGAAGGAAAAGAGAAGCAGATTTATTATTTTTCACTGGAATTTTTGATAGGTCGTCTACTGGGCAGTAATCTGCTTAATTTGGGCGTACTGGATATGGTACGGCAGGCATTGGGTGAACTGGGCTGGGATCTGGAGGAAATTGAAGAACAGGAGGCTGACGCGGGGTTAGGCAATGGTGGTCTCGGCCGTCTGGCGGCTTGCTTCATGGACTCGCTGGCATCCCTTGGCTATGCAGGACATGGCTGCGGCATCCGATATAAATATGGTCTGTTTGAACAGCGTATTGTGGATGGCAATCAGGTTGAACTGCCGGATTACTGGTTACAGAAAGGGAATGTCTGGGAGGAACGCCGTCCTGACAAAAAGGTCGAGGTTCATTTTTGGGGAAGAGTGGAAACCCGTGAACAGGAGGGACGTCTTGTATTCGAGACACAGGATGCCGAAACAGTCTGGGCTGTCCCTTACGATATTCCGCTGGTGGGCTATGGTCATGCGCAGGTGAATACGCTGCGGATTTGGAGTGCGGAATCAGCGCTTGATCCCGTTCGAGGACCGATTCGAGGCGAGGGCGGTTATTACCGCTTTCTCGACTACAATCGATCGGTGGAATCCATCTCGGCATTTCTATATCCGGATGACTCCAATTATGAGGGAAAGCTGCTTCGCTTGAAGCAGCAGTATTTCCTGTGCTCGGCCGGATTGCAAAGTATTTTGCGTACGTTCGAGAAGCTTCGTTTACCTTATAGCCAGTTGCCCGATAAAATAGCACTGCACATTAACGATACACATCCGACGCTGGTTATACCGGAACTGATGCGTATTCTGATAGACGTGAAGGGCTTGGGCTGGGACGATGCATGGGATATTACGACGCGAACCGTTTCATATACAAATCATACGATATTAAGTGAGGCGCTGGAACAATGGCCTGTCAATATGGTACGGGAGCTACTTCCTCGTATTTCCTTGATCATTGAAGAAATTAACAAACGTTATTGCGCTATGCTACTGGAGCGTTACCCGGGTCAGGACATCAAAATTGGTGAAATGGCGATTATTCACGGTGAACAAATCCGTATGGCTCACTTGGCAATCGTCGGCAGCTACAGCGTTAATGGGGTAGCTGCGCTGCATACGCAAATATTAAAGGAACGAGAGATGAAGTCGTTTCACGAGCTGTACCCTGACCGTTTTAATAATAAAACAAACGGGATTGCCCATCGCCGCTGGCTAATACATGCCAACCCGGAGCTGGCAAGCTTGTACGATGAGACCATCGGCACACGTTGGAGGACCCGTCCAAGGGAGCTCATCGACCTGCTTCGTTACAGTGGGGACGAGTCGTTCAAAGAACGGATACAGGCGATTAAGCGAAATAATAAAGTCAGGCTCGCTGAGCATGTTTTTGCAAAACAGGGCGTGCGGCTGGATACGTCCTCCATTTTTGATGTACAGGTCAAACGGTTGCATGGTTATAAGCGACAGCTGCTCAACATTTTGCATGTGATGCATTTATACAGTCAGCTTAAAAGTAATCCGGGCCTGGATGTGACGCCACGCACGTTTGTTTTTGGAGCCAAAGCCGCCCCCGGTTATTTTCTCGCCAAACAGACGATCAAGCTTATTAACAACGTGGCGGACACGATCAATCGGGATGTAGATGTCAAGGACAAGCTGAAAGTCGTTTTCCTTGAAAATTATTCGGTCTCGCTAGCCGAGCTGATTATTCCTGCGGCGGATGTCAGTGAGCAGATTTCCACGGCAGGCAAGGAAGCCTCAGGCACAGGGAACATGAAATTTATGATGAACGGTGCGCTCACAATAGGTACATTGGACGGAGCCAATGTTGAAATGCATGAAATGGTAGGCGATGCCAACATGTTCATTTTTGGATTGAAGGTGGATCAGATCGAGGCATATTACCGAGACGGCCAGTATTCGGCGCGCAAAACAGCCAACAGTGACGAAAGACTGCGTGAAGTGTTGGATCAACTCGTGAACGATGCTCCTTTTACGCGGCATGAACGGGAATTTGAGGCCATTTATCAATCCCTGATTGATCATAATGATGAATACTTTGTGCTCAAGGACTTCGCATCCTATGTGGATACACAGGTTCACATTGAACAAGTGTATCGGAATCCCCCGGAGTGGACTCGGCGTGCTATTGTGAATATGGCCCATTCTGGGAAATTTTCTAGTGATTGTACGATTCAGCAGTACGCGGCTGAGATTTGGGACATTGTACCTCTCCAAAACGATGTCAACAAGCGAATTCTGTCCTAAAACGGCGAAACAGGCGGAATAACATTGCTTTTCGAACGCTGAGGGTTATAATGACAGTATAGACATAAGTAAGGATGGGAGCTGTATTGACTCATTCCTGAACTTGAATAGTACTGTTGAAGGAGTCCTCCTATTGATAAAGCTCAATCCGAAAAGGCTCAAACCTCATAAATCGAAGAAGAAGTATAATATGTTTCAAAATATATGGCGTGCGATTCGGCTGAATTTCATCAAGCTGTTGCGTGCCCCTGGTGGAGTTAAAAAGATTTCTTTGGGCTTCGCCATTGGCTTTGCGCTGGAGATGATCGTGATTTCCACGGCTTCTCTGGTATACCTTGTTTTTTATCCGATTGTTCGTCTCTCTGGCGGCTCGCTGCCTGCGGCCATTGTGGGTAACGTTGTAGGTAAGCTGACCTTTTTGCCAATTGTACTGATGCCATTCGCCAAGCAAGTGGGAGCTTGGATTTATCCATCTCATTATCCGGTACATGTCAGGGGCGGACGACTTCACGAGCATTCTTTTATGGAGCTGTTTCACGGCAACTGGTCTGTATTCAGAGACTTGCTGCACGGAGGCTTGCACATCCTGATCGGCATGTCGATTTTCGGTGTGGTGCTGGGCATTATCTCGTATTTTGTCATTCAGGTTCTGTATAATCGTTCGCTGCACAAACGGTTGGAAAAGCGAAAGTTGCGTCATGGTGCAGCATTTTCGGCGGCCAGACTGCTGAAGAATGGATAATGTAGTGAATGAGAAGCTCCTTGAGCCTATAAATTAGGTCTAAGGGGCTTCTTTGAGTTAGGACAAAAATCCCAATTGAGATGTCAGGAGGAATTCCCATGAAAAAATGGAGCTCTGTCACTGCAACAGTTGCGGCAATATCCATGCTTTTGGGAACGGCTCCAGTTCCAGTTGCAAGGGCACAGCAGCCCGCCGCTGCCATAGATCAAAACGCACAAACTTCTGTTAACTTGGACCCAACCGCCACTAAGCATTTAACAGATGTGCTGAACACATTAGCGGGGAAACAAACGATAGAGTTTACAAGTGCAGACACCTCTTTTGACGCTTGGACGGTAAACGGAACTTTGGCTATGCCCGCGAATGGAGTTCGAAATTAAGCAGATTGATTTTATTGAAAAGCGTATGATCTCTATAAGTGTCATACGTTTTTACATATTTTGTAACAGGATTGGCTTCATTCGCTCGAATCGTTTACAATACGTGTGCATACAACAATGGACGACAGGTTAATGTACATACGAGGAGTGATGAAGTTGCGGAAGATATGGCAAATCTACTTAACAGACTGGAGAAATGTATTCAAAGTATCGACCGGGACTTTATTAGTCATTGGCATCATTCTTTTGCCTTCCGTCTATGCATGGGTGAATTTGAAAGCGATGTGGGATCCGTATGCGAATACATCTGGGATTAAAATTGCAGTAACCAGCCAAGATCAAGGTGCAGAAGTGAATGGTAAAAAGATTAATATCGGCGACGAGGTTATACATAACCTTCAAAATAACAAGAAGCTGGGTTGGACTTTTGTCAATGAAGCGGAAGCACGAAAAGGTGTGTTGAATGGTGATTATTATGCCAGCCTGCTGATCCCGAAAGATTTTTCAGAGAAAATTACGAGTGTGCTGACGGAAAATCCGCAAAAGCCGGAAATTGATTACGCCGTAAATGAAAAAATTAATGCAGTAGCTCCGAAAATTACATCTTCGGGGGCAACCTCTCTGACGAACCAGATTAGCCAAAACTTTATTGAAACTGCCAGCCAGGCCGTATTGACAAAGTTGAAGGAAGCCGGAGTCAAGTTGGAGGAGGAGCTCCCGACGATTCGTAACATTGAGAACCGGGTGTTGGAGCTGAATAATCGATTGCCGGATATCGAAAGGTTGGGCAAACAGGCATTGGAACTGGAGCAAAATTTGCCGAAAATAAAGGCACAGGGACAAAAGATCATTGCATTGAAGGAGAAAATTCCTGAAATTAACCGTGCCGGTGACCTGGTGCTCAAAATTGACAAAAACATGCCTGAGCTGGACAAGGTAGCCACTGTTATTTTGGATATCCAAAAAAGACTACCTGATATTCAAAAGGCCGGTGATCGAATTGTTGAACTGGATCAAAATTTCAGCAAGGTAGAAAGTGCACTGGCTACCGCTTTAGAGGACACGCAAACGGCCCTTGAGGTCATTAATGCTGCTCAGAAAGCACTGCCAGAAGTACAGAAGATAGCGGACACAGGCAAAGACTTTACAACCGGTTTACTTGAATTTCTGGACAAAAATGAGGGTGCGCTTGATTCGATTGGTACAATAGTTAAAGAAGACTTACAGCTGGTACAACAAATCGCGAATGAAGTTTCTCAGATTACAGACATCATTCGTGGTGTGGATTTTGATCCTAAAGCAGCACAAGCTGCGGTGAATCGTGTCAGCGGTAGGCTGACAACTGCCGTGGGGGTGCTGGATCATATTTCTCAATTGCTGAACCGTGTGAACGGTTACTTGCCAAGTCAACCTCTGGATTCACTTATTTCCCGTGTGAGCGGGGTGGAGGATCGTTTCCGTCGTCTGAATAGCACAGTAACTAGTATCGGGGATGCCATCCAGCGCGGTGAAAAGCCTGCGCAAAATCTGCTGGATGACACTGATCGCCTTGCAGGAGAAATCAGTAGCGGAATTGACAGCATTTTGGGCAATTATGATACGGAGTATGCACCCGCCATTCAAAAGGCGCTGGATCAGATCAAATCCGTTGCCCGCAATTCTGCCAATGTGCTGACTACAGCTCAAGAGCAGCTACCGAATATTGAAAAGCTATTAAATGACGCACAGGCTGCAGCAGAATTCGGTCAGCAAGAGCTAACACGTCTCCAGCAGGATCTGCCACAATACCGTCAAAAACTGCATGAAGCGGCTACGACGATTCAGGGACGTATGGGCGAGTTTACGAATGCTGTGAACAAAGCGGCAGACTTCGTAAATAACGATTTGCCGGCGGTTAAAAATAAAATTCATCAGGCAGCAGATTTTGTGCGTAATGATTTGCCCAAAGCGGAACAACAGTTTGTCAAAATGGCTGATTTAATTGAAAATAAATTTCCTGAAGCTGAAAAAGCGGTACACCAAGTAGCCAATTTTGTAAGGACCGATCTTCCAGCTGCCGAGGATTCCATACGCCAGGCTGCAGACACAATTCGCAAGCTTAAGGGCGAAAATGCACTCGGACGCGCTATTGCATTGCTCAAGGGGGATGTGAAAAAGGAAAGTGATTTTCTCGGCAGTCCGGTATCGTTGAAGCAGGAACGGATATACCCAATCCCCAACTATGGTTCGGCGATGTCACCTTTTTACACTACATTGTCGATTTGGGTGGGTGCGATGCTGCTGGTCTCGATGTTTAGGGTAGATGTGGATGACCCGGAAGGACAATTTAAAAGCTACCAAGTGTATTTCGGACGGCTTATGACATTCTCCACGATTGGTATTTTTCAGGCGCTGAGCGTATCTCTCGGTGACTTGTTCCTGCTCGGGGCGTATGTGGATGCCAAAGTAGCTTTTGTACTGTCCTCTATGCTGATCAGTCTGGTGTTTACGGCGATGACCTATACACTAGTTTCAGTGTTCGGCAATATCGGCAAGGGACTGGCAGTCATCCTACTGGTGCTTCAATTCTCCAGTTCAGGAGGGACATTCCCGATTGCGACGAGTACACCGTTCTTTCAGGCGCTGAATCCGTTTGTACCATTCACCTATGCGGTGAGTCTGTTACGAGAGACAGTAGGAGGGATGTTGCCTTCAACGGTGACACGGGATGTGGTGATGCTGTTTGTATTTATCGGTGTTTGCTTCCTGTTTGGATTGGTGTTTAAGAAGCCGCTCAGCAAGCATACGAAAAAAATGGCCGAGCGAGCAAAAGAAACGAAATTGATTCCTTGATTGTAAAAAAAAGAATGAGTTACGGTGGTTGAAGTGAGCCGCTCCGCGAAGGATTTGATCTTACGATCGCTGTTGCCACGGGATTCTTTGGATTAGATAGACATGAAAAGGTAAGAATCCCGTGGCAAAGGCGAACGCTTCGCTTCTCCAGATTCAAATTCTCCGCTCCGCTGGTAACCATCGTAAAGTCACTTCTTTTAATATTTGGCGGGTAGTATAAGGGGAGATGGCCTCGCGCTTGCTGCTTCGGCGGTGCGTGGGGCTTTTTTGCATGCGCTATCCCTTTAAATTGATTTTGAGGTGTTTCAAAGGAGTTTGATTTGGTGAATAAACGAAGTATGGTCTTTTTTGGCATGTCATTTTGCGGAATTTTAAAATCCTTAAGCAAAGGCGGGAGATAGTATGGAGTATTCATACTTAGGAAAGTCAGGCTTGAAGGTTAGTCGGTTATGTCTGGGCACGATGAATTTCGGACCGGAAACCGAAGAAAAGGATGCGTTTAAAATTATGGATGCCGCACTGGATGCAGGCATTAACTTTTTTGATACAGCTAATGTATATGGCCATGATCGTAAAGGTTGGACAGAGGAAATTATCGGACGTTGGTTCCAGCAGGGCGGCGGAAGACGCGAGAAAGTCGTGTTGGCAACGAAGGTATACGGAGATATGAAAAATGAACATGACGGACCCAATGCAGGATCAGGCTTGTCTGCTTACAAAATTCGCCGTCATTTGGACGCGTCGCTGAAACGTCTTCAAACCGACCATGTAGAGCTATATCAAATGCATCACATTGACCGTAATGTGTCATGGGATGAACTATGGGGCGTATTCGAGTCCGTGGTGGATCGCGGACAGGTTGATTATATCGGTTCTAGTAATTTTGCAGGCTGGCATATTGCGGTGGCGCAAGCCGAAGCGAAGGCACGACGTTTTCTGGGGCTTATATCCGAGCAGCATTTGTATAACCTGAACGAACGTTCCGCTGAGCTTGAAGTATTACCGGCAGCTCAGGAGCTGGGTCTGGGTGTGATTCCATGGAGCCCGCTGGCGGGCGGACTGCTGGGACGGAATGCGTTAGCAGGTACTGGTTCTCGCAGCGCACGCGCCAAAGAAAAGGTGGAGCAGAATCGTGCGAAGCTGGAGCAATTTGCAGCATTGTCCCGCGATCTGGGTGAAAAGGAAGACGTGATTGCACTGGCTTGGGTACTGTCCCATCCGGCCGTAACGGCTCCAATTATCGGACCACGGACCTTAGAGCAGTTAGAGGATGCTCTACGGGTACCTGAGGTCAAATTGAGCGAAGATGTGCTTGCCAAGCTGAATGAGATTTTCCCCGGTCCGGGAAAACCTGCGCCAGAAGCCTACGCTTGGTAATCATACTTCGTACTCGTCATAAAGCATCATTCTTTGTGAGAAATAATCGGCAAAAAGCAGCAGATCAGGAGCTTCCTCTTTGATCTGCTGCTTTTTTTCTGGTGCCTGATCCACACTTGAACGACCATGGCAAGAATAAATATACGCTAAACGGGATCTATTTTTTTAGATATTATTTGCTGAGTGGATCACCCCTGAAAACACAGCCACCAAGGCGGACTGTACCGTCTGTTCCTTATTTGGCATTCCCACGCTGAAAACTCCATATACAGAAAACAATAACCAGAAGGGGAAGCTGGCTAATGTCATCCCGAGCACACGTTGATAGGCATCCAATCGTCCCGCACAGGCTTCCATCATTTTACGATTATTTAATGGATAGATTATTCATTTCAAGAGTTTCTCCACAGTTGACAAGGCAAAAGGGATGCTGTATATTACTGAAAGTTGATGTTAATAGTAATTATTACGATTTAAAAGAATAAAATCTAATATTCAAGGGAGCGTACCAGCGATGAATAAGAAACCAATACCGGTAACCGTGTTGAGCGGATATTTGGGTGCAGGAAAAACAACGATTTTGAATCATGTATTAAACAATCGGGACGGAATGAAAGTGGCAGTCATCGTCAATGACATGAGTGAAGTGAATATAGATGCCGAGCTGGTTAAAAAAGAGGGCGGCTTGTCCAGAACAGAAGAAAAACTGGTCCAGTTGTCTAATGGTTGTATTTGCTGCACATTGCGTGAAGATTTATTACTGGAGGTCAAGAAGCTGACGGAACAAGGCGAGTTTGATTATATTTTAATCGAGTCTACAGGCATCAGTGAGCCCGTGCCAATCGCTCAAACCTTTACGTACGCCGATGAAGGAACTGGCATTGATTTGGCTTCGCTGGCAAAACTGGATTGCATGGTGACCGTAGTTGATGCGAACCGTTTCTGGCATGATTTTGAATCTGGAGAAACGCTACTGGATCGTAGGCAGGCTACTGGTGAAGACGACACGCGTGATATCTCGGACTTGTTGATTGACCAGATTGAAACTTGTGATGTATTGATTTTGAATAAGTGCGATCTGGTTCAGCCTGTGGAGCTAGACAAGCTGGAGGGTGTGCTGCGGAGATTACAGCCTGAAGCCCGAATCATTCGTACTTCCAAGGGAAAGGTCGCTCCTTCGGACATTTTGAATACAGGGCTGTTCAATTTTGACAAAGCTAGTCAATCCGCTGGATGGATTCGGGAGCTGGAGCTTGAAAGCCATACACCGGAAACGGACGAATATGGGATCAATTCCTTTGTATATCGCCGTAGAAGGCCATTTCATCCTGCGAGATTGGCTGAATTTATGAGCTTCTGGCCGGAGGAGGTTGTTCGCGCCAAAGGTTTGGCCTGGATTGCAACCCCGCAGGATTGGGCAGCGAGTATTAGCCAGGCAGGACCATCTATTCAATTTGGCCCTGCGGGAAGCTGGCTTGCTGCGTTATCTGAAGAAGAACGGCAGGTGATCGTGGCAGCCGATCCTGAGGCTCTGGACCATTGGGATGAACAATGGGGCGACCGCATGAACGAAATCGTCATGATAGGTATTGGAATGAATCGACCGGACTTGGAAGAAGAGCTAGATGAATGCCTACTGAACGATAACGAAATGGATATGGACTGGTCCAGTTTTGAGAATCCGCTTCCTTGGCCGACATGATGAAGCTAGTTGATCCATTCAGTAATAAAGTCCATACATTTTTTAGCGGCTGGAGAAACATTTTTTAAGGAAGCGGTAGCGATACCGATAGTACGGGAATGCCTTTCGTCCAAAGGTCGAATAGAGATGTCGTAAGGAATGTGAGACAGGATCATTTCAGGAAGAATACTCACGCCTAGGCCATTCTGCACCATAGCCATAATCGCATGGTCATCTTCTAATTCATATTTGATTTTAGGTGACATATTATGCTGTGAAATAATATTTCTTACATCGGTGTCACAGCCTGCAACAGGCATAATGAAAGGCTCATCTCTGAGCTGTTCTATTCGAATTGAGGCTTGATTTCCAAGAATATGATCGGAAGGAAGTAGACAAAGCATGCTTTCTTCTTTTAATGGCAATGCCTCTAATGCGTCTAACGTGGGTAGGTTCACAAAGCCGAAATCAGCTTCCCCACTGACTATCCAGCTCTCAATTTCATGGTAGTTCCCATCGAGCAGTTTTATTTCAATAAGAGGAAACTGCTCATTGAATTTTTTTAGAATACGAGGCAGCCAATGAATAGAGACGCTTGAAAATGTGCCGATCTTTACGGTTCCGATTTCCAATCCTTTAATTAAAGCTACCTCTTGGTAGAGCTTTTCGTCCATTTGTACGATCTCTCTAAATCGCTTCATTAATCTTTCCCCGTTATTGGTCAATCTGATGCCTGAACGACCTCGGATCAGAAGAGTCAGCCCTAGTTCATGTTCCAATCCAGAGATCGCATGGCTGATTGCTGATTGTGTAAGATTTAAAACTTCCCCGGCCTTTGTGAAACTTCCCATTTCAACTACGCAAAGAAAAATCTTATATTTAAACAAATTCGTGTTCACTCCTATTTTTTATGAAATATATTCATGTATCATATCAGATATATTCATTTTTTTTATTTAATATTTATGATTATAATCAAATTAAAGAAAGGTTATTTAATTTTGTTTTAGGAGGGTCATATGAACTCAATTGCTAAAACTCCTCGTCCGCCCTATTATGCGGCTATCTTTACTTCTGAACGTACGGAAGGAGATGGCGGGTACGGAGTGATGGGAGACAAAATGGTGGAACTGGCTGCCCAACAGCCAGGTTTTCTAGGTGTGGAAAGTGTTCGTGACCACAATGGAGTAGGCATTACAGTTTCCTATTGGGAGTCTCTGGAAGCTATAAAAAATTGGAAACATAACGAGTTACACAAGGTAGCGCAGGAAAAAGGGAAATCCGAGTGGTATAAAACATTTGGTTTAAGAGTGAGCAAGGTAGAACGAGATTATTTTTTTACAGTGTAAATAGGTTCAATATCCAAGTTAGTGCTTAGCATGAAGCCGAATCTGGAAATAAAGGTTTTCCAATATTCATTAAAAGAACATCCATGAGATGAAGCCAAAGAAGTCCCATATAGGGACTTCTTTGGCTTCTCTGTCAGAAAGAAATTATCATCAATTTTGGAAAACGTAAACGGTTCTATTCATATTCAGTTCATAAACGTGGGTTATCCTCTCTATAGAAACCGTATAGGGAGGATATGAATGTGGATTATACAGACAGAAAAGAGACCTTGGCCATTGAAGCAAGGGGACTCGTTAAAGCTTTTGGTGATAAGCATGCAGTTGACGGTGTCGATTTGAATGTACGTGCTGGCACGATCTACGGGGTGCTCGGTCCTAATGGAGCAGGTAAGACGACTACCATCCGAATGCTGTCAACATTATTACGGCCTGATAGGGGATCGGCCCGTATCTTCGGGCACGATGCAGTAAAGGAACCGCAGGTTGTGCGTCAATTGATCGGGGTGACAGGCCAGTACGCATCGGTCGATGAGTCGCTTAGCGCTACCGAGAACCTGATCATCTTCTCCAGACTGCTTGGGCTGGGACGTGCCGAGGCGCGTCATAAGGCAGCGGAGCTGCTGGAGGAATTCGGCTTGGTCGAAGCGGCCAAACGACCGCTAAAGCATTTTTCTGGAGGTATGCGCCGCCGGCTGGATTTGGCTGCAAGTCTCATTGCTAAGCCGCCGCTGATTTTCCTGGATGAGCCGACTACAGGACTAGACCCGCGCACGCGTGTCCAGATGTGGGACACGATCCGGCGTCTGGTCAAGACCGGTTCCACCGTACTGCTCACAACCCAGTACCTCGACGAGGCGGATCAACTTGCTGACCGAATCGCGGTGATCGATCATGGTCGGGTAGTCGCTGAGGGTACGGTGGATGAACTGAAAGCGGCAGTAGGAGCGTCGACTCTGCAACTCAAAGTGCAAAATCAACAGGACATTGAGAGAGCTGTTCAGATCGTTGAACAAGTGCTTCCAGTCAAGTCCAGCGTGTCAATGGAAGCTGGAAAGATTATTTCTCCGATGGCCAATGCAGATCGGGTAACGGACCTGCTGATTGCCCTCCGTACTGGAGAGATTCGCCTAGCAGAGATGAGTGTGCAAAAGCCGACGCTTGACGAGGTGTTTTTGTCCATCACTGGTCATGGAGCACAAGTAAACAAGCAGCAGACGTCCCAAGGAGCGCATGCTGTGGAGGGGGCGAGAGCATGAAGAGTACTACTGTTATGACAGGTTCTGATCGCACATTGAAGAAGACTGTGAGTTTCAGGCAGGCGTTCTCCAATTCCATGACGATGGCCTACCGGGGCATTCTAAAGATTCGGCATACTCCCGAACAATTGTTTGATGTCACGCTCCAGCCGATCATTTTTACCCTTATGTTTACCTATATCTTTGGCGGCGCCATCTCAGGAGACGTGCAACATTATTTGCCGGTTATTATTCCAGGCATCCTCGTGCAGACTGTGATCTCGACCTCCGTCGTTACCGGCGTCCAACTACGTGAGGATATGGACAAAGGAGTGTTCGACAGGTTCAAGTCACTCCCAATCGCACGTATTGCGCCTTTGGTTGGAGCCCTGCTGGCTGACAGTATCCGGTATACTATTGCAACTGTACTTACCTTCGCCATGGGGTATATTTTGGGGTATCAGCCAGGGGGAGGACTGCTGAGTGTAGCTATCGCCGCGCTTCTGGTCATCGTGTGTTCCTGGGCGGTCAGCTGGATTTTCGCCTTCTTTGGCGTGATTGCCCGCACTGCTTCTAGTGTACAGGGCATCTCCATGATTGTTCTGTTTCCGCTCACTTTTGTTTCCAACGCATTTGTGCCTGTCGGCACAATGCCTGGTTGGCTGCAGTGGTTTGTGAACGCCAACCCGATTTCACATCTTGTGAACGCAGTCAGAGAGCTTGCGAATACGGGAACGATTGGCGGGGAACTGGCGATCTCCCTACTTGGCGCTACAGTCATTGTGGCGATCTTCGCGCCGCTTACGGTGCGTGCTTATATGCGTAAAGCATAAGATGGCAGTCTTCTTGACGAGGACGAGAGATTTAAGGCAGAGTTAGTTAGGGGGGATTGAAATGACGCGTGTATTGGTCGCTGATGATGATCCGCATATTCGTGAACTGGTCGGACACTTTTTGAGAATGGAAGGACTGGAGGTAGTCGAGGCGGTGGATGGTTTGGACGCGATGCGCATTTTTGATCAAATCAAGGTCGATTTGCTTGTTCTTGATATCATGATGCCGGGAATGGATGGTTGGGAGCTGTGTCGTAAGCTGCGAGAGCAAACCGACCTGCCGCTGCTTATGCTTACAGCTAAAGGCGAGACGTCACAGATCGTGAAAGGTTTCGCACTCGGAACGGACGACTATCTTGTCAAGCCATTCGACCCCATGGTGCTTGTCGCACGTGTGAAGGCTTTATTAAAACGTTATCGTATCATGGCTTCAAAATCAGTAACTGTCGGAGCTCTTGTCCTGCGCAGCGATACATTTGAGTGTCGGGCTGGAGAGAAGGAGATTACCCTGCCGCGCAAGGAATTTGAGCTGCTCTTCAAGTTGGCCAGCTATCCTGGCAAAACCTTTACCCGCGACCAGCTGATCGAACAGATCTGGGGTTATGATTATGAGGGAGACGAAAGAACGGTTGATGTCCATATCAAACGCCTTCGGGAACGATTTCCGGAGGCAAGCCACTCCTTCCGGATCAGTACGATCCGGGGATTGGGTTATCGGTTGGAGGTAAGGCAATGAAGAGGGAACCGGGGTTACTCCATATTCTTGCAAGAGTCCTGCTGGTAGTATTGGTGCTATATCTTAGCTGGGCTGCCGCGTACTTTATTATGGAGGCGATCTATTCGCACATGTCATGGGCTCCCCATGGTTTGTTCGTCTTTCTTATGAATACGACGCTAGGCTTTTTCTTCTTCGGTATTATCAGTATGACGGTAAGGCGTTTCTTTCAGCCTAGAGAACAGCACGCTTTTACCGAAATGATCGATGCTTTAAAACGTATTTCGCAAGGAGACTTTCACATTAACCTGGATTGGGACCTCGGCGGGCGGAACGGAAAACATCGGAGGCCACATCCTTATGTACAGTTGGTGGACAGCATCAATGATATGGCTGCAAATCTGAAGGCTATGGAAAAGCTACGGGAGGAGTTTATTTCGAACGTATCCCATGAAATCGGCTCACCGCTGACCTCGATAATCGGATTCGCCAAAGCGCTCAAGGACGAGAATCTGAATCGTGAGCAGCGAGATCGGTATTTGACGATCATCGAGACGGAGTGTATTCGTCTATCCAAGCTAAGCGATAATCTAATGAAGTTGGCGATTCTGGATTCGGAGCGACATCCGTTTCGTCCGTCCCTTTATCGGCTGGACAAGCAGCTGATTTCGCTTATTCTCGCCTGCGAACCGCAATGGGAGGCTAAAAAAATCGAGATGACTGTTGAGGTGGATATAGTTGAGGTCAACGCAGACGAGGATCTGATGGGCCAGGTTTGGGTGAATCTTCTTCACAATGCCATTAAATTTACACCGCAGGGTGGAAGCATATCTGTTTCTCTTTCAAGTAACGGTGATCAGGCGGTTATCTGCATTGCGGATACGGGACAGGGTATCAACGAACAGGATCAGCAACGCATTTTTGAACGATTTTATAAAGCAGACCAGTCACGGGCCCGAACTGCAGGAGGCAGCGGCTTGGGACTGTCCATTGCTTATAAAATAACAGAGATGCATACTGGCTCTATCTCTGTATCCAGCAAGGTGGGAGAAGGAACGGTATTTACAGTTATGCTGCCGCTGCGCCAGAAAGTAATGGAAGGCAGCAACAGTGAAATGTACACCGGCACAGTAAGTTAAAAAGGAGCGTCTTCAAAGCCATAAACGGCTGAAGGACGCTCCTTTTTAGTTCCCATGCTTCTACTCTTATGGCATATGCGTATGTGCTCAGGACTTAGATGTATTTACCGGCTGCATCTCCTGTATAGCTTCTTTCAAGCTTTGTGAGCATTGCTCATATAGCTGTTTTCTTTGTTGCTCACTGGAACCAGATGCGAGTTTTTGCAACTCCGTTGTGCATTGTTCCAGCAAAGTCAGCACGGCTTGATTCGAATCCTGCACCTTGCTTAGCTGTACATTATCACTATATTGGTCAATGTACAGTTCCCCTTGTGGGTCCACCTGTGCGAAAAATACATCTTTGACCGTTAGGCTCTTTTCCTTTAGCTTTTCATCCAGCCATTGTTGCGTAATTCCCATGTATGCCATTTGCTGCTCCATAACTTGTCCATCCATAATAATGGCTGTCGGTTCCTTCTCCGGCAGCTGCAGCATATTGAGATCCTTAAGCGTCACGGCCTGCTTGTCTTTGGTCAGCAGCACGTTGATCGCACCACTGGTCTCCATAATGGCAAATTCCACGTCTGCCACCTTGAATACATTTTTACTCCGCAGCTGCTCCATGAGCTCATCTAGCGTTAGCCTTTCCTTTTTCATATTATCCTCTAAAATTTTGCCGTCTTTGATCAGAGTAGTGGTCTTTCCATCGGTAAAATCTCTGATTTTCTTGCTTTTAATTTGCAATACTTCAATGACAAATGTTGTGAGGACCCATACTGCCAAGGCTATAAACCCCAAGTACCAAGTCTGTTCTCGCTCCATAGGAATGGTAGCAGCCAGATTCCCTATCGTGATTCCGGTTATATATTCGAACACGGAAAGCTGGGATACCTGACGTTTTCCGAGAATTTTGGCAATTAAAAATAATACAGCGACAGCCATTAATGTGCGTGTAACAACCTCGGCCCAATCATGCATTTACTCCACCTCATTTCATTTCGTTTTGCCGCAAGTGCGCTAATATTCCAAGCATGTCCGCGCCAAGGCCCATTTAAACTCCAATTCATCTAAATTTAAAAAATCAGGCTGCCAATAAACCGATTAAATACGATATAAAATTAAAATTTTCTATCGTTGAATTAGCAATGTCTATTACACAAGCGATTGACGGAAAAGGGGCGGCAGGATACATTATAAATATAATTCTTATTTAATTCATCGGGATTATAAACATTAAGCTCACGGAGGTATGTATATGTCGTCCAAACCTAAAGTTGTATTGTGGAGCAAAACCGGCTGTCATTTTTGTGGAGAGATCAAATCGTACCTGGAATCCCAAAATCAGCCGTATGAAAATATCCAAGTGGACGGAAATGATGCGCTGCGTGACGTGCTGGAGACCAAATATGGTATTCGTTATGTCCCTGTCGTCGAGGTAGGTGGCGATAATAAATATGAAGCACTGCTCAACCCAGATCTGGAAGAGTTGGGTAAAGTGCTGGAAAGTTACAATCAAGTGGTATAAGCCGACGGGAAATCAATAATTTCAAGAGAGGTGGAAGAGTTATGGCTAAGAATAGACAAATTAAATTTGGTGCGATTATTCACGGTGTTGGGGGAAGCATGACGACTTGGCGTCACCCCGAAGTACCTGCGGATGCGAGTGTTAACTTTGAATTTTATAAAACGCAGGCGCAAAAGGCAGAGGAAGGAAAGTTTGACCTCGTATTTATCGCAGATGGCCTGTTTATTAACGAAAAATCCATTCCCCACTTTCTGAACCGTTTTGAACCAATTACGATTTTGTCCGCTTTGGCTGGGGTGACGAAGCATATCGGACTGGTCGGCACACTGTCGACTTCCTATAGCGAACCGTTCACGGTAGCACGCCAGTTTTCTTCCATTGATCATATAAGCGGAGGTCGTGCAGGCTGGAATGTGGTGACTTCCCCGCTGGAAGGCTCTGCCCTTAACTTTAGTAAAGGCGAGCACCCGTCGCATCCGCAGCGCTATAAAATTGCAGAGGAATATTTACAGGTTACCAAAGGACTGTGGGACTCGTGGGAAGAGGATGCGTTCGTTCGTGATAAGGAAGCCGGCGTATTCTTTGATCCTGAAAAGCTGCATACATTGAATCATAAAGGTGAGTTTTTCTCTGTGCAGGGTCCGCTGAACATTGGACGATCCAAGCAGGGACAGCCGGTTATTTTCCAGGCAGGTTCCTCGGAGGATGGCAAAAACCTGGCCGCCAAGGAAGCGGATGCTGTATTTACAGGACATGAAACGTTAGAGGAAGCGCAGCAGTTTTATCGTGATGTGAAAGAACGTGCGGTACGTTATGGTAGATCCGAAGAGGATATTGTCATTTTGCCGGGCATTTCGCCGATTATTGGCAGCACGACGGAGGAAGCAGAACGTAAGTATGAAGAGATCACTAATCTGGTGACGATTGAGGCTGCGTTAAAATATTTGGGACGTTTCTTCGATCATCATGATTTCTCACAATATCCGCTGGATGAGCCATTCCCTGAGCTTGATGGTATTGGCAGCAATGCGTTCCGCAGCGGTACAGATAAAATTAAACGAGTAGCCAAGGAACAAAATTTGACCTTACGCGAGGTTGCATTGCGTTCAGCTACACCGAGAACCTCTTTTATCGGAACCGCTGAGCAAGTAGCGGATCGAGTGCAGGAGTGGTTCGAAAGAAAAGGGGCAGACGGATTCATTATTGGTTCTGATGTGCCATCGGGTCTGCATGACTTCGTCAATCTGGTTGTGCCTATTTTGCAGGAACGCGGTATTTACCGTCAGGATTATGAATTTAGCACACTACGTGAAAACCTGGGCGTGCCTATTCCTGAGAACCGCTATACAGCAGCCAGATCCAAAGTGAAGGTTGACGCATAACAGAAGGAGGGAAAAATATGTCCAAGGTTGTCATCCTATCAGGCAGTCCGTCTACACAATCCCGTTTATACGGCTTGATTAACTATACAACGGAGCAGTTGCAGCAGGCTGGAGCGGAGGTCACATTACTGAATGTGGTCGACTTGCCAGCGGAGGATCTGGTCACAGCTAACTTTAACAGCCCCGACGTCACAGCATCACTTGCATTGATTGCAGCAGCGGATGCCGTTATTGTGGCTTCTCCAGTCTATAAGGCGTCCTATTCAGGGCTATTGAAAATATTCCTGGATTTGGTTCCGCAGGAGGGGCTAAGAGGGAAACCAGTCTTGCCTTTATTTATCGGAGGTACACTGGCTCACCTGCTGGTCATTGACTATGCCTTGAAGCCGGTTATTAATGCACTGGGCGGAAGACATATTCTTGGCGGGGTGTATGCAGTGGATCAGTGGGTCGAACGTCTGCCAGATGGAGCATACGGGTTGTCGGAAGAATTGGTTGCACGGTTGGAACGTTCTGTTAAAGAACTAAATGAGCTATTAAAATTATAGATATTTTCAATATTTCCATTGACAGGTCGTTCAGTGAGTTTTATGATACAAAAAAACCAAGTTAACTTATTGGATAAATGTATATAAAACTTACTGGGGGACTTGCGTATGAATATCGAGAATATGGAAGCCTTTGTATACGTGAATCATTATGGGAGCTTTAATAAGGCTGCAGAAGCCTTGTTCTTGTCCCAGCCCTCTGTTACAGCCCGGATTCAGACGCTAGAGCGCGAGCTAGAATGCAAGTTGTTCGACCGCCAAAGCAAGCAAACGGTTCTGACGGAGGATGGACGAAAGTTTCTTCCTTATGCGGAGCAGATGCTTCAGGTGCTGCAAAAAGGGAAACAAAAGCTCCAACAGCGTAAGAAAGCCCCTCAGCAAATTCGAATTGGTTGCACGATATCGGTGTCGAACTACATCATTCCTGAAATATTAAAGCAGCTTCGTGCCCGTTATCCAGAGGTTAACTACAAAATTGTGACGGCTACGACGGATCAACTGGTACATAAACTGTTGAACCGTGAGGTAGACATTAGTTTTGTGCGTAAAGTGATGCATCCGGCTATCCGTACGCTTGCTTTTTATGAAGATCCGATTTCCCTGTATGTATACGACGGCCATCCGTTTATGAAGACAGGAAAGGCCAGTATACAGGATATTCAACGTGAAACACTGGTGTTTTTTGAATGCGGATCATTAGATTGGATGAGAATTCATCGCGCTTTTGAATCACTGGAGCAACCACCGGACATTGCTTTTCAGGTAGACAATGTGGTCACGGCCAAAAAGCTGGTATTGGAGAAAGCGGGTATTGCCTTTTTGCCAGATGTCTGTGTGAACCGTGAAGTAAAAGATCAGAAACTGTTCCGTATCCATGTTCCAGAGGTAGCTGGGGTGTCGATGCAGATTAGCATAATAGCGACCAAAGAAGACTGTGCAGTGACCTCGGATTTTGCAGATGCACTGATAGAAGGTTTCCGGGGTGCTGTTTTGTTATAGAAAAGTTCTATGGCTTGATGGATTGACGTATAGGTTTCCAGGTGTTAAATTAATCACATCCTAAAACCGATTAAACTTATAGGAATTATTAATTATTTGGATGTTGTAGCTACCATGTATGTCGCAAACTGCTGATATACAAAGAGATGAGGGGGATTCATATGAAAAAGTGGTTTGCAATATTGTCTGTTATGGCAATCATCCTGGTGTTGGCAGGCTGCGGTTCCTCGGATAACGCGTCTAGCGCGTCAGGTTCAAGCGGAGACGTGAAGAAAATTATCGTAGGCACAGGTACTCAATTCAAAAATGTATGCTTTATTGACGAAAACGGAAATTTAACAGGTTTTGATGTGGAGCTGATTAAGGAGCTGGACAAGCGCCTGCCTCAATACGAATTTGAATTCAAAACGATGGACTTTGGAAATTTACTGCTAAGTCTCGATGCCGGCAAGATTGATCTGGTATCGCATCAAATGGAAAAAAACCCGGAGCGCGAGGCCAAGTATCTGTTCAACAAAAATCCGTATAGCATTTTTCTGAACAGAGTCGCTGTAGCGAAGGATAACAATACCATTCATTCAATTGATGATTTGAAAGGGAAAAAGGTACTCACCAGCCCAACCAGTAATGCGGCGTATGTGCTGAAAGAGTATAACAAAACCCACGGAGATGCCCTGAATATCGTTTATACGAGTGGTGCAGCCAATGATACGGTACAGCAAATTACGAGCGGCCGTATAGATGCTACCGTTACGACAGACTTTGCGAACCGTTTTAACACCGATGAAAAAGGAGAAGTAGCTCTGAAAACCGTTGGTGATCCTTTGACTCAATCGGATGTACTGTATGTACTGAACAAAAATGAGCAAGGGTTGGCGGATGACATCGACAAAGCCATTCAGGAAGTGAAGGACGACGGTACGCTGTCGAAGCTGAGCATTAAATGGCTTGGAGAGGATTTCACTAAGTCTCTGGAAGATGTGAAAAAAGAAGGTAGCAGCAGTAAGAAGTAAGGATAGACGTGGACATTTCAGCGGTCAGGGTACTCTATGTATTCTGGCCGCTGATGTATAGAAAGGAGGCAGGCATATGAGCAGAGAGTTCAATATTGACTATGTTTTTAGCTTTATCCCGAAAATGCTGTCTTACTTACACATCACCTTGTTTATTGTGGCAAGCTCGCTTGTATTGGGGCTTATCATTGGTCTGTTGGTTGCGCTGCCTCGCATGTATAACATTCCATTTCTCAAACGTGTTTCTCAAGTGTATGTTTCCTTTTTTCGCGGAACACCTATTCTAATCCAATTGTTTCTGGTGTATTACGGCCTGCCAGAGCTACTAAAGCTGGTGGATATCAATTCCTCCAGATGGGATGTGCTGTGGTTTGCCGTAGCAACCTACGCACTCAATAGTGGAGCCTTTATTTCCGAAATTATCAGGTCAGGAGTAGAGGCTGTAGATCGGGGACAAATCGAGGCTGCACAGTCCGTCGGCATGTCAGGCTATCAGACCTTTACACGTATCATTATGCCGCAAGCGCTGGCTGTCGTGGTTCCGGTATTTTCTAATCTGGTGATTGGCAATCTGAAGGATACTTCGCTGGCATTTACGATCGGAGCGATGGAGATGACAGGGAAATCACAGACATTAGGGTCGGCTACCCAACATTTTGTTGAAACCTATATCGCGTTATCCCTTATCTATCTGGTGATCAGTCTGATTTTACAAAAATTGTTCAAGGTGCTGGAAAATACGCTTCTCCGGCATGAGCATCGGGATGCAGTGCAGAAAGAACCCGAAAAACGAAAAAGCTTTGTGGTGCGTTACCTGAGAAGTCCCCGTCTTAGTAAAGGAGGTAAAGGCATATGAGTCTGGATTTTGGCTTTATATATACTGCCTTTTTAGGGTTGTTCTCCGCGTTGCCCAACACCTTAATTATTACAGTGGTTTCCGTACTGGCAGGGTTGGTCATCGGTATTATAACGGCGCTGGCGCGAATCTATAAGGTTCCTGTGTTGTCCCAGATTTCTCACGGTTACGTTACCTTTATCCGTGGCACACCGATGCTGATGCATTTGCTGCTTATTTATTTCAGTTTGCCTTTGTTGATTGATGCGGGAGCGAAGCATTTCGGCTGGCCGCTGCAAACCAAAGATGTTCCTTATATGGTATTTGCACTCATTTCGTTTTCCATTACCAGTGGCGCGTATATGTCTGAGGTCGTCCGTTCTGGAATTCAATCGGTCAACAAGGGACAAATCGAGGCGGCTTATGCCGTCGGTATGACGACGTGGCAAGTGCTGAGACGGATTGTATTTCCGCAGGCGTTCGTGGTGAGTTTGCCAAACCTGACGAATTCCGTTATTGGGATGCTTCATGGCTCTACCTTGGCCTTCACGGTTTCGGTCACAGAAATCCAGGCACAGGCTGAAATTCTGGCATCTACCAACTGGAAATATTTAGAGGTATATATTGCAGCTGCACTGCTATTTTGGGGCTTGACGGTATTGATTGAACGAATATCCGGCTTGGTGGAGAAAAAAATCAATGTGTTTAATGGAGGTCGAGCATCATGATCCGTCTGCAAAATATTACGAAGTCGTTCGGCAAACATGAAGTGCTCAAAGGCATTGATTTGACCGTGAACAAAGGCGAGGTCGTCGTTATTTTAGGCCCGAGCGGTTCAGGAAAAACGACTCTGCTACGCTGCATTAATTATCTGGAAAAGCCGAATGATGGGGAAGTCAGCATTGGCGATTTTACAGTGAACTGCAAGCGACCTGCGAAGAAGGATGTTTTGGCTCTACGTCAAAAGACAGCTATGGTTTTCCAGCAATACAATTTGTTCAAGCATAAAACAGCACTGGAAAATGTCATGGAAGGACTTGTCGTTGTCCGCAAGGTCAAGCAGGAGGAAGCGAAAAAAATCAGCATTGAGGTGCTGGAAAAGGTCGGTCTGGGTGAAAAGCTGAATCATTATCCAAGCCAGCTGTCTGGCGGGCAGCAGCAGCGTGTCGGCATAGCGCGTGCTTTGGCGCTGAACCCGGAAGTGATTTTGTTCGATGAGCCGACTTCGGCGCTGGACCCTGAATTGGTGGGTGAGGTGCTGTCGGTGATCCGCAAGATTGCAAAGGAAGGTATTACGATGATTGTCGTTACACATGAAATGGGCTTTGCGCGCGATGTTTCAAATCATGTGGTATTTATGGATGGCGGTCATATTATCGAGGAAGGCACACCGGACGACATTTTTAACCACCCCAAAGAGGAACGTACCAAACAATTTCTGAAACGGATTACACCGGAGTATAACTATTCAATTTAGACGGGAGAGGGAGACATGAGTATTAAAATCGGAGTATTGGATCAAAGCCCTATACACGAGGGGGAAACGGCAGCGCAGGCCCTTCGTAATACGATTAAGCTAGCACAGTGTGTAGAGGAATTGGGATTTACGCGTTTCTGGGTATCAGAGCATCACGATTCCCAGCAGGTTGCGGGCTCTTCACCAGAGGTACTCATTTCCCATTTGCTGGCACGCACTGAGCGTATTAAAGTCGGTTCTGGTGGAGTGATGCTTCAGCATTACAGCCCTTATAAAGTAGCTGAAAACTTTAATGTGCTGTCCTCTCTTGCACCGGGTCGCGTAGATTTGGGAATCGGACGCGCACCGGGCGGGTTGCCGAAATCCACACAGGCGTTACAACGAAACATTCATGATGCGCCTTCTCTCGAAGAAAAAATTGATGAAGTAAGTCGCTATATTCATAATATTCCGTCTGAAGAAGGACCGTTAGCCGGGTTACAGGCGAATCCGATTCCAGAAATACCAGCGGATATTTACGTTTTGGGTACAAGTACAGACAGTGCTGGAATTGCTGCGCGTTTGGGGTTGCCCTACGTTTTTTCGCAATTTATCAATAGTAATGAGCAGGTTGCATTGGAATCATTCCGTACGTATCGGACGTCTTTCGATTATAGTTATGGACGTGAGCCGAAAGCTCTTTTTGCGCTTTCAGTCATCGTAGCGGACACTTCCGAGGAAGCTGCGGAGTTAGCAGGTGAGCACAAGCTGTACAAAATTCATCTGGCCAGTGGCAAGACGGCTACGGTGGGCACGCTGGAAAGTGCAGAAGAGTTTGGCAAGCAATCGGGTGAAGAATATACAATTGAAGCTACACAAGCGCAAATTAACAAAGGGAATAAAGACGAAATCTATGCTGTGCTGACGGAAATTCAAGCGAAGTATCAGGCCGATGAGCTGATCGTTACGACAGGAATAAGAGATATACACAAGCGCGTGCGCTCGTTCGAGTTGTTGCATGAAGCTTTTGCCGGATTGTCTGTGCAGTCCTAGATGTTGTTGGTCTGAGAGAGTTGTAACTATTTTGGGTTCACGAAGGAGGAATAGGGATGAGTGGATCAACCGGGACGAAGGAGCAGGTTTTGGAGCAGAAGCTGGTGGACATTCGCCGCCATCTGCATCGAAATCCCGAGCTATCTAACGAGGAGGTTGAAACTACCGCCTTTATCCGCCGTCTGCTGGAAGAACAGAACATAACCATTCTGGATGTGCCGCTACGTACCGGATTAGTTGCGGAAATCGGCGGACAGCAGGAAGGACCAACTGTCGCGCTTCGTGCAGACATTGATGCGTTGCCCATTCAGGAGGAGACGGGATTGCCTTATGCTTCAGTACATCCCGGCAAGATGCATGCCTGTGGGCATGACTTTCATACCGCATCCCTGTTAGGAGCAGCCATACTCTTGAAGCAGCGGGAGCAGGAGCTGAAAGGCACGGTTCGGCTGGTGTTCCAGCCAGCCGAGGAAAAGGCCAAAGGCGCTGGCCAAGTGCTGGACAGCGGTGCGTTGGCAGGGGTGCAGGCCATATTTGGCCTGCATAACAAGCCGGACCTACCCGTAGGCACGGTCGGCATCAAAGAAGGTCCGCTAATGGCAGCGGCAGATGGTTTTTACATCGAGGTGGAGGGTCTGAGCACACATGCGGCAGTGCCACATGCAGGGATTGACCCCATCGTGGTATCGTCACATATCATTACGGCGCTGCAATCCATTGTGAGTCGGAGCGTTAATCCGCTGGATAGCGCGGTCATTAGCGTCACGAAGCTGCACAGTGGCAACGCCTGGAACATCATTCCAGACCGCTCCCATTTGGACGGAACCATTCGCACATTTGACGAGAATGTGCGCGCCCAGGTGACTGAGCGCTTCGAGCAGGTCGTAAAAGGCGTTGCCGATGCTTTCGGCACGAAAGCAACCATTCGCTGGATCGAGGGTCCGCCGCCTGTGCTGAACGACGGTAAGTTGGCCGCCATCGCGGAGGAGGCGGCAGAAGCGGTCGGTCTCGACGTGGTTCGTCCCATACCATCCTCGGCCAGCGAGGATTTTGGGTTTTATCAGAAGAACATCCCCGGTGTATTTGTCTTTGTCGGCACTGCGGGAAGCCAGGAATGGCATCATCCTGCCTTTGATCTGGACGAACGCGCGTTGCCCGGAACAGCGAAGCTACTGGCTTCACTGGCAGATTCGGCATTGATATCCATAGAGTAGGAGTGCGAGCCTAGTCTATGGATACTTATCCCCTCCTTGTAGAGGGGATATTTTTGTTTGAAGCTATATCATTCTAATTATAGTATAATTTTGTAATTTTATTCAAAATCAAGAGTGGGTGTAATAAGAGAGTAGGCGTTGTCCTTTTAGATGTCTCGTAAAAATAAAAGGTAGCTCAACCAACCGTAAAAATTTGATTTTTGGTCAAATCTATGCGGGAAAAGGAACGCTAAATTATGTAGTGCGTTGGCAATCCTTTAAAAATATCATTCTTCAGCAGCGTAAAGATTGGCTTCCTGCTGAGTCGGCAAATCAATAATTGGAATAAGCAGTTGAAAGGGTATGATAAGGCGGAGCCAGCGGGGATTGTGGAATTGATTTAGTGAATAAACGGTTTTTTCATTTTATAAAATACTAGTTTTGTACATGCAAAGGGTATGTGTATATTCCAAGATACGATTAAAATGACTAATTTAAATCATTAAGGAAAATATTGACGATGCAATAATCCAGTGATAATATGATTTGTGATTATTTACAAAAAACGACAAGGAGGTTTGATAGTGTACTCTTGATCTCTTAGATTTGTTCGTAAATGCGAAAAGAGAGGTGATAGAGATCATCGTTTCAAGAAAACTACAGCAATAAGACAAATGGATATGGAGGTACATACATGCTGAACAGAAAAGGAATGGTGATGGCTTCTTTTTCAGTAGTCATTGCTAGTTCACTACTGATGGGAAACGCTAGTTTTGTATCAGCGGATTCTCATCTAAACGGGGATTCTGTAATTGCGGCAACGGGTGATTCGACATTGGCTGACATGCCAGCTTATCTCAAATCATCGGTGGAATGGGTTTGGAAGAATAGAATGTTGACCGAAGGCTCGACGGCGCGTAAAAATACGATTTTCGATCAAATTTTTGCGGGAAAAGGGACTCTTAATTATGTTATACGCTGGCAATCCTCTAAGCCCGTTACACTGAAGCAACGCCAGGATATTGCTAGAATGATAGATCGGCAGATGAACCATTGGACAGATCATCTTCAAGGATATGACGGCTGGCCCTATAAGAATATTAAAGTAAAAGTGGTAGGCTGGGCTGTTGCCGATCCTTCACTGCTCCTAGACAAGCAGCCTGACGAGGTCATTTATACGGATACCATTACAGATACACTAGCTTCTGAAAAACCGGAAATTCTTGCTGCGCTTCCCGTTGCACCTAATGAAATATCGCGATTTGAGCATTTTTCGGACCCGAACTATTCGTATCCGGGTGGATTGGATAAACGCTTTGATATGTATCTCTGGGCCACAGAAAATTTTGGCGGGGGAGCCGGCGGCGACTGGGGACAGCGTATGAATGATGAATACGTTCTGAGTACGGTGAATTCGGATGAGATTGAGATTACTGAACATGAAATTGGGCATGGATTTGGATTAAACGATTTTTATGAAGAACATGAGCGTCCACCAGGTGGATTCCCAACGAACACTATTATGTGGGCCGGTAATTCCGATCATATCACCGACTGGGATATCTGGATGCTGCGTTACACCTGGAGTCAACTCAAAAAAGATACTTCTCGTTTCCCAAGCGTGACTAACGGCGATGAGGGTCCCATCGATCCATCACCTGATGAAAACGTAAACATTGCGCCAGCTGCAACGGTCAGCACTTCTTATACTTCGCCTTGGGAAAATGTGAGCGCGCTTAATGATGGATTTGACCCAACCAGCTCTAATGATCGAAGTCATGCCGTGTATGGTAACTGGCCTGAGACGGGTACACAATGGGTCCAATATGATTTTGATCAAGAATATACGTTATCCCAAACGGATGTCTATTGGTTCCAAGATGGCGCGGGCGTTGATGTTCCTAAATCTTACAAGATTAAGTATTGGAATGGTTCCAGCTGGTCCAATGTCAAGCAGGCTAATGGATTGGGTACTTCGGCAGACCAGTATAATACAACTACTTTTACGCCTGTAAAAACAACGAAATTAAGAATTGAAATGGTATCCAAAGGTTCAGCATCCACAGGAATATTAGAGTGGAAAGTAACAGCTAACAAACTTTAAACATCATATTATTTATCTAAAGGTTGTCTCCTGCGATTATTTGTGGGAGACAACCTTTTCTAATTCATAGCTGAACAGTTAGAGTCTGATGAGATCAGGCTTTTTTTGCGCCTTGATTATGGTGCTTGTTTACGTTCATATTTGTATCTGTGTTTTGCTACATTCTCGTATGAATGGATCACTAAGAATGAACGGGTGTACGATAGTATGTATAATGGACATCAGATATGAAAGAAAAGAGGACAGAAAGCGATGAGTCACGACGTGAATGCTCCTTACGATGTACATGTAGCATATGGACCGGTGTTTGAGCTGCTCAGCAGCTTACACACCTTTATTTGCCGCAAGGCTTACAAGAAGACCGATTTATCAGCCGAGTGGGCGGAGCAAGTGCGTGGAACGCTGTCTCCAGGTTTGTCCGAATTGCTGGAGTCCTTGGAAATCAATGCAGATTGGAAGGTTATTTATGGACTCGTCTGTATGCTTTCTGATCAGGGGAACGTTGAAGAGGTCGTAGACCGTCTGGAGAACCGGACTGTACAGGAATTAAACGAACAGGCATCAGCCTATGGGATACCGCTGCCTGACGACATGGAGAAGCTTCGCAAACTTGCATTGCAGCTGCTATCCGGTTGGGATAAAGAGTATTTTCGTCATGTGGATACAAGGATTCTAAGCGGGCTGAAACAGGAAGCGGAACGTAGAAACCGGGAGAAGGGCGCATATAGCTCTATGGAGTGGGTGGATCGTACAACAAATGGCTTCCGATTCGAGCCTTCCGAAGGGCTGACGCAGGTGTTGCTGGTACCGCAATATCATTTTCAGCCGATAAATATTATTTATCGATTTGGGTCGCTCCTGTTGTGCCATTACTCGGCAGGAATTTATGTTCAGGAGGACGATTTTTTATCCCTACAGGAATATCGAATGATCCGAAGCTTGGGGGAGAAGAGCAGGCTCAAGATTTTAAAATATTTGTACCAAAGCCAGTCTCCACGCACCTTTATTGAGATTGTCCGTCATCTCAAGCTGTCCAAGGGAATCACGCACGACCATATTTTTAAGCTTCGTGCCTCTGGCTTCATCCATGCACATTTTGATGGTGAAACATTGCTCGGCTATAGCGCACGGCTTTCGGCTGTGGATGAAATGCATCGGAGCATTACTGGCTATATGGAGCGAAATTAGGCTGCACGCACCAGTTAGACTTTAACACTTTAAACAAATAGACGCCGACCATTTGGAATCCAGATGAGTGGACGTCTATTTTTTTACATAAAAATGGAGTTCTCTCTTTACAGAACCGGAATAGATTCCTATAATGAGATTTATCTTATTAATTACAACTTGTTCGATCGGAATTTACTAAATTAACTTGGGGGGATTATTTTGAAAAAGAGAATCATTCTACTCAGCAGTCTACTTCTGGCAAGTTCTACCTTATTAGCAGCTTGCTCTAGTGGTGGATCAGATAGCGCTAGCGATGCTGCTTCGCAAAATAGTGATGCCGCACAGACAGCCGCTACAGCGCAGCCATTAACAAGTCTGGTACAAGCTTCTGATTTATCCAAATTGCCGGAAGTGTCCCAAAAGAGAAGCGACACGATTATTGTTGGTCTGACTGACCCAGCTGGGGTGTTTACTCCGTATTTTAACCAAAGCGGCTATGACGGCAACGTGATTTCGCAGTTGTGGACTCCGCTGGTCACGGTAGACGAGAAGGGGCTTCCGCTGCCCAATCTGGCTAAGAGCTGGGATATTTCCAAGGATAATCTAACGTATAGGTTTCATCTGGTTCCCGGTACAAAATTCAGTGATGGCTCTCCTTTGACAGCTGAGGATGTCGCTTTTACCTGGACGTTGATCTATGACAAAGCCTATCCTGGTGACAGCCAAATCCGAAAGCTGAACATTAAAGGCGGCAAAGACTATACGGAAGGCAAGGCAAAACAAATTGCAGGAATCAAGGTGATTGATGAGCAGACCATTTCTGCGACGTTGGAAAAACCAAACGCGCTGGCTTTGCCGATTCTGGGTGAGTATGTACTGTCCAAAGCCTACTACGGCAAGGATTACAAGTTCGGAGAGCTGGATTATTTTAAAAATTTACATAGTAGTCCTCTGGGAAATGGGGCTTATAAGTTAGAAAAATTCATTCCGGGGCAAGAAGTTCGTCTGGAGGCGAATGATTACTTTTTCAAAGGCAAACCGAAAACACAGCATTTCATTTACAAAACAGCAGAAGGCGACGCTTGGCAATTCATAGAAACAGGCGATACCGATTTTGCATCCTTCACCGCAACGCAGGAGAATATCGACAAACTAAAAGGGCTTGGCTTTTTAAACATTTTGCCGTATACCCCTAGCACTTACGGATATTTGCAAGTCAATCTGGAAAATGAAAAGCTGAAGGATAAAAAGGTTCGTCAAGCATTGACCTATGGACTGGATCGGAAAAGCATTTATGTCGACGCAGCTCAGGGAGCAGGGGCAGTTGCAAACATTCCAGCTTCCCCAATATTCTGGTCTTACACGACCGATGGAATCAATCCATACAACTACGACCCGGAGCAAGCGAAAAAGCTGCTGGATGAAGCGGGTTGGGTAGAAGGTAGTGACGGTATCCGTGAGAAAAACGGACAGAAGCTGACCATTCACCTGCTGACCTCTAAACGTCCAGAAACAGACACCTTTATTGCGCTTGCGGCTGAAAATTACAAAGCGATTGGTGTTGACCTTCAACCGGAAATCTTTGCAGACTTTAATGCAATGGTCGCCAAAGTAGAAGGTAAAGATTATGATCTTGCCGCCTTCTCGACAGGCATGCTGACAGATCCATCAGATGGAATCGAGCAATTCGTCAATGGAGAAGTCAAGGGATATAACAATCCAAAGGTAAAAGAGCTATATGAAAAAGGCTTGTCTACAACGAATATGGAAGAACGGAAGAAAATATATCAAGAATTATATGTGCTGCTAAACGATGAACTGCCCGTTATTTTTACCAACTATAAGAAGACGGTGTATGCCTACAATGGTCGGATGGAACATGTAAAGGTCAGTCCGTTCATTGGCTTGTCTGGTAATCTGTTCGAATGGTCCCTTAAATAAGCCACATTTGCGGGCCCCTTGTGAAGAACATCAGGTTCGGATCAAGGGGCCTCCCAATTGGGGAAAACGTAATGAGTAGCCTGACCTTGAATTGAAAGGAGTCTGTCATGAGCTCGTTTTTAACGAAAAGACTGACATATATGGTTATTATTTTGTTGGCCGCTTCGATGATGATTTTTTTCCTGTATGCCATGACACCGGGAGATTTCATTAGCGGCAATCTGAAGCTGTCGCCAGAGAGAAAGGCGGAGCTGAGGGGAATTTACGGCCTGAATAAGCCTATTCTTGAACGCTATGGAAATTGGCTGGGCAATGCGTTGCATGGAAATTTTGGTTATTCGCTTGCCCAGCAGAAGCCGGTGCTGACCTTATTTAATGAGTATATCTGGAACTCGTTTTTGTTGGCCGTTGTATCGACCTTCCTGACCTGGTTTATCGCGGTCATTATCGGTGTGGTTGCTGCTTATAAGCAGTATTCATGGTTTGATACTTTGGTAATGGTGGTGATTTTCGCTGCCATGTCTGTGCCCTCCTTTTTTATCGGGTTGTATCTGATTAAAATTGCAGCGGTTGACCTGAAGTGGTTGCCACCCGGTGGCATGCTCAATACGGGCAGTAACGCTACAGGTATGGAATATGTGAAGGAGGTTCTCCAGCATATGACCTTGCCAGTGATCGTTATGACGCTGCTGGGACTGGGGTCGTTGACCCGCTACTTCCGTAGCAATATGATCGACGTGATCCAGCAGGATTATATACGCACAGCCCGTGCAAAGGGCTTAAAGGAAAGAAAGGTACTTTTTACGCACGCATTGAGAAATGCATTGCTGCCTGCCATTACGCTCGTTGGCTTCGAATTACCTGCGCTGTTTGGCGGGTCCCTGATTATTGAAAAGATTTTTAATTGGCCAGGAATCGGTCAGTTGTACATGCAATCCTTTTCGCTCCGGGATTATCCGCTACTTATGGGCTTTACGATGCTGATTGCCATATTGAGCGTTATCGGGACACTGTTGTCCGATATTTTGTATCGCATCGCGGACCCGCGTGTGAAAGTGTAAGAAGGGGGCTAAGGAATGTCATCCGTGAGCAGTAATTTGAGCAAGAGCAACGGCAGACTGCGAACAACTGTTAAATCTTCAATGTGGCAGCAAGCGCTCCGGCAGCTGTTCAGAAACAAGCTTGCTATGGTTGGTCTGCTCGTCGTGGTATTTATGTTTTTGCTCTGTTTTATCGGTCCGTTATGTTCTCCTTATTCCGATAACAAAACAAATATATTAATGATGAACAAGGCGCCCAATATCCATCACTGGTTAGGAACTGACAAGCTGGGGCGGGATGTGATGACACGCGTGATGCAAGCAGGTCAAATTTCTCTTACCGTGGGTTTAGCCTCAATGGTATTGTCAGTCTTTTTGGGGGCTACGCTGGGGGTCATATCCGCATATTTTCGCGGGATTGCGGATCAGATTATTATGCGTGTTGCTGATTTGCTGCTGACGATTCCCAGTTTGCCCCTGCTATTTATTATGGGCGCGCTGCTATCTGACTGGAAGGTTCCACCCGATCAGCGGATGTATATTGTCATGTTGATGCTTAGTCTAGTCAACTGGCCGGGGATTGCACGGATGGTGAGGGGCCAGATGCTTAGTTTGCGGGAACGTGAATTTATGCAAGCCGCGACGGTACTGGGACTCTCGAATCGTCGAAAGCTGTTCAAACATCTGCTGCCGAATATTTTACCGTTGTTGATCGTTATCGCTACATTGAATATTGGCGGAGCTATCTTGAGTGAATCTGTACTCAGCTTCTTTGGCCTTGGCGTGCTGCCCACGACACCGACTTGGGGCAATATGATTGATGCCGCTAACAATGTGCTGGATTTTCAGCAACGACCGTGGTTGTGGATACCGCCAGGACTGTCTATTTTTGCTACAGTCATCGCTATTAATATTTTTGGTGACGGGCTGCGGGATGTACTTGACCCGAAACATAAGAGGTAGGTGATCATACACCATGGACAATTTACTTTCTATTGAACATTTAAGCACTCATTTTTATACAGAAGAAGGAACGGTTAAAGCGGTGGATGATATCAGCTTCCGTGTGAAGCCGGGGGAAACGGTATGCATTGTCGGTGAATCGGGATGCGGCAAAAGTATTACCGCGATGTCCATCATGGGTCTGATCCAGAGTCCTGGTGGTAAAGTGGCAGGCGGAAGCATCCGCTTTGAGGAAACCGATCTGCTAGAGCTTAGCAGAAATGAGATGCGCACGATTCGCGGACATGAAATATCCATGATCTTTCAGGAGCCGATGTCTTCATTGAATCCAGTCATGACCATTGGTGAACAGCTATCCGAACCACTGATTGAGCATTTGAAAATGGGCCGTAAGGAAGCTCGTAAGCGAGCACTGGAGCTGATCGAACAGGTTGGTATATCCCGGCCGGAGCAGATTTTAAAAAGCTATCCGCATGAGCTGAGCGGGGGGATGCTGCAGCGAATTATGATTGCCATTGCTGTTTCTTGTGGTCCCAAGCTGCTTATCGCGGATGAGCCAACGACGGCGCTGGATGTAACGATTCAGGCGCAAATCCTGGATATGCTGCGTGAATTTAAAGCCCAATCCAATATGTCGCTCATGCTAATCACCCATGATCTGGGTGTTGTCGCCGAAATGGCTGATTACGTCATTGTGATGTATGCAGGCAAGATCGTCGAGGAAGGCGAAGTCGTACAGCTGTTTAATCATCCCAAGCATCCTTATACACAAGGGTTACTAAAATCCAAACCGGTGCTTAATCAGCGCCAAGAGGAACTGTATTCCATTCCCGGGCAGGTCCCTAATCCGCTGGAGCTGACGACTTCCTGTTATTTTCACGACCGCTGTGGGCATTGCATGGACATTTGTCGTGTAAAGGAGCCTACATTAAAGGAAGTTTCAGCTCAGCAGAAAGCATCCTGCTGGTTATATGAGGAGGCGGTTGTTCATGGCTGAGCCGTTGTTGGAAATAGACCGCTTAAAAACGTACTTTCCGGTGAAGTCCGGGTTTATGAACCGTACTTCAGGACATGTGCGGGCAGTAGACGATATCAGCTTTACGATCCGTCAGGGTGAAACTTTCGGATTGGTAGGGGAATCGGGGAGCGGTAAAAGCACGGTGGGCCGCACGATTGTTAGATTGACGGATAAAACGGACGGTACCGTAAAATACAAAGGGGTGGATCTGCACAGCTTGTCTGCCAAAGGGATGCAGGAACTTCGTCCCAAAATTCAGCTGATCTTTCAAGACCCATATAGCTCGCTGAATCCGCGTGTACGGATTGGTGATGCCATTGGTGAGGCGCTACTGGATCACGATATAGCAACGAAGGAGGAGGTCCGGCAGATTGTGCTGGACGTGCTCAAGCTATGTGGATTGTCAGAGTATCATATCGACCGTTTTCCCCATGAATTTTCGGGAGGTCAACGCCAACGGATCGGCATTGCCCGAGCGCTGGCGCTTCAGCCGGATCTAATTATCGCTGATGAGCCGGTATCAGCGCTGGATGTGTCCATACAGGCGCAGATTATTAACCTATTCGCCAAATTGCAGGCCGAACGGGGTCTGACATATTTGTTCATCTCGCATGATTTGAGCGTGGTGGAACATTTGTGTTCCCGTATTGGCGTGATGTATTTAGGCTCCATGGTCGAAACGGCATCGCGTGACGAGCTATTCGGGAATCCGTTGCATCCGTATACGAAGGCGTTGCTGTCGGCTGTACCTATTCCGGTGCCGAAGCTGAAGAGAGAACGTATTTTGCTCAAGGGGGATATTCCTAGTCCGGTTAATCCGCCTTCGGGCTGCAAGTTCCATACTCGCTGCCCCTTTGCAATCGATCGTTGCTCCAAAGAGATTCCACTCTATCGTGAGGCTCGTCCAGATCACTGGGTAGCTTGCCATTTGCCTGAATGAACAAAGCTAGTCAACAAATTTTAAAGCCGTTGAAACGGCAGACCGTTCACCACAATGAATCGGTTCTACTGTTTCAACGGCTTTTTAATGTTGTGATTCAAACCGCTTGGGTTGACAACCTACCTGGAGCACGTTATATTAAATAGTAATCGTAATGATTACTATTTAAGGTGTAAAATCATATCCATATCCGTGTTCATCCATCCCGCGGTAGTGATGGTGAACCTTCATGATTGGCATATATCACAAGGAGGAGCTTTACATGGCCAAGAAGTCAAAAGTCGTAAAAGAGAAGAAACGCCAGGAAATTGTAGCTAAATATGCGGATCTGAGACGTGAATTGAAAGCAAAAGGGGACTACGAAGCTTTGCAAAAGCTTCCGCGTGACTCATCTCCAACCCGCATGAAAAGCCGTTGCGAGCTGACAGGCAGACCTAGAGGATATTTGCGCAAATTCAAGCTGTCTCGAATCGCGTTCCGCGAGTTGGCACATAAAGGTCAAATTCCAGGAATTACGAAATCAAGCTGGTAAATAGGCACTTATGTCAATCGTCAGCGCATGGAGATTATCTGTGTTGTTAACCTGAGGGTATGTCTGATAGAAGGTTGTAACGGGAATGCTTCATGTCGTAGGGGACATGGGGCATTCCTTTTCCATGGAAAATATTATCGTTTGTATTGATTCTCCTCAGATGGTTAGGTAGAATATGGACGGGTTAAAAATAATACATAACAAACGATGATATATCACATTATGTATACCTCAGGAGGAGCTACAAGATGGAAGTGAAACAGAAAGAGGACTCCTTTTGGAGTATGGTCAAAAAAGGAAACAAATCCTCAGGCTCGGCGGCGTTAGGGAATACCGGCATTGCCTTGATTAAGGGGATTGCTTTTGCCTTGACAGGCAGCGGTTCTATGTTTGCTACGATGATGCATTCCATTGCGGATGCAGTGAATCAAATGTTTGTATTCGCGGGCAGTGTACTGGCAGAGAAAAAACCGACAAAACGCTTTCCTACCGGCTTTGGACGAGTGATTAACCTGTTCTGTATGGTTGCCGTTATTGTCGTAACGATTATGGCCTATGAAACCGCATTGGAAGGCATTCATTTGCTGCAGCATCCGGCTGAATCTACACATGGATTTTGGATTAATGTTATAGTACTGATTTTGTCACTGGTGGTGGACGGATTTGTATGGAGCAAAGCGATGAAAGAAGTGCTGCATGAATCCAGAGTAGAAGCGAAGGGGTTAGGCATTTTCACCTCTGCGTTCCGCCATGTGGGGCGTGCTGCACCGCCAACCCGGCTGGTGTTTTATGAAGATTTGGTAGCAACAACGGGTGGAGTACTCGCTTTGCTAGCAGTGGTGGTCACATCGCTGACAGATTTTAAACTGCTGGACGGCATTTCAAGTATTCTCATCGGTTGTCTGATGGTCGGTGTTGCTTTCCGGGTCGGTTACGACAACATGGTAGGTTTGATCGGTGTATCTGCTCCTCCTGATATCGAAGAACGTGTGGCTTCCATTATTCTCGCAGATACGCATGTTACGGATATTTATCAAATGCGTATTTTACAGGAGGGACGCTATTATCACGTGGAAGGGTTGATTGAGCTTACGCCGGGCATGACGCTGGCAGATGCTGACGATATTAAATTTAGAGTCGAGGACGCTTTGCTGCGTGATCCTAATATCTCAGATGCAGCACTGGGTATTCTGGAGGATGACGGGATTAGAAAGTGGAAACAAGAGAACCCCACAGTTTAGAAAACATGATCAAAGCGAATCTGGACGGAGATTGGCACTAGTGTAAAACAAGAACTTCCATGACCACGGCAACGGGGCATAGAGGTTCTTTTATTTTTTCTCAATTGTTTTGCTACCCCTTTGAATTTACAATGATTGTTAGATACAATGAAAGCGTTAACAAAAAAGAAGGTGAAACAAATGCTTCTCATGAGGAGGAAATGCAGATGAGTCTTCTGAGGGAGGCTTGGCCTGCTTCGCGGCTCGTTAAGGCGCTGGCTGGCGGCATGCAGGATTCAGCAAGGCAACGGTTAAGGAGTAATTGGACAAAAAGGCTACGGACGACTGTCTCTGAGCCGATATACGCCGAGCTTTGGATGGATATTGAGCGTGTCTGTAAAGATAATCGGGAAGCATCATGGCATGAACTGCCGTTGTCTCTGTTTCGGCAATTTGCTAATACAGGAGAGCGCAAGCCGTATGAGGATGTGTACTTTGAACGGCGTGGACGACTGGTTGCTATAGTGCTGGAAGCTGTTGTCAAGCCGGAGCCTCGAAAGATGAAAGAGGTGGAAAGCGGTCTGCTGGACATATGCAGTGAGTACACATGGGCGCTTCCTGCACATGTCAATGAAGAGGACACCGTAACACCGCCTTGGCAGCAGGTGGATTTATTCGCGTCCGAAACAGCACAAACGCTGGTTGAAATTTTATTGCTGCTAGGAGAACAACTGGCTAGCCATGTGGTCGCTCAGGTGCACGAAGAGATCGAACGTCGTGTACTGGAACCTGTTTTTTGGAAGCCTCGTCATTTTGGATGGGAAACCGCAGATCATAACTGGTCGGCAGTATGTGCTTCCGGTTGCGGAATTGTAGCACTGCTGCTGGTAGAAGATGACTCTTCCAGAGCGGTAGCCATCGAGAGTATGCTGGGCGCGCTGGATTGTTTTTTGGCAGGCTATAGTGAGGACGGGGGATGCCCCGAAGGCGTAGGATACTGGGTGTACGGCTTTGGTTATTTCATTTATTTTGCCGATATGCTGCGTGAGTTTACCGAGGGAGCTGTGGATATTCTGAACTCGGAAAAGGTTAGGCAAATCGCAGCCTTTGCAGAGCGGGTTCATCTGTCGAATGGAATTTTCGCTAATTATTCGGACAGTAGTGAAACGGAACGATTGCCTTCCGGACTCATCTCTCAGTTGAATTCATTGCAAGAACGACCATCTACACTCCCTTTCCGCGTACCTGGTCTGTTGGAAGACCCCTGTCGCCGCTGGGCTCATGTATTGCGTAACCTGGTTTGGACGAATTCTTTGGCATTTGGGAGCGGTGAGACCGTTGCCAATTATTTGCCGCAACTCGGTTGGCTGATGTGCCGCAGCCGCAGTTCCAGCCATAGTGGACCCAGAAGCCAAAAGGGTGAACCAGGTGTCATGCTTGCTTTTTCAGCGAAGGCTGGGCATAACAATGAACCGCACAATCATAACGATCTTGGACATTTTATCCTTCATGGCGGTGGCGAAAATCTATTGTGTGATCTGGGAGCAGGCTTGTACACGAAAGCCTATTTTTCATCGGGACGAGAGTCAATTATTAATATCTCCTCTGGTGGTCATTCCGTGCCTGTCATCAATGGGACTTTACAGCAATCGGGCGCAAAGGCAAAGGCGGTTGTGCTGGATATTGCTTTGGATGAGCAGGAGGAGGTACAGACGGGCACAAGGCTTAAGCTTGACTTGACATCTGCTTATCCCGTAGAAGAATTGGCGGTCTTCACCCGCTCCTTTATATGGAATGTGCTGGAGGGAAACGAGGGGGCAAGGCTTACCGTCACCGATCATTTTGAGTTTGAAACGTCTGGCGTGAGCATGAAGTCATGGGATGTGGAGGAGTTTTTCATCAGTTGTATTCAGCCTAATCTGGGAACAGGCTTCGTAGAATGGAAGGGAGCGAACGCAGTCGTCAGGCTAGATTATGATGCCGGCGTGCTGCGGGCGGGGTTGGAGGCTGTGAAGCACATAGATCATGACGGAGCTCCCTTTGTGTTTTATAAAACATCGCTGCAACTAGACTCCAATTACTGGAGCGATTCTGCAAGCGTAGATTGCAATCTGTTTTTTACCATACATTAATTTTCATTTTGAATGGGAGGCAGACAGGATGAATAAGCTGCAGACAGGCAGCGTGTACCCTTGGCAGACGGAACTGGAGAGATTTATAGAACAGGTGGAAAGCGCGCCAAATCGAGTGAATGACGGATGGACTCACCAACGTAAGCTGGCCGTGCTGGAAAAGCTGGTTCGCGCATATGCCCTGCATCAGGATGATACCGGAGCTATCATTGACCCCCATTCTGAAAGTGAACGGTACTACTCCACCCCGTCCTATGCGTTGGCAGCGGCGGTGTTGGTTAAAGAAGGCCGGCATGATTTACTGGAATCTGCTGCTGCGGCCTTGACGCATAGCATAGCTTGTGTAGTGGAGGAAAAAGCTCCAGATCACCACCCAGACTTTTTTCCAATTATGATGATGGGCGCGTATCGGCTCCTTAAAAATTTGCTGCCAGAGCAAGCCACGGCTTGGAAACAGCAACTGAGCAGGATTCAGCCGGAGCAGACCTACATTTTTACGATGAGCAAAATGAAAAATCCGAACCGGATGATCAACTGGAATGCGATTATGATTTCCGGCGAGTTTTTGCGTGCAGCGGAAGGAATTGCAGCCGATTCGGAATGGATGGAGACGTATATCCGCAGCTACCACCTGCCTCGTTTTACCGGCTTGGGCCTGTACCAGGATGGACCGCTGGATCGGCCCAATAGTCCATTTGCCTACGATATCGTTACACGTTTTCATTTGGGCGTAATGCTGCAGAACGGATATGATGGCAGCTGCGCACTCGAACTGCGTGACCACCTTCGCAGGGGAGCGCTCAGCACATTGCTGGCGCTATCCCCGCACGGGGAAATTCCGCCGCGTGGAAGAAGCGCGCAGCATCAGTGGAACGAAGCGGCGGCGGCCTTTGTCTTTACAACACATGCTCAGCAGGCTTTTACAGCAGGAGAGCATGGGCTCGCAGGTGCGTTCCGACGGGCAGCAGATCTATGCTGGCAAGCGATTAGCCGCTGGCAGACCGATGACGGCAAGCTGCATATCGTCCGCAACCATTATTCGTCCGAGGCACGGCATGGCTTTGAGGTGTACTCGAATCATACCTGCTACAGTCTGTGGACGGCGGCTGTGCTGGCCCACACCCTTCTACATGGTGAGGAGATGGATCGCATTTCCCCAACCTTCATCCCGGCGGAGATCGGCAGCCGGGTGTTGGCAACGGACGGTTGGTTCCAGACTGTCATTGCAGCCGTAGAGGGGCAGCAAATGCTTGTGCAAACATCGGTCAACGATCCGTACAATGTTCCGGGCATCGTGCGTATTCAGCAGTCTGCGCTGCCGTCGCTGATCGGTCCGTCCTCAGCAGGTCATGCAGACCGCGGCTTTACAGGCTTCGCGGACGGAGATATTTTCCCGCTAAGCTATACCCCGGCCTGGCAAACGGAGGACGGAAAGTGGCACAGCTTGTCGGAAGGTATTCCCGGTACGCTGGAGTTCGACCGGGATGGAGGGATTGACCCGCAGGATGGTGGAGGAACCGTACAGATGGAACAAAGCTCAGCGTCTGACGGAGCAACGGATTTTACACTCCTGTGGGAAGGCCCGTTCCCGGGAGTGAGGGAAATCCGAACGCATTATCGTCAGGTACCCGGCAAAATTGAAGTGGCGTATGAGCTTCAAGGCAATATTCAGAATGTAGGGGCGCTTATTCCCTTAATGTCGTATGACGGTCGGGAGCGCAGCGTTATTCATCATGTCATGTCAGCCGGGGAAGAAACGGAAAGCATTCGAGTAGAATACGCAGGTGCAAGCCTCGAAGTCATCCCGACGACGGAAGGAACGAACGTGGTATGGCCGGAAGAATTAGCTTCCGTGGCCTGTCGGAATGGGTTACTTAAGGGAGCGCGTATGGAATGTGAAGGCAACCGCATTTCCTTTATCATTCGGTTACCTGAATAAATAGAGCTAGAGCCATAAATATGATTTAATATGTGGAAAAAGGAGAGGAAAAAGAAATGACGAAAGCAGAAGCTTGGCTGGAGCAATCGTGGGAGCTGGCTTTGGATAAGACGCTTGCCTTGGCGGCAAGACTGGGAGACGCTTTTCCACATGTTGCTGAGGGTGGACGTTATGATAATCGTGAAGAAGCGTGGTGGACAGCAGGTTTTTATCCGGGGCTGCTGTGGCTGGTCAATCGGGCGCGTCCTGACAGTGTGGCTGCCGGGATTGCACAGCGGTGCGAGGGTCGTTTGGAAAAAATACTCTATAATAGCGAAGCTGTAGACCATGATCTTGGCTTTATTTGGCTGCTCAGCGGTGTGGCCGCCCATCGGATGACCGGAGATTCAGAGTCCAGAAGACGTGGGTTGTTGGCTGCCAATCTGCTGGCTGCCCGTTTTAACGTGAATGGCCGTTTTATTCGCGCGTGGAACTTCCCCTCGAAGGACATGGATACACGGGGCGTTGCGATTATAGACAGTATGATGAATCTACCCTTGCTTTATTGGGCTTCGGAGGAAAGCGGAGATCCGCGTTTTGCCGCTCTCGCTGTGCAGCATGCAGATACCATAGCACGTGAATTTGTCCGTTCGGACGGCTCTATCGCACATGTAGTTGAATTCGATCCGGAGATTGGAAAAAAGGTCGCCGAGCATGGCGGACAGGGATTTGCTCCCGGTTCTGCCTGGGCACGCGGCACGGCTTGGGCTTTGTATGGTTTTACGCTTTCGTACGGGTACACGCGCGATTCGCGTTATTTGAAGGTGGCCGAGAACACGGCTGATTTTTTTCTATCCCAGCTGGGTGATGCTTGCCTGCCTGTGTGGGATTTTAGAGCAGAGGAAGAGCACCGCGGGGCATGGGATTCATCGGCTGCGGCAATTGCGGCCAGTGGTTTGCTGGAGCTGGCAAAATATTCGGCGCGTGCGGAACATTTTACAGAAGCAGCAGAATCTATCCTCGAGGGCTTGCATCATACGTGTACAGCGTGGGGCGAGGAGCATGAGGGATTGCTGTTGAACGGAACCGTACATTATCCTGAGCAAAAATACATCAACGTTCCCATTATCTATGGCGATTATTTCTTTGTCGAGGCATTGGCAAAGCTGCGCGGTGAAGAAGGTTTGTTTAGTGTTGAATGCAAAAAATATAGTGTATAAGCGTGCAAGAACGAACTTATTTTTAATCGTCCTATAATTTGTCAGATTTGCAGAATGAATTGTGAGACAGCGTGTGTGTAATTTCATTTACATATACGCTGTTTTTTATGCATGAAAAGGCTGGATTTATTTCGATGCCAAAGTACTACTTATGGGTAGTTAAAGATCATAGCTGCGCTTGTTTTGTACCCAATCAGAGAAAAATCATTGTATATAAGCTCTTAATTCCTATGAAAATTTTCATTTTGATGCATGGAAATAGGTCCTTTTACTTGTTTAAGAGCATTTGCTCGTAAATTGACAATATAGGTGGGTAACCGTATGATATCTTCTTGGATAAAGGGATAAACTGGATTTTAAATCTCATTTGCAAAAGGAGTCATACATATCATGACAGCAACAAGTGATAGTACAAAAAGAATATACGGAGGATTTTGGATAAGAACAGCAGCGTTTTTGATTGATCTGATCATCCTTACTGCCATAGTCCTTTTAGTAGGGGGCGCAATTTACATTATCCCAGATCTTCTGGGCATAAAGGAGACGGGTTTCATACAAGTACTGCTTATGTTGTGGCCGCTGATTCTTTGGCTCGTGCTACCATGGCTGTATTGTGGTTTATGGGAGTCATCGAAAGTTCAGGCTACACCGGGTAAGCTTGCGTTCTCTTTGGTTGTCGTGGACAAGGAAGGAAAACGCCTTGGATTTTTACACGCCTCAGGGCGTTATTGGATAAAGGCTATTTCTTTTGTAATTGCTCATATTATTTATATTGTGGTTGCTTTTACTGCTAAAAAACAGGGACTCCACGATCTTTGTACCAACACCTTTGTTGTACATAAAAAAGAATTGCAGCGATATGGGCAGCAATCGTCTTTTCTTTAAGTATTAGAGGAGATCACCAAAGCTTCTGTTTAATGCATATTCTTCAATTAACAAGAAACCAGCTAATGCTTGCAATACATTAGGTGGTTATTTGTTTTTTCATTTTGTTATGGTGTTTTACTTTTTTTGTCAGGAAAGCGAGACATTTTTCATTTATAAAATAACGATACTACGGTGGTGTGCAGCGTAGTGGAGGATTTGAATATGGAGAAGCGTAGCGTTCGCCTTTGCCATGGGATTCTTACCTTTTAAAGGTTTATGAAAATCTGAGAATCCTGGGGCAACAGCGATCGTAGGATCAAATGCTACACGTAGCGTCTCACTCAGACAAAAGTATGTCCCTTTATTTTAAAGGGATTCTTATAGCGAAATAAAAAATGTAAGCTGTTCTTACAGTTTTCATGTTCTTTTTAGCTTGTTTTGCGTTATAATGAAAGGATGCACATTATGAACGAATTGGAGGCACAGCCCGATTGACTACTTACCCTTTTGCCTTTGATCCGTCCAAGCCGTTTATTGAGCAGGCAAGTGACTGGATTGCGGATGTATTTTATGAAGTTTTGCCTGAAGTCGGCTTTGAGGTTCGGGATGAACAAATTTATATGGCATTCCAGCTAGAACGTGCCTATAAGGAAAAAAAGACCATTTTTGCAGAAGCGGGTGTGGGCACTGGTAAAACGCTCGTATACCTGCTGTACGCTATTGCATATGCTCGATACATGAGAAAACCGGCGATTATCGCCTGTGCGGACGAATCGTTAATTGAACAATTGGTAAAGCCGGAAGGGGATATTGCCAAGCTGGCACAGCATTTGAATCTGACGATTGATGCCAGATTGGGGAAGTCGCCGGATCAGTATATTTGTCTGAATAAGCTGGATGAGGTACGAGGCGGACTGGATGAGGACGCAGATGTTTTCCGTGATATTTATCTGGAACTGCCGGATTTTGTTCATTTTCCAGATACGTTACAATCCTTTACTCCTTACGGGAACCGAAAGGAATATCCCGAGCTAACAGATGGACAGTGGAGCAGACTCGGATGGGATGTATTTCAAGACTGTCTCGTTTGCCATCAGCGGCATCGTTGCGGTCAGACGTTGTCTCGTGATCATTACCGTAAAGCGGCAGATCTGGTCATCTGCTCTCATGACTTTTATATGGAGCATGTATGGACCTACGAAGCGAGAAAGCGCGAGGGTCAGCTGCCGTTGCTGCCGGAGCACAGCTCTGTTGTCTTTGACGAAGGGCATTTGCTGGAGACAGCGGCACAAAATGCGCTTACCTACAAGCTTAAGCACGCTCAGTTTGAATCTATAATTACCCGATTGCTGGAGGGAGAAGTACGGGAATCTTTGGCAATGACGATCGAAGATGCGATCTCCCAAAGTGAGGCTTTGTTCGCTGCGCTTGATAAGAACAGTCAGCCTGTACAGGGTTCTAATCGCAAGGAGTTCATTCTGAATGAGTCACTGATTAGAGAGGTAAACCGCTTTGGTGAACTGATCGGCACGATCGAAGAAGAGCTTGTATTTGAAAGCGGACTATTCTCTTTGGATGAGTATCAAGTCAAAATTGTGGAAGAACATTTGGAAATGATTCAAACCGCGTTGGCTTTGTTTAAGCGTCCTGAACTTCTCATTTCGTGGGTGATGGAGGATCAGGATGGATTAACGCTTGTGGTTATGCCGAAGATGGTAAAAGAGATTCTCAAAGAACGAGTATTTGCGCAGCATATACCGATCGTATTCTCTTCAGCTACACTTTCCGTAGAGGGCTCATTTGACTATATGGCGCAGAGCCTTGGTATTGAAAATCCGTTAACGTTTTCTGTTGCTTCACCTTATGACTACAGCGATCAGATGCAAGCTGCACTGTACCCGTTGCAAGCGGGGGATGATCCAATCCCGAGAGCACTGGCACTGCTGGAGAAATCACAGGGAAGAGCGCTTATCCTGTTTCCTTCACAGGAAGAACTGGCTGCATTCCAGACGGGTCTCGTTGCCTACCCGGAGGCGTCTACCTATCGTTTTCTGTACGAAGGTTCGGCTGAAATCAGCCATCTGATCTCAGCTTTTCAGAATGATGAGGAAAGTGTGTTGTGCGCTGTTACATTATGGGAAGGATTGGATATTCCTGGACCTTCTCTGTCGCACGTGATTATCTGGTCACTGCCATTTCCTCCGAATGATCCGGTTTTTACGGCTCTGCGCAAGGATGCAGCAGATCCGTTTATTCAGATAGATATGCCTCACATGGCACTTAGACTCAGACAAGGCATAGGGCGTTTAATTCGCTCGCGTAATGATCGGGGCTGGATATCCATCATGGGCCAGGATTTGAGTCGTCAAGAAGTACGTACACAAGTTGAACAACTACTGCCTGCGGGCGTAGAATGCACCGTAATTGAAGGAAACCTGGGGGGAATAAAAACATGTTGAACTTTACAACGTACACAGTAGATCAGATTAAAGATGCTTTTGGTATTTTGACTGGACAGCGTTATGAATTTATCATTGATGTAGAGGTGGAGGAGGACGACGAGCTATACACTGAAAACGGACTGTATATCCGTTGTCTTTATTTAGTAGACGAAGAAAAGACGGGACTGCTAAAGTATGAATTAATTGAAAAAGTAACGAATCGTTACATTGATCTTGAACTTGAAGATGATGAGTTGCAAGCTGTTGAGACCTTCTGTAAAGAACATGTACAGGATGAAACAGTGAAGTAATAGTATAGAACACTTAGCTAGCAAAGCTGGTATATAGCTAACATATAATGAAGATATCAAGGAGTCCTGACATGATCAGGCTCCTTATTTTTATGGCATTGAAGAGAACTTATTTGCTTTAGCGCAGTCTATCCCACACATTCACCATAAACAGCATAGTTCCCCCGGCGAGTAACACCCATCCTATGACGATCCAAACTCCAGCCTCTGGAACCTTGTAATTTTCACCTATAATCGCCAATATCAACACGGGCAGACCGATATTATGCATCCAAAAATGGATATGTGCCAGAATAGTAACTGAAAGTGCAGGAAAGGTCACATAGATCAGACCTATAACTCCAAGTGCAATCCAACCCAGTAAATGGGTATGAGACTGAATATTGGATAGGCTGTGATCACCCGACAAGCCAATAATTACACTAAGCAGCACACTGAGGGCAAAATATACGGCAGCTATCTTCAGAAATTGCTTTCCCATATATGAACTCCTCCTTATGTTGCACAAGGATATTTTGTGACATCTTCTCTATCATATCGAGCAAGCAGGCAGGGGGTGTGGGTATTGTGGCTGGTCCATTTGACAAAAGCTTCAAATACACATAAAATCTTATTGCATCAATACTTACCGTATTACTGTGTTTTCTCGGAGATGATAGCGAACTTCTCCGACAATAGGCGTTAATTTTTGACCATTGGTTTATTTTGGATTCGCCATTAAAAGGAGCTTGAAATTATGAATGTATATCAAAATACCCTTGAACTCATCGGACGCACGCCATTAGTGGAGCTGAACAGCTATTCTCTACCGAGAGGAATTCGCCTGTTTGCAAAGCTGGAGTTTATGAATCCCGGCGGCAGTGTTAAGGATCGGGTGGGGAAGGCTCTAATTGAAAAAGCATTAAAAACAGGTCAGCTGAAGCCAGGGGGGACATTAATTGAAGCAACAGCAGGCAACGCAGGTATTGGTCTTGCGATGGCAGCGCTTCATTATAATATCTCGGTTATTTTTGCTGTGCCTGAGAAGTTCAGCCAAGAGAAGCAGGACCTGATGAAGGCATTGGGAGCACGCATTGTTCATACCCCGACAAGTGAGGGAATGAAAGGAGCCATCGAAAAAACAAAAGAATTGGCTGCTGAAATAAAAGATGCCTACTTGCCACGGCAATTCAGTAATCCGGATAATCCCGAGGCATATTATACGACAATGGGACCTGAAATATGGAACGATCTGGACGGCAAAGTGGACGTATTTGTGGCAGGTGCAGGCTCGGGGGGAACATTTATGGGAACCTCGCGTTATCTTAAGGAACAAAATGCAGCCCTTAAAACGGTCATCGTGGAGCCGGAAGGGTCCATTTTGAATGGCGGCGAGTCAGGCCCACATAAAACAGAAGGAATTGGCATGGAATTAATCCCTGAATTTGTGGATAAAGGATATTTTAATGCCATTCACACCATTAGCGATGTCGATGCTTTTGACCGTGTCAAGGAACTGGCTGCACGTGAAGGCCTTCTTGTTGGTAGTTCTTCAGGGTCTGCTTTACATGCCGCTTTACTGGAAGCAGAAAATGCACCGGATGGCGCACATATTGTTACCATTTTCCCGGATAGCAGCGAACGTTATCTGAGCAAAAAAATATATGAAGGCGGGATATAAAATGAAACGCAAAACAAAACTGATTCACGGCGGGCTTCCTACCGATCCCCATACAGGCGCGGTTAACGTTCCTATTTATCAGGTAAGCACTTATGAGCAAGAGGAAATTGGCGTCCATAAGGGATACGAATATTCGCGTACAGGCAATCCGACCCGGTTTGCTCTGGAGGAGCTGATCAAGGATCTGGAAGAAGGAAAGCGTGGTTTTGCTTTCGGTTCGGGTATGGCAGCCATTCATGCGGTATTTTCACTGTTTAACGCAGGGGATCATATTTTGCTGACCGATGATGTATACGGAGGCACCTACCGTATTGTAAGCAAAGTGCTCAGCCGTATCGGAATTGAATCCACATTTGTGGATACGACTGACCTGGAAGCCATCTCCAAAGCAATTCGTCCGAATACGAAGGCATTGTATGTCGAAACGCCAACGAACCCGCTTTTGAAGGTTACTGATATCCGCGCTGTTTCGGAGCTTGTAAAAAAACATGATCTTTTACTGATCGTCGACAACACATTTGCTACCCCTTATTGGCAGACGCCAATTACACTTGGGGCTGATATCGTCATTCACTCTGCTACCAAGTATTTGGGCGGCCACAGCGATGTTGTAGCCGGTCTGGCTGTTGTGAACAGCGACGAGCTGGGAGAGCAACTGCATTTTCTGCAAAACGCCATTGGTGCTATTCTGGGACCGCAGGATTCTTGGTTATTGATCCGCGGTATTAAAACATTGGGTCTGCGTATGGAAGCGATTGAGAAAAATGCGAAGGAAATTGCAGCCTTTTTGGAAAAACATCCGAAGGTTAGCAAAGTGTACTACCCTGGACTGGAAAGCCATGCACAACATGAACTGTCCAAAACCCAGGCTGAAGGCTTTGGCGGCATCATTTCCTTTGATGTAGGTAGTGACGCTAACGCGGTTGCACTTCTGAAAAAGGTAAAATATTTTACACTAGCTGAAAGCTTGGGAGCGGTTGAAAGTCTGATTAGCGTTCCGGCACGTATGACGCACGCCTCTATTCCGGTAGAACGTCGTGCAGAGTTAGGCATTACCGAAGGTTTGGTGCGGATTTCGGTTGGGATTGAAGATCTGGAAGATTTGATCGAAGACTTGCAGGCAGCATTGTAAGAAAATAATCGTAATGATCAAGAGAGGCAGCTGAGGCTGCCTCTTTTTTTGTTTTTTATCATAGCTACTTTTTTGAGAAGAACAGAGGAGTACGTAGAGGTAATAACGAATAGTTTTATATAGTTCAATTGAATGTTAAACGGGATATAACCGCGACTACGTCTCTGAGGAAACAAAAACCTGGAGGGGGAATGTTATGAGGTTCACACATCTGGAAAAAGCAACAACTGTGCTGTCGGATCATCCGGTACGTCTGAGGTCTGCTTATGCAGTCGGTCCGGTCATCCTCCCGGAAAATTGCGGTGTGGGCAGGGAATGGTCCAATTATTTTGCCCATGAGGATTGGAATTTGGAAAAGGCTTGTGGTGAAGAAGGAATAGAGCTTTCAGCCGGAGGAAAGGCAGCGTGCCGATTACTGACCGAGCTAGACCCTCGGACTGCGGAACTGAATCTAGGTGTTTTTCCGCCTTTGGCCGAACAAGAAAGGCTTTTGCTGGTTTCAAATCTTCGTTGTATGGTTGCACAGGAAGTGATTTTCAGACCCTTTGAAGGAACGGGACAAATTTGGATAGATGGCACACTGGTATATGCGGAATCCGGTCCTTTTCGCTTGTATCTGGAGGAAGGCGATCACACGGTAGTTATCATTGCTGCGTTTATTCCTGAGGAGGCCCGCTCTATTCGTATCAGTGGAAATCAGGTATGCAACGAACCAGATGTGGCAGAACTGCATCGTGAATTTGTAGACCGTAATATACGTTTTCATATGGCATGGCTAGAGGTTGAGAAAAGTGCTGGCAGGGAGGGTGAAGACAGCCCGATCTTATTTTATTTACTGCGTAAGGATCGGATAGATCTTCCCTTAGATCAAACGTTATGGGTCGAGGTAACGAATGATGAAGGCATAAAGCTGGATCGCTTTCCAGCACATTGGGAGCAGGAGCAAAGCTATGACTGGGATGAGGAAAAGGCCAGGAATACGGGAATGCTGCACTTCACCGTTACATATCGGGATCATGAGGCTGTGGAGCATCATTTAGTGTATTCGGCACTTGTGCGGCCTTTGTCAGTCGTCGTGGAGGGCTTGCAGGAAGAGTATGACCGGTACATTCAAGCCCGCGCTATAGATATTCTTCCTTCTGCGCAGAAAATACAAATAGAGGGCCTGCTTGAGGAATTAAAAAGGTTAACGGATTTGCCGGAAGATCCTTTTGAAATCTGGGATTACCGGATTGTGCGTGAATATATCAAGCTATTAAAACAGATCTTCACTAATGGACATACCGAACAGTCACAGCCCCCATCCTTACTTCAAGAAGAACACATTTTTTTGTCTAATGACGGAATTGGGGAAGGATTTTTTGTCTCCCGCTTGGACAATAGTTTGCAACGCTATACCATTCAGCTTCCCAGAAGCTACTCGACTGACCGACAGTATCCTCTGATCGTCCTGATGCCAGGCAAGCGATATGAGCTGGGTTTGCCGGATTTTCAGAATCGAGGTTTTGGGCAAGGCTGGGAAGAGGAAGCTATATTTGTTACTTTTTCATGCCGTGGTGTAACGTTGGGCAGTTATATTGGAGAAGCTGCTTTTTTGGAGGCGCTGGATGTCATACTGCAAGCATACCGAGTGGACGAAGAGCGGATCTATCTGACGGGTTATTCGAACGGAGCATATGCTGCCTGGGCGATGGCACAGGCTTATCCTTCTCGGTTTGCGGCTATTGCGGTTATCTCTGGAGCGCCACATCCTAAGCATCTGATAAATCTGTTGAATATGCCAATATTGAATGTATGCGGAGATCAGGATTACTTATTTGCACAAGCATACACAGCCCCTGTAACAGAGCTTCTATCTGATCATTTTAGAGGTGTTGTAGAGCGGCAGTCTAATCACTGGGATACGCATGAGCTGAGACTTCTGGACGGCGTACTGGGTTGGCTTATGCAATGGAGAAGAGATGTCGTACCTCAGCGTATTGCCTATCGGACGGAACGGGGGAGACATAACCGGGCTTACTGGCTGGAACTGACGCGAATGGATGAAAATGAGGAATATGCTGAGTTGTACGGTGAAATGAGTGCCACAGGTGAGTTGGATATCGAGGCGGTTCACGCCGAAGAATTTATCATTCATCTTTCTCAAGAGGTCATGCCCTTGGAGCTGGCCCAGGTTCGTATCGGAGCCCGTATTTTCGTGTTGGACTTGCGGGAATACAGCCGCTTTCGCTTTGTTAAAACACAGTCACATAAACGCCCCTCACCTGAATACCGTTTGATTGCCGAACGGGAGGAAGAAAGCAGTGGATGCTTTACAAAAGAATCGGATGCCAAAATGAAAACGGTGGGCTCGAAAAGCGTGGGAAGAAACGTTTTGAGCCACGGTATGGGTGTGCTTGACGTTTATATGGATCGTCTTCACATTGTCCTTCCATCCAGCTATGCTACACCGGAGGAAGAGCAGGCGGTGAGACGGACGGCGAACGCCTTGGCTAGCCCACGAACAGCAACTTGGAATCCGTATATCGGTGTTCATTATCCCGTGGTGTCTTCTAATGATATTACGGAGGAAGCACTGGCTGATAGCAACGTGATTTGTATCACTTCGGGCTTGTCCAGACATGAGCTGCTTCAAAAGCACCAGGCCGATCTGCAAATTACATGTACGGAGGAAGGGTATACATTGGGCGACGACTTTACGGCAGGCGAGTATTGTCTGTCATATATTCAACCTAGCCCATGGTCTGCAACCCAGCAAATGCTTGTTGTAGCGACCAATTCACCCCGTATACTGGGTAAAAACCTATTTATGCGCAGACTAATTATGCCTGGATATTTTAATGGTCTACACCCATATTTGAATAAAGAGATTATTGTGTATGATAGCAAGGGAGTGCGTGCTCTTAACTTTACTTCCATTCGACATGCGCAGCAGAAACTGCAAGGCCAATAAAAAAGACAGCTAATTAGACATGATAATCCTAAAATAAAAAAACGTCCGGAGTTGGGGAGGGGGACTGCCCCCTTAATGTGAGACAAATCAAAACTCCTTCAAGAGAGCTCAACCATGTCGAGATATGGAAGTAGCCTTGTGCGTCCACTTTATTGACAATGCTAAAAAATGTGAATATTATCAAAACGTTTTGAATCCTTCTTCTGTCCAGGGAAAGGCACATTAAGTGCACAGGAAAAGATTAATCTAGTCATGCAATCTATTAATATTATTATAAGATAATTTTTTTGATCTATTTAGAGAGCAAATGCTCTCTCCGAAGGAGGGAAAACATAATGGAAAGTTCATTTGAAAACAAGTCGGTTATTGTAACTGGTTCGAGTAAGGGGATTGGTAAAGGAATCGCCAAAGTCTTTGCTGAAAAGGGAGCTAAAGTAGCCATTATTTCTCGTAACCTAGATGAGGCCGAGATATGCGCTGCCGAAATCAGAGCATCCGGTGGATACGCGCAAGGCTTTAGAGGTGATGTCACAGATCGATCTTCTATGGAAATGATGGCACATTCAGTATCGGTGGCCTTTAGCGGCATTGATGTGTTGTGTGCTAACTCAGGTATTGCCCCTATGACTACAATTGAAGAAATGGTTGCTGAAGAATGGGATAGCGTGATGAATACTAATGTGCGTGGAGCTTTATTTTCTTTACAGGCTTGTCTGCCATTCTTAAAAAAAGCTGAATATGGAAGAGTGGTGTTAACATCTTCGATTACTGGGCCGGCGACAGGATTTGTAGGATGGTCGCATTACGGTGCCAGTAAGGCTGCCCAACTCGGTTTTATTCGCAGTGCAGCGCTTGAGTTAGCTCCGTTTGGTATTACAATCAATGCGATCATGCCCGGTAATACAATGACTGAAATGATACAAACCTTCCCAGAATACATTGAAACCATGCTTCCAGCTATTCCATTGAAACGGTTTGGAACCGTTGAAGAAATGGGACATGCAGCTGCATTTCTTGCCTCTAAGGAGGCTGGCTTCATCACGGGACAAACAATTATTATCGACGGAGGACAGAGCTTGCCTGAATCTTAATAAAAATAAGTTTGTACCAAGAGGAATAAAATGAATCCTTTGAGTGGTCATACCCCTGTCAAGTAGACGAATGAAAAAAGCTAAGCTGCAAGCGCGTGCCGATACTCGATCGGGCGCGCTTTTTGAGTTTATCCTGAAACCGCTGAGCTTCGCTCCGTCACCAGATTTGAATATCGCTTTTTAAGTAGTCCACCCCTGAGCTATCAAAGTAATCTCGTTCTTCTTTGATACAGGAAAAGGAGGTACGTGTACGCCCCTTCATCAGGCTGGATGAACCCTTGCGCCAATCGAGCGGTTCAGCATTTCGAACCTTCTTCACCCAAACTTTGAGTTGGTTAGCCATACGAAAATCCCCTCCAGGTTCACTCATACCCTCATGGTAACACACAAGGTTTTTTAAGAGTGTCTACTTGAAGGGGACGATACCACCCAGGTGATCCTGACGGTTTTTTGCTGCTTTATTGCAGTGGTTTGTCATGGTAATGACGTCATATATAGAAGGGCGTTAGGACAGATCAGTTTTTATACTGCTCCATCAGGTACATGATCTTTACTTCATCGGCCAAATCTCCAAAGGGTTCTAACGGATTCTCTTGAATGATATGATATAAACGCTGGACTCGTTCCTTTGGCAGTTTGCGTACATATCTGGAAATGAAAGCGGCATGGGTGACTACGTAGCGCTTTTTACGGACAGCTGCACTGGCTACGCGGACGAGAATATCTTCGCCCCCTGCCAATTCCAGAATACGGCGCTCATAAAAGACTACGTATCGGAATGTCCGGTCCTTGATCAGCTCACGATTGAGTCTGGCAATCTCTCCGATATATCTGACCATAAGCGGCTCGAAGCTCTTGATCAGGAGGGGATCGAGCGTTAATTCCATGTCTTTGCGGAGAACGAAAGATTGCAGCAGGGCGACCTGCTGGAGCCTTATCCGATCATTGTGAATGAGTACAGCCATCTCACGCAGCATTTCATAGGAGACACGCTCACTGAGTTGCCGCAGGGCAACCGCGTTTTTATGATTAATGTTTAGTCCTTCCTGGATCTGCTCTATACGACCTCTGAACAGACGTATAAGCTGCCTACGCTGTTCATAAGGATAAATACCCTGCTGTAGAAGCACTAAGGGCAGCAGAAGAAGCGCACCGACGATACCGCACAAAAGCATTTGTTGCGGTGAGTGGCCGAAAAAGACAGTAGCGGCCAGCAATATGACACTGACAGCAAGGTCTTTACGAAAATAACGTTTGGCTCTGAGTCTGGCATATTGCTCTACAGGAACTAGTGTATCCCGACCACATGATGTGCACTTTTCTTCCCAAAGGGCGGTAAATTGCCCACAACGCTTGCAGACTCTTAGCTTTTGGAAGGCGTGCTCTGTGCGGGTAAATGGGCGAAATTGTACAGCTTGTTTGGAACTATTCATTGCGTTCACTTCTCCGGTTCAGCAGTGCTAGAAGCTCGGTGTCGATTTGTGTAATCGACGGGGCCCGTTTTTTATGTATATAGTAAATTAGTGATTTGATGGCGACAAAAAGAAACATAATCGCCAGACATCCGTATGAGATCATAGTGTACTTCCTCTTTCTACTTGGACTTTTATTTCAATATTTTACATGGGCGGGTTTCGCTACTGTCATTTTTGTCGTATAAAGGAGAAGGCTGGTGCCCGATTGCCCTTGTTGGGGTATAATTATATCATTACTGCAGGATATTGGTAAAATCACGCGGTATAACAGGCTTTTTGGTTGGATTCAGACCATTCGGGCAGTATTTTCAGCTGGCGCTCATGTAAAACTCATTATAATTTAATAGTAGGGGAGTACAACTGTAATTTAGAATGAGAATTAACTGGCAAAGGGGTACAAGCGATGTTTAGTAGAGACAGAAAATGGTTTTTGGTCATCGGAATCATATGTACAATGATCATGACCTCGATTTTGGCATGGCAGCCACAGATGGCGAATGCCGCTTCACCCTCTGCTTCTAAGGTGGATGCGGTGCTGGTCGTCGATGTAAGTAATTCGATGAACACCAGTGATCCTGGGAAAATTGGCAATGAAGCCATGAAAATGTTCATTGATATGCTGTCGACCCAAAATGACAAAGTCGGGATTGTAGCATATACGGATGTCGTACAGCGCGAGAAAGCCTTGCTTAATATTACATCCGAAGCGGATAAGCAGGAACTGAAGACGTTTATTGACGGACTGAACCGGGGGGCGTATACTGACACCTCCGTGGGTGTCAAGGAAGCGATCCGCATTTTGCAAGATGGTAAAACAGCTGGACATGCGCCTATGATCGTCATGCTGGCCGACGGTAACAACGATTTTAATAAGACGACAGGCAGAACCGAAAGCCAATCCGATCAGGATATGGCACAGGCTGTAGCTGAGGCTAAGAATAGCGGCGTTCCAATCTACACCATCGGCTTGAATGCAGATGGAAAGCTGAATAAAAACAAGCTCGCCGACATAGCGCAGCAAACGGGCGGCAAATCTTTTATTACAAGCTCAGCGGATGACCTGCCGAAGATTTTGAGTGAAATTTTCGCCAGCAATTTGAAGTTGAAAGTGGTGCCTTTGCAGTCCATTACGGCAAACGGCGACTATCAGGATGTAACGGTAACCGTACCGAACGATAGTGTGCTGGAGGCTAACATTTCGATCATGTCCTCAAAACCGGTGGATGCGAGACTGATAGACCCGTCGGGCAACACCAAGCCAATTCCTTCGAGCGATGTGCTGCTGTCCAAGTCCAAAAGCTACTCGCTGATTAAACTGCTTAAGCCTGTGGCTGGTGACTGGAAGCTCCAAGTCAAGGGAGTCCAGCAGGATCAGATTGATATTAATCTGGTGTTTAACTATGATCTGGAGCTGAAAATGGACGCACCGTCAGCCAAATCATACAAAAAAGGCGATGCAGTTCAAATTCGTTCCTACCTGACAAGCAATAGCCAGCAGCTCCAGGATCAGGAATTATATGCGAATATGAATGCTGTTCTGAAGGTCAAGGATCTGGATTCCGGTACAACGAATGAGGTGCCGTTAACCAATGCAGGGGATTCTTTTACCGGTTCCTATACGATTCCAGATGAGCATGACTACGAACTAACCGTTAGAGCAGAGGAGAAGAGCTTTTACCGTGAAACACAGCCTGTAACCATCAGTGCTAAAGCAGGGGCGACGAGCGGTACGAATACGGGCACGACGCAGCCAACAACACCTGCTGAAAAGTCCAAGTTAATGCCACTCATTCTTTTAGGGCTGGGACTGCTCGTTCTGCTGGTTGCCGCGTATTTCATCTGGAAGGCTGTCAAAAAGGCCAACCGTGGCTTTGTCGGTCAAATCGTACTGGAAATCCGGGATGAGAACACCGGCGAAAAAACGTATCCGCAATACAAGAAGCTGAACACCTTCCGGGGCAAATTTAATCTGCACCAGTTGCTGCAACTGGCACCGGAATTTGCTGGAACCGACAAGGTCGTGTTCACACCAGCCAATCAGGATCGTATCATTGTGCGCAGTACCCCCGAGATTACGATTGAAAAATCCGGACGGGCTGTTGACTCAGGCAACGGTCTTGAACTCAAAAACGGTGATCGTCTGACGATTCCGTTAGCCAGTGTGGACAAAACCATTTTACTGGAGTTTATTTCAGTAAACAGCTAAACGAACCCTTAGGAGGTCATATCTATGAAACCAGTAGTTAGAGAGCATATCCAACAATTAGACGTATCACTCGGCGGAGGGATCGTAAGCGATAAGATCAGAGTTGATACTATTGATAATCCTATTTTAATTATCGGACTCGGAGGAACGGGGATTGATGCCCTTCTCCGCTTGAAATATCAAATTAACCGTAGATTCAAGCTTCCAGCAGATCCGATTTCCAAGAAAAAGAGCGATAAACCGGACAATGTGGAATTTCTCGCTTTTGAAACGAATGAACAAGACCGCAACAAAAAATACAAGGGGATTGGTTTGGACCCTATCAATGAGTTTGTACTGCTATCCAATGCAGAAATCGGTGGATTGCTGCAAAACCGCAGCATTCTTGAGCCGTACATTACCGATTGGCTGTCTCCCGAACTAAGCATTACCGATGGTATGAATGGTGCGGCAGGGGTGCGGCAGGCAGGACGATTGCTGCTGTTCACCAAAATCAATCAGGTCGTACAAAGCATTGACAAAAAAATCAAAACCCTGTCTGAAGGCACCAACAAGAAGCTTATGGTGTTCCTGCTGTCCGGTTTGTCCGGCGGTACAGGAAGCGGTACCTTCCTCGATATCTCATATATCGTCCGAGGAATTATTGAGCGTGACTATGGCTCTGCAGGTGTAGACCGTGTAAATACATTAGGTTATCTGTTTACACCAGATATTAATTTGGCGAACAAAAGCCTGAGCGAGCATACCCGTGAATATATTAAAAAGAACGGCTATGCTGCACTGAAAGAACTGGACTATTGGATGAATGTAGACAGCCGTGGTGAACGTTTTAAGCAGCAGTACGGCAACATTTTGACCGTGAACTCGCCGCTTCCGCCGTTTAATCTGTGCCACCTCATTTCGGCCACGAATACGGAAGGCAAGCTGTTGGAAAATGCTTATGATTACTGCATGAATGTCACCGCTGAGAACATCACTAACTTTATGGCGAGTGAGGAAAAACAGTCGGGCGAAGAGTTTGCCATTCATGACTATATCAGCAATATCCGTACCAACATCGCACAAATGAATAAGGCGTATCCGGCAAACTACGATTACAATATTATCGGGGCTTCCTCGGCGGTACTGCCAATGGAGGAAATGACGACATATCTGGCCTATCGAATGTTTGGAAAAATGTCCAAAATGTTCGAGCAATCGCCAAATCAAGAGGATGTAGAGAAGTTTGCCCGCAAGCTGGGCGTGGATCTCGATAGCATGATCAAAAACTTTGAATCCCGTGTACCTGAGCCGCTTCCGGGCTTTGAAAACAGTGAACGGTTAAGTTATAGCAATGTCGTTAAAATGCAAGTGGTCAATATGGACACCGAGCTGGAGCAAACGTTCTTGACGCGTGCCCGCGAAGAGTATATCAAAGCGAAGAAGCAGCTTCCTGGTGAAATTACAGGACAGTTTACGGATCAAATTCGCCGGATGTTTTTGCATCCTGAGCAGGGGCCGTTTTATGTATCCCGCATGATTTATACTGAAAAAGGATTTAGCTTGCTGAAAATGCTGCTTTCATATGTTGAAACGTTGCGTGAATCATTGCACCGTATTCCAACGGACATTGAATGGGCGCGTGAGCAGGCGAACGAAAAGCTGGGCGATGCCAAGAGCGCGTTTGTGTCTAAGGATAAAAAGAAAAATGCGTACATTGAAGCGAAAATTAATGAATATTGGCTGCGGGCTGATGTGGAACGTACAGAGCAGCTCATTGAATTTTATGAAGACCTGTATGACTTGTTGAACAAGGAAAATAGCCGCATTTATAATGTATTTACTGAAATTTTGAACGCGCTGAGCGCAATTTTCGAGAAGAATGGCGATCTGCTGATTAACGGCGAGGAACAGTCCGATCACAAAGGTAACAAAACGTACTATTGGAATCTGGTAAGTGTACCGGATATTTCTGAAGTTGTGACCAAGCTGCTTGATAACCGAAACGGTGATGATTTGATTCGTGATTTTGCCCAAGAATTGCTCGAAAATTCAGATCAATGGGTGAAGGATCAGGATATGGACATCATCAGCTCAATCTCCAATTTCTTGACTGATAAGTTCGGTGATCTCATTACCCGTTCCATGGAAGATTTCCTCGTCATGAAATACGGGCAAGATGAAGCCATTGAAAAATTTGTGGAGCGCTACATTGCGAGCAAACTGGATGAGGAAGCTGTACCTGTGTTTCATCTGAGCAATAGCTCTGGCAACTTGTACTTCCCATCATGGGGATTCGTTTCAGTACCTGTACAGTCACCTAATATCCTGAAAGGCGTTCGCAATTATCAAAATAATGCAATTGGCAAATCACACTTTACTATTAAAGAGAGTGAAGTTCGTAACCGGATTTTCTGGCTCAATACGCGTAATGGTGTTCCTCTGTTTGTATATACGCCGCTCAAAGTGTATGAAGAAAGCTATGAAAAAACGATTCTTGACCGCGAAGGTATTGGCCGCCATCTGGTACAAACAGGTCAGAACAACTGGACTAATCTGCCGTCGCCGATTCCTGAAAAGTCATGGGGCGAAACTTACGTCAATTCGCGTGTGCAAGCTTACAATGCCCGCATTCGTAATGATTTTGACCGTGCCAAGTCACTTGGCGTGATTCGGGAAAAGGATGTCGATCAGAATACGAGCAGCCGCTTCACTGTAATCCGTTCACATGCGCTAGATCTGAATGCGATGCTGGCAGGCTACGATATGCGCTTGCAGGAATCCAAGCCGAATTTGGGTGAGGTGAAAAGAGCATGGTCTGAGTTGAAACGTCTGCTGGCTGAAGGGTTGGAGCAGGCCGGAAGCAAGGACATCTTTGGCAGCATCAATGAAGAGATGGCGAAGGAAAACCTGATCCGTTCACCAGAGTTAACACAGGTGGTTCGTGAAGAACTGGCGAAATATACACAAATTGAAGCGAAAGCAGCTGAACTGGAAGCTTTGCTGGGCAAATACCAGGATGAAGAAAAATGGCTGGATCAGTTCATTCAGGCTCTCTATACAGACACGATTACGAAAAAAGGCGCTTTGTACGTCTATGATCGTGACGAAGAGGAAGAGGCTTGGGAGCCGTTTGCGAACGTCATGAAGAGCCGCAATTATGTGGAGTTTGAAGTGTTTACAAACTTCCGTGGTTTGGAAGAAAAGAAATTTGCTACTCTAATGCGCAAGGCGGATCGCCGTGATGCTGTATTGACTTCATCGGAGGATATTACACCACTGCTGTCGAAGCTGGATGAACTGGCTGCAACTTACACAGAGGCCCGCAATCAATTGGAATATGAAAAGGTGGAGCTGGCTAACGGAGCAGAACTATATGCATTTTATGCTCAAATGGCTGGGAAATTAAACGACATCCGCAGAAAGTTGAAATAAAGTATGAGAGAGCAGCTGTTACGTTATGCGGCTGACTATGCAGCCGCAGAGGACCAATTAATCGGAAGTGGGGATGGACGCAGCAGCATCCATTTCCCGTCCGTGTTTCTTTTTATCGGTGATCGCATGAACCCGGTGATGAACACCATTGCAGATATCAACCGGACCAAGTGGGATAACAGCACGGGAGTAACGTATATTCAGATCCGCTCGCAGGAAGAACATGCAGCTGTAGATCGTTCGGTGGATGCTATTGTTCATACGATAGCGGTACCGGAGGAAAGTGGCCACCAAACGATACGCCGTGACTTGCACCAGGCTTTTTATACACATGAATCGCAGCTAATTGAGCTTAACACCGCGTTGCGCCGGGCTAGTGGACATCTGGCAGATTACGGTCGGTTGTATTCTTCGTTCGAGCGTGTCCATTTGTCGATTTTGACGACAGCGGATGACCCCATGAACGTGTTAATCCCTGAAATTACGCTGTTGGCGGAGTATATTTTTGCACAGTCTTTTAAATCGGTACAAATGGATCTGTATGTGTTGGTGAATGAAAGCGATCAGGCTGTCCAATTCGGCTACAGTAGTGCAACGTCCGTTGCTTTCATGCGGGAGTTGGACTATATCCAGAGTCCAGACTATACGTTTACGGCACCGCTTCATATGACTGAGGACAAATTGACCATTCCAGTAACCCATGCTCCATCACCGTTGTTCGACCTCGTCTATGTGCTGTCCGACAAGAACGAACGCGGCGTAACGGTGCCGAATAGCCTGCGAGAAAGCTGTGACATCATTTGCCATATTCAGCTTCTTAAAAACCGCTATCAGGCAGGAGATTCCTATCGGTCACAGGATGGGGGATACAACAATACATCGTTTAAAAACAACATCATGACGGAATCCGGGCGGCAGGGTTATGTGTCGGCTGGATTTTCCCGAGTCAACCGCCCTAACCAGTCAATCGCACTGACGGTGCTGTATCACTTTTATGTGAAGCTGTTAGAGCGTATGAGAACAGAGCAAGAGTGGGACATACGCGATAAGCTGAATTATTTTGGGTTAGATGCTGCTGAGCGCGGTCGCACGCGAAATGATCTCGTTCCTGGTAATGAAGCGATCACGGACATGAGCGCACTGATGACCAGCGGAGCCAGCTACGGCTCGGTAAAGCGAATGACATTACGTGAGGCGGAGGAAGCCTTGTTTGGTCAGGGCTGCGAAGCCTTTTTCCGTGATAACTGTGAACGGATTGTGCACAAACGGTTGGGAGATTTTCAGGCGGAATCAGGTCTACAGTCGGCTGTGAATGCAGCTGCCAAGGAATATCCCGAAATCGGCTTATTTGAGTTGACAGACTGGACGGATGAAAATAAAACAGGGAATGTGCTTACAGCCATTCGTGGACTGATTCGGGATACGTCCAATGACTTGCAGATTAGTGCCGCTGAACTGGACACCCTGTATAGCGGGCGAGTGGAGGACCAACCTTTTCAACGATTGCCACTCATGGATAAGCATAATGTTCGAAGCTTGATTCGTTACCTGACCGAGACGGTTTACGGGCACAAACTGCACATGTTGCGAATCCAAGCCGATTTGGAGCTGCTTCGCCGCTATGAACTGGCACTAGAAAAATGGCATGCACAGGCGAAGCATATTACAGTACAGCTTTCCAGCCTGGAGCGTGAACTGCATCAAGCTGCAACGGACAGTATCCGACAGGCCGATAGTTACACAGGTCAAAACCTGTTCGAGTATTACGAGCGTGTGACGGAGGATGTCATGCGTGAACTGGAAAGCAAGCGGGGGAAATCTATATTTTTTGATACCCGGCATATGGGGCCTGTATCCGGATTGCTGGACGGGGGTCTGTCCTCATTGGTGGATCGACTTACACAGACCTGTCGCACCTTGATTCTCAGTTCACAGCCGTTTAATCAGACCTTCGAAGAAGAATTATTGCGGCGTGCCAATGTGGCTGCTGCATATGAAAATCGGCTGGTTGTTCCGAAGGATGAGCTGTTTAAAAAACTGTATCAAACGTTAGAGGAACATGGCGGAATTAACGTACGTTTGCTCGACTATACCCATGAGCATCGGTATGAAGAAAAGTACTTCTTTGGTGACTACGAAGGCGAATTTCTTCCTTATGCGATGGATGTGGACATTACTTCGCGTATTTACAAGCTGGGTTTTGTACATGAGCGTCGCAGCAGCGGGGTAGAAAAGCTGCATTTGATGGGCGGCTTCCATCTGGAGGATCTGATGGTTTACCGCAACGGCAAAACGTATTATGAGACATATACTGCGAATGGTTTCGTGTTTCACGGAATCGACGTGGACCGGTTGCCGGAATTGCGGTAACCACATATTCATCCTACTTTATGATGGAAGGAAGCAACGATTCTTATGAAGCAGCGTAAATTTAACGTTCTCCTATTGCTGTTCGGCTTGCTGGGCGCTGTAGTAGGCTTCATCTTGGGAGAGCTTATTCTTCACAAATTGATAGGGCACTGGCCGCATATCGTCGTGATCGGGCTGTATTTTGGCATCATGGCACTGTGTATTGGCCTAGGTTGTCTGATCGGCGAACTAATTTCGCCACAGTTAAATGGACATTCATGGCGGCAGCGCTACTCCGGGTTATCCTGGAAGTTACTGGTGCCTGCTACGCTGGTGATGTTGTTCGTGGCAGGTCTGCTATTGGAGTTGGGCTACCAGGTTAATCCTGAAGGGCGCAAGAGCGTACAGGACCTTGTGCTTGTGATTGATAATTCCGGGAGTATGCAGCAAACAGATCCAGATAATGAACGCCTAACGGCTGCTAAGAGTCTAATTGGCCAAATGGATGGAGACAAGCGGGTAGCCATTGTTTCATTTGATTCTACTGCGCAGTTGGTTCAGCCGTTTACTCCCATTCGCACAGATGCAGAGAAGCAAGCGGTTTATTCCAAAATTGATAGTATGCAGACTATAATGTCAGGCGGTACAGAGATCGGACTTGCTTTGGATGAGACGATCAAGGAGATTGAAACCCAAGGCAATGCAGAAAAAGGTTCTCTCGTTATTATGCTCTCTGACGGCTTTAGCGAGCTGGATACCCAGACAGCATTGGCTCCTTATATCGCCCGCCAGATTCCGATTAATACGATCGGGCTGAAACTGGCAGAGTCGGATGGTATAGCCTTATTGCAAAATATTGCTGACCTGACAGGCGGAACTTATTCTAATGTAGCCAATGCCCAAGGACTTACTCAGGCGTTTGGTAAAATATACAACAAAATCGGTGATCGCACACTGGTAACGGAGCGGACAGGTGAGTATGCCGACAGTCTGTATTTTGCCATTTATCGCGTAACGGCTCTGGTCATTATCGGCGCTCTATTGGGATTAGCTCTTGGGCTGATGTTTGATAACCGTTTTCTCGCGCGGAATTTTGCAATTGGAGGAGTCCCGGCCGGCTTGCTCGCTGGCTTTATTTTGGAAAAGGGATTATCTGGCTCGCCTATAGGCGACCTGATGATTCGTTTGGTGGCAGCGCTCGTACTGGCGGCCCTTATTGCTGTCTTTTCGCTTGTTCTGCCAATTGCGGAAAATACTCGCCGATCTTCCGGTGGAGGAAGTCAGGGTGCGCCGTCAGGACGCCGGAGAGGGGCACCGGAAGCCTCGACGCGCAATCGACGCAGCAGTGGATTTTAGAACGGGAGGCTGGAACTTATGCAGTATAGGGAAGCACAGCCCGGTGATCCTGTTATTTCGGAGCTGAGCCACAAAATTGACGACAACCGGGTTGTGTTGCGCTGGCAGTGGCCTGAAGGCGCAGCCGTGGTATATATTGCGAAACAATCAGCCGATGCAGGTGTGAATGGGCAAAATGAGGGTGAAGTTTTACCGCCTTTTTCAAGCCTAAAACTGTTTACACGCGAGGAGTATAAGGCTGCTGGCAGCTATCGTGACCGAATTGAAGGCATTGGACGCGTACGGTATACCGTGTATCCGGCTGTTCTGGAGGATGGAGATACTTACGTGATCCGTCAGCAAGATGGAGCCAACCAACTGGAGTTGAGTACGGGAAGGGCTAAAATCAGATATGCAGTTCACCATAAAAAAAGCTGGTTTCGCAGCCGCAAAACCGTCCAGATTCAGGTGACAGCCGAAGTTCCTGTCCCGCAGGAGGCGCTTTGCTACGTGAAGAAGCGCGGGGGCTATCCCGCAGACCGGGACGATGGAACCTTGTATCCATTCACGGCACCCTTTGCCGCGGGACGGAATGTTTTACCCGCTGTTGAAGTGGGGGGAGATGAATATGTGCGGCTGTTTTTTACAGACGGCCAGAAATATGGCACGGTATATGAATTAGTTCCTGAATGAAAGGAGGCCGCAACCGATGAGTTTTCTTAGCAATTTATTCAGAAGAAAGCCACAGGCAGCGCCAAGGCCGTTATTTTATGATATTGTGTGCCCTTATTGCTTTAGTAAATTTTCCCCGGAGGACGTGGTATTCCGTGCTTCTCATCACCGTGAAGATGACGAGGACTACGCTTTGGGTGAAGATGAGCTGTTGAACAAATATCGGGAGCGTTTTGGCTTGGACAGTGTGCATGATATGGAGGCGATTTTGCACCCCCATGATGTCCCTGAGGAACATCGATTGTATTCTGATCATGTACTGACAGGACTGACGGACCGTTATGGCGAGCTGACGCGCCACCGGCTGTGCCCGCACTGCCATAACGTGCTGCCCGTGACCGCGGGTAAGGTGCCTAGCAATATCATTTCGATTATTGGAGCTTCGCAGGCGGGGAAATCTGTCTATATGACCTCCCTGATTCACACGTTGCAGCATGTTACGGCCGATCATTTTGACGCGGCTTGCATGCCGCTCAATGCAGAAATCAGCCGAAAGTTCCGCACTATGTATGAGGAACCCCTATTTGAACGAGGCGATCTGCTTACATCGACACAAAAAGAAAAGATGCAGGAGCCTTTTATCTTCCAGTTTGTATTTAAGGATGAGGAAAAGCCGCCACTGACGCTGGTATTTTTTGATGTCGCCGGTGAGGGAATGGTAGATCAGGACTATCTGGGACTGCATGGACAGCATATTAAGAATTCAGCAGGTATTCTTTTTATGGTCGATCCACTGCAAATCCGCTCTATTCGGGAGCGTATTAAGATTAATCTTGGCGATAAGCCGGGTGAATGGGTCTCGCAATATGATGAACCGCGTGATGTCGTACTTACGATGTTCGGTGATTTTATCGCTTATCAGGAAAAAGGGAAAACGGACATTCCGACCGCTGTCGTCCTGACCAAAAGTGATATGCTTACTGCATTGGCAGATGAAGAAGGCACATACATCAAGACGAATAGCAATATTTTTAATCCGATGGAGCATCGCAAATATATGGATTTGGATGAGTTCGCGAACATTGATGGCGAAGTTCGACGCTTCATCGAAAAGGTGGATAAGCCGTTCAAGGGCACGATGGATGTATATTTTACGGATACGGCCTATTTCGCGGTTTCCGCGCTGGGTAGCAATCCGGTGGAGCAAAAGCTGCAAGGATTGGTTAGTCCGATCCGTGTGGATGAGCCATTCATTTGGCTGCTTTACAAGTTGAAGTACATTGAGGGGAGAGAATCACAGTGAGTTATTCTACCTCTCATTTGATACAACAGCAGATGTACACACGGGAACGGCGTGGAATTTTCCGTTCTACGGAAGGCTTCGATACAGTGGCTAATTCCAAAGGATTGGATGCTTCTTTTATTAAAAAGGTGCTGCATCCCTTATGTGTATATGATGCGCCTGCTGCCTTGACGGCACGTGGCGAGAAGCAGGAAAGCGTCTATCCGGAAGCCATGCATCTGGTACGGACGGAGTCCGGGGATGTAGTGCTTGGCCGCAGTATTTATAAGGCTGCGGATTTTACTGGGCTGCGGAGCGCCTTTTTCACGCACAACTATGTGATTCCAGCCGGACATGGTGAATCTCCGTCTGACTATAAGCAGTGGCTGAACACATCATTTGTTGATACCTATGATATTGAGCAGGGAACGGATTTACCGGAATTGGAGCGTCTACCGGGTGGAAGTGTATTTCCGGCTGTTGACCCGTCTACAGTGCTGGCTCAATTGCAGCTGAGCGAAGAAGTGTTCAAACAGCTTTTATACGCAGTCATGATGTCCGCAGCGGGTCGCAAAAAGGTATATGTAGCATTGAATGTTCCTGTAGAAGCGGTCGGATCTTCAGCCAAGCAGCTGCTGGGTGTGCTGTATGCGGCACTGCCTTATGCATTTCGGAACAGACTCGGATTTCTTACATATGCACAGGAACCGAACAGCAGAAAAGGCATTCACTTGATGTTCGTTGAGCCTTTTAGTTTGCGTCCCGGTGATCGGAATGTGGAAAAGGACTTTGTATTTGACCTGTCTAACCATAGTCGAATACTTAATGTGGATGCAGAGCAGGTGAGACAGCCGTATTTTGACTGGATTGTCCGCACGTTGCTGAATGGTGAGACGCCGGATGATTTCTTCAAATTTGCCGAGCAAATGCTGACAGGTATGGAGGCAGGGCGTGATTTGACGCCATCCAGCTATCATGAGCTCATTACGTTGTACAGAATTGAGCAGGGAGAGCGGGCATTATACAACGAACAACGAATCGCTGTATTACGAAGCTTGACTGATTATTTATCGCCACCCGATTCGCTGCCACGTAAAATGAGGCTGAATGATCTGTTTCTATCGTTTTTTGATCATGAATTTGATCGGGTGAAGGATGGATATATTCCAGATGTAGGTCTAGTCGATAGTTTCAAGGACTATTATAAAGTTCATGCACGCAGCAGCGAAAATCGGTTGGTGGAATATTTAATCCGTTCGCTAAACAATGCTTATACTGCCAGAAATACGGAAGCAGTCACGTATATTTACCATACGATTGAGGAGAATCCGTCATTAGGCAAGGCATATTTTACGAAAGTGCTGGGTAATCCGGCGCTTACAAAAATGCTGTTCATTCCCTACATGGACAGTCAGATGAAAAGAACACCGGATGCCAAGGGGCTGCTGGCCGTTGTGCATGAATGGGGCAGTCGGTATATCGAAGTGTCGGCGAATGCCGATTTTCAGCTTTTGGCAGAATCTGCACTGATGGGTAGACTGCGTGCCGAAAGAAAACCAGTAGAGGCTGTGGCTGCCATTCACCAACGCTTGCGTCAATGGGACAGCAGCTCTGCCGTAGGCAAACTGTCCCCGCTGGAGCAATCTGGATTGACAGAGCGCCTGCAGGAAGCGTCGGATCGGTATTTACTTACCGAAGTAGAGCTAAAAGAAATATCACCCGATCAGGTCGTACAGATTCCATTTTTTACACGGCCCGATTTGGTGCAGTGGGTTGGAAAGCTGCCTGCTCCCCTCAAGGGACAAGCAGTGCGATTGATTGCGGCTTACGATTGGTTTAATACGGAGGAACCGGAACCGTCGGTGCTGGACGGCCTGGAGCCTGGCGAAGTAGAAAAGGTACAGGATTGGGCTTATGGCTGGCTGCCCCAGCAGCTTGCGGAAAGCCATTTTGCCCGTCTGTTGCCTGCATTCTATCGTTCTGACGGGCCGGGAGAAGGAATATTGGACTTCGCTCGTCTGGTCAGTTCGATCCGCAAATGGGCGAAGGATAACGATACGATGTACCGCTTTATCCGATGGTCGGAAGAACACCCCGAGTTTGCCACTCCACGTGGCGGTTTCGAACCGTCGTATCGACGTGCGCTACTTCTATTCTTCCAAAAGGAAGGACGAGAGGGACTGCATAAAAAAACGCTGTGGCGTCAATATTTTGAACCTGCAAAGCCTGCTTTTAAAAATTTCTATTTGGCAGCAAAGCGGGAGACGGACACGCAGTTGATCAAAACACTTCGTCGTTTTCGTAAAGGTGGGGTGATTTCCGGGATCGTGCTGATTGTCATTGCAGGTACGCTCGGCGGCCTGAAAGCAACCGGGGTGATCGGATCTGGTGACACACCTGCGCCTATTGCTGCTCCGAAGCCTGTACAACAGCCTGTAGAGCCTACAGTGCCCGTAAAAGAGGAGCCTACGGCGATAGTGACACATGTGCCTAATACCAAGTCCACTACGAAAATGGTCAAGCTGTTGTTTGCGTTTCAGACATCGACAGAGCAGGCAGAATTTAAGCCGAAGAAGCTCGTCATTGTCGGGGCGGACCAACAGGAGCACTTATATGAAAATTTTACGCTTGCTGAACAGAACGACAAGGAAGCTGCCAGTAATGCGAACAATGATCCATCCGGTGACGTAATCACTGGGAGCGCCACTACAAAAAGTACGACAGCAGATGGACAATCCACGGACAGTGGTTCCACAGCTCGTGGTAGTACATCCAGTGGAACAAGCGGCGATCAGTCTGGAGCAGTGACAGGCAACACGGACGGAGGCTCGACTTCGGAGATTTCTACTGAGGGTAGTGGTATAGCAGCCGATAAAACCATAGGCAGCACGTCCGGTGATGGTACAGAGACAAAGGAGTACGATCTGAAGAAGTATCCTTATCGTACGCTGTTGACCATTTGGCAAAGGCTGGAGCTGAACGATGCTAGCACGGTTACCGTTGATGGAGAAGAATACCCGCTGGTTCAAGTGAAGAGTGCAGACTAAGCAACTATAAAACAGAAATAAAGTAAAAGACGGGCTTCCTTCAAGGGCTCGTCTTTTGCTATACATAAATTTTCATATAGGATGACTTCGTAATTTGAAATTCACCTTATCTAGTAAAACATCATTTTACGAAAGTATTGACACCAAGTAGGCAGCTGATTAAAATTAGTTTGAATTCAAACTATTAAATTTAGATGGATATGGAGGTTCGTAGTGAGATGGGAAGTGAGGTGTATCCCGTTTGTCTTCCTTGGGAGGAAGAGAGCACGATGTATTTAATTAAATGGATTTTCACTACCGTCCGGCGCGAAATTGAAACGGCACTGCGCCCTTTGGGACTCACCTCCCCACAATCGCAGACGCTCTATATACTGGCGGTGTCGCCTGGAGTCACCAATACGGATTTGGAAAGGCTATTGCTTATTGATAAATCAAGCGTTACCAGCCTGGTTAACGGGATCGTTAAGAAAAACTGGGCAATACGCAAAAGTCACCCGGAAGATGCACGAATGAAGCAAATCTATTTGACTGAGGAAGGCTTAGAGATTCACAAAGTAGCTGAACGTACTATTGAGGCAATTAAAAGCTCGGTAGGTGAAACATTATCTGTAGGAGAATCGGAGACGCTACGCTGTCTGCTTAAAAAAATTCTCCGCGACTACCACCCTGCGGACACCCGCGTTTGAGCGGATATATAGAGAATTTGCCCGGGTAGGGGTATCAAAAACAGTGAAATATGATCTTAGATAAGAGGTTTATAGGAGAGGGAGACAACCAAATGATAAATGAACAAACTTATCCCAATGCGGATAAGCTTATGCGAGTGCTAGCTTTCACACTTGTTTTTTCAGTGATGAACGCTTTTATGTTTAATGTCGTTATGCCTGTGATTCGAGAGGAGTTTCATATTAGTGCTTCCGATGTAAGTTGGTTGCTGACTGGCTATATGATCGTGTATGCAGTTGGCTCGGTGACCTACGGCAAATTGGCAGATAAATATCGTCTTAAGGATTTGCTGACGTTTGGGATTCTCTTTTTTGCACTGGGTTCGCTTATTGGACTGTTGGCCAATCAATTTTGGATGCTCATTGTAGCTCGTTTGCTTCAGGCTGCAGGGGCTGCTGTTATTCCGGCAACTGCTATGATCGTCCCAGTCCGTTATTTCTCGGCTGAAAAAAGGGGACGTGCTTTGGGCGTCACAGCAATCGGCTTGGCGTTAGGTACTGCACTGGCTCCGATTATTTCCGGTTTGATCACAGGCTTTGCAAGCTGGCGTTTTTTGTTCGTCATTTCCATGCTGCCACTGATCGCATTGCCGTTCTTCCGCAAATATTTGGACGATCAGCGTGGAAAGGATCAGAAGTTCGATTTTCTGGGTGGATTATTGCTGGGTGGAACAGTAGCCTTCTTATTACTTTCGATTTCGCAAACCAATATGATGTTCTTTCTGGTCGGTGTGGTGTTATTCGCACTGTTTATATGGCGCATTAACACTGCGCATGATCCATTCATCCAGCCGAAGCTGTTCCGTAACAAGCAATATTCATACGGGCTCCTTATCGCTTTTTTAGGGACGGGGATTAGCTTTGGATTGCCGTACTTGGCACCGCAGTTTCTGAACAGTCTCAATCAGCTCACGCCGGCAATAATTGGACTGGTTATGTTTCCGGCTGCTATTGCTTCGGCTCTATTGGGTAAAAGAGGAGGGCGTTTGGCGGATAGCAAAGGAAATTCGTTTCTCGTCTATACAGCTGTATCGCTTTTGTTTATCTGTTTTATCAGCTTGTCTACATTTGTGGGTGCCTCTCCGTATCTGATTTTATTTTTGCTTATTTTCGGAAACGTAGGTCAGACCTTCATGCAAATTGCCATGTCCAACACGATTTCTCGTACCTTGTCGAAAGACCAGATTGGTGTTGGAATGGGGCTGCTATCTCTGCTGAATTTCATTGCCGGGGCGATCACGACAAGTATTTTGGGCAAAACGCTGGATAGTTCGTCGTCCTTTCATTTGAATCCTGTCGTATCTAATGTGCAGGTATTCAATTTTAGCAATATTTTTACGGTGCTTGCACTGATTGCGCTTGTGACGATGGGACTTTATGCGTTGCAATTCCGAAGGGGTTCACGCCGTAATACGCCTGCTGTTGAGCAAGGATAAACATTTGATGTAAACTCATGCCAAAACAAGGGTATAATATAGAAGGAAAAGTTCATCTATGGAAGGACGGAGTGTCCGGCATGACAAGAAACCTTCAATATGTACCCTATGGTTATGAGCCTCCGATCGAGACGCATAAAGGGACCATGGTCTACTATGATACGTTCGAGCAGATTACAGCCAGAGAGCTGGAGCTTTTTGCCGAAACGGGGGCTGCATTATCTTTTACAAAGCTGGTGTTGTATCCGCTACATGAAGAAACCGTCAGAAGAATGTGGAAGCAGCCGGTACGTTCGTATTACAAGCGGGTGGACGAGCTGGGAGAGTGGCAGCGGGAGCAAGCTTTGAGTGCTGTTGTGATTGAGAACTGGGAAGGTAAGCGTAAAAAGTATACGCCGATTGAAGCAGCCATCCGTTTTTTGGCGGAAAAGTATACGACCCCACTTTTTTTGTACATGAGTCCTGAAACTGCAAATTTGTGCGCTTCTTATGCATCATTTGGAGAATGGATTAGAAATGTCAGATTGGTGCTTTCGAGCGACCCCCAGGAACTTCATCCGAAGCTTGCACAGTACCGTAATCGATGGAATACGGTCGAAGAAGCGACAAACCGTGACTCTAAGGTTGACAAAGCGGAGCATGAATTATAGAATAGAACTAATCGTAAAAATTACTATTGTAATTGTATACCATGTATTCCAATTAAGGAGGAAGAGAAATGCGCGTAATTGTTACCTTGGCATGCACCGAATCCGGTGATCGCAACTATACAACAACCAAGAACAAAAGAAATCATCCGGAGCGTCTTGAAATGAAAAAATACTCTCCGCGTCTGAAAAAGTACACGATCCATCGTGAAACTAGATAATTTGAGGTTTGCTGCATAGCAACCTGAATGATTCTGCTTCCTGAGCGAAGCCTGTTAAGTTTGCAAAAGCCTGCGTTATGGAACCGGCGAAAACTTGAATTAGTCCAGTGGACAGAGCGTCCAAAGTTAAAGCTTGCACCTAAGAAAACGGCTTTTTTTCAAGGCTGTATGATAGATGCCGAGCTACATGGTACGCTTTGCCTTTTGAATCGAAAGCACGTGGCTACCGAGTTCTCCTGTGCTGGTGTCAGCATTTGGGACGAGCCGGAGGACCATTCACTATATGCTTATATAACGATGAAGGCTGACGAAAGATCCGGAGCGTTCGTGCAATGGGCGATGCGTATATGCGGCATCGTTTGCTTGTCGTTTACGAGCTTGAGCGCAACCGTTATGATCTGTCGTCTTTTTTCTGGGACATAACCGTTCCTTTTGCCAACTGATGGAGTATTGCGCCAGTACGTTTGAGTTTGAAACTAAAACTACATGAAAGATTAGGTGAAACTAATGAAAAAAGATATTCATCCAACATTGAACAAAGTTATCTTTTTGGACCCTAGCTGTGGATTTACTTTCCTGAGTGCTTCCACTAAATATTCGCAAGAAACGATGGAATGGGAAGATGGCAACACATACCCAGTTATCCGTGTAGATACTAGCTCCGCTTCCCACCCGTTCTTCACTGGTAAACAAAGAAACGTGGATATCGGTGGCCGTGTGGATCGCTTTAACAAAAAATATAACCTTAAGTAAGACTCGTCGAGAGCTAGGTTTACGGATTATGCCAATAATTCGTAAACCTAGCTTTTTTATTTTTTACGGATAGTTACATCCGAAACAACGCGAATAACAAATGTATTTTCAAGTCTCGAATTTAACACTCTTCTGGAACAGTCCATGAAGCTGCTGCTTTTTTTAATGCTAAATGAAGCTGAACAATAGTCGACGAGGGCTATGATGAAAAAAAGATACGAATATAACGTTTTAAGATATTCAGTAGCGGCATTGCTAATCTTGGCAACTAATCATTTTAAAACGTAATTCTATACTTCGCATAGGCTGTCTTAATTTAAAAATAATCGCAGGTATCTAGCCTGCGATTATTTTTTTTTAGCACAAGAGTTGCGATTAAGGGAGGGTTCCGATAAATCATTTGCGGAAATAAGTTATTTGAAGGATATAGTTAGAGACTTGATACAACTAGGCATCATTATAGATAAGCTTTTGTTCAGAATTGGTTCAGTGGTTTCATGTATATTAATTGAAAACGACATAAATCACTTATTTTCGACAAATATATGAATAAAAGATTAATATAAACACATTTTTATCGGTAAATACAGTGAATAAGCTTTATTATCTTTGAATTATGTAGAAACATTTCGAAGATCGAATAGGGTCGTTTTACTCAAAAGTAAATTAGGAGGTAGAACCATTGAAAGTTTATTCACTTAAGTGGGCAGCCGCTCTTGTTGCTCTTCAGGCGGCGTTTGGTACTTCTGCTTACGCTGCAACGCCTACCAATAATTTGTTTTCAGATACATCCTATGTGACGAGTGATAAAATGGCGGCCATCCAAGAAGCTGTACGCCAAGGGCTTTTATCGGGGGATCCTCATGGAACTTTTCGCCCTGCAGCAACATTAACTCGTCAGGAACTCGCAGTATTATTGGTCAGAGCTTTAAAATTGGACCCTATTTCGAGTTCTTCTACTTTTAAAGATGTGCAAAGTAAACAATTTGCTGCCCCATATATAGAAGCCGCACAAAAAGCCGGGTTTCTATCTGGGGATGGATTAGGAAACTTCCGTCCGAACGATCCTGTTACACGTGAAGAGCTGGCAGCTGTGTTTGTTCGTGCAGTCGGAGGGGTTAATGCAGAGGGCGGATCAAGCATTTTACCCAAAGATCAGTCCTTGGTAAGCCAATGGGCGGCTGGATCGGTAGATACAGCACTTCGTCTGGGTTTAATTGACATTCATGACAGCAAGCTCAATCCCACGGGTGAAGTAAAAAGGGAGGATATTGCTCCTTTCCTGCTGGATATTTTCAAAACTCAAGAGCAAACAGCTACGATCAATAGCATTGATGGAGACATTGTAACGATCGATAATGTTCCCTATTTAATAGAGGGAAATTTGAAAGAGTTAATCGGAAACTCCAATAAAGATGCGTTAAAAGGAGCTAAATTAAAGTTTAATTCACGCAATCGTAATGTGGACGGGCTGCAACAATTACAAATCGTGCAAAAAGATGTTGTGTTAAACACCAATGGTCTACCGGAAAGCAGCCTGCTTCGAATTTTAGGTGATGGTGTTCAGATTAAAGGGGATATCAAAGGAGTAATCGAGCTTAATGACGGTGTTTCTAATATCCAGCTGAATGGAAACGTAAACCATCTTAATGTGAATTCCGGCAATGGTATTTCTATTAAAGGAACCGGAACAATCGGGGAGCTTCAAGTTGCCAACGCAAACGCTAAAGTGACATTGAACCCGAATTTTAAAGTTGAAATGATTCAGCTGCCTAAAGATGCATCCGTTTCACAAGTTATCCAAAATTACAGCGAAGTACAAAAGCAGATTGGACAAATTCAGTCCGCTGACGGAACGGTTCAAGAACCGACTACAGTTACGTCCAGCAGCGTGACATTTTCCTCCGGAGGTGGAACTTCAACAAAATCAGTGACTAACCATGCGCCAGGCGTTACTACCAGGTTTACTGATATTACGTTAAGTACAGCAGATGAGCCTAAAAAGATTAATCTGGCAAATAGTTTTACCGATGCTGATGGAGACACTCTGACCTACACAGCAGAAACTTCAGCCACAAACGTAGCGACGGTATCAGTGAATGGAAGTCAGTTGACTCTCACGCCGGTGAACGCCGGAACAGTTACGATCACGGTTACGGCGAACGACGGCAAGGGCGGGACCATAAACGACCAGTTTAACGTGACGATCACGCCGGTGATCCCAGAAGCCGTGAACCATGCGCCGACGGTGGAAACGTCGATCAGCAATGTAACGACAGGGGCCGCGGATGGAGTTAAGACGGTGAGTCTTGCGAGTGTGTTTGCAGATGAAGACAGCGACGCACTGACATACACGGCAATCTCGACAGATACGGGCGTGGCAACAGCAGCGGTAAACGGAAGCGATCTGAAAATTACGCCAGTGAACGCGGGTACGGTCACGATTACGGTAACGGCAGACGACGGCAAGGGCGGCACGGTGGATACGCAGTTCAACGTGACGATCACGCCGATGATCCCGGAAGCCGTGAACCATGCGCCGACGGTGGACACGTCGATCAGCAATGTGACAACAGGAGCCGCGGATGGAGTTAAGACGGTGAGCCTTGCGAGTGTGTTTGCAGATGAAGACAGCGACGCGCTGACATACACCGCAACCTCGACGGATACGGGCGTGGCAACAGCAGCGGTAAACGGAAGCGATCTGAAAATTACACCAGTGAACGCGGGTACGGTCACGATTACGGTTACAGCAGATGACGGCAAGGGCGGCACGGTGGATACGCAGTTCAACGTGACGATCACACCGTTTATTCCAGAAGCCGTGAACCATGCGCCGACGGTGGACACGTCGATCAGCAATGTGACGATAGGAGCCGCGGATGGAGTTAAGACGGTGAGCTTTGCGAGTGTATTTGCAGATGAAGACAGCGACGCACTGACATACACCGCAACCTCGACGGATACGGGCGTGGCAACAGTAGCGGTAAACGGAAGCGACCTGAAAATTACGCCAGTGAACGCGGGTACAGTCACGATTACGGTAACGGCAGATGACGGAAACGGGGGTACAGTGGATACGAATTTCACTCTAACGGTGACCCCTCCACCTGCTGCTAATCACGCTCCTGTTGTTCAAAGCACGATTAATGATGTTTCTACAGAAGCAGGTGCTGTGGACACAACTATTGGACTTGCTTCAACTTTTGCAGATGAAGATTTGGACTTACTGACGTATTCCGCTGATTCATCGGACCCTAGCGTAGCAACGGTTTCCGTTACAGGCGACCAACTGAGTATTACTCCGCTTGCAGTGGGAAGTGCTACAGTCACAGTTACCGCAGATGATGGGAAGGGGGGAACCGTTCAAACGATCTTCCAAGTCACTGCTGGAGAAAAGAAGGGACTTTTCTTCTCCGAGTTGGCATGGGGGGAGAGCGACTCTATGATGCAGATTATTGAGCTTTATAATGCGGGTTCTGAGGAATTGGATGCTTCAAAAATTAGAATTGAACGCAGTGATAGTGGAAATTCGATCGAAATAAGTCAAGACGCTGGTGCTTTTATTCCAGGTGGAGCTACTTTCGTGATAGGAGATACCATGTATTTTGGTGATGCGCATGCAGATTACTTCACGGACATGGGATTTTATAACGATGATTCAGCACCTGTTACTTTATCGCTTTATTACGATAATCAGTTGATTGATACGGCAGTGTTTCAGCCTCATACCACTTTAGCTAGACAATCCGATGTTACCCATGGAAATGCAGACTACGAGGCAAGTGAATGGTTTGATGAAGGAACCGATTATACGGATAATATCGGCATCTTTAGTAGTGAGGCACCATAATGAATAAAAAGAATAGAGGGAACATCATGAGTTCTAAACCTAATAAATGGCTGATTACATTAGCTTTGGCTGCACTTGTTGCTCCAACGGCTTTGCAGACGATTGCATCTGCTGCCAGCGGTGCATCAAACGGAGCAGCTCTGGCCAGTCTGCCTTTTAAAGACATCAATAATATTGCTTCAGAGCAAAAGACAAACATCCTGCGAGCCATTGAAGCTGGACTTCTGCATGGCGACCCATCTGGATCCTATCGGCCAACGGATTTGTTGACCCGTCAAGAAATGGCGGTTCTATTAACTCAAGCTCTGCAACTCTCTATTTCTAAAGCAGCAAGCAGCAGTTTCTCGGATGTAGACCCGAAAAGTTGGTCGAGTCCCTATATTGAGGCTGTACATCGTGCAGGACTCATGAATGGAGACGACGGCTCCAAATTCAGACCCAAAGCGGCAGTTACCAGAGAGGAGGCTGCGGTTCTGCTTATGCGGGCCGCCGGGCTTCCTATTACAGCTGACGCCACGGAGTCTGCTAAACTTACTGATTGGAATCGGGTCAGTCCGTGGGCACGGCCATACGTTAATACGGCTTTACAATCGGGCTCCATGAAGACGGATCAGTCCGGTTTCAAACCTAAATCGTCCGTTCAGCGCCAAGATATAGCCCAGTATATGATGTCTACCTTTTTCCCTAAGGACCATGTAGTCCAACTCCAAAAAGTAGAGGATGGAAAGGCTTGGATTAACGGGATTGAATATAAACTCTCGGATTCAGTTAAAGGAATCCTGCAAACCTCTAACCAAGAGATTCTCAAAGGAGCAGATATTCAATTTGTAGCATCACAGCGGACCATTGAATCGATCACCAAACTGGTCATCCATGCGAGCGGGCAAGCTCCGATAGGGCAAGCTTCCGAATTCAGCGGCAATCTTGTATTAGATGGTCATAACTCCTCGATTGACGGAGATTTAACTATTGACGGTGATTACATTTCGGTTATGAATTTGAATGTCAAAAATAGTTTTACAGTTACGTCAAGCCTTGAACATGATTTCTATGCCTCTAAATTTACGGTACAAGGAAAAACATATATTCAGGGCGGTGACCAGAACACCGTATTGTTTAACACATCTGAGCTGCAGGATGTCGAGGTATCCAAACAGGATGTCCACGTAGTCATTCAAGGAAATTCGACGGTGGATCAAATGTCGTTGATTTCCAATGCAACGATTGAAAATGATTCATCCTCAACGATACAGCAGTTGAATGTTCTTACCGGTGCCAAGCAAGTAGAGTTGCAGGGGATTATTAAGCAATTGTCGGTCAACAGTGACCAGCCCGTAGCTCTGACAGGCCAGGCCTCCATTAATACATTGGCTGTGAACAGTTCCTCTCCGGTCAGTCTGGAGGTAGCTGGAACTATTTCAAATTTACAAGTAAATAACTCTGCAGCAAATATTAGTGTAAGCTCCTCCAGCCAAGTCACGAATACTTCATTTGCAGTAGGTGTGTCTTCTTCGACGGTATCAGGAGTCACTGGAGTCACTACAACTTCTTCTGGTAGCTCGCGTTCTACGGTTGTGACCAATACAGCACCGAAGTTAGTGACCAAATATGACGATCAAGCCGTAACGGTGGGCGATTCTGAACTTCAGATTGACTTACTTGGTCATTTTACGGACGAGGAGCAGTCCGAGCTCAAATATACGGCAGTGTCGTCTAGTACAAAAATCAGTACAGTCCGAGTAGAGGGAACAAACCTGTTTATCAAGGCTGTTGGCAAAGGGACTGCGACCATTACGATCGCCGCAGATGACCAGGCCGGGAAAAAAGCGGGAACGAATTTCAAGGTCCGTGTCAATGAATCTCCTGTTTCATTGAGTATCCCCGATCAAAACGAACAGTTGGGGAGCGGCGATGTAACCTTATCTTTAGGATCGTTTTTTACGGATTCTGAAAATGATCCTATGACCTATGAGGTTGCGATCGATGATCCTTCCATTGCTACCTTTACCCTGACGGGTGATCAATTGGTATTAACTCCGGCAGCTGTAGGACATGTCCAAGTTACCGTCAAGGCATCCGATGGTCGGGGAGGCAGCGCAAGCCAGTCGTTTCAATTGGTGGTAACTGCAGTACCTAATCAAAATCCGGTTGTAAATCAGAAGCCGGGCAACCAAACGCTCACTGTGGGCGATGCGGACTACATCCTGGATTTATCTCCGGTGTTCCTTGATTCGGACAGCAATCCGCTAACCATCTCGGCAGAATCCTCGGATCTATCCATTGCGACGGTCTCCGTTAATGGAAACCAGGCCACAGTTCATGCGGTTTCCTCAGGAACAGCAAACATCCAGCTAAAAGCGACAAATGGCCTTGGAGGCGAGGTTAAGACCGATTTTGATATTACCGTTAATGAACCTCCGGTATCCTTGCGAATTCCGGATCAGACGAAACAAATCAATTCAGACGACATTCAATTATCTTTAAACGACTTCTTTACCGACCATGAGAAGAATTCGTTGTCATACAGCATTGATATTTCCGATTCTTCGGTTGCGACTGCAGTGCTAAATGGGGACACGCTTACCATTACACCGTTAAAAATTGGCAGCACATCAGTATCTGTTAAGGCATCTGATGGCCATGGAGGTAGCACAAGCCAGTCGTTTCAAATGGAAGTAACGGCTGTATCTAACCAAAATCCGGTTATAGACCAGAAGCCGGGTAATCAGACACTGAATCTAGGCGATGTGGATTATATCCTGGATTTATCTTCGGTATTCCACGATCCCGATGGCGACCCTGTGGACGTTTTGGCAGAATCTTCGGATTCGTCAGTTGCTGTTGTATCCGTTAACGGATACATAGCCACGGTTCATGCAGTTTCCTCAGGAATAGCAACGATTCAGCTTAAAGCAAAAGATGGCCGCGGGGGCGAGGTCACTGCTGATTTTGATGTTACCGTCAATGAATCCCCGACTTCCACAGGGATTCCGGATCAGATGAAAGAAATAAATACAGGCGATATTCAATTGTCCTTAAATGATTTCTTTTCCAGTCCTGATAGCGATGTTTTAACTTACGATGTTCATAGCATTTCTGACCCGACTGTTGTGACGGCTGCCGTTTATGGAGATATGCTTACTCTTACACCGTTAACGATCGGTAGCACATCGGTATCGATCAAAGCAACAGATAGCTGGGGAGGGAAAGTGATCGAAACTTTCAAAACCACCGTCACGGCTGGACCTCCACAGAATCAGTATCCAGTAGAAACTAAACCTGCCGACCAGTCGCTTACTGTAGGTGGTGCGGTCTACTCACTCAATTTAGGTTCCGTTTTTACTGATCCTGATGGGGATACGTTGACCTTTAAGGCAACCTCTTCTGATCCGTCCGTTGCTTTGGCGGAAATCACTGGAGCTCAATTGGAAATTCAGGCACTAAGTGCAGGGACGACAATCATAGAAATCAAGGCTATGGATGGCCGTGGAGGGGAAACTTCAAGCACCTTCCAAGTCAGTGTCCAATCATCCGGTTCGTCTAACCCATCTTCTAATCAGCCGCCTCAAGTAGATGCGACCATTTATGAACAAGTGTTGACTGCAGGAGTTACGAATGCAAGAAGCTACGACCTATCTCAATTGTTCAGTGATGCTGACGGGGATGCCCTAACGTTTACTTCTACTGTTGAATCAACCGGTATGGTAAATGCAGAGGTTAACGGATCAACGTTGACTCTTACTCCGGGTAATCAGACAGGAAGTACCAAGGTAACGATTACTGCGAATGACGGGCATGGCGGAACAGCCACCTATAATTTTCAGGTAACGAATGCTCCTCTGGCGACGAATGGAATTGTTCAAATCCGAACCAAGCAAGGGGCCAAAGATCCGATTACTTATGACATGTCAACAGTGTTCCCGGGTGAAACTTCATTTAAAATCTATTCGGGTACGGCAGATTCCACCTTTACTGGGCCAATCCCTCTTAATGGGACGGTTTGGACATGGAACGGGGATATTTTTCAATACTTCTGGGTAATCGGGGCGAACGGATCTGCCGCTGTATTCCAAGTGACCTCAAATCCTCAAGGACCGGAGGATCTATATTTTTCCCAGTATCTATCTGTGGATAAAACCCGTACTGCTATTGAGCTGTTTTACAATCCGGTAGGAGATACTTCTAAACCTATAGAAAATGCAGGATACTCACTTGAGATTCATCAATACAATTTAGCTACAAATACTCCCAAGGTGTGGAGCCAGCCTATTAATTCGTTTTGGAAAGGCATGCCTTATATATATATCGATTCCATCTTTTATGACTTTTTCGACATTGTTCCAGCGACATACTATAATGATGAATTGATGTTACTAGAAACGAATACCAATGTAACGACAGGCTATGTCCTGAAAAAGAACGGTGTAACGATCGACGTCTTAGGTGATCCTAACGGAAAAACGCAATTTATGCCGAATAATGGTACTATTATCCGAAAATCGGGGATTAAGTCCGGTTCCTCCTCTTATAATCTTCCAGGAGAGTGGAACTCTTATCCAACCGGAACGCTTCAATATTTTAGTCATCATACTCCATAACATTTTGTTGAATTAACCGGGAAGCCCTCCAGCGCCGATGGTACTTGGGCCGAAGGGTCCTGGGAGAGTAGGAGACATCGCCAAGCAATAAATGTATAACTCTGCATAGTCGTACTCAAGCTGTCGAGACATTCTCGACAGCTTTTTTTATTCCCAATCTTTCAACACGGCATCCTATAAGGTACATACTGCTTATATGCAAATTTATGATAGTTACGAAAAAAAGGCCGTTCCCTGAATTTTAAAAGTCAAAGGAACAGCCTTATTAATTTCGTAGACATACCAAAGGGAATTTTCATCATTACTAGCCGAATATGTCGATTACAGCGACACGAAGCACTGTTCCCATTGATCGGTAATGGAGGCTTTGTCAAGCTGTTCTCCAATGAGTGTGACATATCCCTGGCTCACAGGAAGTGCAGTAGGCTGCCACTCCAAGTGATTTCCTGAAAATTGCAAAAGCATAGTACCTTCCTGAGGAAGCACGCAGTAACCTTTCGCACGAAGCAACGAGGAACCTAACCCGGTCAAAAGGTTTTCCAATCGTTGTTTTTCGAGTGGCTGAGGAGAATATTGATGCAGCGTTAGGCTCTCCAGACGGGAGAACGAATGAGGCTGCTTAGGATCGTGGTTATGACTGTGTGCCGCAATAACTTTAAAAGCCGTACTTCTGGAGACACTACTGGTGCTTCCGATACTTTTGACGGGAATGGAAACGGACGGTACACCTGCATCGGTGGACTGGACTTGTGCAGGTGCAGGTTGAAGTGTCTGTATGGGTTTCGCGGCAACGGATGCGGAGGCCAGAACAGGCTCTAGTAGTGGTTCAAGGTCAATCCGGCTATATTCAGTAGTTTGCAGCTTGGCCGTATCGTTGAGCTTGCGGATGCTCTTGACGACCTTCGTCACTTCACGGCTACTTGCTGCATCCGTCTTGTTCACCACAATAAAGTCTGCGGTGCGAAGTTGTCCGTGCAGGGTGCGAACCAGTTCTTTATCAGCCGTAAAGCGGCTATTGTATTCATGGAACAGCTCAGCATCCACAACACTGATGCTGTGAACCAGATAAAGCCGATCTGCCAGTAGAGGGGAGCGAAGCTCCTCCAGTACTTGTTCGGGGTTGGCTACCCCGGTGGTTTCCATGAAGATCAGGTCTGGCTTCTGACTGAGCAGGGTATGCAGAGCCCCTGCCAGCTCATTTCTTTTGCTGCAACAAATGCAGCCTTCTAGCAATCCTTCTACTGTTACGTCAGGCATTTCCTCTGAAATTATAGCGCTGTCTACATCATATTCACCCATTTCGTTCATTAAAACAGCAGCACGAAGGGGAATTTGGCGAGTATGGGCTAACAGGCGTAAAAGCAGTGTTGTTTTGCCGCTTCCAAGAAAACCACTGATTAAAATAACAGGAACTTTGTTCATCATTTTCCCTCCTTGGTGGGTTTAGTGTACTGTGTTCAAGCGATCAAAGGTAGCTACCGAGTCTGCTTGGGTATAGACATAAGGGGATTCTGGCTGCTCGACAGCGGTTATTTTTTCGGATCGAATTTCAAGTACCGGAACGTTGCCCTTTTGTGTGGCATGCAGTGTTCCTTCAATGGTCACCCAGGTATCCTTGTCAAAGGACGGGGCCTTCTGGGATTGGACGATGATCCCGAATGGCATGGCATCGGCAGTACAGCACATGACGAGGAATCTTCCTACTGCAAATAGGCCTTTACCCGGCAGGTTGTCGTCTTTATAGACAAAGCCAGTCACCTGTACTTTTTTTCCTTCAAAAGCTTGTTTATATAACTCAATGGCGCCAATAGTTTCGGAGAAAATCTCCGGCTTGATCTGTATGATAGGTTGCTGATACAGGCGTTTCGCCAGCTCGGCGAATTCTACATTGTACTTGTCAGGCGGAACGAACAGCTTATCCAGCGTTTCCTGACTCCATTTTCCCTCTGGAGGGGGCGAAGTTGGGACAGAAGATGCAGTTGATAAAAGGGAGGAGGTGGATGCTTTCGTGGTCTGTATATCTGTTTTTCGTCGGATATCCGGGTTGGGATACGTGAAGGACATGCCTTTTTTGGCGGCCATATCACTACCAAGTGCCTGATTGGGCAGCAGAGAACCGAACAGGAGCGGGATGAGCAGCATTCCATATACGAGTGTTTTTTTGAACCAGCTTTGCGGCAACGGATGCTCACAATCACATACATCCTCACCGTCCCGCTCTCCGATGATTCCGTGCCATGCCATCGCCAATGCGATGAACAAGAGTGGTACAGGACAGAGTAGGAGCAGCTTTTGCATATGGGGAGCTAGGTAGTAATGAAGTGCATTCGTACGGTTTAATGAGATAATGTACACAGCCAATCCGATTAGGAGCAAGGAGCGCATACCATATTGCCAGCGGATGCTAAAGGTTGAATTCACGTTTGTATTCACCTCCCCAATAACCATTCTGCAGCTATAGAACCCACAAGGACGAGTGAAGCAATGAGCAAGCCCAGGATGGCGACAAATTTAGTGCGGAAGGTGCTGAGCAGCATGAGCGTGCCTTTGAAGTCTAACATCGGACCGAGTACAAGAAAGGCTGCCAGCGGACCTAGTGTAAAGGTGTGTGAAAAAGCAGTGGCTACAAAGGCATCGGAGGTGGAACATAGCGACAGTATGTAGGCAAAACCCATCATAAAGGCGTACGATCCGACCGTTCCGTTGCTTAACGAAAGCATCTCATCACGTGGGATGAAGGTTTGGATGCAGGCTGTTAATAATGCGCCGATAGTGAGATATTTACTCATGTCCAAAAACTCGTCACCAGCATGTACAAAAAAGCCCCGCCATGTGCGACTATGCCGATGAGTCTGATTGTTCTGCTTTTGCTGGTTAAAAGAGAGCAACGACCGTTTGAGCGGATGCACTCGCACAAAGGCATACACGATCAGCCCGATGATCGCGGAGACGGCAAAAGCCAAACCCATTCGAACGGCAGTGACCTCGGGATGGGAAGGGAAAGCCATCATCGTCGCAGCCAGTACCACGGGATTGATAATGGGCCCGCTTAAAATAAAAGTGATACCCATATAGGCAGGCATTCCCTTGAGCATTAATTGGCGAACGACAGGGATCATGCCGCATTCACAGATGGGAAACAGCATACCTAGTAAGGAGGCCAGCAGGACACCCGGTACAGGATGCGCAGGCGCTATTTTTCGAATCCATGTCTCCGGTACAAGCCACTGCAAAAGGGATGAGACGAGTACACCGATAAGGAGAAACGGAACAGCTTCCAGAAAAATACCCATAAATACCGTTTTTAACGGTTGCAGCTGGCCCATATCTAACAAACGAAGCCACTGGGGAGATAGCGTGACAAGCACAGGGATGAGAAAGGCAAACGGAATCATAAAAGGCAGCATCTTCAACAGCGTACTGTTTTTCATTCCACGTCTCCTTGGGAATAAGGGTTCTTATCTACATCCTATGTCTGTAGAGGGACAATCATGCCCGCTGGATTGTGCTTGTCTCACCTCCTATATTGACAATTCAAAGAGTGGTCATATATATTTATGTTTGTTATTAGTAATTATTACGATTAAAATCCGATAAATGATTGCAAGAAGGAAACTTTTACGGTACGATCCATATTAAATGTTGTAAAGACAAGGAGGGGTTATATGATACCGATAGTTGTTTTATCCGGTTTTTTGGGTAGCGGTAAAACCACTCTTCTTCAGCATGCGCTGGCTTACTACAAGGAGAAGGGCCTCAAGCCAGCCATTTTGATGAATGAGTTGGGTGATGTTAATCTGGACGGCAGTTTGGTGAATGGCCAAGCACCCATGAAGGAAATGCTCAGTGGTTGTATATGCTGTACTATTCGCGGGGATTTGGGCGTCGAGCTCATGAATCTTGCTGAGGAATATAAGCCGGACGTGATTATTGTAGAATGTACTGGAGTAGCTAACCCGATGGAGATCGTAGATGCAGTGACAGACGCCTCCATCTATTCTTCTATGATTCTACAATCCGTTATCACGGTCATAGACGCGCGTCAATTTCTGGATTTTGCCTCGGGGAACGAGAGAGGCAAGTCGCTTCGTTTGATGCAGGATCAGCTTCGGTGCGCTTCCAAACTGATTATTAATAAGACCGATTTATTGGCTGTTGGCGAGTTGCAGAAAGTACAGGCCCTCGTAAAAGAGTTAAATCCATATGCTCTGACTGTGAGCACGCAACGAAGTGACGTGGACGCGGATATTTTTTTCTCCACTCAAGGAGAGGGGCGTATGGACGTTGACCATCACTCTCATGATCACCATGACCACGCCCATGACCACGAACATGGGGAGCATTATCATTCCTACGACCACGTAGTGGTTCACACGCATTTCTTTGGACAACCTGTGCCACGCTCCGAGTTTGAACAGTTGTTCCGCAGTTTGCCAGCTGAAATTTACCGGGCCAAAGGAATTGTGCGGTTTCTGGAATCAGAGGGTCAGATGATGTTTCAGTTTGCCTATCGGGAGCTGGAAATCATTCCGATCCGCCCGCAAAAGCCAGTGAACGATGTAGCGGTTGTCATGGGTGAGAATTTCTCTGCTTCCGAGATCGAGGAACAATTGAGAAAGTTGGAAGCGGCCGAAAAGCCATTGAGTAGTAGTTCATGACTTCGAGAACGAGCAACCTTAATCCATCAAGACCTAATCCATCACAACATAATTCTCGCGCACACCTAGCTGGCAAGTCTACTTGGGGATTTACAACAATTCTGCTGCTGACTGCTGGGCTGTTGCTTTCGGTGACACTCGCAGTCATGCTCGGTCCTGTAGCTGTCGCACCGGGAACGATATGGCGAATTGCACTGTCTCATCTTCCCTGGCTGGACCAGTGGATACCCGTGACATGGACCAAGCCTGAGCAATATATCGTTTGGGAAATCCGCTTTCCACGCGTGCTGCTAGGAGTTGTCGTAGGAGCAGGACTTGCTGTTACAGGGGCGACTATACAGGCATTAATTCGTAATTCGTTAGCGGACCCCTATATTTTAGGAGTCTCGTCTGGGGCTTCGGTGACAGCCACGTTGGTAATTGTGTTCGGAGCTTTCGGATTTTTAGGACGATTTGCGCTGCCTTTATCTGCTTTTATAGGCTCGTTAACTGCAATGCTTATGGTGTTCGCGTTAGCCCGTGTGGCTGGGAGCATATCGACGACCCGCTTATTGCTGGCAGGAGTGGCGGTGTCCATGATGCTGTCGGCTGTGACTAGCTTTATCGTTACGATGGCCCCGAATGAAAAAGGCATTCGTGACGCGATGTATTGGATGATGGGAAGTCTGGCAGGTGCTCAATGGGACACGCTTTTCATTCCAAGCCTCATTGTAGCCGTTGGAACGGTAGTCCTCCTGACCCGATACCGTTCGCTGAATGCTTTGCTAACGGGCGAAGAAACCGCAGTAACGCTAGGTGTGAACGTACAGACGTTCCGCGTATTACTGGTTGTTGTGGCGTCTCTTTTAACCGGGGCAGTCGTATCAGTTAGTGGCTCAATTGGCTTTGTGGGGCTTATGATTCCGCACATCGTTAGGCTGATAGTGGGATCAGATCATCGGCGTGTACTGCCCGTCAGTCTGTTGGCGGGAGCTATTTTTGTCGTGTGGGCTGATGTATGTGCCCGGCTCGTGCTGGCTCCACAGGAGTTGCCGATTGGTATTGTAACGGCTGTGTGCGGAGGCCCCTTTTTTGTGTGGCTGCTGCGTCGTAGTTCCTACTCGTTTGGAGGCGAAAAATGAATATAGAAGTCGAATGCGTGACCTTCAGTATTCACGACAAACGGCTGATCGACGGCATCTGTCTCCAGGTAAAAGCAGGGGAACTGGTCGGATTGATCGGTCCGAATGGCAGCGGGAAATCGACGTTGCTCAAAAATATGTATCGCGTGCTAAAGCCTGACAGTGGTTTGGTTACGTTGGATGGCCAAGATATGCTGCGGATGAAGTATAAAGAAACGGCCCGACAAATGGCAGTGGTGAGTCAGGATGCGCCGCAAACGTTTGATTTTTCAGTACGGGACATCGTCCTGATGGGTCGCCATCCGCATAAGAAACTGCTGGAAGCAGATACTGTCGCCGATCATGAATTGGTCGAGCAGGCGCTGGAGCGGGTAGGCATGAATGCTCAGGCGGATCAGGGCTTTGCCACCTTGTCTGGCGGCGAAAAGCAACGGGTATTGATCGCCAGAGCTTTGGCCGGGCAGGCGAAATTTCTTGTTTTGGATGAGCCAACAAATCATCTGGACATCCGGTATCAGCTGCAAATTCTGGATTTGGTCAAAACACTTCGGATAACTACGCTAGCTGCACTACATGATTTGAATTTGGCGGCATTTTATTGTGATCGAATGTATGTATTAAAAGAAGGCAAAGTGGTAGCCTCCGGCATAACGGAGGATGTGCTTCAGCCAGACCTGCTGTGGAGTGTATTCGGGGTGGAGACAGAAATCTGTATTCATCCAAAAACCGGGAAGCCGAATATTACCTTTTTACCGGATTCTCTCAGGAGAGGAGGCTATCCATGACGCGAACAGAACAGGTGATATGATGAGGTAAGATAAACTACAAATAAAAGAGGAGACGGTACATATGAAAAAATATAGCAAGCCCGCGTTACCGCTGGTTATGATCGCTTTGGCGATGATGCTGTTGTTATCAGCCTGCGCAGCAGGAAACACGGCTCAAACAAGCGATCCATCGGCAAACGGGCAGCAACCTGCCGCATCGCAATCGGCAACCAATAAGACGTCGGTAGAGCTTGAGAACATGGGCGTTAAAATGGCATTTCCCGAGGCGCCCAAACGCGCGGTTACACTGAACCAGCACGCGACTGAGGTTATGCTGGCTCTTGGACTGGAATCCTCTATGGTAGGAACTGCGTATTTGGATGATCAGATTTTACCGAAATATAAGAATCAATATGACAAAATTCCGGTACTGGCCGAACAATATCCGTCCAAAGAGGTGTTTATGGCCGCTGCACCGGATTTTGCCTATGCAGGCTGGAAGAGTGCCTTTAATGATAAAAATCTGGGTTCCCGTGAGGAGCTAGCCAAACAAGGGGTGCTGACCTATGTACAGAAGTCCTCAAACAAGCCGGGTCCCATATTAGAAGATGTATATCAGGATATACTAAATATTGGGCGTATTTTCAGGGTTGAGGAGCGTGCAGAAAAGCTGGTAAATGACATTCGTGAACAAGTGAAGTCCATTCAGACTCAAATTGGTACTGTTGAGCAGGCACCCAAGGTGTTTGTTTATGACAGCGGAGAAGACAAGCCCTTTACGGCTGCCAACAATTATCTAACGTCCTTGATTGAAAGTGTGAAGGCGAAAAATATTTTTGATGATATTGACAAAAGTTTCACCGAAGTAAGCTGGGAAGAGGTTGTGAACCGTAACCCTGATGTGATCGTCATTCTTGACTATGGTGATACTTCACTGGCTGATAAAGAGAAGCTGCTCCTGAGCAAGCCTGCGCTGGCTGGTGTGGAAGCGATCAAAAACAAACGGTTTATTGTCCTGCCATTATCCGCGGCGGCTGAAGGTGTACGTGCACCGATTGCACTGAAAACCTTGGCTGAAGGCTTGTACCCGGACAAAATGAAGTAAACAAACAAAAGAGTTGCCAAAACATTGACGAACCTTGCCTAAACTGTTAAACTTGCTAATGCGTAAAGGTTACGTTTATCAAACGCTTATTTTTTTATTACCAAATCGTAATAATTACGGTAGATGGTTTAATGATCATAAACGACCTGGAGAATCTGCGCAAATGATGATCGCTCAGATGGCTCCAGGCTTTTTAAAGGAAAAGGAGATTTGCGTCATGTTATTGGCCTCATTGGAACAGGTCACATTTGGCTACGGAGATGTTCCTAACTTGGTGGATGCCAATGTTGAAATTTTTTCGGGAGAATTTGTGGCTATTACCGGACCGAATGGTGCTTCCAAATCAACCATGCTCAAACTATTACTCGGCTTGCTTCAGCCTTGGAAGGGCAAGGTGTTTATGTCTAACCGTACAGGTGAAGGCAAAAAGCTTGTTGTCGGCTTTGTATCCCAACAAATTGCTGCTTTCAATGGCGGATTTCCAAGTACGATTTTGGAATTTGTCCGTTCAGGAAGATATACTCATGGCTCTTGGTTACGCCGTATGCGTTCTGAGGATCATGATCTGACTGAGCAGGCGCTGCGTCAGGTAGGCATGTGGGATTTGCGTCACCGTAAAATCGGCGAATTGTCCGGTGGACAAAAGCAACGCATTTGTGTGGCGAGAGCGCTCGCTCAGGAATCGGATTTGCTCATTTTGGATGAGCCCACGACCGGCATGGATCAGGAAAGCCGCCATCATTTCTACGATCTGATGAATCAGCAGGTTAAGGAATATGGAAGAACTGTGGTCATGGTGACCCATGGACTATCGGAAGTACAACATTATCTGGATCGAATTATTGAGCTTGAAAGGAAGGAAGATGGCGGATGGAAATGCTGCACTACGACTTCATGCAGCGGGCATTTTGTGCCGGTGGGGTAATTGCACTGCTGGCCTCGGTGCTTGGAGTATACCTGATGCTGCGGCGTCAGGCTCTCATGGCGGACATGCTATCGCATGTATCGCTGGCAGGGGTGGCAGCGGGTGCCTATTTAGGCATTAACCCGACGATAACCGGATTTGTTGTTGCCGTAATCGGCGCGATTATCGTTGAATACGTCCGCAGGTCTTATAAAACATATAGTGAGATTTCTGTGGCTATTATAATGGTAGGTGGCCTATCGACGGCTGTTATTTTAATGAATCTGAATCAGAGCATCAACAAAGGGTTTTCCGCTTATTTGTTCGGCTCGGTCGTAGCGGTCAATCAGACAGAGCTGATGTTGATGATTGTAGTGGCTGTGATCGGAGGTATTTTCTTTTTTGTATTCCGGCGTCCTTTGTATCAGATTACCTTTGATGAGGAAACGGCAAAGACTAATGGTCTTCCTGTCAAGTCTATCTCATTTGCGTTTAGTATTTTAACAGGGATGATTGTAGCCGCAGCCATGCCGATTGTCGGTGTGCTGCTTGTCTCCTCACTCATCGTGCTCCCTGCAGCGCTGGCGATTCGAATTGCACCGAGCTTCGCGGCAGCCATCTGGATATCTATGGTCACTGCGTTGATCGGCGTATTTATGGGTTTAACGGCATCATATGAACTCAGTACACCCCCAGGGGGGACGATTGCCATGGTGCTGTTATTATTCCTGATCGTAGGAGCTGGTATTCAAAAGCTGGTCCGTAAGCTGGGCAAGCAACAGGCTTCCCGGCGGAAGAATGCGACAGGCCAGTGAGTGTAATTACAGTGAGAATTAACTAAAAAATCTAACGCATAAAGGAGTAATGAATATGAATACATGGTTCAAAAAATCATTTGTATTGTCTGCGGGACTAGCACTTATTTTGTCTGGCTGCGGAGCCAAATCCGATAATGCAGCTACAAATGCTTCCCAAACCGAGCCGAATGCTGCACAAACAGCAGACAGTGGTAAGAAGCTGAATGTAGTCACCACTTTTTATCCAATGTATGAATTCACGAAGCAAGTTGCTGGTGACCATGCTAACGTAACCGCGTTGATTCCTGCTGGTGCTGAACCGCATGACTGGGAACCGAGCGCCAAAGATATGGCACAGGTTAAGGATGCTGACGTATTTGTGTATAACGGTATTGTCGAAGGTTGGGCAGAACAGGCTTTGAGCAGCGCGTCCAACGATAAGCGTGTTGTAGTTGAAGCGAGCAAAGGGTTGAACCTGATGGAAGGGACTGCTGAGGAGGAAGAAGGAGAAGAAGCACACGCAGAGGAAGGCCATGATCACGATCATGTGCTGGACCCTCATGTATGGCTTGATCCAGTCTTAGCTCAAAAAGAAGTAGAAGCTATAGAAGCAGGGCTTGTAAAAGCCGATTCGGCAAACAAAGCTGATTATGAGAAAAACGCCGATGCTTATATCGCTAAGCTGAAAGAACTGGATACCGAGTTCAAAACGGGTCTGAAAGATGTAAAACGTAAAGACTTTATTACGCAGCATGCTGCTTTTAGCTATTTGGCTAAGCAATACGGTCTAACCCAAGTACCCATTGCCGGTTTATCTCCAGAGCAAGAGCCTACACCGGACAAGCTGGCGGGTATTATCAAATTTGCCAAAGAAAATAATGTTAAAACGATTTTCTTCGAAACTCTTGTTGATCCGAAGGTCGCTGAGACCGTAGCTACTGAAATCGGTTCAAAAACCGATGTACTGAATCCGCTCGAAGGATTGACAGATGAAGACAAACAGAAGAACCTGGATTACCTTGGTGTGATGAAAAACAATCTGGAGGCTTTGAAAAAAGCCTTGAATGAATAAGTAAACTTTAAATAAATAGTTCGAAAAAGACGTCGGCATAATAGCGGCGTCTTTTTTTATGACTATCGGCCCTTTGGTTACTGGTGATTTTCGTGTCTGCTGACTAAGTTCAACATTGCCATTCATAAAAATAATGATAAAATATAGTTGATCATATCAACTATCAACCTAATCAACTATATTGTAAAGAAGGTAAATGAAATGAGCGACAATTGTATACGGGTATTAGGAGCGAGGGAACGAAATCTAAAAAATATAGATGTGGTGATCTCCAAAAAAGAAATTACCGTTTTTACAGGTGTATCCGGCTCAGGGAAATCATCTTTGGTATTCGATACAATAGCGGCAGAATCACAACGGCAATTAAATGAAACCTACACAAGTTTTATTCGTCACCGTATGCCGCATTATGGAAAACCAGATGTGGATACAATTGAAAATTTATCAGTCGCTTTTATTATCAATCAAAAACGGTTAGGTGGTAACGCAAGGTCAACAGTAGGGACAGTTACAGATATTTATTCTCTATTGCGACTGTTATTTTCACGAATCGGAACTCCGTTTGTAGGGTACTCTGATGTGTTCTCATTCAATAATCTGGCGGGTATGTGCAGCCAATGTCAAGGTTTGGGAAAGGTTGAAACAGTTGATATCGAACGACTGTTAGATAAAAACAAATCCTTAAACGAGGGCGCAGTCTGTTTTCCCACCTTTGAACCTGGGGGTTGGCGATTAACACGCTATATTCATTCGGGTTTTTTTGACAATGACAAAAAAATTAAGGATTATTCCGAAACCGAGTTGGAAATGCTTCTTTACGCTGATGGTATAAAAGTGAAAAAACCCTCACCTGAATGGCACAAAACCTCGTTGTATGAGGGGCTGATCCCGCGCATTGAGCGGAGTTTTCTAAAAAAAGAAGAAGGAGAAAAGATAAGATACAGTAAACAAATTGAACGTTTTGTTACCAAACAGACTTGTTCACACTGCAACGGGACACGCCTGAGTGACAAGGTCCTATCTTGTAAAGTGAATGGGAAAAATATCGCTGAATGTGCTGAAATGCAGGTGAGTGAACTTTTAGAGTTTATTGAGGCCATTCATACTCCGATGACCACCACAATCGTTTCAGAGTTAGTCAATCGGCTGCGGCAGATGGTATCGATTGGATTAGGCTATTTAAGTTTAAATAGAGAAACACCTACTCTTTCAGGTGGGGAGTCGCAAAGAATCAAAATGGTTTGTCAACTGGGAAGTAGTCTGACTGACCTTACTTATATTTTCGATGAGCCAAGCATAGGGCTACATCCCCATGATATAAGCAAAATAAATGACCTTATGAAACTTTTGCGAGACAAAGGCAACACCGTGCTTATCGTGGAACATGACCCCGATCTGATAAAGATTGCAGACCATGTAATCGACATGGGACCGGGTGCGGGAATTTATGGTGGTGAAATTGTATATCAGGGCGACTTACAAGGATTAAAGGAATCGGGTACACTGACTGGGAAATATTTGTCACACCAGCCTGAGTTTAAACTCAATACACGCACCCCAAAAGGCTGGCTTTCCATCGAAAATGCAACATTACATAATTTGAAAAATATTTCGGTTCAAATACCCAAAGGAGTAATGACCGTTGTAACTGGTGTCGCTGGTTCAGGAAAAAGTACGCTTATCAATCAAGTATTACCTCAATTTTTTCCTGAAACTATATTCATCGATCAAAAAGGGATACAAGCGTCAAAACGTTCAAATATAGCCACCTTTATGGGGATCTTTGATAGGATCAGAAAGTTATTTGCAAAAAAGAACGGTGTTAGTGCCTCCCTGTTCAGCTTTAATTCGCAAGGGGCTTGTCCTGTTTGTAAAGGCTTGGGTGTTACATACACAGACTTAGCTTTTATGGATACAATTGTTACCGTGTGCGAGGAATGCCAAGGGGATCGTTTTACCGATGAAGTGCTCCAATACAAGCTAAGAGGCAAAAATATTAGTGAAGTCCTTAAAATGACTGTAGCCGAAGCTTTGGACTTTTTTCAGGAAGAAGAAATTAGCAGGGGATTAAAAATGCTTTCAGATGTTGGAATCACTTATATTCCTTTGGGACAACCACTAAACACTTTATCAGGCGGGGAATTACAGAGGATAAAGCTTGCTTCCGAGCTTGAAAATGACGGGCAAATTTATGTTCTGGATGAACCTTCAACTGGCCTGCATATGGCGGATATAAAACAGTTAATTGGTGTAATGAATCGCCTAGTGGAACAAAATTCAACCCTTATTGTAATCGAACATAATTTTGATATTATTTGTCAATCTGATTGGATTATCGACTTAGGTCCTTTTGCCGGGCAAAATGGTGGTGAAATCATATTTACGGGGTTAACGGAAGATTTAGTTAAATGCAGAGATTCACTTACAGGAAGTTACCTGAAAGAATATATTGAGCGCACATAGGAGGAAAAGCAATGCCAACAAAAGATTTAGAAGATAGTTATGTTCCTTTTCAATGTATGATTTTAGCTTACTCTAACCGGTTCAGCGTAGAAGGTGTATCAACGGCACAATACTATATACTGGATACTTTGAATAAGCAAGGTCCTAAAAACAACAAAAGAACTCGCTGAAATGAAAGGTATTTCACAATCGGGTATTTCTAAATTGACGAAACGTCTGTTGGAGAAAAAGTATATAAATCAGGAAAGGCAACTCAATGACCGCCGCTCTTATAATATTGTACTTACTAGTGAGGGAAAAGCGTTTCTTAACCGTGTTGAGGATTTCGGAAATGAAATCATGAATTTAATGGAAGAAGCATTAACAGAAGATGAAGTACAGTCCTTCTCATTGATGTGCAAGAAAATTACGAGCCTATACGCTGAAAAGCTGTAGGATAGTCATGAGCGTGATCAACCACGCTTTTCATCTGATAACAACAGCGGCCGCTTTGGAAGAGAGGCTTTTATTTACCCTAAGCTATCGAGTGTATCGAGAAAATCATTATCCACCAGCCGGAACAGGCACGGTAAAACCGCCGCCTGCTATGAGTTTGTTGCTTCCTTTAGGACACTGTCCGAAAAGGTCAGAAATATACTTAAAAAGCTGCGGTATATTATATTTACTTATTGCTATAAGCAGTTATCTCTATTACGTAGACCATAAAAACGATCTCTCTCCATTAGACAGAAGAGAGATCGTTTTTTGCGTTGCGTGGGATATATTCCAGAACATCGCTCAGGTTATGTCTCTGACCTGTAAGATCTTCTAATGTGTCGAGAATGTGACTTAATGTTTCCAGATCTATGCGTTTTGTCTTACCATCGCACATATCGTAGATTAAGTTCGGTCGAACTTTTGCTTCACGAGCCAAGGCATTTTTTGTGATTCCTGCTTTGCCCAATGTTTCCTCTAACTTTATATTTATCGCCAAAGATAATCACCTCTTATCAAGTATTTTACCCTGTTAGTAAGCATTATGAAATAATCATTTGACGATAAACGTTTAGGAGTGTATATTCATTATAGGAGTTATCGTATAACGATAAATATTAAACGATAATATCTACTAGAAATCTATTTTTCACAAACGAATTGATTATTATACTTGCTTGGTTGTTAGATTAAGTTTTGATCCGGTCAAATAAATTTTTTTAGAAAAGAGGAAAAGGACATGTCAGACATTGCTGTGCTTGAGAAGATTGTGATTGTTCATGTATGGGAAGAGGAAGAACTTGATTATGAAACGAGCGAGGCTTATCTTATTAAGCCAGGTTATGCTATGTATGTTCTAACTGGCACTGTTCATTTGGCAAGAGTGGAGAGAATTTATCAAACGGGTTTGCATCGTTTTTACGTTGAAGATCGGAGCACTGTATCTATTCAATTAGCATCTTGTCTAACAGGAGACATATCTGTAAAGATACAAGAAATTGTTATGAAGTTATTGAGTAAAAATGCATTAGATTGGCTCACTTGTGATGTAATGCATGGTATGACAGGGGGCTTTGAATTTGAAACATTATAATATAGGCTACATATTCTAAAGTTAAGAATCCTAAAAAAGTAGAAATTGTTAATCAGAACGGGTTCACAAACTTACATGAAAACGGAGTAGGCGGAATGGTGCTGTACAAGAAAGTACCATCCGTCTGCGGAGTGGCACGATAGGTAGTTTTTAAATTCAGCTTATATAGTACTAAGGTTTCAATAGATACCTAGTACTTTGTAATCTTCACACTACATAAATTATTTACGTCATTGTGAAACGTTTTTTTGAAAACTAATGCTGTAGTAGCTAGTTTCAAATTTCTTTTATAATTCATTGGTAGCGTTTTTATTTTTACAGATTCTTTCTATTAATATTACTAGTTTATTCACCGATATTGAAGTTTGGGCGTGCAATATCATTTGACAACGGATTGGAGAGGTTAATTTGGCAACAGTTATAGTAGTGGATGACTCTTTATTTATGCGTTCTGTGCTTAAGGATATTCTTTTGGATTTAGGTCACGCTGTTATCGCGGAAGCAGAAAATGGGTATGATGCTGTTTTGAAATACGCACACTTTCGTCCCGATTTAATCACCATGGATATTAATATGCCTAAGATGGACGGACTTGAGGCTGTTAAAAAGATTGTAGAGCTTGATCCTCAAGCCAACATTTTGATGTGTTCTGCTTTGGGGCAGCAGGAAGCGATTATAAAAGCATTTCAGGCAGGTGCAAAAGACTTTATTGTTAAACCATTTGAGATGGAAAGGGTCGTGAATGCAGTCACAAAAATGCTGGGGAGTTAATGAATCAAGATTTTAATACATAAATATTGAACATGTTAAAGCGAGAATTCCATGCTTATTTTCACGAATATGGAGATGAATAGGATGAGCAATCGAGTGTTGTCTCAAAAAGTATTTATAGACGAATTGATCGCTACGATCAAGAATGGAGGGCTTGTCCCTGTAAATTATGAACACCTCATCAGCGAACAAAGAGAAAGAATGGATGCTCTTAACAATGAACTTACCCTTCGTATTGAGGGATTAGAGACTGATTTGATCTCTGCTTCGACACATTCCATTCCTTTTGCCAATGGCGAAATTATGTTTCTTGCTCGTTATATTGTACTCATTGGGGATCATACCGAGGGATACTTTGTGTTCTATCGAGCAGAAGATTGTGAAAGTCCAGAGGAATATCAGTTTTTAACAAGCTCTTATCAACTTCCACATTTATTACTTGAATTATCTCTTTCTTTAAAAGAACATGGTACTAATGAGCCGATTGATATTCTGACTTATTGGAATGGCCCTGTCTACCCGCTGAAAGATTTGAATAAAGAAGATATTAAGCTATCCACCTATGAATTTTAATTCCCTTGAGAGAGTCAAATCCCTCAGGGGATTTTTTTACATTGATAATCAAACGCATGTTCGCATATAATACAAACAAACGTTCTGATAAGGAGTGAAGGATCATGTTGGAAAAATACGTGGGGCAGATCGTGGAAATCGTGTATTTGGATCGGAAGGGCAAGCTGTCTCATCGGCGTATCGAGGTGCATCGTGTGCAGAATGGCTTGATACGAGCCACCTGTCTACAGACAGGCCAGCCACGTGTTTTTCGATTAGATTATGTATTGGCATGGCATCCGGTAACCAGAACAGCATAGGAGGGGCTTACGATGGGGAAAAAGCTTGAAGGAAATGGCATATGGGAAAGCTCGCGCATGATTTTGCCTGAGCATCGGGAGGCATATTTGAGACTGATGAAGGAGCAAGGAAGGCGCGGCAAGCCAGCACTGGACGATCAGGAAATGCAGCAGATTGAACAGGCCATCATCGTATCCTATAACGAACGGAAGCCTATTACGCTAAAAGTGTTCAACCCGTTTGATGATGAGGAGCTTCGTGGATTGGTTACGGTGATTAATACAAGTCGGCGAGAAGTGAAGCTGTCCCGTGGGGAAGAGGATTTTAGCTGGATAAAGTTGGAGGAAATTATCGAGGCGGATATATAAAAAAGTCTGACTAAGTCGGACTTTTTCTATATTTGTCCTGCCGTTTTATAATTAAGATTGTAGCTCTATGAATTCATATATAAAATAAACTGTAATTGCAAAAGGAGGAGTTCAATAATGAAAATTAGTAAAAATAATGCGGAACATTATATATGGGGAGATCAATGTGATGGTTGGCGCTTGGTGAAAAATAATGATTTGAGCATTATTCATGAGCGGATGCCCGGAAATACACATGAGGTCAGACATTATCATCATCATGCGCGCCAATTTTTCTTTATTTTATCAGGTACAGCGGTACTTGAAGTGGATGGTGAACGAATCCAATTAGGATCTCAGGAAGGGTGTGAGGTTCCTCCTATGGTGCCTCATCAAATGTTTAATGAAACGAATCAGGATGTTGAATTTTTGGTTATCTCTCAGCCTGCGAGCAGAGGTGACCGGGTTCTGACCGAAAAATAATATTTTGGAGCAGACCTAAAGGAGCATATAGGACAGAATAACTTAGAGTATAAAAAAAAAACCAGCCTAGCACATGAAAATCAAGTGCCGACTGGTTTTTTTTTTATCAATAAATGTCCTTAGCATCTGCTGGGAGAGCTTTTACGTGATGGAGATAGTTCGTAACACGTTGATCGTCCAGAGTCGGATATTCGTAACCATAATAGTTCGCTACTTCCAAGGCAACTTCTCTAAATAAATTTCCCATGATCAAAAGAGACTGCCACATATGTTCATAATCTGCATCCGCAAACGTTTGGATATAGAGTGTCCAAAGTCCAGGCTCAAGGTGGTTCTCAAAATATTTTCCCTGTTTACCCGGATCTGCCGCGAAGTCTGTTCGTATACCAATATGCCATTCCAGCATCAAGTGGAGCGCATCTCTAACAGGCCGATCCAGCATAAATTTAGCATAGGGCAGCTCCTGTCGCCATAACCCTTTAGCCACATAAGTACTGACCCACCAGAACTCGTTGCAGGAATTCGCATAGACTTGGGCAGTTGGAGGTATCGTCTTATAATCTTGAAGACTTGGCGGTGGGAAAGGCTCCACAAGCCCGTCTTTATCCAGCAGCAGTACACTTAAGCTGTCTCGGGTCCAATTGGCGATGTTATTCGTAGGGTAGAGTGTAAGATCTATGCGATTGCCGTCCGTAAATAACATGAGAAAAGCAAAGCGATCATGGGGCATCGGGGTAGGTTCCATATGCTCATCGGGCGTCTGCATAATGATCAATTCACCAAAATGGTGAATCCAGCCACGTTCCTGAATAAAGCTGTCCATGGAAGATACGAGAAAGACGATGTCATAATCCTGAAAAATATCTCGTAGAGCATGTGGATTGGCGCGTGAACCGTTCATAATCACAGCATGTACCCGTTCGTCCTCTTGAGCAAATTGGAGAATGGTATGCAGCATCTCTTGTTCACTTCTCACTATAGTCGTCTCCACAAACGGTATCGAAAGGAAAAAAACGTAGACAAGACAGCAGTAGAAATAAGGGCCACCAGTTCAAGGATCATCAAGAACGACCTCCTGTAAGTTCTTTTATCTGGGAAAATTATCCTATCCTTACAATAGCCTATCCATGGAAGCCATTCAACTGTGCTGCCGAGGCCTTCTTCATTACCCAAAGTATACTTGACCGAATTGTATGTTTTATCCATAATGAAGCGAGGCATCAAGTACAGACCATCGAAACTCTCATAGGCTTATGGGAGGCAAATCAGACAGATGTGTGCTCATCACATGATTCAAGGAATGGAACTCGCAGAATCTTATTTTTATAAGGCATTCGGTCTTTTTAATACAATGAAGCATCACATATCGATTCAAGGTGTCATTAGCGGCACCATACCGGGTAGAATTTTTTATCTAATAATGGGGATAACGCTGTATTGAGCAACCCCCAAGGCATTTTTCTGGGAGGAAGTCCGGACAATAAATTTTTAAAAGAAATCAACATGTTGCTTCAAGAAATCCTATTACCTCAACTGGCATCCAAAGGAGAAATATCCGGAACTGGAGAGGCGCTTTGAGCGCGACTTTTTTTGTCAATTCGAGTCCATGCGGCTCTTGTGTGTTATATAAATGCAGTCCATTTAAAGAGGTTGGGAGGTATAAAGATGCCAAAAACGATATTAGTTGTAGACGACGATGAAGAAATCGTAAAACTCATCACAAAGAGTTTAAGGTACGAGCAATTTGCAATAATTTCGGCATGTTCCGGGAAAGAAGCCTTATCTGCATTGGAAGAAAATCACATTGATTTCATCGTTCTTGATATAGTGATGCCTGATATGGATGGACTTGATGTCTGCAGAAGTATCCGAAATTCTTATAATGTCCCAATTCTGTTTTTAAGTGCGCGTGATAAGGACATTGATAAAATCGTCGGGCTCGAAATAGGAGCAGACGATTACATGACCAAACCTTTCAGTATTCAGGAGCTTGTCTCCAGGATAAAGGCTCACTTCAGAAAAGTGGACAGGCTTTTTAAAGAGTGGGATGAACTTAGTCCCAGTAACGAAAAGGCGGATGCTCCGCTCATTTTGAACGATAAGACGTTTGAAGCATTTCTGAATAGCAGGAGGCTCGACTTATCAACGAAGGAATTTCAGATTCTGTCTATCCTCATGCGCCACCCCAATCATGTATTGACTCGTGAGCAGATATATGAAAACGTCTGGGGAGACGAATACGGAGAAATAAATACCGTAACGGTTCATATAAAAAATATCCGTAAGAAACTTGGTTCTGAATATGACTTTATTAAAACAATATGGGGCATAGGATATAAATACACGGAAAGAGAGCAGTAGTATGAAACTGAAAATAAAGCTTCCTCTTTTGTTCCTGCTGATGTTTATAATATTCATGTTTTCGATTGGAATGTATCTGAAGCTTGTCTTTGCAGTATATTCCCCTATACGCAGTTCATTGCTGGACTCGCGATATATAGCATTGCTCCTGCCCATATTTGCAATTGCCTGTTTCATATTTATTATTCTGATTATCTATATTCATTTTTGCATAGAGAAACCCATTCAGCTTCTGAATACCAGGCTTGAAGAAGTAAATATTGTACATCCACTGCCTCCGCTAGCTCTGAGAAGTAATGATGAGATCGGAGAACTTTATAAGCACTTCAATAAGATGGAGCATCGGCTTCAACTCGCGCACAAAGAGCAGATCGATATGATCGCGGCAATTGCCCACGACTTGAAAACACCCTTGACATCTATTAATGGTTTTACTGAACTGCTGGCTACACACAAGGATTTACCAGAAACTGAAAAGCAGGAATATTATGATTTGATTCAAAGGAAGTCAGGATATATGGTCGAACTCATCAATGATTTCTCCAGCTTCACCAAAGAAAAACTGGAGTTGGAATCTATGGTAGCTAAACCTGTAAAAGCATCAAAATTATTTGAAAACATTGCCCTTGAATATGAGTATGAGTTGGCGGGACTTGACAACGAGCTTACTTGCCGCCATTCATTCACGGAAAATATATTGCTGATGGTCAATGAACCGATGATACGTCGGGTTTTCGGCAACCTCTTTAGCAATGCTGTAAGATATGGAGGGAAAAATAAACTGAAAGTGTATATGACCGGATACCCGCTAGGACAGTATGCCTTTTTTCAAATCGAAGATAATGGAATTGGAGTGCCGGATAAGGATATATCTTCTCTGTTCCTCAAATTTTTCACTGTGGATAAATCGCGGCAAATCCAAAAGGGCGGGCTGGGTCTGGGTCTTGCAAGCTGTAAATCCATTATTGAACATCATAGGGGCGAAATTTGCGCCTACCCTTCCGAATATGGCGGTTTGGGGATAAGATTCAGCCTTCCCTTGGCCGCACAACACTGATTTTATTTTTGCACATTTTCTTTTACTACAGGAGTTAAAGGCTGCTGCCGGGTGTGAACACCCAGGCAGCAGCCTTTTTTGTTTTTTCAGCGGTTTATAGTTTTTTATATTCTCTTTATAAACATTTATTTTTCTTTTAAAGAAGCTTTATCTTTGTGTTGTAAAAATTACTTGTAGTAAAAAAACTACAATCACTAGAACTGGAAAAGGAGGATGTTGCAATGTCAATTGAGTTCAGCCGTTGGCCCAATCACTACATGATGTCATACCAAGTCACCAAAGCTTTGGGTATGGCAAGCCTCGGTGCTACGGACGTCACCGAGATCTACGAGGCCTGCAAAAAAATCGACCCCGATGACAAGGACACGTGGCACAGGGAGTGGCTCATAACGGCTCAGGTATTGGAAAGACACGGCAAGGAGGCCGAAACGGCTGGAAACTGGTATACAGCACGAAACTGCTACATTCGTGCCTGCAATTACTACAGAATTGCGGAATATGCGGTGATGGATGATGACACCGAGAAAATCCGTATATTTAAGAAAGTAAATGAACTCTTCGAAGCTGCCGGAAAGTACTTCGATGTCCAACCGGAGAAGATCCAAGTCGATTACGAAGATGTCAAGTTGGATGGTTACTTCTTCTCCCCTTCCTGGATAAAAGGTCCGAAGCCGACCCTTTTTGCTCTCAACGGTGGCGACGAGTGGTCAATTGAAAACTATTTCTGGCTAGGTCCCGCTTTTATTTCGTGTGGATATAACTTTCTGGTCTATGACCAGCCTGGGACCGGCCTCTCGCTGTACGAAAAGGGAAAAGGAAGACGAGCGGACAGTGAGGCTTTCCATTCCCGGGCAATCGACTTTCTTCTAACGCGGCCGGAAGTCGATCCCGATAAGATTATCGTGCACGGTGAGAGTTTTGCGGCTTACGACTCGCTGCGATTCGCTTCGTTCGATCACAGGATTGCTGCCGTCATCTCCGACGGCGGTACGCACGCCTTCGACTGGGATGCCATGCTTAAATGGATGCCGCCGAGTCTGGCCGCACACGGCATGAGAATTCTGGGGGCAAAAAGCTTGGAGGATTTTGCGGGGAATCCGCGTTTTGCCTATGATCTTGAGGGCGTGCTCCACCAGATAGAATGTCCGCTTCTTGTAATGCACGGAGCGGAAGAGATATTGGTTCAGCCAAATCCGCTGACACAAGCCTTGAAGAATTACGAGCAAGCGGGTTCGAAAAACAAGACGTTCTACCCGATAGAGGATAGACGACTTGGCGGATTAGAACACTGTCAGGTAGACAACATCAACGTGATGCATGAGGTAGTGCTGAATTGGCTCTGCTCAATTGGGCTTGGGCCAGCCTCGCCTCGCTTAAGCGATTGCCAGGACATCATAAAGTAGATTTATTGAAAAATTTCTGATTGAGCTTGTTCAGGAGTGTCGTACTTAGAATCCTGAATAAGCTCTCTGTTTATGGAGGAGTTGAAGGCTTTGAGTATTTTATCAAAGGAAAAAAATGGCGGAACGCCCGCCATACAAATTGAGGGAGTGCACAAAAAATTTGGCGACTATATCGCATTGAACAATCTTTCGCTGGAGGTGAGCCGAGGAGAGATATTTGGATTTTTGGGACTGAATGGCGCTGGAAAGACAACGACCATAAAGATGCTCTTGGCGATGCTCAAGCCAACCTCCGGCAAGCTCTATATGTTAGGTGAAAAGGTCGATGCCGGAAACTATAAATTATGGGACAAGGTTGGATATTTGGAGGAGGCTACTTTTTATCCCGATTTAACTGTAGTTGAAAATCTTGACATAGCACGACGCATGCAAGGGGTGCCTGACAAAGATTCCGTAAATCGGGTTATCTATAAGTTGGGGCTTGAGCTGCACAAACAGAAGAAGGCAAAGAATCTTTCTTTAGGAAACAAACAACGCCTGGGACTTGCGAAAGCAATGATTCACAATCCGGAAATTCTAATATTGGATGAGCCGATAAATGGCCTCGATCCCGCAGGCGTGGCGGAGATACGGAATATGTTATATAACCTAGCGAAAAATTTCGGCGTAACTGTTTTTATATCCAGCCATCTGTTAGAGGAACTCTCGAAAGTTTCCACACGCATTGGGATTATTCACAATGGCCATCTTGTTAAAGAAGTCGCAATGGATAAGCTGGAGCAATCGTTACAGAAAAACTTAGTGGTGAATGGCCGCGACAAACATGCCTTAAAGGAGGTGCTTGAAGAGCATGGATATGAATTTGAGGAGATAATAGACGGCTATATTAAACTAACCGATGACCACGCAGCGGATAGTCCTGAACGACTGGCCGAACTGCTGGTTAAATCCAATCAACCGCCAACATTGCTTCGAGTGATTACGGAGGATTTGGAAGGATATTTTCTCCGCACAATTGGTATGACAAGGGGGAATATATAAGGGGGAATATATAATGAATATTTTTTCTGTCTTACATTGTGAGATTCGCAAGATTATTCGCGCCAATGTGTTTTGGTTGGTATTTCTTATTTTTGCATTTGGGCCAATCATGATGGGAGTCGGAATTATTTTATCCAGTGACGCCGGCGGCATCAATTGGAAAATGTATTTAACCGAATTGCTTGATAGTCTTGCCCCGCTGGGACTTATCGGGTACACCTTTATCGCGGCATGGGTATTTGGACGAGAGTTTTCGGATAAAACAATTAAAGATTTGCTTGCAAAGCCCGTTTCCAGATCGAAAATTGTACTGTCCAAATTTCTTGTAATTTTAGCATGGAGCCTATTACTTTCCATGTATATGTTTGCCATAGGTTTTGCCGTGGGGGGTATTCTAGGAGTTGCGGGCGGGTTAGCTTCTTTTATTTGGAATATCTTCTTTAAATTCATTATAACATCGCTATTGTTTATTATTGTTACCACACCAGGCACTCTTCTGGCCAATGTGAGCAAGGGATACTTGGCACCATTAGGACTCATCCTAATAATCGTCATTCTCTCAAATGTTTTGGCCTCTTTTGGATTCGGCCCCTATTTTCCGTGGACCATCCCGTCGGTATTTCAAAGCACCGGGTTTTTAAAGTTGAGTAGTATAATCATTCTTGCGTCTACGGGAATAGCCGGAATAGTCGGAACATTTGCCTGGTGGAGATTTGCCGAGCAGCAATAAACGCGCTACATGCACTGAGTTGTAGATATATCAATTATGAAAAGGAACAACAATCTCTCCGCTGCTCGCACGTTCATGCTTGACGAAAAACTAAGCGCTGGATTGGAGAGTGTACCACAACCGAAGCAGTTCAAAACGCGCGTTTCAAGGGTTGAAACATACACACAGCCCATTCTGGAGGGCAAAGGGTTGAACGATTAGAACGGACAAATGGATCGGATATTCTCAAGAAATACGAAAGGCGAGGAACATCTGCCGAAGAGCAGGTGTTTTTTTGCTTAGAATTACAGAGGGAGCAGCAACCCTTAAATTATGAGGGGGGATATGATGTGTTCTTATGCTGAACCTGTTTCCGGTGTTCACCGGCATCGGGCTGATCATTCCGATAATGCCGAAATTCATTAATGAACTGGGGATTGCCGGAAGATGTGTAATGCTCCCATTGAGCCAGTCGACTTCAACGGTAAGTTGACCGACCAGCTTTTCTAGGCGCTCCTGTTTGCTTTCGTATTCCTTTCTCATCTTGTCCGCTTCACTCGTCCCTTTCTCGAACACCATAGACGCCCGGCTCAGAAACTCGGCTTTCCACCAGCTAATCATCACGGACTCATTTCATATTTGGCGGCAATCTCGTTCACGGTCTGCTCTTCCTGCAAGACCTCCAGCACAATCTTCGTCTTAAACTCTGGGGTGTATCGGTTCCGTTTTTCCATAGCTTTATTATTATTTATTTATCACCCTCCCGTGTCTAAACCTATGGGAGCATTATAAAGAATGGAACCCTGTACCTCAATTTTTAATTTTTGATCAACCAAGTCAAGTTTATTTTCCTGATAAATTACAAAAAGTCTCGAATATTAATTACACACCGGAAGACATCATAAAAATAGAAAAGATATTTGCAGCTTGTGTTCTTCATATAAATCTTCGAATCAGCGTGTATTAACAGGGGGGAAATTCCAAAACGGCTTACTAGCACACAGATTCCCCCTCCCCAGGAGACCGGGCATCTACATTTCCATGTGAAATTTTAGGAGCGCTCATTCCAATAGGGCGATTCGATATTCCATCCGTTTCCAGGTGTGGTGATTGACGAATGCCTTCGCCAGTTTGAGTACGGTGGTTCGACTATGACTTCCTTGATGTAGTTTTCTATCAACACCGCTAGTTGTAAAAGCGCCACAAATCGATGGATTCCCACTCCAGGCTCGTGACGATCGCTTCATACTCCCAATCGCTATCCAGCAGGAGACAAGCTTGGTCGTCCTGAACGACTTTCGCCTTGCGGATGACGGCGACCCGCCGCGGTTTCTTCCAAGACGTGGCCTGGTACCCAAGGGCGATGCCTTCAATGATCCAGTCTTCGTCCACGTAACGTTTCCAATACCAACAAGCGGCCACTTCAGCCGCCAATCGCTTGGTCCATTTCGTTTTGCCCATATAGTCGATCTGCTGTCCTTCCCAGAGTGAATAGAAGTCTTCGCCGCCAAAGCCCTTGTCAAACCGGACATATTGGACCCGGTGCTGACCTAAGAGGCTAAAGGTTTCTTCCAGAAAAGGGGCAGCCTCAGTGGAAGAGTGAACATTTCCCGCGCGGAGCACGGCATTCAGACAAAGGCGGGACTGTCCTTCAAAAGCGAGCAAAGGATGGTAGCTTTTGCGCCCCGGCTTATAGGCATTCTCGCCTTTCGCCGCTTAGTCCTGATTGCCGTAGACCGTCTCCACAGTCGAATCCAAATCGAGAATGAGCTTGGAGGACAGACAAGGCCGGACCACTTCGAGGTTCACTTGCCGGAGTTCCCTTCGTACATTAGGATTCGTTTATCCCAGCCGATCCAGTTCCTTGTACAGAAGCGAGTAGTGTGGACAGCGCCCCCCAAGAAAACGTTGGAGTAGAGAGTCCTTTTGCCATCTGCGAAAATGAAACAGTCGCTCACAGCCCAGTATCCAGATACGTCTTCTCATAGGCTATATCTCTCCGTAATTGTAGAGGTGCTGAGCTTCAAGACTTGGTACCTACCGCTAGCATATGCGGGCTCATACCGATCACAGATTCCTGCTCTTCAACCTGCCGTGATATATCTAGCAAACGGCTGCGATGGGAAGGAACCGCCCACTTCTCTTCAAATCCGGGTGCAATCCAGATGGGACCTTCTACGCCCAATACACGAGGCTCCGGCAATCCAGCAGCCTGCCAATCTGCACGCAAGGTATCTGGTGTATGAAAGTAGGAGCGTGTGAGTAAAGAGGGGTAAGCAGAGGGGCGCACATGCTGACCATCTGTCAACTCCTGTCTGACCATATCCATGAACGCATCTTCCTCCACAATGGTATTGCGCTCGCCGTATACCGATAGTCCCCACAGTAGCGAACCAAACCTGGAAATAGCTGAAGTAATCAGCGTTCCACCTTTTTTTAAGACACGCGCCGCTTCTTGCAGTGCTTTTACTCGTTCTTTCTGTTCCGTTAAATGATATAAAGGTCCCATCAATAGCACGATGTCCGCGCTTTCATCTTTGCGGTCAAGATTTCTGGCATCTGCGGTTTCCAGCTTGCTGATGATGGGTTTATTCAGTTGCTGCTGACGAGTGAATTCAATGGCTTGGGAAGATAGATCAAATAGATGAACTTCGTACCCCAGCTCTGCCAGCCACGAAGAGTAGACCCCTACACCGCCGCCGATATCGTAAATAACATGAGTAGACTCGCTGAGATAACGTGAAATGATTTCTTTTGATCTTTCCAGTTCTATTTTTCCTATGCCTCGCTCTAACCTACCTATTTCTGCACCGTCATCATAATAAGCCAGAATTTCCTGCGTATCTTTTTCGAGCATAGCGCACCTCATTTCAAGTGATTGGGATAATATAACATTATCACTTACATCATGAACAAGTCTACCGTGTTTAGGATTAAGAAATCATCGGAAGCATTGGGAAAGAAAAAAGCTGTTCCCCAGTAGCTAAACCTACTTTTTGGGAACAGCCCATATTTAAATGATGTTTGTTTCCAGCATGCCTTCGAGATCTTCTTTGGTAAGATGGTAGTGTGCGTTACAAAAGTGGCAATGAGCTTCAGCCTGCCCATCGGTATGGATCATATCTTCTATTTCCTTATTCCCTAAGCTGATAATGGCATTGGTAACGCGCTCTTCTGAGCAGGGACAATGAAATTGCACAGGCATGGTTTCCAGTATGTTCAGGTTGCTTTCTCCCAAAATCTGACCCAGAATCTGCTCTGGCATAAGACCTTCCATGACCATTGCGGAGATGCTTGGAATGCTCTCAATGCGTCTCTCGATAAAACTGATAACCTCCTCCTGCGTATCTGGCATCAGCTGAATAATAAAACCTCCAGCCGCCTGAATAGAGTTATCCGGGTTAACAATAACTCCCGCTCCTACAGAAGAAGGAATTTGTTCGGATTGGACGAGATAAGATGTGAAATCCTCCCCCAGTTCACCCGAAACGAGAGGGACTTGTCCAACAAATGGGTGTTTTAAGCCGATATCTTTAGATACAATTAGCGCTCCATCTGTTCCTACAGCTCTGGCGACATCTAATTTCCCTATCTGATTAAGCTCAAAATGGGTTTGTGGATTTTTTACATAACCTCTAACTTCACCTTTGGAGTTGGTATCGACAAGAATAGTGCCGATAGGTCCGCCGCCATTAATCCTGATCGTCAGTTTATCCTCATCTTTAAGCATGGCTCCCAGCATGACGCCGACCGTCATAGAACGTCCCAATGCAGCCGATGCTGTGGGCCAGGTATAATGACGCCGTTGAGCTTCACTTACCGTTTCCGTTGTTCTCACGGCATAAGCCCGTACCTGGTTATTGTAGGCAAGAGCTTTTACTAAATAATCGTTCATGTTCATATTCCTTTCTGTTCATTAGAGTTCTTTACAAGACCATTTTTTCCTGAATCCAGTTCTCCAAAGAAGTCATTTTGTCATCATATCCTTCTTTAAAAAAGTCAGCGGATAGTGACGCGATGGTTTCTCTTTTCAGAACGGCTTTCCAGGAGGCTTCCGCTTCTTCCATCAAATTTGCCAGTAAACAACACTGATCGTCTTTCTTTAATTCAAGCATATCGTTGTAGATACCGCTGGAAGAATAGAGAGTCTGTTGTCCTTCAATCGCCAGATAAATATCAAATACCCGTATATCCTCAGGTTTTTTCTTTAATTTGAACCCGCCCTTGACACCAGGTACAGAAGTAATCAAATCGGAGCTAACCAATTTACGTAACAGTTTATGAAAATAAGTAGGCGAAGCACCTAACTGCTGGCTAATGGCCTCACCAGGTAAAACAGCTTTGTCCGGCAGCATCGTGAGTAGAAGAAGCGCGTAGACAGATTGTTCGACACCTGTTTTCATATGCACTAGCAATCACCTCAATATTTATAACCAGGCTAATATGGATAATGATTATCCATATAAATGCATGATAGACGAGCTTCTCGTAAAAGTAAACTGTTTTTGAACAAAACTAAAAATTTAAATCATTTGCAATTTATAACGGGACACATTATCATAATTGATGCATCAATTGATGGGTCAAAGAATTAAGGCGTTGAGGAAAATTCATAAAATAATATTTTGACAGGGGGTTTATATATAATGACTACGCGTAACGTTGCACTATCTATATTAGATCTTGCACCTGTCCTTGAAGGCGGCACTCCTGCCGATTCCTTCCGTGACACGGTGGATCTTGCCCAGCATGCTGAACAATGGGGGTACCATCGGTACTGGCTAACGGAGCATCATAACATGCAGGCGGTCGCCAGTGCGGCTACGTCCGTGATCATCGGGCATGTAGCTGCACATACAAACAAAATTCGGGTCGGTTCAGGCGGTATTATGCTGGCTAACCATGCTCCACTCATGATTGCAGAGCAGTTTGGAACCCTAGAGTCGCTCTATCCGGGACGAATTGATCTGGGACTTGGCCGGGCTCCAGGCACGGATCAACCTGCGATGAGGGCACTGCGGAGAGGACTTCACAGTACTGGGGAAGATTTCCCCGAGCAATTGAATGAGCTGCGTTCTTACCTGAATCCAGCACTGAACGGAGCCGTTCCGGGAGTAAGGGCGATTCCTGGAGAAGGGCTGGACATTCCCATCTGGTTACTGGGATCAAGCGGATTCAGCGCACAGCTGGCAGGTCAGCTTGGGCTGCCGTTCGCGTTCGCCAGCCACTTTGCCCCGGCTCATTTGCTTCAGGCTCTGGAGTTGTACCATCGCAATTTTCGGCCATCCAAAGCACTGGATAAGCCATATGTGATGGTCGGTGTTAATGTGCTTGTTGCAGATTCTGATGAGGAAGCAAAATGGCTCTTTACTTCACAAGAACAGCAGTTTCTAAATGTGCTGCGCGGGCACAGCGGAGGACTGAAGCCACCAGTGGATGACATGGAAAAGCTATGGAGTGAGCACGAGAAGGAGATGGTTCGTGGTAATATGCTGGGGTATTCAGCCATCGGCAGTCCTGACACCGTCAAGCAAAAGATGGATTTGATAATCGACCAGACGAGAGCCAATGAGTTGATTACAACCTCTCAGGTATATGACCATCAGGCGCGCCTGCGCTCGTACGAGCTGCTAGCCAAAGTGATGCGTATAGTTGGGTAATTAGATGAGTTAAACGAATGAGGCCGTGCCAGAAAGGTTCTTATAACCGATTCTGACATGGCCTTTATTTTGTGCGTGGCCATGATCGTTTACCAAATGAATATATCCATTTTTTTAGATGGATAAAAATTAAATTTATTTTTGATTATTTTTGTATTACTCATTTTCAAATTAAAACAAAAGTGTTATAGTCTCCATAAACAAAGAAAAACCACTGTAATAAAGCCTTTCAAAACTAAAACTGAACTTGGAGGTCTTTTTCCTATGGTACAAAGTCTGTGGATTTCTTCACAAGCATCTGAGCAGAAAAGCACGCTGGAAGAGCTCGTATACCGTTCTAACCTGATTGGCACAGATAGGAGTGTGTGCAACTGGGGAGGCGGTAACACTTCGGCCAAAACGATGATACAAGATTTTCGTGGGCGTGAAGTAGAAGTGATGTACGTTAAGGGCAGCGGTTCCGATCTCGCAACAATGAAAGCGCATAACTTCACCGGGCTTCGTATGGAGGATATTCGTCCTTTATTTGAAAGGGAAGATATGTCTGACGAGGATATGGTCGCATATTTGGCGAACTGTATGATAGATGCCAAGCATCCACGGGCTTCAATTGAGACGCTATTGCATGCTTTTCTGCCTTTTACACATGTCGATCATACACACCCAGACGCGATTATTAGCTTGTGTTGTGCGCACAACGGTAAGGAAATGGCTAAGGAAATCTTCGGTGACCGTTTTGTATGGGTGCCTTATATCCGTCCTGGCTTTAAGCTGTCGAAAATGATTGCCCAAGGTGTAATCGATCATCCACAAGCTGAATTGGTATTGATGGAAAAGCATGGTCTGGTTACGTGGGGAGACACATCCGAAGCGGCTTATGCCAAAACAATCCAAATCATTCAAGAAGCAGAAAGCTATATTAAAGCTCGTCAAGAGGAAAAGCAGGCGTTTGGAGGCGTAAAATATAAAGCGCTTACTTATGAAGAGCGCCGAAGCATTGCTTCCCAAGTTATGCCATCCGTCCGGGGTGCAGTCAGTGATGAGAAAAAGATGATCCTCACCTTTGATGACGCGGAGGATGTGTTGGAGTTTGTGAACGGCCGAGATTCTGCTGTTTTATCCCAGGTTGGGGCAGCATGCCCGGATCATCTGGTTCATACCAAGATGAAGCCACTCTATGTAGATTGGACACCGAATGTGGAGGACGTAGAGGGCTTGAAAGTTAAGCTCGCTGAGGGTATAGCAGCCTATAAGGAACAGTATCAAGCTTATTTCGAGCGCAATCGGCATGAGGGAGATGTTATGTTTGAGGCTGCGCCACGTGTAATTTTGATTCCGGGTATTGGTATGATCAACACAGGAAAAAGCTGGAGCAACGCGCAGGTAAGCGGCGCCTTGTATCATCGTGCTATTGCTGTCATGCGAGGAGCAACGGCGTTAGGAGAGTTTGTTTCACTCAGCGAGAACGAGTCATACAACGTGGAATACTGGCCGCTGGAGCTTTATAAGCTGTCACTCGCACCAGCAGAAGCTGAATTTTCCCGTAAAATTGCGTTCATTACAGGCGGTGCAGGCGGGATTGGCAGTGCAACCGCACGTCGCTTGGTGGATGAAGGTGCACATGTCGTACTGGCAGATCTGAATCTGGAAGGCGCGCAAAAGGTAGCCGCAGAGATAAATAGCAGCTACGGAGAAAACCGTGCCATCGCCGTAAAAATGGATGTGACGCAGGAGGAGCAGATTCAGGCTGCCTATGCAGAAACGGCATTGACCTATGGCGGTGTAGATATCATCGTCAACAATGCAGGCCTTGCTACATCCAGTCCGTTCGATGAAACATCGTTAAAGGAATGGAATTTAAATGTGAATGTGCTGGGAACGGGTTATTTTCTGGTTGCACGAGAAGCGTTCAAGCTCATGAAGGAGCAGACACTTGGCGGTAGCATGGTGTTCGTCGGTTCCAAAAACTCGGTCTACGCAGGTAAAAATGTAACGGCCTATAGCTCGGTCAAGGCGCTGGAAGCACATTTAGCCCGTTGTATTGCCGCAGAAGGCGGTGAATATGGCATCCGTGTGAACACCATTTTGCCGGATGCCATTCTGCAAGGCTCGGCAATTTGGAACTCCAATTGGCGCAACGAGCGCGCTGCCGCCTACGGCATCGAGCCCGACCAGCTGGAGGAGCATTACCGCAAACGGACGACGCTGTTGGTCAACATTTATCCGCAGGATATCGCTGAGGGCATTGCCTTTTTCGCCTCATCCAAGGCAGAGAAAACGACAGGCTGTATGCTGACCATCGACGGTGGCGTCCCCGCAGCCTTTACACGCTAGCCGAATTAAAATGAACCTATGTAAGCCACATGACGATAGTTTCGAAGGGTTGTAAAACACTTTGGAAAACACGTAAATAAGCAATGTAACGTATTTACGTGTTCTCATCCTTTATATACACACTAACACTTTAAAAATAGAAGTGACTTTATGGGTGGTCAGCAGCGGAGCGGGCGGAATTGTTCTGAAGAAACGAAATGTTCGCCTTTGCAACGGGATTTTAACCTTATCATGTGTTATAAAATGAAAAATCCCGTTGCAACAGCGATCGGAAGAACAATCCGCACGCGAAGCGGCCTCCCCCCGTAACTCACTTTATTTTCCAAGGAGGAACCACGATGAGTGACAAAGCGTACGCCTTATTCGAGGAGCAGCAGCAACAACGAGGCATTGACTTGGAGCAAGTAAAGTCAAAATTGAAAGCGCTTAGTATAGAAACACCATCCTGGGGATATGGCGACTCAGGTACACGGTTTAAAGTCTTTCAGAAAACAGGCGTCCCGCGTGATCCGTTCGAAAAATTGGAGGATGCAACGCAGGTTCATGCTGTGACAGGCTTATGTCCATCCGTTGCGATCCACATTCCGTGGGATACAGTGGACAATTACGGCAAGCTTCGCAGTCATGCCGAAAGCCTCGGTTTGCGGATTGGGGCCGTGAATCCCAATTTGTTTCAAGATGAGGACTACATGCTCGGCAGTGTCACCAATGTAGACCCGGCCATCCGCCGTAAGGCCATCAACCATTTGCTGGAATGCGTGGATATTGCGAAGGAAACGGGCTCTAACGATTTTAGCTTATGGTTCGCAGACGGAACGAATTATCCCGGTCAGGGGGATATTCGCAAACGGAAAAATTGGATGCTGGAAGCGCTCAGTGAAATGTATAAGGCGCTCACACCTGACATGCGCATGCTGATTGAATACAAGGCGTTCGAGCCAGCCTTTTATCATACGGATATTGCCGATTGGGGCATGGCGTACAATTACGCAACCAAGCTGGGGCCGCAGGCACAGGTGCTGGTGGATACAGGGCATCATCTGCCGGGAGCCAACGTGGAGCATATTGTCGCGTTTCTAATTGATGAGCAGCGACTAGGTGGGTTCCATTTTAATAGCTATAAATATGCAGATGATGATCTGATTGTAGGTTCTACCAATCCGTATGAGTTATTTCTAATCTTTTATCAAATTTTAAATGCCGCTCAGGATGTAGAAGCTGATATCCGCCAAACCGTGGACAAAATCGCATACTTGATTGATCAGTCGCACAATATTGAATCCAAAATCCCGGCCATGATTCGCTCCGTGTTGAATGTACAGACTCAATATGCAAAGGCACTCTTGATTAATCATGCAGAGGTGGAAGATGCAGCAAACCGCCAGGATGTGCTGGGTGCAGAGGATGCTGTACGCCAGGCGTTTGAGTTTGATGTGGCACCATTGCTCAGAGCGATCCGTGAAGAGCAGGGATTACCTACAGACCCGATGAAAGCCTACTTGGCATCTAATTATGGCACGCAGATTTTACAAAGAGGCAAGGGTGGTGCAAGCTGGTGAGTATCCTCGCTTATGATTTGGGGGCAAGCAGTGGCAGGGTTCTACTCGGAGAATTGACAGATTCACGTATCGTGGTGGAGGAAATCCATCGCTTTTCGAATGATCCGGTCAAAGTTGGGGAACGTCTGCACTGGGATCTGTTGCGTCTGTATCACGAGGTTCAGCAAGGTTTGCTCAAAGCCAGACATATGGGAGTGAATCCGTCCAGTCTTGCGATTGACTCTTGGGCGGTCGATTTTGGATTGATTGGGGAAACCGGAGAACTGCTAGGCAACCCTTATCATTATCGGGATTGGCACACCCAGGGGGTGATGGAAGAAATACAGGGAAGGCTAGGGAAAGAGTCCATTTTTCAGCGTACAGGCATTCAATTTTTGACGTTTAACACGATTTATCAGCTGGCTGCTATGCGAAATGCCAGTTCACCGTTGCTGGAGCAGGCAAAGCATTTCTTGATGATTCCAGATCTGCTGCGGTATTTTCTGACAGGTGAAATGTACAATGAGTTTTCGAATGCGACCAGCACGCAATTATATAATCCGTTGCAGCAAAAATGGGATGAAGAGCTTTTGTCTGGAATCGATATCCCCCGTTCCTGGTTTGGAGATGTACTGGAGCCAGGAAATGTTGCAGGGACTATCCGCTCGTCGGTCATGACCGATCTGGGCATTGGAGCGGTTCCTGTGATTGCAGTAGCAGAGCACGATACAGGATCGGCTGTGGCTGCCGTACCTGCGCTGGAGCGCTCGTTTGTGTACTTGAGCTGCGGAACATGGTCCCTGATGGGAACGGAAACGGCACAGCCTGTAATCAATGACGATACGCTTCGTTTTAATTTTACGAACGAAGGTGGAGTCGGTCGAACTTACAGACTGCTTAAAAATATCATGGGATTGTGGATTTTACAGGAGGCGCGTAGAGAGTGGGAGCGGCAGGGAAGCTCCTATTCCTTCCCTGAACTGGTTCATATGGCAGAACAGGCTCCAGCATTCACTTCTTTGATTGATCCGGACGATAAACTGTTTCTGCACGCCGGGGATATGAAAACACGTATCCGTCAATATTGCCGCAACACTGGGCAGCCGTTGCCGGAGACGCCGGGAGAGATTACGCGCTGTATTTTGGAGAGTCTGGCGTTAAAGTATCGTTACATTTTGGAGCTTACGGAACGGGTGTCAGGACAACGGTTTAATGGTTTGCATATGGTCGGAGGAGGGATTCAAAATCACTTGCTGTGCCAATGGACGGCCAATTCAATTCAAAAACCCGTGTGGGCTGGACCCGCAGAAGCGAGCGCAATCGGCAATCTTGCGGTACAATGGATGACACAGGGAAAGTTCGCCGATATATGGGAAGCACGCCGGGTCATCGCAGATTCTATTTCCGTGGAGGAATATGAACCTGCCGAGTCAGAAGTGTGGGAGGATGCCTACGGGCAATTCCGGCGAGTGGCGGGACTTTTTGTACATTAAAGATGTGGAGTGAGATTGCCATGCTGGTCGCAGAAAGATATGAGATGATTGTGCAGCTCGTTAATGAAAAAGGAAGCATACGGGTGTCCGAATTGAGTGAGTTGTGCAAAGTAACGGAGGAAACGATCCGCCGTGATCTGGACCGCCTGGAGCAGGCGGGACGACTGCGCCGTTCGCATGGGGGAGCGGTCAGTGTCAAAAACGAGCAACCTGAAACGCCCTATACGGTACGGGAAATTATGAACGCAGAGGAAAAGCGTAGGATTGCCGAAGAAGCGGTCAAGCAGATTCAGCCGAATGATCGTATTTTGCTGGATGCTAGCACAACCGCCTGGTATATGGCGTCAAGCTTACCGGATATTCCTTTGACAATATTAACAAATTCGATTCGGGTAGCTACAGAGCTGGCGGGTAAGGAAAAAATCGAGGTCATTTCGACGGGGGGGCAGTTGCTTCAACGCTCGTTGTCATATGTAGGCCCGCTCGCAGAGCGTTCACTAGAAACCTATTATGTGGATAAATTGTTTTTCTCCAGCCAAGGGGTTCATCTGGATCGCGGTATTAGCGAATCGAATGAACTGCAAGCTCGTTTGAAGCAGAAAATGGTCAGCATTGCAGACCGTGTGATTTTACTGGCGGATGCGAGCAAATTTGGGCAGCAGGCGTTTACGCATGTCGTGAACCTGTCGCAAGTGTCCGAGATCATTACAGATTCACGGTTGTCGGACCCGATTCGCAGTCAACTGGCGGAGCTGGCTATTCCAGTTACGGTTGTATAAAGCGGGGAGTTTCCAAGGTGAAGGCCGCTTTGGGTTTCATTTGATCTTACGATCGCTTTTGCAAGGGGATTCTCTGATAATATAAAAAAGTTATAAGTGAGAATCCCGCTGCAAGCTTCTAAATTATCACTTCCCCAGATTTTTAGCATTGAGTAAAAAATCTGGGGGCAACAGCGATGGAAGCAACATCCGACTGCGCAGTGGCACCAAAGGTAACTTTTCAGTTATAAAGTAATAGCAATTCCATAGACGGAAGGGGTGTTCCGTATGAAGGTATCTTTATTTATTACCTGTCTGAGTGATGCGATTTATCCCAAGGTGGGGGAAGCTATGGCACGCTTGCTTGCCAGATATAGTGTTCAGCTGGATTTTCCGAAGGTGCAGACATGCTGCGGACAGCCGTCCTATAACAGCGGGTATTGGGATGAAACGAGGGCTGCGGCCAAAACGATTTTGAAAGCGTTTAACGACAGCGATTTTGTCGTATCCCCCTCCGGTTCCTGCACATATATGATTCATCATTACCCGGAGTTGTTTAAGGATGAGCCCGAATGGCTCGATTCGGCACGGAGGCTTGAGCAAAAGACGTACGAGTTTACGCAATTTATGGTGCAAGTGCTTGGCGTGACCGATGTGGGCGCGTCTTTTCCGCATAAGGTAACCTACCATCCGTCTTGCCATGGCACACGTTTGCTCGGCGTGAAGGAGGAACCGATGAAGCTGCTTGGCAGTGTAAAGGGGCTGCAATTAGTACCACTTCCCTTTGCTGAGGACTGCTGTGGCTTTGGCGGGACTTTCGCGGTGAAAATGCCGGATATTTCGGGAGCGATGGTGACTGAAAAAGTGGACCACATCAGGGAGACCGAAGCCGAGGTACTGGTCGGACTGGATATGGCCTGCTTGATGAACATTGCCGGAAATCTTCGGTATCGGGAAGAACCGGTTCGGGTGATGCATCTGGCTGAGCTGCTGTACGAAGGGGTGAAGCACGCATGACCGCCGTACATTCACATTCCATGAACCAAAAGGTTAAGAAACGCGCAGAGCTGGCTCTCAATGATGATTTTCTGCGGAATGCAGTTCGTTTCACTACAGAGCGGCTGCGCAACGGTAAGCGGGTGGCCTCAGAGCAGCACGGAAATTGGGAGGAATGGCGTGAGCGCGGGCGCCAAATTCGTCTTCATACCATTGCCCATCTGGACTATTACTTAAATCTATTTGTAGAAAATGCCCGCGCCAACGGGGTGCATATCCATTTTGCCGACACAGCAGCCGATGCCGTACGTATTACACTGGATATTGCTGCGCATAGCCAAGCTCGTTCCGTCGTCAAATCCAAGTCGATGGTGTCGGAGGAGTTACATTTGAATCAGGCGCTAGAGGGTGCGGATATCGAGACGATTGAAAGTGACCTCGGTGAATATATTATTCAACTGGCAGGAGAGCCCCCGTCTCATATCGTCATTCCGGCGATTCACAAAAACCGCTATCAGATTGCCGAGCTGCTGTCCAAAGAAGCAGGGGAGAAACTGTCCGCGGATACGACGATTTTGGCGGGCTTTGTCCGCAAAAAGCTGCGTGAGAAGTTTCTAGAAGCGGATATTGGCATGACCGGGTGTAATTTTGCCATCGCCGAGACAGGCTCTATGGTCCTGTTTGAAAATGAAGGCAACGCACGAATGGTATCCACTTTGCCCAAAACGCAAATTACGTTGATGGGCATGGAACGGATTATTCCATCCTGGACGGATTTGGAGGTCATGGCTACATTACTGCCACGATCCGCTACCGGACAGAAGCTGACCATGTACATGTCTGGTATTTCAGGCCCCCGGCGTAGCCAGGATGCCGATGGGCCTGACGAAATGCACATCATCATCGTAGATAACGGACGTTCACTACAGCTAGGCAATCCCGAGTTTCAAGAGCTGTTGAATTGCATTCGCTGCGGGGCTTGCCTGAATGCCTGTCCGGTGTACCGACACATTGGCGGGCACGCGTATGGCGGGACATATAGTGGCCCTATCGGTGCAGTGCTTACGCCTGCCCTTCATGGCAACATCGAAGAGTGGAACGATATTGCGAGTGCGTCCAGTCTGTGTGGTGCGTGTTATGAAGCCTGTCCGGTCAAAATACCGCTGCATGATATGCTGGTATATTTGCGTAGACGTAAGGTGGAGGCGGGACAAGGAGATAAGCTGGAAACGGCAGGAATGAAAGGTTTTGCGACCGTGGTTTCCAGCTCGAAGCGATTCGCAGCGGCGATTCGGCTAGGGCAGATTGCACAGAAAGCAGTCGTCCGTAAGGGCGAAATTACCCTTAAGCTGGGCCCGCTAAAGGGATGGAATACGTACCGCGTAGCTCCCTCTCTGGCGAAAAAATCCTTTCGTCAGCAATGGAACACGCTGGAGCATAAACTGGAGCAGGAACGCAACGTGATACAGCCGGATGTTCTCAGCCGAATGGAGAAGATTTTGGCAGATAGAAGTAAAGGAGGGACGCAGCATGAGGGAACAGAGTAATCCTTCTGCGCAAGCAAAAGCGGCCCATGAAGCGTGGCTTCAGCAAATGGAAGCAGAATCGCGTGCTAAGCAGGTATGCTTTATGGACGACATCGCGACGCGGCTCAAGCGTCCACGACAGACGGAGCCGCCAGTTCAGCCGTTTCGCGGAGCACCTGCATTTTGGCACGAATTCGAATGGAGCGCGGAGCAGCGCATCGAGGAGTTCACCGCCAACTTTACAAGTGTTGGCGGGCATGTCGTGCGTCTGCCGGATTTGGAGCAGACCGCAGACTGGATCGCGCTCAAAGCGCGAGAGCTGGGAGCGGCCTATATCGTCCGGCAGAATGAGCCGGATCTGGATGCGCTCCAGCTGGAATCGGCGCTGCCGGAAGTCCGTTTATCGGTGTGGAACACCGATCCAGTCGAGGACTGGAAGGCCCGCGCTGCCGAGGCGGATATCGGCATCGTCATCGCCGACGAAGCGGCTGCTTACACCGGTTCGGTAGCGGTGCTATCCTCGCCGAAGAAAGGCCGTGCGGTAAGCCTTTTGCCAACCGCACTGATTATTCTTCTGCCCGTAGAGCGCTTGCGAACACGACTGGGCGAGATTCTAAGTCGCTTTGACGAAGTCGGGCGTGAGCAACTGCCCGCAGGCATTCATTTTATTACTGGACCGAGCCGCTCGTCGGATATTGAAAATGATTTGACGATTGGCGTGCATGGACCCGGCATCGTCTATACGTTGTTAGTGGGCTAGCGTGTAGACCGCCTAAAGAGCATGATACAGGGGAAAACGGGTTTCAAAATCTGTTTGTCTGCGATTACTCCTAACCGAAATGCGGCCATCGTGCAGCTCAGTAATACTTTTTGTAATCGCAAGGCCCAGTCCGGTGCCCCCAGTTTCCTTGGAACGTGATTTATCCACCCGGTAAAACCGCTCAAACAAGTGCGGGACATCTTCCGCAGGAATTGGGGTGCCGTAGTTGGTGCAGATTACCACCGCCTCGTCGTCTTCGCGTCCTATGGTGATATCGAGGCGTTTGCCGTCTTTTCCGTATCGAATAGCGTTAGAAAACAAATTTTCATACAGGCGTACCAGCTCGTCAGTATCGGCTAGAATCCGAACAGGCTCGACGATTCGGACACGGTAGGACATGTCCGCCTGTTCCAGCGAGGGTACAAATTCCTCAGCAAGCTGAGTGAGCAATTTGCCGAGATCTACAGGCTCCAGCTCCAGTGGCAGACTGCCACCGCTCACACGCGTGTATTCAAACAGCTCGTCGATCAGCTTTTTAAGCGTCAATGACTTTTCATAAGCAATGTTCACATAATAGCGCAGCTCAATTTCATCCCGATAGCGGTCGGTTTCAATATATTCCAAAAAACCGATCACGGATGTTAGCGGGGTACGAAGATCATGAGATACGCCGGTGATCAGGTCGTTTTTGGCTTTGGCGGAAGCCCGTTCTTCTTCCAGTGAGAGACGGAGCTTGTCCGCCATGGTGTTCATATTTTTCGCCAAGGTACCCAGCTCGTCCGCTGAAGAAACAGGAATCGTATAGGCCAGATCTCCATCAGCAAACTCCTGCATCCCCGTCGTAATTTCGCGAAGGTAGCCAATCGTATTTTTGGTAAAAAGGAAAAAGAAATAGATATATGTAGGTAGCCCGCCCACCAGCATGATCAGTGGGGACCCAATGTGATTTACGGTCCAGCGAACCAGACGGGTGCCAAAAAATGAACGGGAAGGGTTCAGCCATAGCAGCAAAGATGCTCCATAATAAAACACCATCAAAATCAGTCCGGTTAGAGCGAAAGCGGCAAGGCTAAGGGCTGCCAGCTTCCATCCCAACGTGTCATATCGTTTTGCCTTCAAGACGTGAATCCTCCATTAATCGAATTTTTCCATTTTGTAGCCGATGCCCCACACCGTTTTCAGGTATTTGGGTTTTCTCGGATCAATCTCAATTTTCTCGCGAATTTTACGCACATGAACCATCAGCGTGTTGTTGGATTCCAGATATTGCTCTTTCCACACTTTTTCATAGATCTGCTCCATGCTCAGTACTTGACCACGATTACGGGCCAACAGCTCGACAATGGCAAATTCGCGCGGGGTCAGCTTAATGGATTCTCCGGCGAGAGTGATCTCATGCGTAGCAGAATTAATGGTGAGTTCGTCCAGTATCATTTCATGCTCCAATGCAGGGGAAGAGTGGGTATATTTCCGTACTCTGCGCAGCTGGGATTTGATGCGTGCCACCAGCTCCAACGGGCTGAACGGCTTAGTGACATAATCATCGGCTCCAACGCTAAGTCCTGTGATTTTGTCCATATCTTGTCCCTTCGCAGACAACATAATAATCGGAAAATGCTCGGTTTCCCTGATCTTCATGCAAGCTTCAACCCCGTCCATATTGGGCATCATCACATCAAGCACCATCACATCTATCGATTCCCGACTGACTTGCTCCAGCGCTTCCAGTCCGTCCCGTGCCATGAGCAGTCGATATCCTTCATTTTCTAAATAAATTTGCATCAGCTTAATAATTTCAGGTTCATCGTCTACTAATAAAATGGTTCCGTTATGCATGGTTGTGCACCCTTTCTGTTCTTTCTAGCAGTAAACAATATGGGCGTATTATATACCTTTTTAAAGATGGAGGCTATGGACACTCATCTCAGTTCGCTTGCTTGGGGTCTTCAGCCTTTGGATAGTGCTGTTTCAGTTGAAGAAATACGGTTGTCTTGCTTGAATTGTCTTTTTTCTATTTCTGGTAGTTGACCGAACAAGATCCAAGCAAATGGCAGGAAACGGGAGATGATCGACACGACGAGCCAAGAGCAAAGAAGTGCAAAGAAAAAACCTCCGGCATACCACACATGAATAAGCTGCGGAGAACCGATATGTGGTGAAAACTGCCGATACAGGAGCAGGAAGAACGGATGAACCAGATACACACCAAAGGACAGTGTGCCTAGACGTTCCAGTTTGCGAGTGACAAAGGAATGTTGCCGTCTGTACATTAAAAAGGAAATCTGTAGTATTACCAGCGTGCTAGACAGGCTGTACATATTATACATAAGTTCAAAAACTAGCGAATTGTACGAGATTCCGTACATTCTATTTTCGTACCACATATAGACATGCATGGTGGCTGAAATCAGCCATAAACCCCAAATTGCGATCCATGTCAGCACGCCGGCAACACTTCGTTCCCCCTTACGCATCAGAAACCACGTTTTCAGCTGTGGGTAGTAGTAACCGAGAGCAGCACCCAGCATGTAGCAGGCTATATAAGACAGTGCCCAACTGCCCTTATTTTGAACCTGAAATAGAAATTTATTTCCAATAACAAATGACCACTGTACCAATAGCCCAAGGACAATAGACCATTGTGGAAGTTGCCGACAACGCTGGAACAGCCACAGTACGAATGGAAATGCGAGATAGAATTGCATCATGATAAAAATATAATATAAATGAGTATAAGCTTTGCCTGTGGCCAGTTTCAGAGCAAAGCTCTTCGCAAGTGTGGCTATATTCCATGGTTCGGAGCTGCCAGCTATAAGGGACAGAATGAAATAAAACAGAGAGAACATGACATAAGGTAAGAGGATGTACAGCAATCTCTGCTTATAAAAGCGGCTCAAGAGCTGTCGTCCCATCGGACGATCCTTGTAGTTGTAGAACAGCACCATGCTGCTAAGCGCGATAAATACGGGGGTTCCATACTTCATCAACACATTGAGGGCATTGTATACAACATATAGGCTGGAATTTGTAAGCTGAATAGTTGCATAAGAAGTGGCATGTACCATTAAGACGGCTAAAATCGCCATGGCTCTGACCAACTGCAATTCGGGAATTTTTTCTTTGGTTTTAGGCTTCATAAGCTTCATTTCCTTTCAGGATTGAACTATATCTTGTTGAACTCTTTCTATTAAAAGATAAAGTTCTTAACAACCTGAAAGGGAACGGCTTAAGAAACGCTTATGAACTTCTTAACTTTTGTTAAGAATTGAGGATTTTGCAAAAATCCCATAAGCGACTTCCAATGAACAAGATATAGATCGAAATGGTTTAGTTCGTCTATATCTTGCACTTTGGAGCGACTGGAATCGAATTTTGCAAAATCCTGAAATTAAAAAGAACTTCCATAGCCTCAAAATGAGTGGCATGGAAGTTCTTTTTTATACTCATGTTCATTTCGTTATTTGCAACGTTTGATAGGTGCGCGTCTAATCTGTCCACGAATGGCACCGTTCGGATGACGGATCGTGTGGACATTGACGTAGGCATTGCCCTCTCTAATTTGGCACACCAAATCATAAATGGTTCTGCCTCTGAGCGGACCGGTAAGATCACATGCACGAAGCACGCCGCTAACGACGCCTCTTCTAACGGTTATCCCAAACTTCGAAGGACCAAACAGTGTAGCAACAACAGGGCCATTTTCACCTCTTCGTCCCAGATGAATATGCGCTTCGGTTACCCGTGAGATATTGCGTACAGTCAGTTCAAAGCTTAATTGTTGGCTCGTTGGACGGTAACGGAATTCGGCTGTTCCTGTCGCATTTGTTCTGACAGGAGGCACTTCATTAGCCCCCCTTAAGGTGGCTCTAAACTTATTAGACATGACATCCCTCCTTTCCCAGTGTTGGTTTAGTGTATTCACAGGGCCAGGGAAAGGGCTGCACATTAGCCTATTCATCAGAAGTTGTGTGTTTTACAAGTTATTCAGTCCAAGCACAAAACAAACTTTTTCATAGTCTATGAGTATCTGGTAGAGAGAGGAGGGGAAACCATGGGAACATTTATTGATGGAAGAACATCCCAAAACGCTTCGACAGCCAACTCTATTGCCATTCCGATCACTCTTTTAAATACGCTTCAATTGTTTGGGCAGATCGGTTTAAACACACTGGGGGCTACAGGTACGCCAAGGGTTCTGCTTAAAGGAACCATATCGCTTCAACTTCCGCTTGCTTTAGTCGGAATAACGATCACTATTGTAAGAGGTACCCTGGTCACTGACCCTGTTGTTTATTCGGCTACGTCTACTTTTAGTTTGAGTTTATTAGCTCCACAGGTTATTGCGTTCTCAGCCGATGACTTTAACCCGCCGATTACACCACAATTGGTTTATACAGCTTTTGTTTCTTCTAACCTGCTGGGTACAGTACGAGTAGGTCCAGAGAGTTTTGACGGAATTTTGGTTGCAGATTAATGCATTAATTTTGATATGACGAAATATGCTTCATAAAGCTTCGCAGTTGTAACTGCGAAGCTTTTTTGTGTACAAGTACAAGTTTCAGCTTAACGAATAAACTACTTTTCTTTTGCATAAGAATTACATAGGCATACCCCTGCAACAATGGGTAGAATTTTATGTATACGCTTACAAAAAACGAAATGTCTTTGCTTCATACAATTAAAAATTTGGAGGAGGAATGAAGAATGAAGTGGAAAAAAGGATTGACTGGTATGCTTTTAGCAGCTTTTTTATGTGGTGCACCAGTTGTAGGCATAGCTACCCCGGCACATGCATCCGCTGGCGAGTACAAGTTTGATTTTGGTGGAGGTACGGTCGAAACGGGTTATACTGGAGTGAGCGCTTCGCTGTCCTATGACTCAGCACGTGGCTATGGCTTTCGTACCCCTGAGAATATGCGTAATGTCAGTGCTTCGGGGACTGGAGTGGCAAGCGATGCGGTACGGTTCCTGGCTACAGGTACGAAAAGCGAGAATACTTTTGACGTTGATCTTCCTCCTGGTTTGTATGAGGTGTCGGTTACTTTAGGAGATACCTCTCGTTCGAGTATTGCGGCTGAAGGGGTGTATCAGGTCATTAATATGACAGGGAATGGGGCCAAGGATCGCTTTCAAATTCCAGTGACAGACGGACAGCTAAATCTGCTGGTTACTGAAGGCAAAGAGGGCGCGGTCTTCACACTCAGTGCATTGGAAATCAAGCAATTATCTAGCAATCTGGTTACGAATCGAACGGTTTATATCGGTGGAGATTCTACGGTTTGTAACTATTATCCGCTAGATAGCAGCGTGCAGGCGGGATGGGGTCAACTGCTGCCAGAGTTTGTGAACACGAATACTTTTCAAATTCGCAATATGGCGTCAGGAGGGCAAATTGCTAGAGGCTTCCACCAGGACGGTCAGTTGGAGGCCATCGTCCAATATATCAAGCCGGGGGATTATTTTATTCTCCAATTGGGCATTAATGACACCAATCCAAAGCATAATGAAAGCGAAGCGGAGTTTAAGGACTGGATGCGGGATATGATCCAGCAGGTTAAGGCTAAGGGGGCGACGGTAATCCTGTCAACTCCGCAAGGACGAGCCACTGACTTTAATGCTAACCATGTACACAACGCAGAAAATAGATGGTATAGAAGCGCTATTTTGGCGCTGGCTCAAGAGGAACAAACGCCTTTAGTCGATCTGAATGTTCTTAGCTCAGCTTATTTCACTTCTATTGGTAAAGACGCTACACTGGCCTTGTATATGAATGGCGATACACTCCATCCAAACTATGAAGGTGCAAGGGAACTGGCCAGATTGGTAGCACAGGATTTAAAAAGGCAGGGTCTGAGCGGATTCTAAATTTAAATGATGGGTTTTCCCCTGCTTCTTGCATTCGTAGGAGCAGGGGTTTTTAGCCTCTGTTCAAGGTGCTATAATTATTGAAAAAGCAATAGTAATACGGAGGAATTAGAACATGCAGCCTTTCACTGCCCGTGTGCTTCAAATTATACTGTTGATCCCTGAGGGAAAAGTAATGACTTACGGTCAAATTGCGGCAGAGGCCGGAAGCCCAAGAGGTGCCAGGCAGGTGGTGCGAATTTTGCATACATTGAGCCAAAAACACCGACTTCCTTGGCATAGAGTAGTCAACCGCTTGGGGGAGATTGCTTTGCAGGAGGATGAGTCCGCATCCCTGCAGCGTCTGTATTTAGAGGAGGAAGGCATACATTTTAATGAAAGCGGGCGTATCCCACTAGGTCAATATCTCTATGATCCTCAGGTGGAGATGGAAGAATAGGAATGGAACAAGCTATGCGGTTTTATATTAGGTTTGATCATCACAAAGATCCGGGACAAATCAATTATCGATTTGTCCCGGATTTTTTTATCTAGCATACGAAGCAGATAACTAGAGGTAATCTGTTATTTATAGCATAAGATTCACTTTTCATTTTATCCGATAAGATGCTGCTGATCCCGTTGGGCAAGGTGAAAAGAAATGCTGTTCATCAGCGGTATATCGTTGTTTTTCCGGGCTTCCCGGATTAGTTGTTTCTTTTTTTGTTCTGATTCACGTAAAAAGCGGGTCATCCACAAATCAGACGGTTCGTTAGTGGTTGTCATGCGAGATTCTTTTATCATCTATTAACCCTCCCAGTGAGCGGCTGTTATTCTTTCTCTAGTATATGTTCCAAACCTTAATAGATGCTGTTGGTTTCCTTAAAATTAGCTGAAAATTAGGTAAAGTTCAGGTAAAAATAGGTTGAATCAATATCTCTTTGGACGAAAAGTAGTATAAAGCGAGTAATCAGGAAGTAAAGGTTACAAAAATGTATTGTTTTGACACCTTGTACCAACATAAACCTGAAAGTACAATTAGAATGCAGAGAGTTCGTGGAAATTTATGTCGAAAAGAATGGAAATGATTCGAAGAACGCACGAAAGGGGAGAGATTCATCTATGAAGCAAAAAGCGGCTGCCGTGCTGCTTGTATTGTCCTTATCATCAGGCTTGGCCTCCACTGTACAGGCTGAGAGTTTATCAGGAAATGTAGCATCAAGTACGTCAGTTAGTCCATCCGCTGGGGCTACATCGAAGACATCATCCGTAACGGGTCAGGCTTTACCTACATTGACACTCAAGCAGGCCGCGGAATGGGCACAGACGAACAGTTACAATACGCGTACCGCCGAACGGGACGTAGAGCGTCGCAGAATGGAACTGAAAAATGCAGAAAAGGATCTGGGGAATTCACCTGTCGATTTTATAGACAATGAGTATGTTGATGATGAAACGTCATGGAAGAATTACAGTTCCTCTACCTTATCCTATCTAGCCAGCAAAAAGCAGGCGCAGTTCGCCAAAGACCAGATTTATTTTAATGTGATGAAAAGCTACCAAAGTGTGTTTGTAGCAGAAAACCAGGTGAAAAATGATCTGGAAGCGCTTGAAATTGCTCAAGCGGAGGAAAAGATTGCACTTGCTAAATTTGCGCGCGGCAAGCTGTCTGAGTATACGAAAAACGAGAGTACACAGGCCAGAAGCCAGGCTCAGCAAACAGTAGAGCAGGGGAAAATTGCGTTGCAAAAATCCAGAGATGCTCTGAACTTCCTTATGGGACAGCCTAATGGAACAGCTTATGAATTGGTTGATCGACCCGTGTACAAGGAACCCAAAAAACTGGATATCGAATTACATATACAACAGCTGACAGACATGAATCCGAATTTATGGAAGCTGGAGGATAGTATCAAAACTTCGGAGCTCAATGTGAGATACTTCGATTTTAACAGCGGCGCAGGTGCTTACGATCTAGCTAAAATGGATGTCGATACAGCCAAAGAGGAGCTCGCCAAAGGTCAAAAGGATTTTGCTGAATCACTCCGCAATTTGTATGCCACGGTTAAGGAAAACCAAAAGAAATACGTACAACTGGAAGAAAGCTTGCGTACGGCAAAAGAGGCATTGGAGTTATCACGCAAAAAGTGGGCCAGAGGTCTAATTATCGAGACGGAGTTGAAAAATAATCAGCTAAAAGTGAACCAGATTGAAAGGCAAATGGAAGAGCTGGCGATCGAGTTGGATCAAAATGAGTATACGTTGAACAAGCCATGGAGCACATAGGGAGGAAACGGCGTTGGCAGAAACGGTTTTAAATGATGCTTTAATCAAGTTACGGAAAAAACGGAGAAAAAAGTGGATATGGACTGCAATTGTTCTACTGGTTGTAGGTGGAGGCGGAGCGGCAGTATATCTGAATCTGCCCAAGGAGCAGGAGGCACCTTTAGTTCAGGATGAGACGCTTAAAGTAGAGCGCGGCGATGTGAGTGAGAAGCTGGACACGTCCGGCACTGTGCAAGCATCCAAGGAAGTGAAGTTAAACTTCACGAGTGCAGGTGATAACAAGCTGGCAGCGGTAAATGTGAAAGCCGGGGACAAGGTGAAAAAAGGACAGGTGCTGGCTCTTCTGGACAGTTCAGAAATTAAAATGCAAATTCAGACTGCGTCTGATACTTTGGAAATATCCAAAGCCAAGCTGGCTGAATTAGAAAAAGGTCCGAAGGCAGAGGATATTGAAATTCAGAAGACAAATGTACTTCGGGCCAAAATGGCTATCGATACAGCGCAAGAATCATTTGAATTGGAAGAAGCCGAAAGTCAGAAGAAAACTTCCCAAAAGCTGTTGGAACAGGCGCGAAAGGCATATGAAGACCAAAAGTTTTTACATGATGCCGGTGCGGTGTCCAACAGTGAATTGGAGCAGGCAGAGCAAGCACTGGATAAAGCACAGACGGACTATGATGGTCTGGATCTGCAGTTCCGCAAAATCATGTCGCAAAAACGTCGCACCATTTCAGAAGCTGAAATCGGATATCGTACGGCAATGGCAGAGCTACGCAAAATTCAGGTTCCGGCTGATGCATCCAATATTCAAGCCTCACGGATAGAGGTTCGAAGACAGGCGACGGAACTGGAGCAGAAGAAAAATGAATTGAACAAGCTTCAGGTCACAGCACCTTGGGACGGAGTGATCTTGAAGGTGAACGGGGATGTGGGGACCAGTCCGACCGCTCCATTCATTGTCATGAATAACTCGGATTCCAACGATCTTAAGGTAGTTGTAAAGGTAAGTCAGACCGACATTGTCAAAGTAAAGAAGGGTCTTTCAGCCGTGTTGACTACCAATGCCTATCCGGGTGAATCTTTTCCAGGGAAGGTGCAATTCGTCTCACCGGAAGCCTCTACGGATGAAGGGATGACGACGTATCTGATGGAACTGTCTGTCCATGATCCGAAAGGCAAGCTCAAAACAGGCATGATTATGAATGTGGCCGTTATTTTGGGAGTACACAAAAATGTACTGTTCGTACCTGCGACTGCGCTGAGATCCGAAGGGGGACAGGATGGCGTGTATGTTGCCGCCAATAACGCTGCGAATTCAGGGGCGCGCACATTCAAGCCCGTAGAACTCGGATTTTACACGCCAGATCGAGTCGAGCTCAAGTCAGGTGTAAAGGAGGGTGACACGCTTATTGTGCCTGCTCCTGAACCTCCGCCGGATCCTTCCGCTATGGGCGGCATGCAGGGAGGCTTTTAAACGGGTATGAGATACGTCATTCAGATTGAGGATTTGAAAAAAGTGTACCAGGTCGGAGATCAGGAAATTCATGCCCTGCGTGAGGTACAACTTGATATTGCTGACGGTGATTTTGTTGCGATCATGGGACCGTCTGGATCAGGCAAGTCCACGATGATGAATGTCATCGGCTGTCTGGATTTACCTACATCGGGACAATTTTATTTGGATGGCTATTCGATATTAGATGCCCGCGAGGATGAACTGGCTATTATACGTAATCAGAAAATCGGATTTGTATTTCAAAAATTTCATTTGCTCCCGCGAGCAACGGCTTTGGAGAATGTGGAACTGCCTATGATCTATGCGGGTATTTCTGCCAAGGAGCGTCGTTTACGGGCAATGGAAGCCCTCACTAGCGTAGGTCTAGGCGATCGGATGAACAATAGGCCGAACGAATTGTCAGGCGGTCAGCAGCAGCGGGTATCCATTGCGCGCGCACTTGTGAACAATCCGGTTATTCTCTTGGCGGATGAACCGACAGGCGCATTGGACTCCAAAACTAGCGTTGAAATCATGGGGATTTTTCAGCGTCTGAATGATCAGGGGAAAACGGTTGTATTGGTTACTCATGATCAGGAGGTTGCGGAATACGCCAAGCGTCTGATTCATTTTCGAGATGGGCGGATTGAAGAGGATCAGCCTGTTGGGAAACGAAGAATGGCGGCAGAGGAAGTGAAGGCATGAAGTTTAAGGAAATTATCCGTGTATCGCTCAACAGTTTGCGAACCAATATGCTGCGATCTTTGCTGACCATGGTGGGCATTATTATCGGAGTGGCCGCTGTGATTATGATTGTAGCCATCGGTAAAGGATCAACGGCTACGATTACATCTCAGATCAACAGTATGGGAAATAATCTGCTGATGATCTATCCTTATGCTCCATATGATGGGTCCAGCTCCATGTCGTTCAGTCAGACGAAAGGAATATCTCTGGAAGATATCGATGCGCTAGAGCAGCAAAAAGCAGTAGCAGAGGTAGCACCAAGTGCCATGACCAATGCAGATATTACGTGGAGCCGCAATAAGGTCAGCGGGCAAATTGAGGGGACTTCGCTGGCATTTGTTCATGTGAGAAAGCTGTCGCTAGCTCAAGGTAGGTCCTTTACCCACTATGAAGTGGATAAACGAATGAATGTGGCTGTGCTTGGGAGTGATGCGGCCCGTAATATTTTTGGTCCGGATGCCTCCAGAGCGGTCGGTGAGACGATCATGATCAAACAGCTTCCTTTTAAGGTGGTTGGTGTGCTGGCAAATTCCAATTCCAATATGAGTAACAGTGGTCAGCAGGTATATGTACCGATTACAACGGGGATGGAACGGCTAGGCAATATGAGTATTCAGCAGGTGAACGCCTCCGCAACAACAGAGGAGAAGATTAGTCAGGCAAGTGCTGAAATTCGGCAGGTGCTACGTGTCAGACATGAGCTAAAGCCATCAGAGGGTGATGATTTTCAGATTATGACCCAGACGGAAATCTTAAAAACAGTGTCCGGGGTTGATCGGATTATGAATATGTTGCTGGCCGGTGTAGCTGCAATTGCGCTTGGCGTTGGTGGTGTCGGCATTATGAATATTATGCTGGTGTCCGTTACGGAACGCACAAGGGAGATCGGGATTCGCAAAGCGATTGGTGCGCAGCGCAGTGATATTATGTTGCAGTTTGTGGCTGAGGCTGTTTTTCTCAGTCTGATGGGTGGACTGGTCGGCGTAATGGTGGGTCTCGGAGGTGCAAAGCTGCTCGAGAAATTCGTCCAAATGCCGATTGTGTATTCGATAGAGCCCGTGCTGTACTCTTTTCTGAGCTGTATGGCAGTCGGGGTGTTGTTCGGAGTATATCCGGCGCGGAAGGCGTCGAAGCTACGTCCGATTGATGCTTTAAGATACGAATAAGGGAGCGGGTACTTCGCCTTACTCGAAAGAGCAGGGTGTAAGTACCCGTTTTTTGTGTGTAATAAGTGTTTTAAATGATGAAAAGACATGAATAAACACTTTAGTTTTATATATATGATGTTTTATATGATTTTTAAGGTTGATTTATTGTTATATATGACGTATTATATTCAATATCAGATCGAAAGAAAAAAGGAGGGACGTTCATCATCGACCTTACGGCAAGACAAGTAGAAATTTTAAACATCGTACAAAAGCATGCTCCGATTACCGGGGATCAGATTGCGGAAATGCTTAATCTCAGCAAGGCGACCATTCGGACCGACTTATCCAAATTGGGCATTCTGAATTACATAGATGCAAAGCCCAAGGTCGGATATTTTGTTGGAAAACGGGGCACGCCAAATCGGGAGGAAAAATTCCGGCTGTTGCAAATGAAGGTCGGCGATCTTCATGGGGTTCCAGTCATCGTCCGAGAAACAACAACGATCCAGGAAGCTGTCGTAGCTCTCTTTTTGGAAAATGTGAGCAATTTGATCGTCACCGATGAAGACGGAGATTTGGCAGGGGTAGCTTCCCGCAAGGATTTGCTCAAGGTAACGTTAGGCAATCCCAATGCAGCAACCATTCCTGTCAGCCTTGTGATGACCCGACAGGCGAATGTTGTCACCGTTTCCCCAGAGGATACGGTATTAGAGGCAGCGCGCAAAATTATTGCCCGTCAAATCGACAGCCTGCCTGTCGTCGTCCCTTCCGACTCCGACAAGCCAGGGGAGCACTGGAAAGTCGTGGGACGCATTACAAAAACGAATATTATTAAAATGTTGCTCGATATGGTAGCAGAGGATTAATGGGAGGAATCAAATGGTTCAGGCGAGCAGTCATTTTATAGCGATCTGTTCAGACTCGATTGGTGAGACGGCAGAAGCTGTCGTACAGGCGACCATGCGCCAATTTGAGTTACCAGACACAGAGATCAAAAGATTTATGAACGTGAGGGATGAAGACGAGCTGAGCCGGGTGATGGAGGAAGTTGCCGAGCGTAAAGGCTTTGTAGCTTATACGCTGGTACAGCCGGAATTGAGAGAGGCGATGAAAGAGGAGGCTGTCCGGCTGAATGTGCGGGCTGTCGACATTATGGGACCGATGATGCAGGCGTTTGCCGATACGTTCCATGACGATCCCAAAGAGAAGCCTGGTCTGCTGCATCGACTGGACGACAACTATTTTCGCCGTGTAGAGGCCTTGGATTTTGCGGTTCAATACGATGATGGCAAAGATGTGAGCGCCATTCTTAAAGCGGATATTGTATTGCTTGGGGTATCCCGTATTTCCAAAACCCCTTTATCCATGTTTCTTGCGCATAAAGGTTATAAAACGGTCAACATACCGGTTGTACCGGAGCTGACACCCCCTGTTCAGTTGAAGGATGTTCAGCGTAGTCGAGTGTTCGGATTAACGATCGAGCCAGAGTTACTGTTAAAAATACGCAGTGAGCGACTAAAGGTTATGGGGCTTCCTAATAATGTGCAGTATGCTACAGCGACGAGGGTGGAAGAGGAAATAGCGTATGCGCAGTCTTTGTTTAAAGAGCTGAATTGTCCGGTTATTGATGTTACAGATAAGGCGATTGAAGAGACGGCAGGTTTGATTATCAGAATGTTATAGAGCCTAGTAGCTGCTCATATAACTAAAAATTAAAATCGTAGGATACAGGAGTTTAATAGATAAATAGAAAGATTGCGGCAAAGCTACCCTAAATAATTCATTTGCTTAAGGGTAACGATTATTTTTAGGAGAGGTGGAGGGATAGGTATGGAGAGTCAAATGGCATTGGAATTCGTTCGGGTAACAGAGGCAGCGGCACTGCAATCAGCACAATGGACAGGGCGTGGAGATAAGAATAGCGCGGACGAGGCGGCTACGGTAGCCATCCGCACTCATTTTAATGCGGTATCCATGGACGGCACGGTCGTCATTGGTGAAGGCGAAATGGATGAGGCTCCCATGCTGTATATCGGAGAAAGAGTAGGCAATCGTAGAGGACCGGCTATGGACATCGCTGTCGATCCACTAGAGGGAACCGAAACAGTAGCAAATGGTTTGAATAACGCTCTGTCGGTCATTGCTGCTGCACCTCGTGGTAGTCTACTCCACGCTCCAGATATGTACATGCAAAAAATGGCCGTTGGCCCGGCATTGGCTGGAAAGCTGTCACTTGAGGACCCCATCCCAACTACATTGTCAAAAGCTGCACGAGTACTCGGTAAATCCTTGTCTGATCTTACCGTGTCCATTCTGGATCGTACACGGCACGCCGGGATCATCAAGCTTCTGCGGGAAAGCGGCGTTCGAATCAAACTGCTTGGCCATGGGGATGTGATGGGCGCGATTGAAACATGCCTGGATAGCGGTGTAGATTTGCATATCGGTTCTGGTGGCGCTCCTGAGGGTGTATTGGCCGCTGCAGCGCTGAAATGCATGGGCGGAGAAATCCAGGGTCGCCTGCTGCCTCATGGTGAAGAAGAGATTGAGCGTTGCAAACGTATGGGCATTACTGACCCCGGTGCCTTGCTTTCCATGGATGATATGGTCGGACGCCAAGGCGTGATGTTTGTGGCTACAGGTGTGACACCTGGAGAGTGGTTGCAGGGGGTTCGTTCTCTTCCCGGTCACAGAGCGGAAACTCATTCAGTTGTAATGCACTCGGAAACAAAAACGATTCGCTTCGTGCGGAGTATTCATCATACAGCTGATTCTTCCGGTACGCTTGCGGTAGCGGCATCCTCTTGAACATTAAAGTCATGGCTTCCTAAATCTGTCCCCACAGTAGGCAAAAGGTTCTTCTTCACCTTGCATCGTCGAGAGGTGAACTCAAAGTAGGAGTTGCGTATGCTGTAAACACAATACGGAGATTAAGTTTATCGTTTAACAAACGAGGAACGATAGTTCAATAAAACAGCGGTATCTAGGACTCGTCTAAAGATACCGCTGTTTTTCATATTTCGGGATCAATCTAACTGTCATAGAGCAGATGAAGTTATCAACTCTTGGAATACGCATCGAGTAACCTCACTTTCATTGAGTGACGTAAGCATTATTTTTGCCATAACTAATTGACAAAGCAAATCCTTATGTAAAATTAGAATAACACAGATTTAAGTAATACTTCCGCCTATTGGAATTATGAATTATTTTGGTGTTTATCTATAGTTGTCTATTAAAAGGAATTAATTGCAAGTAGAATTAATTTGGTATACGTGTTAAATTACTAGTCCAGCCGATAAAACAAGATCAAAGAATTTTAATAAGTTTGAACAAGATGGAAACTTTTACAGGTAGACTTAATTGCTTTAAATTGATATATTGTTAATCCAGCCCGAAAATGATTATTAAAAATCTGGGTTGGATGAATCGCCTGGAATTATTTACAGGTTGAATGAATCAGATGAAAATGTTATACTATTATTCTGGCTCAAACAAAGCCGCATGAAAATTTGATCTTTGAAAACTGAACAACGAGTGAGTATGGATTTTGTTTACAAAATCCAACGCTGAGATTTTGGTACATGCCATTAGGTTGTATGAAATGGAAGCGAAAATGAGATATTTTATCTCGTCAGTTTCAACATGAGCTTATCGCTCTTTCTATAAACCAACTTCGGTTGGTCTTTAATGGA
>NZ_JBRECM010000010.1:0-211051 GCF_052906305.1 Paenibacillus sp. SER-28 | reverse complement strand
ATATGGCTCGGTAGCTCAGTCGGTAGAGCAGAGGACTGAAAATCCTCGTGTCGGCGGTTCGATTCCGTCCCGAGCCACCTTTATATGGAGGATTAGCGAAGTGGCCAAACGCATCAGACTGTAAATCTGCTCCCTTACGGGTTCGGTGGTTCGAATCCATCATCCTCCACCAGTTTTACGAGCCATTAGCTCAGTTGGTAGAGCACCTGACTTTTAATCAGGGTGTCGAAGGTTCGAGTCCTTCATGGCTCATCAGAAGTCATCAACCTATAGTTGATGGCTTTTTTTGTGTTGTTTTAAGTTATGTTTTTATATAGCTTTTTTATTTTACGGTATCGACAGGTTATAATGAGTTCATTATGTTCGCTTAGTGCTTATTCTATATTCTAAAAAAAGTGAAGTGGTGATCGCGTGACTCTGAATACAGAATGGATTCAGCAACAGCTTCAGAATATTATTCAAGCGCCTTTTACCATAGTGCCTTGGTACCCGGAAATGATGGCAGAGGGAGAGACAGCCGATTCAGTTATACCGGATAGATCGTTTGTCCATGACAACAAGCTATATTTTCCGTTTCGTGCGTCGGCAGGTGAACTGGCTGCCTTTGTGGTAGAGGCCAGATATTTGACGGATCGAGAACGGAAACTGGTAGAAGCGCTATTGGGGAACATGGAGCAGGTCTGGCAGAACGGTCCACAATTGTCGGATAACCCAGTTTATAGCGAGGAAGAGCGGATGAATCGTTTTGGACAATGGCTCATACAGCAGGCTGCCAATCTAAACAGGGAAGAAGAGGTTCCTGATGAATTGCAGCTTCGTGATTCGCTATCAGCGTGCATGGTCCCGATTTTACTGAATGGCGAGGGAACACAGGAGGGGGCTATTACTTATACGCAGCTCCATCGATTGTTCGCGAGCTATTTTGGGGGGGAAGTGCTGCTTACTCCATTGGACGAACAGTCTTGGCTGATTATGGCTAAAAAGGAGCTTTTATTAGGAGCGGACGATGAACGGGATAAAGACACTGAATCCAGGGATGCAGATTTTACGGAATCGCTGGAGGAGGTTCTTACAGCTTTTAGCTTGGGCCTATATGAGCTTATTGCGAATGAGTGGGTGGGTGTATTCCATTTGGCGGTTTCTAAGCCTTCGATCCCTTTGCAAAGTCTTCCCCAAGAGCTGAATTTGTTATGGGAGACGATACATCTGGGCAAGATTTTTCATGTAACAGAGCACATCCACTTTTCATGGGAGCTTCATTTAGAAAGGCTGTTAAACCGCATTCCCAAGGAACAACGCGTACTATTTTTAGAACAGGTAATGAAATCATCTGTCATACTGGAAGACTCAGAAACGATGGCTACATTAGATATCTTTTTTCAATTGGATTGTAATGTGAGTGAGACAGCTAAGCGTCTCTATGTGCATCGAAATACATTGATTTACCGTTTGGACAAGATCAAACAGGAGACCGGATTGGACGTGCGGACGTTTAATGATGCAGTTTTGGTCAAGCTCTATCTGCTATTGTACAAAGTGACAAAAAGGAAATAGCATCTTTGTGCAGTTTGCGAATAGCCACGCTACAAGGACTAGGGTAAGATACAAGTAAGAAATGTATTCGATTTCATAACTTGATCTTAGGGAGGCAAATGCTATGGCTGGTGTACGTTTAGAGCATATTTTCAAAAAATATCCGGGTGCAGATAAAGCTACGGTTGTTGATGTCAATTTGGACATTCGAGATAAAGAATTCCTCGTATTGGTTGGTCCCTCCGGTTGCGGGAAGTCTACTACACTTCGTATGATTGCTGGTCTGGAGGAAATTTCAGATGGTAAATTGTACATTGGGGATCGCGTTGTGAATGACGTGGCTCCAAAGGACCGCGATATAGCGATGGTATTCCAATCCTACGCCCTGTATCCGCACATGAGCGTGTACCAGAACATGGCGTTTGGTCTGAAACTGCGCAAAGTTAAGAAAGAAGAAATCGACAAGAAAGTACGCGAAGCTGCCAAAATCCTCGATATCGAGCACTTGTTGGAACGTAAACCTAAGGCGCTGTCCGGTGGTCAACGCCAACGTGTCGCTCTGGGCCGTGCGATCGTCCGCGATCCTCAAGTCTTCCTGATGGATGAGCCGCTCTCCAACTTGGATGCTAAACTTCGTGGTCAAATGCGTGCTGAAATCACTAAACTGGTTAAACGCCTTGAAACCACTTGTATCTATGTAACACATGACCAGATTGAAGCCATGACGATGGGTGATCGGATTGTAGTTATGAAGGATGGTATTATCCAACAAGCTGCATCCCCAGATGAACTGTACAACCGTCCAGTGAATCTGTTCGTTGCTGGTTTTATCGGCTCTCCTACGATGAACTTTATCACAGGTCAGCTGGTTGAAAAAGCAGGTGCATTGCATTTTACTGCGCCAGGTCTGGATCTGTTCGTACCAGAAGGTAAAGGACAGATTTTAAAAGCGAAGGGCTATATCGGCAAAGATGTGATCTTGGGTATCCGTCCTGAGGATATTCATGAAGAGCCTGTATTCTTGGAGGCTTCTCCGAATACGATCTTTACATCCACTGTGGATGTAACGGAAAATCTCGGTCATGAAATGCTGTTGTACCTGAGCGGTGCCGGAAATGATACGATTATTGCCCGTGTAGACGGACGTTCCAATACTCGTGATGGTGTCAAAGCAAAGTTGGCTGTTGATATGAACAAGGTTCATATTTTTGATAAGGAATCGGAATTGAGTATTCTGGTTGGCGAATAAAATTTGCCTCTGGAAGAGAGTCGTAGTTTTCCCCAAGCGGAGAACTGCGACTCTTTTTGTATATCGTATACGGCTACTAGCTTCGGCATTGCATTCATTGGAAAATTCCGATACGATGGGTACAATGGTACAGGTCTACATGCAGGCAAGGTTCGTTGGCAGGAGTCCTAGATGGGATCAACCCAGCTGTCGGAATAGAGTTAGCCTGGAACCATAGTGTTAAATCAAGTGGAGTGTGGATTGATGCAGTGCAGCATAGACTGGCGTTGGGCTGTTGGTTAATAGGGTAAAGCTACATAAATCAAATGACGTATAGAATCCGGTGTTGCAGATGAAGGGGAGAATACAATGGCTAAACAGGTAAAGGTATCCGAGCTTGTACAGCAGTTTCAAATGGAAGTTATTTCTGGTGAAAAAGGTCTGCGAAGACTGATCACAGTGGATGATTTGAATCGCCCAGGTCTGGAGATGGCCGGGTATTTTGAATATCATACACAGGAGCGGGTACAGCTTCTGGGAAGGTCTGAGTTGGCTTTTCTGGGGATGCTTCCTCCTGAGGAGCGACGGGATCGGATGGAGCGTCTGTGTACAGAGCTGACTCCATGTATCATCATCACACGTGGTCTGGAGGTACCGGCTGAGTTAGTGGAGGCGAGCGCAGAGCGAGATATTCCTGTACTGCGCACTAATATGGCGACGACGATTTTATCAAGCCGCATCACAGGCTTTCTCGAAAGAAAGCTGGCTCCTACGGCGACTATTCATGGTGTACTATGTGACGTGTATGGCGTGGGAATGCTTATCACAGGAAGTAGTGGAATTGGTAAAAGTGAAACGGCGCTGGAGCTGGTTAAGCGTGGACATCGCTTGGTAGCAGATGATGCGGTAGAAATTCGGCAAACGTCCGATTTTCAGCTGCATGGTACAGCACCTGAGCTGATCCGTCACCTGTTGGAAATTCGTGGCGTGGGCATTATTAATGTGATGACGCTGTTTGGTGCTGGTGCAGTTCGTAACAACAAACGGATTACATTGGTTGTCCGTCTGGAGGCATGGCAGCAGGACAAGCAGTATGACCGTCTTGGTCTTGATGAGGAAACGACACGCATTATTGATACAGATGTTCCACTGGTTACGATCCCAGTTCGTCCGGGCCGAAACTTGGCTGTTATTATCGAGGTGGCGGCGATGAACTATCGTTTGAAACAAATGGGCGTTAATGCAGCCCTGCAATTTACAAACAAGCTGACTGCTACGATTTCTGAAGATATGGAAGAGATGGATTAAGTTTGGTTTGTTCGTTTGCAAGGAAGAACGAGGAGTGAGAGAAACATATGTCAACGGCAACATTACTGCTGAATCCGATCGCTTTTTCAATCGGGGCAATCAAGGTCCACTGGTATGGGCTTATTTTGGGGCTGGCGGCGCTTGTGGGTTTATATCTCGCCATCCGTGAAGGAAAAAGATTCGGTATTCCGCAGGACTTTTTTATGGATATGCTGCTTCTGGGTGTTCCATCAGCTATTATTGGAGCGCGTATTTATTATGTAGCCTTCAAATGGGAAGACTACCGAGATAATAATCTATGGGATGTTTTTAAAATTTGGAATGGCGGTATTGCGATATACGGTGCCTTGATCGGGGCCATTATATGTGCGGTCATTTATTTCCGGTATAAAGGGTATAACTTCTGGCGTATCGCTGATATTTGTGCACCAGGCCTACTGATCGGTCAAGCGATTGGACGCTGGGGTAATTTTGTCAATCAGGAAGCCTACGGTGGACCGACGGAAGAGACTTTTTTGCGAAATCAACTGCATCTGCCGGACTTCATTGTGAATCAGATGAACGTTAACGGGGTGTTTCATCACCCTACATTTTTATATGAATCACTGTGGAGTATTGTAGGTGTGATTTTGCTGCTCGTCATTCGTCGTATGAAATTTGTACGTGCAGGCGAAATGTTTGCGTTTTACTTCATTTGGTACTCGATTGGTCGTTTTTTCATCGAGCGTGTACGGACGGACAGTTTGGCTTTTCAGGGACCGGATTGGCTCGCTTCCTTTGTAAATGCCCTGTGGTCTCCTATGGTATGGTTAGGGTTTGAACCAGGGCATCTGGACCCAAGTTACGGTAACGTACGGATATCACAATTGCTGCCTATTTTCATTGTGGTAGCTGCCGTGATCTTCATTTTGGTTCGTCGCCGGAAGGGCACATCTGTTGCTCGGTATAGCGATCCGATTATCTCTAGCAAAGCGGGGATTGATCAGGTACCTGACGTGACGCCAGAACAGGTATCCCGTCCAGGACAAGATGCGGTTCCTCCAACAGCTACGGCGGATAAGCTACCTAAGGAAGACACGGACGAGGACAAGAAGGAGCATCTATGATAAATACGATTTTGTTTGATTTAGACGGCACCATCATGGATACGAATGAGTTGATTATTAGCACATTTCTACACATTTTGAATCATCCGGATGCTGATCCGCTGACGCGGGAGCATATTATTCCTCATATGGGTGGAACGCTGGACGATCAACTCCGTACTTTTTCGGGATTAACGGATGTATCTGGGCTAGTTAAGGACTACCGTGCTTATAATCAGATTCATCATGATCAAATGGTGAAGCCATTTCCATATGTCATTGAGGTTATTCAGGAGTTGCGTGCGAGAGGAATTAAGCTAGGGGTTGTGACCACTAAAATACGACCATCCACGATACGTGTACTTAATCTGTTCAATCTGACTTCCTCTATGGATTATATTGTGACGGTGGACGATGTAGAGCATCCTAAGCCACACGCTGAGCCAGTCCTTAAGGCCTTAGCAGGCTTGAATGCTGATGCAGAGCATACATTGATGGTCGGAGACAGTTCTTTTGATATTTTGTCAGCTCAGGCAGCAGGTGTGAAATCGGCTGGTGTAGCTTGGTCGCTCAAGGGCGAGGAAACTCTGCGCGGATATGGGCCTGACTACATGTTGTATGATATGCGGGATTTGCTGAAGCTGGAGCTTCAAGGTGTCAACGTATCGTGAGAAAGGTGAACCGCTATCCTGTAGAAGGTCCCAATGCGTTGTGGCAGATTTATCGGACGGTGAGCCGCTGGAAAGGCATTAAGAACTTTATTTTTATACAGATTGCCCGGTATTGTCCTGTGCTTTCTCTGAAAAACGTCATTTACCGCAGAATGCTGGGAATGAAGGTGGGGCAACATGCGGCCTTCGGCCTGATGGTGATGGTGGATGTTTTTTTTCCGGAGCATATTACGATAGGGAACAATTCGGTCATTGGATATAACACGACGATACTGGCTCATGAATACCTCATTGAGGAGTATCGTATCGGTAAAGTGGTGATTGGTGATCATGTGCTGATCGGCGCCAACACAACCATTCTGCCGGGTGTCACCATTGGTGACGGAGCTATCGTAGCGGCTGGAGCGGTCGTGCATAAAGACGTGCCCGCAGGTGCATTTGTGGGTGGCAATCCGTTGCGTGATTTAAGACGCTCTGGTGTGGATGAGTAGTAAATAGCACAATAAGGAAGGCCCCTTATGTATTAAGGGGTCTTTCTTGTGTTGTTTTTCTGTATAATAAGTGGGTAATGCATGTTGATTATGTTTAAAAATTGATAAAAGACATATTTGCAAGGCGATATGGGGAGCGTGTTGATTTGGTCAAAAAAGAACGTATACCAGAGCTTGATATTTACCGGGGAATATTAATTGCAGCCGTTGTTACCATTCATGCGACTTCAATGGCTTTAATTGATGCGCGTCATTCTCTATTGTTTTATCCTTTTCTATTTTTAAATATGTTTAGTAGCTTTGCGGTGCCCGTATTTATTTTTGTGAGCGGATTTGTTTTATTTTACAATTATGTCGATAGGCCGCTTCGTGGTAAGAATATGCTTCTATTTTTCCGAAAAAGACTGATGTTTATTGTGTTACCGTACGTTTTGTTTTCTCTTGTGTATTATTTGACCTTGGTAACACGTGGGTTGATGCCGCTCAGTGATCTTCCACTCGTGCTGTTAACGGGAAAGGCATACACGCATTTGTATTATGTCATCATCATCATCCAATTTTATTTGGTCTTCCCGCTGTTGTTGTGGGGAGTGCAGCGCTTATGTCATTGGATATCGAGTCCACGGAGAGCAGCCTGTATCATTCTGACAGTAGGGTTAGCCATTCAATGGGGATTCGTATTGCTGAACAAATACGTTTGGCAAGAGGAAAGAGGAAGTCTTGCGATTACGTATATCAGTTATTTTGCCTTGGGCGCAGCTGTAGCGATTGGATATGAAGGGTTTAAAAAGTGGCTTTTTCCAGTGTCAGGTACAGTAATTAGACGTGGTCAGTTGATCAGTTGGTGGGGGTTGTGGGCGGCTTGGCTACTCGTGGGTATAGCTTATGTACAAATATGGTTTGTAGCATATCGCAAAGGCATCTATGCAGACTCACTGATCTATGAACTACTCCGTAATGCACATGCCCTCGTATCTGCATTAGTGTTGTTTCAGTGCTCGGTTTTATTATATCGTCATACTAATGATAGGCTGCGAATGTTAATCAGTTGGTTGGGGGCATGTTCTTTCGGTATTTATTTACTTCACCCGGCGTTACTGCGGGTGTATCGCAAGTTAGATTTGCATGGAACACCGATAGAATATATCTTCTCCGTTGCCGGTGGATGGTTGTTGGCGCTGTTTGGCTCATGGCTGATTGTGACGTTGTGTTTTCGATATGTTCCATTTGCATGGATCGGTTTGGGCACGGTTCCGAAGTTTCCTTCCCGGAGTAAAGATGAACAGGTGAATAATAGCTAAATATTTTGATTTGGACTGTTAGCTTAAAGCTGGCAGTCTTTTTTTAGAGTATAGAGTTTTTAAATTTTCAGTGGAGCTGAACAACTCTATATGCACAAAAAAATTAACGTAGGCGCGGTCTTGCTCCGTGAAAATACGTTGATAGATGTTTTTCATATAGGATTCATGTATTTTGCATTGGATAAAATATAGAGAGGGCAGCAGCTTGGCGAATCTGTAAAAAAGGGCTGCGCCGTTCGGTTGACGTTCACAAGTAGAGCATGATAATATATCGAATATACTTTAGTTTGTTAGCACTTTACCATGATAAAGATATTGTGAAATCATGAGGTGATAGAGATGTCTAAGCCAAAAGGATTCGAGATCCCTGTAGGGGTTCGAGATTATCTTCCGCGTGCAGTGTCGAAGCTGCGGGCCATTGAACTGAATGTACTCGAATGCATGGAGCGTTGGGGTTACCGCCAGATTATGACGCCTACGATGGAATACTACGATACGGTGGGAGTGGCTAGTTCTACTTCCGATCGGAAGCTGTTTAAATTACTCAATAACCGGGGGACCACGTTGGTGCTGCGATCGGATATGACCGCTCCAATTGCACGGGTGGTATCTTCGTTGCTAAAGGAAGAGGAAGTACCTCTCCGACTTTCCTATCACGCAAATGTATTTCGGGCGATTGAGGAAGAGGCAGGAAGAGAAGCGGAGTTTTTTCAGACGGGTGTGGAACTGGTGGGTGATGATTCACCTGAGGCTGATGCAGAAGTTGTAGCATTGGCAATTGCATCATTACAGGCAGCAGGGGTGACCTCTTTTAAAATTGCGATGGGGCATGTGGGATTCCTGAACGGTTTGTTTGAGGAAATCATTCCAGGCCGCCAGGCTGAACAACAAGCGCTAAAGGAACTATTGCTCAGTCGTGATGTAGTGGGCTACCGAACAGCGATTGAAGCTTTGGGCTTGGCTCCCGAACATCGGGATAAACTTGAGGCTATTCTGCGGCTGCGCGGTGGAAAGGAAATTTGCGAACAGGCTACTCGTCTTAGTGTGGAGCAGCAGACGATTCAATCCATTGCACATTTGTGTGAGGTATGGGAAGTGCTGGAGGCTTACGGCGTATCTGAGCATGTGTTAATCGACCTTACCATGATTGGGGATTTCTCATATTATACAGGAATGACTTTTGAGGGCTATGCGGCGGAGATTGGGTTTCCCGTATGCAACGGAGGTCGCTATGACAATCTGCTTCAGCAGTTTGGTCGATCCGTACCTGCAACGGGATTTGCATTGAAGACAAACCGGATCGTCGATGGTGTGGATGGTATCCAAATGGAGACGAAGCTTCCTGTACTTATCCGCTATGACGAACAGGGACGCCAAGAGGCGTTATCCGTAGCGGCAGAGCTACGCGCAACAGGTCTTACTGTGGTGACAGGGCTCACGGGTGGCCCGGAAGACCGACGCCGTGAGCAGCAGGGCCTGTACGCAGAGGTATACAGCTATACAGCTGAAGGAAGACAGCCAGTACAAAGGAGGGAATTGCCATGACGGAAACATTGAAGGTAGCCATGCCAAAGGGACGGATTTATAAGCAGGCTTCTGAGCTGTTTCGCCGAGCAGGGGTTCCCATTCCGCTGGATGTGGACGAGACGCGCAAGCTGGTCATCCCACTGCCCGAGCTGGGTATGGAATTTATTATGGCGAAGCCCGTTGATGTTCCTACGTATGTGGAGTACGGGGCGGCGGACATCGGCATTGTGGGCAAGGATGTTTTGCTGGAAGAAAACAAGGATGTGTATGAACTGCTGGATCTCGGGATAGCCCGTTGTCGGATGTCGGTGATTGCTTTACCAGATTGGCAGCCAGGTATTCGTCAGCGGGTCGCTACAAAATATCCGAATGTGGCTTCCCAGTATTTTCGGGAGCAAGGCCAGCAGGTGGAGGTTATTAAGCTGAATGGCTCCATTGAGCTGGCGCCGTTAATTGGTCTGGCAGACCGCATTGTTGATATGGTGGAAACGGGTCAGACCTTGCGGGAGAATGGATTGGTCGAGCAGATCAGCATACTGGATATTACCAGTCGCCTGATTGCCAATCGGGTCAGCTACCGGATGAAAAACAGCTCGATTCAGGCATTGTGTGATCGATTGCATCAGGTGATTCCAAATGCGGTGGCACCCCGGGAGTAAATGGACTAAAGGAATAAGCGAAGGGTTAAAGGGGCATTCTGCAAGCTGCAAGTAAGGGGGAATGGACAAATGAAGATCGTATCAGCCCGTGATTTCAGTCTCCAACGGGAGGTGGATTACGGCACACCTGAGCAAAATGAGGCTGTGCGTACCATTATTCAGTCGGTACGCCAAGAGGGGGATGAGGCTGTCCTGCGGTATACGCAATCGTTTGATGGTGTATCGCTGATAGCAGAGCAACTTCGTGTGACGGAGGAAGAATTGAAGGTGGCATATGATAAGGTAGAGCCTTCTTTTTTACAGGCGATTCGAGAGGCAGCGGATAATATCCGTGCTTTTCACGTGAAGCAAAAACGTAATTCGTGGATGGACTTACAGCCAGATGGTAGCTTGCTCGGTCAAATTATCCGACCGTTGAAACGTGTAGGCGTGTATGTTCCGGGCGGTAAAGCAGCCTATCCATCCTCGGTGCTGATGAATGTTATTCCCGCTCAGGTGGCTGGTGTACCGGAGATTGTCATGGTGACCCCCCCGGCGACGGGCGGCAAGGCAGGGATAGATCCATATACACTGGTGGCTGCGGCAGAGGCTGGTGTAACGGAAATATATAGGGTTGGCGGAGCGCAGGCGATCGCCTCTCTCGCTTACGGAACACATAGCATTGAGCCAGTCGATAAAATTTGCGGTCCAGGCAACATTTATGTAGCGTTGGCGAAGCGCGAGGTGTATGGCGCGGTGGATATCGACAGTATAGCGGGACCAAGTGAAATTGTTGTGTTGGCTGACGATACAGCAAATGCCTCTTATGTAGCAGCTGACCTGCTTTCACAAGCAGAACATGACGAAATGGCCTCAGCCATACTGGTTACGCCTTCGCAACGCTTGGCCGAAGATGTATCAGGTGAAGTACAGCGCCAATTGGCGGAGCTGCCGCGCAGAGATATTGCTGCTGCATCGGTGGAGGCATATGGGGCTATCATTGTCGTCGACACTTTGGAAGAGGGCATCCATATTGTAAACCGACTGGCGCCGGAACATTTGGAAATTATGACAGAGCAGCCGATGGAGCATGTGGGTCTGATTGAAAACGCGGGAGCTATTTTCCTAGGAGCATACAGCTCGGAGCCAGTAGGCGATTATTTTGCCGGACCTAACCACATTATCCCGACGAATGGAACGGCGCGGTTTTCTTCGCCAGTGGATATTGATGATTTTATCAAGAAGTCGAGTATGATCTATTACAGCAAGGAAGCACTGCTGCGCAATGGAGAGACGATTATGCAGCTTGCCCGCCATGAAGGACTGGAAGGACACGCACGGGCGATACAAGTTCGATTGGACAATGAAAGGAAGGCGGTGGATGGCGATGGGGAACGAAAATAACGTAACAGAACGTACAGGCAGCGTCAGCCGAAAGACGAACGAAACGGATATTCAGCTATCTTTTGCAGTAGACGGCACAGGGCAGGCTGAGATTGAAACGGATGTCCCGTTTCTGAATCACATGCTGGATTTATTCACCAAGCACGGACACTTTGACCTGAATGTACAGGCCAGAGGGGATGTTGATATCGACGATCATCATACCGTAGAGGATATTGGTATTTGTCTGGGGCAAACCTTGCTGGAAGCGTTGGGTGATAAAAAAGGAATCAAGCGCTACGCCAGCGTCTTTGTACCGATGGATGAGGCGCTCGCGCAGGTTGCCATTGATCTGAGTAACCGCCCTCACTTTGAGTATCGTGCGGAGTATCCGTCACAGCAGGTAGGGAGTTTTTCGACGGAGCTGGTGCATGAATTTTTGTGGAAATTTGCGTTGGAGGCTCGCATGACGCTACACGTCATCGTTCACTACGGGCAAAATACCCACCATATGATTGAGGCGGTGTTCAAAGCGCTGGGACGTGCACTGGATGAAGCGACATCCATTGATCCGCGGGTGACGGGAGTGCCTTCAACGAAGGGAGTGCTGTAGTCCATGTCCATTGCTATTGTGGATTACGGCAGAGGCAATCTGCATAGTGTGAGCAAGGCGGTTGAACGTCTTGGCTATGAGGCTGTAGTAACGGGAGATGCCCAAGTGATTCGTTCCTCCAGCGGTGTGATTTTGCCGGGTGTAGGGGCATTCGGGGACGCTATGGAGCATTTGCGTTCCAGCGGATTGGATCGGGTAATTCAGGAGGTTGCCAGCGCTGGACAACCACTGCTCGGTGTTTGTCTAGGAATGCAACTGTTGTTCACTCGTGGTGAAGAATACGGCAGTCACGAAGGGCTTAATATTTTACCAGGCGAGGTCGTTCGATTTGCTCCTGATCTGGGGGTTAAAGTGCCGCATATGGGCTGGAATCGTCTGTGTATGATTCAGCCGGACCACCCGTTGTTACAGGGCTTGGAGGAAGGACATGTGTATTTTGTGCATTCCTATCATGCGAAGCCGGAGGTCGAAAGTGACCTGCTGGCGGTGACCGATTATGGCGGGCCCGTAACAGCTATCGTGGGCAGAGGCCATGTATATGGCATGCAGTTCCACCCAGAGAAAAGCGGGGCAATGGGGATGCGACTGCTTCGTCAGTTTTTGGAACTAGCGGAAGTGGAAAAGCGAGCGTAACGATTCGTGAGTATGCAGTTGGTGGTACGCCCACTTTGGTCGTTGATTGATGTAAAGGCATATAGATGTTGAATAGCTCACAAGGGGGTCATACTTTGTTCACGATATACCCGGCGATTGATATTCGCGATGGCAAATGTGTACGACTGGTACAAGGAGATTATAACCAGGAGACGATATACAACGAAAACCCGGTGGAGGTTGCCCAAGAATGGGAGCGTTTGGGCGGCTCCTACATTCATTTGGTTGATTTGGACGGTGCTAAAGCAGGTCAACCGGTGAACGATGAGCTCATTGGGCGCATCGCTTCTGCGGTGCAAGTGCCTGTACAAGTGGGTGGCGGCTTGCGTACACGTGAACATGTAGAGCGACTGTTGTCGCTGGGCGTGAGCCGTGTGATCTTGGGTACGGCAGCGATTGAGGACCGTGCTTTTACGGAAGCGGTATTGGGTACCTACGGTGATCGGATCGCCATTGGTCTGGATGCACGGAATGGCTATGTGGCCACGCGCGGATGGCTTGAAACCTCGGAGGTTCGAGCGGACGAATTGGCTGCTGAGTTGGCCTCCAAGGGAGCTGAAACGTTCATTTTTACAGACATTTCCCGCGACGGAATGATGCAAGGCCCGAATGTGGAGGCGATCGTAGCGCTTGCGAAAAGCAGTCGACGAACCGTGATCGCTTCCGGCGGTGTCAGCAAGATGGACGATCTAATCACGCTGAGCACCTATGCGAAAGAGGGTGTAGGCGGTGCTATTGTGGGTAAGGCATTGTATACGGGCAGCATTGATTTACAGGTCGCCGTACAAGCTGTAGCAAAGGCATAGGGGGAGTAGGCATGCTGGCTAAACGTATTATTCCCTGCTTGGATGTAAAGGATGGCAGGGTGGTTAAGGGCGTTAATTTTGTGAACTTACGCGATGCAGGCGATCCGGTGGAATTGGCGGCACTTTATGATCGAGAAGGGGCGGACGAAATCGTATTTCTGGATATTTCTGCTTCAGTTGAAGGGCGTGCCACCATGGAAGAAGTAGTTCGTCAGACAGCCGGGGAAATTGCCATTCCTTTCACCGTAGGTGGCGGGATATCTCATGTCGATGATATGAAACGCATTTTGCGTGCCGGAGCTGATAAAATCGGCGTAAATACGGCAGCTGTCCGTAACCCTCAGTTGATTGCGGAGGGTGCGCGCAGCTTTGGCTCACAATGTATCGTTGTTGCCATTGATGCCAAGTACAACGAGGCGTGGGACGAGTGGGAAGTGTATACACACGGAGGTCGCACGCCATCTGGTATCCGAGCCTTGGCCTGGGCCAAGGAAGCTGAACAGTTGGGAGCCGGTGAGATTCTGCTGACCAGCATGAATGCGGACGGAACCAAGGACGGCTTTGACCTGCCACTGACTTCCGCGGTATCGGATACCGTCGGGATTCCAGTTATCGCTTCTGGCGGAGCAGGAAAACAGGAGCATTTCTATGACGTGTTTACGGCGGGTAAAGCGGATGCTGGATTAGCAGCAACGATTTTTCATTATAAAGAAATAGGAATCCCTGAGCTAAAACGGGATTTGAAGCGCAGAGGAGTGGAGATACGATGAGCAACGAATTGAACCAACAGCTATCTCTGGAGCAGATACTGGATAATGTACGCTGGAATGAGGCAGGACTTGTCTCGGCGATTGTGCAGGATGATGCTACGCTTCAGGTGCTTACGCTGGCCTACATGAACCGCGAGTCGCTGAAACTATCTTTGGAGTCGGGAGAGACCTGGTTCTGGTCACGTTCCAGACAGGAGCTGTGGCACAAGGGGGCTACTTCGGGGAATACACAAAAAATCACCTCCATCCAGCTGGATTGTGACGGTGATGCCCTGTTGGTACGTGTCATTCCGAGCGGTCCTGCCTGTCATACAGGAGCAACGAGCTGTTTTTTTCGTAATATTTCCGCGCTAGGAACGGCTGTAGCACCTATTGCAGGAAATGCAGTAGACCACACGTTGGTAAATGATGTTTCCAGTGCTTCAGCAGACCGCTTTGAGGTACTTGCCCAGCTGGAGGCGATTATTAAGGAGCGCGAAGAGACACGTCCTGAAGGGGCCTACACGACTTATCTTTTTGATAAAGGTGTAGATAAAATCTTGAAAAAGGTTGGCGAAGAAGCATCCGAGACAATCATTGCCGCCAAAAATAAAGATAATGACGAACTGCGCCTGGAGGTCAGCGATTTGATTTATCACCTGCTGGTGCTGTTGCAGGAGCGCAAGCTACCGCTCGATGACGTTCTGGCTGAGCTGAATCGCCGTCATGAACGTCCTCGTCGTGATTAGTACGGTTTGTTGTAGTGTTGAAAGGGGGAGGGTCGCATGAAAATTGACTATCATACGCATCACGCCCGCTGCGGGCATGCCATAGGGAGTCTGGAAGAGTATGTACAGCAGGGAATTCGGCTAGGGCTGGATCAGCTCGGCTTGTCCGATCACATGCCACTACTGCATGTAAAACCGGCTGACTATTACCCGGAAATGGCAATGCCTATGGAGGAGCTGCCCCGATACGTGGAAGAATGTTTGGAACTGAAGGAACGTTTTAAAGGGCAAATTGATATTCGTGTTGGCTTGGAAGGCGACTACATCGAGGGCTGGGAACGAGAAATCGAAGACATCATCACCGCGTATCCCTGGGATTATGTGATTGGTTCCGTCCACTTTCTCGGTGAATGGGATGTCACGGACTTCCGTCAGGTACACCATTGGGAAGGCAAAAATGTGCTTGAAGTGTATCGCACGTATTATGATGCGGTTTCTAAAGCGGCAGCTACCGGTTTGTATGACATCATGGGTCATTTGGATGTCATTAAGCGCTTCGGCTATCATCCGAGGCCGGAGGAAATGGAGGAGCTGCGTGAACTGGAGCGTGCCGCAATTTCAGCCGTTGCCCGAAGCGGTCGGGCGATGGAACTGAATGCATCAGGGCTTTCGAAGCCCTGTGCCGAGATGTTCCCGAGCCGCCGCATGCTGGAAGAAGCTTTTTCGCTAAGCATCCCACTGACCGTAGGATCGGATGCTCATGATCCGGCGAAGCTGTCCGAGCACTTGGAGAAGGCACGCGCGCTTCTATATGAAGTCGGCTATCGCGAGCTTGCCGTATTTCAGCATCGCGAGCGCTCGCTGGTGCCGCTGACGCTTTAATTATACGTTTATTGGGTCTAAGTATTATTTCCAGTGGTTAGCCGAACGCTCCCTATTTCTACAGGGAAAAAGCGCTCGGCTATTTAGCGTATTCTTATATACATATCTATAGGTATACAAGAGTGTATCCGATTTTTGGAATGAGGCAGGATCGACTGTCAAGTCGTTTTGAAGTTGTGGTATACTGAAGGGTATGAACATGCCAGTTACTTTTAAAGGAGGTGCCTTGGTTATTTATGAAAGGGAAACATCTGCGAGTATCGGAACCTAGCCCTAAAATTATTGCTTTGCGTTTCGACGCATCTTTCTTTTTTGAGAAAGCTGTGCGCTCGCTTGATCGCAATCATTATGACAAGGCATTGAAATATTTTCGCAAAGCCGTTGAATATGAACCGGATAATCCGGTGAATCATTGCAATATGGCGGGTATATTATCAGAGATGGGGGATTATGCAGGTTCGAATGAGATCCTGTCCTCTGTTCTGAGTGACGTAGACTCGTCGATGACAGAGTGTTATTTCTATATGGCGAATAATTACGCTAATATGGAGCAGTTTGAAGAAGCGGAGAAAGCATTGGTCACGTACCTGGAGGAGGACGAAGAAGGCCAGTTTCTTGATGAAGCGGAGGAAATGATGGAGCTGCTCTATTATGAGCTGGACCGTCCAACGAAGCTGAACCGCATTAAGGCCCGGCAGGGAGTAGTAGAGCATGATCAGGCTCGTGTCCTGCTGGAGGAGGGGGAATTTGCTCAGGCAGCCCAGTTGCTCAAGCAAATTTCAGAGGAACAACCGGATATGTTCGCTGCGCGGAATAATCTGGCGCTGGCGTATTACTACATGGGATTGTTCCAAAATGCTAAGGCTACCATTATTCAAGTGCTGGAAGATGAGCCGGGTAATTTACACGCATTGTGCAACTTGGCGATCTTTTATCAGCACGAGGGCGGCGGCCCGGAATTGGATCGTCTGGTGCAGACTTTGGCGGTTACTATACCGTTTCAGGAGGAGCAGGTATTCAAGCTGGCGACCACTATGGGGATTCTCGGACGCCATGAGGAGGCCTACAGACATTTCCGCAGGTTGCTTCATGGCGATGGAGAGAACAATGCGGATGCTTCTTTGTACCATTACACGGCGGTAGCTGCTAGCAATACCGGAAGATATGCGGAAGCTCGGCGGTTGTGGAGTCATTTGCAAAAGCAGGATGCTTCCTCGGAAGTTCCGCGGTTTTTCCTGTCCCGACTGGAGGAACTCCAGCAGGAGGGTACACCGTTGCAAGTGCTCAGCTATCATTATCATCTCCCGTTTGAGGAGCAATTCCGCATGTGGGAGAAGTTTGGTGCTGACCAGGTGCCTGACAGTATGAAGAAGGACCCGCTAATCCGGTCATCCTTCTTCTGGGCCTTGCGCCACGGGGATCGGGCGACTCAGCTTCAGGTCATTCAGGCGTTAAGCTTGATCGGTGATGATGAGGTGCGTCAGGCACTGGAGTCCTTCGTAGAAGACCCGGACCAGGAGGATGAGCTGAAACGCCGTGCCTTGCAAGTATTGCAAGAACTGGCGGAGCAGGGTGAGCAGAAAATGTACCCGGAAACGGAACATTCTGATCAGTTGGAGGTTGAGAACGATCCGCATACAATTGAAGGTGGTGTATCTGCTTCCCCGGTCGATCCACAATGGCAGGCAGTGCTGGATAAGGTACTGACCGTCATGAGCAAGCCATCAGATCCGGCCATGCAGCACGATTTGAGATCGCTTTGGCTGGAGTATTTGGATCGGCTTGCCCCGGAAGTTCCGATGGTTCAGCACACTGAGGGATGGGCAGCGGCGCTGGAATATTTGACAGCTAAAATGCATCATCATTCAGTCACCTATCAGGAAGTAGCCGATCGTTATGGTATTTCCGTATCGACCGTAAGCCGCTATGCACGCCAGATTGACAGCGTGTGTGGTATCAAACAGAAGCTGAAGCAACCGCTCTCCACGTTTAAAAAGCAGGTCTGAGACCTGCTCCAAACATCACTTAAAGGAGGCAACAAACGTATGTATAAATCCATAATTATTGGTACAGGTCCTGCAGGCTACACAGCCGCTATTTATTTGGCACGCGCTAACATGAATCCGCTGATCATTGAAGGGATGCAGCCCGGTGGGCAGCTTACTACAACGACCGAAATTGAAAATTTCCCGGGTTTTGAGCAAGGTATCCTCGGGCCTGAACTGATGGATAATATGCGCAAGCAGGCTGAACGTTTTGGCGCTGAATTTACTTCCGGTTGGGTTGAGGAAGTGGATTTCAGCAAACGTCCTTTTAAAGTGAAGGTAGAGGGTAAAGGCATCATTGAGGCGGAGTCGGTCATTATTGCTACAGGTGCGTCCGCCAAATATCTAGGCATTCCGGGCGAGCAAGACAATGTAGGTCGCGGAGTCAGCACGTGCGCAACTTGCGATGGCTTCTTTTTCCGCGGGAAAAAGATTGTCGTGGTTGGCGGTGGCGATTCAGCCATGGAGGAAGCGAGCTTCTTGACCCGTTTTGCCTCCAGTGTAACCTTGGTCCATCGTCGCGATGAGTTGCGGGCGTCCAAAATTATGCAAGATCGCGCGCGTGAGAACGAAAAAGTACATTGGGCATTAAACCGGACTCCTCTGGAAGTTGTAACGGGAGAAGCTGGCTTAAAGGGTTTGAAGGTACACAATAATGAGACCAATCAGGATGAGCTGATTGAGGTAGATGGCGTATTCGTAGCCATCGGTCATACACCGAACACAGGTTTCCTGAACGGACAAATCCATACCGATGAACACGGCTATATTGTAGTGAAGCCAGGCACAACAGAAACGAATATCCCCGGAGTTTTTGCCTGTGGGGATGTACAGGATAACCGTTACCGGCAAGCTATTACGGCTGCGGGAACGGGCTGTATGGCGGCTATGGACTGCGAGAAGTATCTCGAAGGCAGTGCTGTTCACGACTGGAGCGAAACACTGGATCAATAAAAGAGTGACTATAGTACACAAAAAGGCTAACGGGAGAGCGAAGGAAGCCTCTGTTATGCCGTATCTTTTGTTCAGGAAGAGAAAGCCTGCTGCGTTTGCACAGGCTTTCTCCTTTTTATGGGTGCATGAGGTTAAAAGTTCCGCTAATCGTACACTTTTCAACAAGGAAGTGTCCTTGACCGTAACGGGGGCTTCAATTATAGTTGGAACGTAGGATTACTATTGTGAAGTAGGAATTGTAAGCATATATTTCATACCAGGTTTTTAAGTAAACATAAAGGTGGCTTGAAACATGTCTGAAAGTATCTATGTAGGTGTCGATTTGGGCGGTACCGCGATTAAAGTCGGCATTTGTAATGAAAACGGACAGCTTTTGCACACATATGAGGGACCAACCGAAACCGATAAAGGTGTAGACGTTGTCATCGGTAATATCGAAAAATATGTGCGGCATATTGTTGAGCAATCTCCTTATGAGTGGGATCAACTAAAGGGTGTCGGTGCAGGCGTTGCAGGTTTTACGAATGTTCGTGATGGTATTATTGTCCTCGCTCCTAATATTGGCTTTCGTGACGTACCGATCCGTGCGCTCCTAGAGAACCGGATTGGCAAGCCTGTGAAAATAGACAACGATGCGAATGTTGCTGCGCTGGGTGAGGCTTGGGCTGGTGCAGGCAAAGGCATCGAAAACTGCGTGTGCTATACCCTGGGAACAGGAGTAGGTGGCGGAATTATTATAAACGGTAAAATATACCAAGGTTCTTCGGGCATGGCCGGAGAAATTGGCCATATCAGCGTCGTACCTGATCTGGAGGCTATTCAGTGTGGATGCGGCAAAATGGGTTGCTTGGAAACTGTATCTTCCGCAACAGGCATCATTCGTATGGCCAAGGACGCTGTGGAACGTGGCGACCGGACCTCTCTGGCGCTGGAAGATCAAATTGCTGCCAAGGAAGTATTTGATGCTGCTAAAGCTGGAGATGAAGTCGCGCTGCGTATCGTGAACCGGGCTGCCTTTTATTTGGGGAAATCCATGGCAGCGGTTGCCGCTGTGCTTAATCCAGAGTTGTTTATTATAGGCGGCGGTGTTTCTAAAGCAGGCGACTTTTTATTTGAAGAGATGCGTCGCGTATACGCCAAGTTGGCACCTGAACCGCTTCAAAAGGGTGTATATATCGTACCAGCGGTGTTAGGCAATGACGCAGGTATCGTAGGGGCTGCAGGGTTGCTGCTACGCTCCTGATTCACAGGTTATTGATAATACGGGTACTGGTATAGAGCGAAGAAGCAAAAGGAGAGGGAAGTCCATATGACAGACAACCTAAAAAATGCTGCGCCGTGGGCAACGCTCATTATTATTACGGGGATGTCAGGCGCAGGGAAGACCATTGCGGTTCAGAGCCTGGAAGACTTGGGCTTCTTCTGCGTTGATAATTTGCCCCCTGTACTGATTCCCAAATTTGCCGAGTTGATTGAGCAGTCGAACGGTAAAATAGGCAAGGTGGCACTCGTAATTGATTTACGCGGACGAGAATTTTTCACTGCCTTGTCGGAATCTTTGAATTATATTAAAGATCATTTTACGATTCATTGTGAAATTTTATTCTTAAATGCGAATGATGGCGTTCTCGTACAGCGATATAAGGAAAGCCGTAGACGTCATCCGTTGGCTCCAGACGGCATGCCTTTGGATGGGATTCGGTTGGAGCGCAAGATGTTGGAAGAACTAAAAAGCTCAGCTACACAGGTTATTGATACAAGTGTGATGAAGCCTGCAACCTTAAAGGCGAGGATTATTTCACGATTTTCTCATTTGGAGAGCAGTATGCTTTCCGTGAACATTACTTCTTTTGGCTTCAAGTATGGTATTCCCATTGATGCCGATCTTATATTCGATGTGCGCTTCCTGCCTAATCCCCACTACGTGGACCAACTACGTCCCCACACGGGACAGGATAGCGATGTATATGATTATGTCATGAAATGGCCCGAGACTCAGGCATTCTTGACCAAGTTGCTGGATATGTTACACTTTTTGATTCCGCAATATCGCAAAGAAGGCAAAAGCCAGGTCATTATTGGCATTGGCTGTACTGGCGGTAAGCATCGTTCTGTTGCAATATCGGAGTATTTAGGAAAAATGCTGGGTGCCAGCGAGACAGAATCTGTTTCTGTTTCGCATCGGGATGCTGATCGGGACCGGCATTAATGAGGTGAAATCATGAAAGAGACCGGATCACAACGGGAGCGCCCACGTATTGTTGTTATGGGCGGCGGAACCGGCTTGTCCGTCATGCTGCGGGGCTTAAAGCAAAAGCCGCTAGATATTACGGCTATTGTTACAGTCGCTGACGATGGCGGAAGTTCCGGGATTTTGCGCAGTGAGCTGCAGATGCCCCCTCCAGGGGATATTCGCAATGTGCTGACTGCCTTGGCTGACGTGGAACCAGTGATGTCAGATATGCTGAAATACCGTTTCGGTGCGGGATCAGGATTGTCAGGCCATAGCCTAGGTAATCTGATTTTAGCAGCGATGACCGATATATCGGGAGATTTCGTAACGGCGGTGCGTGAGCTTAGCCGTGTATTTGCTGTCCGGGGACGTGTGTTGCCGGCAGCCGAGGAAGGCGTTGTGCTAAGCGCCGAGATGGAGGATGGCACGGTGATTACCGGGGAGTCCAAGATCCCGGAAGCGGGCGGACGCATCAAACGCGTCTTTCTTGAACCGACTCACGTGGAGCCGTTGCCTGAGGCTGTAGAGGCCATTAATGAAGCCGATGCGATTTTGATTGGCCCCGGCAGTCTATATACCAGCATATTACCAAATTTGCTTGTACCTAAACTCGCTGAAGCTGTAGTAAAATCAGACGCTATCAAAATATTTGTCTGTAACGTTATGACCCAGCCTGGGGAAACTGATGGTTATACGGTAGGAGATCACCTGCAAGCTATTTTTGAGCATGTAGGGCATCATCTCTTCGACTATGTCATTGTAAATAACGGAGAAATTCCACCCCAAGTACAGGAAATGTATGCCGAGCAGGGAGCCAAGCCAGTTCAAGTAGACATGGGCGAGCTGACCGACCGGGGATATAAAGTGGTGGCAGATACATTAGTTCTGTTCCGCACGTATTTACGGCATGATGCCGACAAATTGAGCCAGCATATTTACCAATTGGTACAAAACTGGATATTAAGAAGGAGGTGAGTCCCTTGTCCTTTGCGGCACAAACGAAAAAAGAGCTTACGATGATTGAAAGCCAGTCCTGCTGTGAGAAAGCGGAACTATCTGCACTTATACGTATGCTCGGATCCGTACAACTGTCGAATAAAAGGGTGATATTGGACGTGTCCACAGAAAATGCCGCGATTGCAAGGCGGATTTACTCCTTGATCAAGAAGCATTTTCAACTTCATATCGAACTGCTTGTACGGAAAAAAATGCGCTTGAAAAAAAATAATGTGTACATTGTCCGTATTCCCAATGGTGTGCAGCAACTGCTAAAGGATCTTTATATCGTCACAGAAGGTTTCTTATTCACTGACGGGATTAATCGGGATATCGTTCGGAAAAACTGTTGTAAGAGGGCTTATTTGCGGGGCGCCTTTATGGCAGGTGGCTCTGTCAACAATCCTGAAGGATCGTCTTACCACCTTGAAATTTCTTCGATGTATGAGGAGCATTGTCAGGCACTCGTTGATCTTGCGAATGAATTTCATCTAAATGCTCGCTGTATTGAGCGAAAAAAAGGTTTTATTCTCTACATCAAGGAAGGCGAGAAGATCATCGAGCTGCTCAGCATCATTGGGGCGCATCAAGCCTTGTTCAAATTTGAAGATGTACGCATTATGCGCGATATGCGCAATTCCGTAAATCGCATTGTCAATTGTGAAACGGCTAATTTGAACAAGACGATCGGAGCTGCTGTCCGGCAAATTGAGAATATTAAGTTGCTGGAGAGGGAAGTTGGTTTGGAGACCTTGCCGGATAAACTGCGAGAAGTGGCAGAAATTCGGCTCGCTCATCCCGATTTGAATTTGAAAGAAGTCGGGGAAATGCTCAAAGGGGTCGTGAGTAAATCGGGTGTAAATCATCGGCTTCGCAAAATTGATGAGATGGCTGACAAAATTAGGGGCGAAAATGGCCTGATTCCGTAAAAAGAGTGTCCATGGGGCTTTTAGCCCCGGTTTTTTTAGTTTTTTTTCTAGTGTCTGTCCCGGGTTAATGTTATAATGTGATAAATAAAATGGAGTAAGTAGTGTCCAGATTTATTTGATGAGGGGGTAAGCTGACATGTCAAAACATCCGGTAGTCGTACGCTTGAAAACAGGACTGCACGCCAGACCTGCTGCGTTGTTCGTACAGGAAGCGAATAAATATTCATCTGAGATTTTTGTGGAAAAAGATGACAAAAAGGTTAATGCCAAAAGCATTATGGGTATTATGAGTCTTGCCATCAGTACAGGTACTGAAATCAATATTAGTGCTGAAGGTGCGGACGCCGAACAGGCTGTAAACGCTTTAGTAAGTCTGGTTAGTAAGGTAGAGCTGGAAAATCAATAAACAAAGATTTGCTTTGTAATATGGTGTATGCTCTTAGTGAAAAGCCCCCTTTGGGGCTTTTTTTTGTATCCAGAAAAAAGTCTTCGAACGCTCCTCCGTTAACTGTTCTATGTGTGGATTTGTTGAATTCCATGGTCATGCTCTGTTTCGGAAATATGTATGCTTGGCTGCAACCTTTTTCCGTCATTTCCGTCTGGAAGGTACAAACATTTACAAGAAAGAGGTTGAATTCAATGAGACTTTGGACAAAAACAGTAGCCACGGCAGTTCTCGCAGGAGCATTAATGGCAGGGGGAGTAGCAGGAGGATTATGGACAGGGGCAGATCGTGCTTATGCTGCGTCAACAGCTTCGACGGTAAACGGTGTAATTAATGTGACTGGAAGCGGGGAAGTACTGGCGAAGCCCGATATTGCTTATCTCTCTATCGGTGTACAATCGGAAGGGAATACGGCAGCCGCTGCTCAAAAAGCCAATGCTACAAAATTGAACAAGGTTACACAACTGCTGAAAGAAAAGTGGAGCATCAGCGCAGATGACATTCAGACCAGCCAATTTTATGTACAGCCTAACTACACCTATAACGAAAAAGAAGGGCAGAAGCTCAAAGGCTACACTGCCAACCATACACTTTCCGTCAAATACCGAGATTTGGATAAAATTGGTCAGTTATTGGATGAGGCGACCAAGTCTGGAGCCAATAACGTAGATAATGTACGTTTTTCCGTGGAAGATCCTTCGACTTATGAAGAGGAAGCCATTACTAAGGCATTGGGAAGCGCACAATCTAAAGCCAGTGCTGTAGCTAAAGCAGCCAAACGCGGGTTAGGTGCCCTTGTGAGTGTGACGGTAGATGGCGGAGAAGCACAAGTCTTTACACAACGTGAAAATGCCATGTCAAAATCGCTCTTGGACGTAGCAGGTGGCGGGACAGAGATCCAATCGGGACAAGTAACAGTGAAAGTTCAGGTGTCGGCTCAGTACGAAATGAACTAATACAGATCATCAAACGAAGCCACAAGCGGCCTGCATCATGCGTAGGCTGGCTTGCTGGCTCTTTTTGTATATCGAAACCTTTTTGTAATGAGTCTGTCATAGCTAAGGGTTATTAGGTGTACATATTGAAATCGGAGAGTGTACAGATTGTAAACTACATACAATAGGGTATAGATATAATAGGAAAAGTAATTATCACACATAGACAATACAGATCAATAACAGGAGGAATACTTAATATGAGTAAGCATGCGAAAAAATGGGGTTCAGCACTGCTGGCAGCAGGGATTTTAGCAGGAGTCGCAGCTGTTCCCGTTTCCTATATCCAGGCAGCATCGATCAAACAAGCGACAACACAGCAACCAGGAATCACCATCCAATGGAATGGTAAAACGTTGCCCGCTAAAGGTGTTCAAGTGAACGGGAGTACAATGATTCCGGTGGCCGCACTGCGTGACAGCCTGGGGATTCCAGTAAGCTATGATGCGAAAACAACGACATATACCGTAGGTAGCGGGTACAATAAACTTTACATTATGGCTTCTTCCTCGGATGCCTACGTCAACGTCAATGGAATCAATACACGTAGTATGGATGCCAAACAGATCGCTGGGAAGCTATACATTCCTATGAGTCTGCTGAAAGACTATCTAGGCATAGATGCTCAATGGAATGCTGCTCAGAAAACAGTAACGCTGAGTAAAAGCCAGCTAAATCCGATCACCATTGCGTCTCAAACACTTCCAGCGTCGAGTAATGCAAAGGTGTCCTACAAGATTAAGTACCCGCAAATCAGCGGCAGCCAGCTGAATCCTGAGGCTCAACAGGCCATTAACAATGTGCTTAAAAAGCATGCAGAGGGTATATTGGCAGCAGGCAAAAAGATGATGTCTGAGGGAGAGGCTACAACAGAAAGACCGTATGAGTTCGGAAATGATTTTGCAATTGCCTATAACAAAGATGGTATTCTGAGTGTGATTATGCAGGATTACTCGTATACGGGTGGCGCACATGGCATGACGGCACGTAAAGGATATACGTTCTCGCTCGCTGATGGTAAACTGCTGCAATTGTCTGACGTTTTGAAGGCAAATCCGAACTACAAAAAGTTCCTCAATGCTGATTTGAAGAAAAAAATCGATGCGCTTCAGGCTGGCGAAGGATTCGGCAAATTTAAAGAGCTGGCGGCAGATCAGAATTTTTATGTGACGAGCAGTGGAGTAACAATTGTGTTTGATTTGTATGATTATGCGCCATACGCGTATGGAATTCCGGAGTTTACCTACTCGTTCGGTCAACTGCTGCCTCAAGGCGGAAAGCCTTTTGCGGGACAGCATGAATAGTAGGAGTAAACAATTCCAATTGTCTATAACCTAAAAAACAATAAAGCAAAAAAAGCTGCCTACCGGATAAGAACATCCGGGGCAGCTTTTTCATTTACCAGCTATCGAGAGGCGAATTTCTTCTCTTATACACCTTCTGGAGAGGAGCTAGTTAGCACTTTATCAATAATACCGTATTCCTTGGCATCATCAGCGGACATGAAGTAGTCACGGTCTGTGTCTTTTTCAATGCGCTCCAGTGGTTGGCCTGTGCGATCTGCGAGAATGCGGTTCAATTTGTCACGCATTTTCAGAATGCGGCGTGCACGGATTTCAATATCCGTTGCCTGGCCTTGTGCACCACCCAGTGGTTGGTGAATCATAATTTCACTGTTTGGCAAAGCGAAACGTTTACCTTTGGCGCCTGCATTCAGCAAGAATGCGCCCATGGAAGCCGCCATACCTACGCAAATCGTAGATACGTCAGGTTTAATGTATTGCATCGTATCGAAAATGGCCATACCAGCTGTAATGGAACCGCCAGGACTGTTAACATACAAGTGAATATCTTTTTCAGGATCTTCGGCAGCCAAAAACAGCATTTGCGCAATAATAGAGTTGGCTACAACGTCATTGACGTCCGAGCCTAACAAAATAATGCGATCCTTCAACAGTCTGGAATAAATGTCATAGGCGCGTTCGCCGCGGTTACTTTGTTCTACTACCATAGGAACATAGCTCACGTCAAAAAACCTCCCTTAAATATCGTTAGTGGATTTGGTGGACATGCCGATTACACGTCCCTTATTTATAAACTGTTACCGTATTAACCACATGATAAACAATTTCAAACAAAAAGTCAAAGAAAGTCAAACTAATGATTAAAAAAAAGAGCCCTCAGCGCTCTTATTGGTTAAAACATTATATAGAAGCATTTATGCGTTCATTAAAATGGCGCGCCCGCGAGGAATCGAACCTCGATCTCAGGCTCCGGAGGCCTACGTCATATCCGTTGGACCACGGGCGCATAGTTCAATCAATGCAAACAACTAACTAATTAAACAGCTAATTGGAAACAAAGATGATTATATGATATACAGCAGTGAATTGCAAGCTTTTATTAAATGCGCATATTCAGGCAAATGGTTGAGAAATATAGGTTCAGATAGACTTGCATGTGGAGCAAATATTGGTTAAGATATACGTGGGACTTAAAAAGTTATCCCGGGACGTTTTAAGACCAGTTAGAGATAGAGCATTAGAGACAGAACTTAGAAGTGTGCGGGAGTGGAAAGCATGCGAAAGATATTAGAAATACAGAAGCAGCTTCTGCCCGACCTCATGGATGTTTTGAAAAAAAGGTACACGATCCTGCATCAGATTATGCTGTCCGATGTTGTTGGACGCAGAACACTGGCAGCTTCACTGAACATGACTGAGCGCGTGTTGCGCGCCGAAACCGATCTTCTTAAAGCTCAAGGGCTAATTGAGATTGAGAGTGTAGGCATGAAGGTGAGCAAAGCAGGACTGGATCTGCTGGAACAGCTGGAGCCGATTGCGAACAACTTGTTCGGCCTGTCCCAATTGGAGGACCAGATTCGTCAAGCCTATGGTTTGAGGAAGGTGGTTGTCGTTCCTGGGGATTCGGATGCTTCTCCGTTAACAAAGCAGGAGCTGGGGCGCGCTGGAGCAAAAGCGTTGCTGAGTGTTATGGACGACGAGGATGTGGTCGCTGTAACAGGTGGCACGACGATTGCCGACGTGGCGGAACAACTGGCACTACCTTCTAATGGCCCACTTAAGGGTGGGTGGTTTGTACCGGCACGCGGGGGTTTGGGAGAAAGCATGGAAATGCAGGCCAACACAATTGCTTCCACAATGGCTCGCAAGGTAGGCGCTCAATACCGTCTGCTCCATGTACCGGATTTGCTCAGCAATCATGCTTACAACTCCTTGCTTGAAGATACGAACATTCAGGATATATTGAACCTGATTCGCGAGAGTCGTATCATCATTCACGGGATAGGCAACGCCATAGCGATGGCACATAGACGTAAACTTGATCCCGAAACCTTTGCCCAGATCAGCAGTGAGGGGGCCGTTGCCGAATCGTTTGGTTACTACTTTAACGAAGATGGCGTCGTTGTTCACAGAATGCTGACGCTTGGACTTCGATTAGAGGACATCAGGCGTACCGATACGGTTCTAGGCGTAGCTGGAGGTAAGAGCAAGGCGGCCGCTATTCATGCGGTACTGCGTTTCGGACAAGAAGACATTCTAGTCACCGACGAAGGCGCTGCTGCCGAGATTGTAAGTCATTATTTAAATGGTTAAGATGGATTTATGAATGGTGTTGTCTTGACAGGCTTTCGGGTCTGTCTTGAATATATAAAACTAAACTAAACGAACTTTGGGAGGAACTCACTCATGACAGTTAAAGTTGGTATTAACGGTTTCGGACGTATTGGACGCCTTGCTTTCCGCCGGATTCAAAACGTGGAAGGTATTGAAGTAGTAGCAATCAATGACTTGACAGATTCCAAAATGTTGGCACATTTGTTGAAATATGATACAACACAAGGTAATTTCCAAGGACAAGTAGAAGTACATGATGGCTTCTTCAAAGTAAATGGTAAAGAAGTTAAAGTTTTGGCTAACCGCAACCCTGAAGAACTGCCTTGGGGAGACCTGGGTGTAGACATCGTTCTGGAATGCACAGGTTTCTTCACAACAAAAGAAGCTGCTGAGAAACATTTGAAAGGCGGCGCTAAAAAAGTTGTTATCTCCGCTCCAGCTACTGGCGACATGAAAACTGTCGTTTACAACGTAAACCATGAAATTCTGGACGGTACTGAAACTGTAATCTCCGGTGCTTCTTGCACAACTAACTGCCTGGCTCCTATGGCTAAAACACTGCAAGATAAATTTGGTATCGTTGAAGGTTTGATGACTACAATTCATGCTTACACTGGCGACCAAAACACTTTGGATGCTCCACATGCTAAAGGTGACTTCCGTCGTGCTCGTGCAGCAGCTGAAAACATCATTCCTAACACAACTGGTGCTGCTAAAGCAATCGGTTTGGTTATCCCTGAGTTGAAAGGTAAACTGGATGGCGCGGCTCAACGTGTTCCAGTACCTACAGGTTCCCTGACTGAGCTGGTAACAGTTCTGGAGAAAAACGTAACTGCTGAAGAAATCAACGCAGCGATGAAAGAAGCTTCCGATCCTGAAACTTATGGATACACTGAAGATCAAATCGTTTCTTCTGACATCAAAGGTCTCACTTTCGGTTCTTTGTTTGATGCAACTCAAACTAAAGTTCTGACTGTTGGCGACAAACAACTGGTGAAAACTGTAGCTTGGTATGATAATGAAATGTCCTACACTGCACAATTGATCCGCACGTTGGAATACTTCGCTAAACTGGCTAAATAAGAACCTTTTTATTGAGCAACATCATAGAGCGGAAACAGGTTATTGTTTCCGCTCTTTATATATCAAATGTGCCTTAAATTCCTGTTTCGTAAAATTATAAGGGTGCGGAGGAATATGGAGATGAACAAAAAGAGCGTACGTGATATAGAGCTGAATGGAAAACGGGTGTTTGTTCGTGTAGATTTTAACGTTCCGGTTGAGGACGGTAAAATTACGGATGACAAGCGTATTCGTGAAACCTTGCCAACCATTAACTACTTGATTGAAAAAGGTGCAAAAGTTATTTTGGCGAGTCACTTTGGACGTCCAAAAGGTCAGGTTGTTGAATCCATGCGTCTGACTCCTGTTGGCGTACGTTTGTCTGAGCTGCTGAAAAAGCCAGTAGTTAAAGTGGACGAATCAGTAGGCGAAGCTGTTAAAGCGAAAGTGGCTGAACTGCAAAACGGCGACGTGCTGTTGCTTGAAAATGTACGTTTTTATGCAGGAGAAGAAAAGAATGATCCTGAATTGGCGAAGCAATTTGCTGAATTGGCCGACGTTTTCGTGAATGACGCATTTGGTGCAGCACACCGTGCTCATGCTTCCACTGAAGGTATCGCTCATATTCTTCCGGCTGTTTCTGGCTTGCTGATGGAAAGAGAATTGTCTGTTATTGGTAAAGCTTTGTCGAATCCAGACCGTCCTTTTACAGCCATTATTGGCGGTTCCAAAGTAAAAGACAAAATCGACGTGATCGACAACCTGCTGAACATTGCAGATAACGTAATCATTGGCGGCGGTTTGGCTTATACATTTTTTAAAGCTCAAGGTCATGAAGTGGGTCAATCTTTGCTGGATGAATCCAAACTGGACGTAGCTCTTGGATTTATTGAAAAAGCGAAGAAGCTCGGCAAAAAATTCTACCTTCCGGTGGATATTGTCATTTCTGACGATTTCAGCGCTACGGCGAATACTAACATTGTGGACATCGATGGTATTCCTGCAGATTGGGAAGGCGTGGATATCGGACCCAAAACACGTAAAATCTATGCAGATGTGATCAAAAACTCCAAACTGGTTGTATGGAACGGACCAATGGGCGTATTTGAAATCGAGCCCTTCGCTGGTGGTACTCGTGAAGTAGCGGAAGCTTGCGCAACTACTGAAGCATACACCATCATTGGTGGCGGTGATTCTGCGGCTGCGGCTGAAAAATTCCACTTGGCTGACAAAATGGATCATATCTCTACTGGCGGCGGCGCATCACTTGAATTTATGGAAGGCAAAGCACTTCCGGGTGTTGTTGCACTGAACGATAAATAATCAAACGCACTATGCGTGAATAAAGCTTTAGGGCACCTAATAGTTAGGAGTTGAAACCATTGAGAACACCGATTATCGCGGGTAACTGGAAGATGTTTAAAACCGTACCAGAAGCTAAAACTTTCATCGAAGAGATCAAAGGCAAAGCAGAGGTTGCAGGAGTGGAAAGCGTGATTTGCGCACCATTTACGAATCTTCCTGCTCTGGTTGAAGCAGTAAAAGGTACGTCTATTAAAATCGGCGCACAAAACCTGCACTTTGCAGAAGATGGTGCATTTACAGGTGAAATTAGCGGTGGAATGCTGAAAGATCTGGGCGTAGATTACGTTGTGATCGGACACTCCGAGCGTCGTGAATATTTTAATGAAACAGACGAAACGGTGAACAAAAAGGTTCATGCGGCATTCCGTCATGGCCTGACTCCAATCGTGTGTGTAGGCGAAAAGCTGGAAGATCGTGAAGCTGGACAAACCAAAGAGGTTGTAAAAGTGCAAACTGTAGCAGCTTTTGCTGGTTTGGCTAAGGATCAGGCTGCACAAGTAGTTGTTGCTTATGAGCCGATCTGGGCCATCGGAACAGGCAAATCCTCCACTTCGCAGGATGCGAATGAAGTGATTTCCTATATCCGCAGTCTGATTAAAGAGCTGTATGATGAAAATACAGCAAATGCTGTACGTATTCAGTATGGTGGCAGTGTAAAACCTGAAAATGTTACTGAGTACCTGGGTCAAAGCGATATCGACGGCGCGCTCGTGGGCGGTGCCAGTCTTCAACCGGCGTCGTACATCGCGCTTGTTGAGGGGGCGAAGTAAGATGACAGCACCAAAACCGGTAGCTTTAATTATTATGGACGGGTTCGGATTGCGTGACACCGTAGAAGGTAATGCGGTTGCGCAGGCCAACAAACCGAATTACGACCGGTATTTACAACAGTATCCTCATACAACGCTGACGGCTTCTGGCGAAGCAGTGGGTCTGCCTGAAGGACAAATGGGTAACTCCGAAGTAGGTCACTTGAACATCGGCGCAGGCCGAATTGTATATCAAGACTTGACTCGTATTTCGAAGTCCATCCGTGAAGGTGAATTCTACGACAATGAAACACTGGTCAAAGCAGTGCAACATGCCAAGAAGAACAACACGAAACTTCACCTGTACGGACTTCTGTCCGACGGCGGCGTGCATAGCCATATCAGCCATCTGTTCGCTATGCTGGATTTGGCGAAAAAAGAAGGCTTAACAGAAGTGTACATTCATGCTTTCATGGATGGACGCGATGTTATGCCTGACAGCGGCGTAGGCTTCATGCAGCAACTGATCGCTAAAATTCAAGAAGTGGGCGTAGGCAAAATTGCGACTGTACAAGGACGCTATTATGCTATGGACCGCGACAAACGTTGGGAACGTGTAGAGAAATCCTACCGTGCAATCGTGTACGGAGAAGGTCCTCAATACACAGACCCAATGGAAGCATTGAAAGAATCGTACGAAAAATCAGTGTTCGACGAATTTGTGGAGCCAACTGTTATTGTGAAGGCTGACGGAAGTCCTGTAGGGCTGGTCGAAAGCAATGACTCTGTTATCTTCCTCAATTTCCGTCCTGACCGTGCGATTCAACTGTCTCAGGTATTTACAAATGCGGACTTCCGTGGTTTTGACCGTGGCCCGAAATGGCCTAAAGATTTGCACTTTGTTTGCCTGACGTTGTTCAGCGAAACGGTTGAAGGCTTTGTAGCTTACGAACCGAAAAACCTGGATAACACGTTTGGTGAAGTGTTGGTTCAAAACAACAAAAAGCAATTGCGTATTGCTGAGACTGAAAAATATCCGCACGTTACTTTCTTTTTCAGTGGCGGACGTGATGTGGAGCTTCCTGGCGAAACTCGTATTTTGATCAACTCGCCTAAAGTGGCTACATATGACTTACAGCCGGAAATGAGTGCGTATGAAGTAGCGGATGCTGCTGTTAAGGAAATCGAAGCCGACAAGCATGATGCGATTATCCTGAACTTTGCCAATCCGGATATGGTTGGACACTCCGGTATGCTGGAGCCAACGATTAAGGCGGTAGAGACGACAGATGAATGTGTTGGACGTGTTGTAGATGCGGTTAAAGCCAAAGGCGGCGTGGTTATTATCATTGCTGACCATGGTAACGCGGATATGGAAATTGATGAGCAGGGACGTCCGTTCACAGCTCACACAACTAATCCGGTTCCGTTCATTTTGACTGACGAAAATATCGTTTTGCGTGAGCATGGAATACTTGCTGACGTAGCTCCAACGCTTCTGGATTTGATGCAACTTCCGCAACCTGCGGAAATGACAGGAAAATCTATGATTGCATCCCGCAAGTAAGCTTGATTTAATAAGTATAGGCTTGACCAACAAATCATGATTCACAAAGGAGATTAAGTACAAATGACTATTATTTCTGACGTGTACGCTCGCGAAGTCCTCGACTCCCGTGGTAACCCTACGGTTGAAGTTGAAGTTTATCTGGAATCCGGTGCTATCGGTAGTGCTATCGTTCCTTCCGGTGCCTCCACAGGCGCTCACGAAGCTGTAGAGCTTCGTGATAACGACAAATCCCGTTACCTGGGTAAAGGCGTTCTGCAAGCTGTTAAAAACGTGAACGAAATTATTGCTCCTGAAGTAATCGGCTTGGATGCTGTGAACCAAGTAGAAATCGACACGCTGATGATCAAATTGGATGGTACACATAACAAAGGTAAATTGGGTGCAAACGCAATTCTGGCAGTATCCATGGCTGTAGCTCGCGCTGCTGCTGAAGCTCTGGGCTTGCCACTGTACACTTACCTGGGCGGATTCAATGCTAAACAATTGCCAGTACCAATGATGAACATCGTTAACGGTGGCGCTCATGCCGACAATAACGTTGACGTACAAGAGTTCATGGTTCTGCCTGTAGGCGCTCCTACATTTAAAGAAGCTCTGCGTGTAGGCGCAGAAATCTTCCACAACCTGAAATCCGTACTGAACTCCAAAGGTTTGAACACAGCTGTTGGTGATGAAGGTGGTTTTGCTCCTAACTTCAAATCTAACGAAGAAGCTCTGTCCACTATTATCGAAGCGATCGAAAAAGCTGGTTACAAACCAGGTGTTGACGTATTCCTCGGTATGGACGTTGCCTCCACTGAGTTCTTCAAAGATGGAAAATACACTTTGGAAGGCGAAGGCAAATCCTTCACTTCTGCTGAGTTCGTTGACCTGCTTGCTTCTTGGGTTGATAAATACCCAATCATCACTATTGAAGATGGTTGCTCCGAAGATGACTGGGAAGGTTGGAAATTGCTCACTGAAAAATTGGGCAACAAAATCCAATTGGTTGGTGACGACCTGTTCGTAACAAACACAGAGCGTCTGGCTAAAGGTATCGATGAAAACATCGGTAACTCTATCCTGATCAAAGTAAACCAAATCGGTACGCTGACTGAAACATTCGATGCTATCGAATTGGCTAAACGTGCAGGATACACAGCTGTTATCTCTCACCGTTCCGGTGAATCCGAAGACAGCACAATCGCTGATATCGCTGTTGCAACAAATGCAGGCCAAATTAAAACAGGTGCTCCTTCCCGTACTGACCGTATTGCGAAGTACAACCAATTGCTCCGCATTGAGGATCAACTGGGTGAACTGGCTCAATACCACGGCCTGAAATCTTTCTACAACCTGAAAAAATAATATTGCGCAAAAATGCTGATGGCGTCTCTTGACTCATGGTTTATGATCATGAAGTCTGAACGCTCAAAGCTTTTTCGCATGAATAAAACAGGCCTACTCGTCACCGCGAGCAGGTCTGTTTTTTGTTATTATGGATGTGTATGAGAATTTATAACTTTGCAAAGGCTTAATGGCTGAGTGACTTGCTATAGCTGTTGTTATCTACTGGAAGCTGTGGTAGAATAGAAATAGTGTTTTGCGTTAATTTCCGGCTATTTATAACATGATATGTACATGTTTTCATAAAAGAGGCTGTGTTGTTTTGCAAAACAGATGTATAAGCTCAGGAGGTGGGATTTTTCATGGAAATCTTTTTGAAAGTGCTGCTCGTTGTGTTCTCGATTGCTGTTATTGCGGTTGTTTTACTGCAAAAGGGGAAAAGCGCAGGTTTGTCCGGTGCCATCTCTGGCGGTGCTGAGCATCTGTTCGGCAAGACAAAAGCTCGCGGTATGGATTTGATTTTACAACGCGCAACTGCTGTTTTGGGTGCGGGTTTCATGATCGTTTCTGTTTTAGTTGCATTTTTTGCAAAATAAGATAAATATGTACCTTAAGCCTTCGTTTCGCGGGAAACGGGGGCTTTTTTTAGATTTTGGACAGGCAGGGATGCCGTCGATTAAATTCGTGTATACTAGGGTATGAGTATATTAAGAGCCTTGTATCAGGAACAAGGACATGCGGATTTATTACTGAAAATTAAAGGTCACCCGAGGTGGACAATATTATGATAACAGAGCAACAACTACTCGATTTTATGCGCGAGACCGCATACAAACCCATGACTTACCAGGAGCTGGAGCAGCACTTTGATATTAAGGATGCGGAAGATTTTCGTGAATTTCTTAAGCTTTTGAATGCTTTGGAGGAAGAGGGGAAAATTCTGCTGACCCGCACAAACCGTTATGGTGTGCCGGAACGAATGGATTTGCAGCGTGGGCGTTTGCAGGCTCATGCCAAGGGATTTGCTTTTCTGATTCCAGAGGACCGGGAGCACCCGGATGTATATATTCATGCCAATGATTTAAAGAGTGCGATGAATGGAGATACGGTACTGGTAAGAGTGTCCTCGAAGGGACCTGCGGGCGGTCGACTAGAAGGTGAAGTTGTACGGATCGTGAAGCGCGCAGTGCTTCAAGTAGTAGGCGTGTTTCAGAGCCACGAAGCATACGGTTTCGTTTTGCCGGATGATAAGCGTATTAACCGAGATATTTTCATTCCAAAAACAAGCTTCAATGGAGCTGTAAACGGTCAAAAGGTCGTTGTGCGTATTGTGAGCTATCCAGAAGGACGAGCAGCAGCGGAAGGCGAAGTGTTGGAGGTTTTGGGTCATAAGGATGATCCAGGCGTTGACATTTTGTCCGTTATTCGCAAGCATCAGCTTCCAGAAGCTTTTCCAGATGAAGTAACAGAGGAAGCGGAAAAAGCTCCCGACGCGATTACGGAAGAAGAGATTGTCCGTCAGGGACGGCGCGATTTGCGTGATAAGATTATTGTTACCATTGATGGCGAGGATGCTAAAGACCTGGATGATGCTGTCAATGTAGAGCGCTTGCCGAACGGAAACTACCGTCTGGGCGTTCATATTGCCGACGTAGGGTATTATGTGCGTGAGAACTCCAAGCTGGATCAGGAGGCATATAACCGCGGTTGTAGCGTGTATTTGGTTGACCGTGTCATTCCTATGCTTCCACACCGACTTTCGAATGGAATATGTTCTTTGAATCCACAGGTGGACCGACTGACTTTATCCTGTGAGATGGAATTCAATGAGCATATGAAGGTCGTAAAGCATGATATTTTCACCAGTGTGATTAAAACGAAGGAACGGATGACGTACACTAACGTTCGCAAAATCCTCGAAGAGGAAGATGCTGAACTGATGGAACGGTACAAGGATCTCATTGATGTATTCAGCACGATGAAGGAATTGGCATTGAAGCTGCGTGCTAATCGAATGCGCCGAGGTGCGGTTGATTTTGATTTTGATGAAGCCAAGGTGATTGTGGATAATGAAGGCAAAGCTGTCGATATTGTAAAGAGAGATCGTACGATAGCTGAACAAATTATTGAAGAGTTTATGTTGGCGGCCAATGAAACGGTAGCCGAACATTTCCATTGGCTCAAAGTACCTTTCTTGTACCGGATTCATGAGGACCCAGATCCAGAGAAGCTGCAAAACTTTATGGCTTTCGCAGCTAATTTTGGGCATCAGATCAAAGGTAGAGGAAATTCCATTCATCCGCGTGCGCTACAAACGTTGCTAGAGGACATTCAGGGTACGAAGGAGCAAACTGTGCTTAGCACGATGATGCTGCGTTCGATGAAGCAGGCAAAGTATGATGCGGAGTCGACAGGACATTTTGGCTTGGCAGCGGAGTATTACTCTCATTTTACATCGCCGATCCGTCGTTACCCTGATTTGGTGATTCACCGTGTCATTCGTGAGGTATTGGAGAATGGTGGGGCTTTAACAGCCGAACGTCAGGAATATTTGACTGCACGTATGCCTGATATTGCGCAGCAATCTTCCGAGCGTGAGCGTGTGGCTGTGGATGCAGAGCGTGATACAGAGCAGATGAAAAAGGCTGAATACATGCTGGACAAGGTCGGCGAGGAATTCGAGGGGATCATCAGCAGTGTAACCAGCTTCGGAATGTTCATTGAGCTGGACAATACAGTGGAGGGCCTGACGCGTCTGAGTGCGCTTACGGACGACTATTATCACTTTGACGAGCAGCATATGGCGTTGATTGGCGAACGCACCTCCAAGGTGTTCCGCATTGGGGATGAGGTTAAGGTTCGCGTCGCGCGTGTGAATATGGAAGATTACACAATTGACTTTGAACTTGTCGATATGAAGCAACGGCAACGCCGTGAACGGACGGGCGGTACAGGACAGGGTGGAGACTTTGCGCGTGGCGAGAGCCGTGGTAAAGGCAAAGGCCGAGAAGGGCGTGACCGCAAGGGCGGCAAGGACAAGACTGGCAAAGAGCGTAAAGGCGGTCATGATGTTACCGGGAAGCCAAAAGAAGCTGGCGCTGGTAACGGAGGGATTAGCACCGCAGGTCGTTCAGGGCGCGGCGGCGGAAACGGAGTTGGAGCCGGCTCAGCTAGCAACTTCGGCTTTGGCAGTGGCAAGGGCGGGTATAACTCGCCAACATCCGGGGCAAGCAAGCGACGGAAGAAGACGTCTGCCAGCGGTATTTTCATCGGCGGAGCAGCTACACCAGGGAGTGATGCCAGACCAAACGGTGAAGGCGCAGCACGTCGCAAGCGGAAGAATAAGGGCGGAAGTGGCGGCAATAGCACCGCGGGCTTTGTGCGGAAAAAGAAGAAGTAGGTAGCTAGAGCTTACTTACTTTGAAGGCTGGAGCTTTCATTGCAGTGAATGAAGCTGATTTGAAGCATAGGTTATACGGGCGGTTTCTGTCTGCTGTATTGGATGGAAGCCGCTTGGTTTTAAGTGTGATATAAGTGCAGTTAGAAATGTAGAAGACTTGACCTTTCTTGCTTTTACCATCTGAAATTTGTTACAATATATTTCTAGGTGGCTCTTTGTAGCCGGATTTTGATACCTGGATTTCAAGAGTGAATTACGTTATTCATAAGGAGTGGTATTCATGGGTAAGAAGGCAGACGGGAAAGTGCTCGCCCAGAACAAAAAAGCTTCCCATGACTATTTTATTGAGGACACTTACGAGGCGGGCATGGTGCTAACGGGAACAGAAATTAAGTCTCTACGGAATGGTCGCTCCAATATAAGTGATGCATTTGCTACGATCCGTAATGGCGAAATTCATATTCACAATATGCATATCAGTCCTTTTGAGCAAGGCAATCGTAATAATCCTACCGATCCGACCCGTACGCGTAAGTTGCTGTTGCATAAAGAACAGATTCGCAAGCTTATCGGATTGTCCAAACAGGAAGGCTACACGATTGTTCCGTTAAAGATTTATGTTCGCAATGGTTATGCTAAGCTTTTACTCGGACTGGGTAGAGGTAAGAAGCAGTATGATAAACGTGATGCTGCCGCTAAACGCGATGCACAGCGTGATATCCAACGTGCTTTGCGCGAGAAGCAGAAAATTGCAAGATAAGTTGCTGTATTATTGGGTATGGTACAAATTACGTGGAGATGTTACTTGTTCCTGTAATGGTGCTATTTTATAAGGCTTAAATAGCTTCATTTCGTTTCGTAATGACCTGTAATATGGTATACTAACGAAGTAGTCAGTTTTAAAGCTTTTAACTTTGTTCGAGTGTTGAATCTTAGAATTCAGCTTTTGATATTATGCATGCTTATGCTCCGGTATTTCCGGATTTATCCGTGGAGCCCTTTTATAATAAGGGGGCGTTTATGGATTCGACGGGGATAGTTCGAGCATGGGTAGCGGGTAGTGGGGACGCGTCCGCTTCATCAACGCTAAAGCCTATTAAACGGCAAACAACAAAACAACTACGCTTTCGCAGCCTAAGAAACTGTGTGCGTGCTTCTACCCAGCATCGTCCATGTGACTGGGATAGGGGCTAACAAATAGTGGAATACGCTGTCTCATCTCCGCCTGCGGTGAGCTGAAGAAGATAATCAGGCTGACCCGAAGGGAATCCGGTGACAGGGAGTTTCTAGGGTGACATCAAAACTGTCACTACACCCGTAGAAGCTTATGTGTCGTTATCTTCGGACAGGGGTTCGACTCCCCTCGCCTCCATTTAAAAAACCCGCTCATTGAGCGGGTTTTTGCTTTTTATGGAGTTAAAATTAGGCGAATGGTAGACATGAAATTATTAAGGGCCAAATTGTACTAGGACTTGTAGACATCATGTCTACAAACCTGTATTGTAATAAATTTATACTTTGGATGGGATGGTGATCGGCGATTTCCTATTGACATGGGCGCATGAGATGTAGAAGAAATGAAACAGTAGGAAACCATAGCCCCAGTCAGCTGAACGTTCCTCTGTCGAATGTCCAGCCTAACATTTGTTTTAGGAGAATTGGAGTAACCGTGGCAGAATTACACAAGACACGCTTTTACTCTTCTAAAGGATATATGGGTATCTGGAAAAAGGAAAGCGAGATAGATGCGTGTCCATCTGCTCTTGAATGAGAGCAACGAGGGCGCGTTTTTCTTTTTCCGTGAAGGTTAACGTTGACATGGTATCGCTCCATTTCTAAATGGGAATAGCGATGGTACTGACTTTGGCGTAGTATGACGCATTCGTGGGTACCATTGCTTTGTGGTGAGATTATACCGTGGAATCTGGAAGATAATTATTAAAAATATAGTACAAAAGTGCTTATTATGAAATTTATTATTAAAATTTTTAATTTAAATATTAAATTTATTCCTTATTGTACCGATAAAGTATATTAAAAGGAGGTGTGAGTATGAATTCTACTGTTAATTCTGTATTACATAAGGCATTCCCAAATGACGGAAATGTTGTGGGCAAATCCACTGCAACCGGTGCAGCAAGAGGAGCTGTAACTGGAGGTATTGCTGGCGCAGCCGCTGGGGGTGTAGGAGCTGTTCCTGGAGCTATTTTAGGAGGAACAATTGGTGCCGCTGGTGGAGCAATAACGGGCGGTATACGTTATGGTATCGGTGTGGCTATTTGGGGTAAAGGTAACTAATTAAAGATGAATCAAAAAACCAATACTGGCTTACTTGAGTATTGGTTTTTTGATTTACAGTATAGAAAGGCAGGTGGCTGAATATGAATATAGAATCTATTACAGTCTGTGAAGATACGACCTCAGATTTTAAACCAATTAATATAACGAATACCTTTTATCCTGAGCAGAGCGGGTCCGTTCAGGTATTAGTTCAGCTATCCGAAATTCATACGACAACAGATGTAAATTTCCAATGGTATATTTCTGATGAGCCAGAGGTTCCTCTTGCTACTTATACGTTCACCTTAGAAAGAAAGAGTAAAAAGACTAGATATGCAGTGGGGGCGTTGGATTTAAGAGCACTACTACAATTAAAAGAATTTAACATTTTTCAAAAATGGTTTACTATTATTGAGGTAGAAGATAGTAAACGTCGGGCGGATTTTTTCTTGAAAAAAATGGGTTATGGTCCTAGTACTCTAAGTAACAATTTTGTCAACGTACCTAGAATTAATCTGAAAGGGTGAAGAGGACTAGTGTCCATTTTATTGCCAGTAATCTATATAATAATTGATTTAATTATAGGATATTTGTTTGCGACAGTGTTTATCTGGATTTCCAATAAAGTGAATAAGACGGGGAAAATGAGCAGCTCCTTTAAAATGAAAGCAACTATTGCTATCGTTTGGACTATTCTGGGTGTGTTGATAAAGATAATTTATAAAAATTAAATACTCGCCGACTTTCAATAATGTAGAGTTTTTTTGGATTGGAAAAAAGCGACAGTACCGGCTCTGGCATAGAATGACACATTCGTCGATACTGTCGCTTTTTGATTGGAAAAGATTCATTTACAGGGTAAAAGGATCATCCTCTTTTTAAAATATCTACAACTCGAGTATCCTGGTCTATCGTCACAAACAGATTCGTACCATCCACATATCTGTTTGTTCCACTCTGATCGGTTGTTCTGATAATCACACGCACAAAAAAGGCCTGTTCGGGATGGAGCACTTCATGCTCTTCCAAACAGGCGGGTAGGAACTGTTTTTGATTGTGGGTGAACGGCCTAATCGCTAGCGCCATGATCCAAGTGTTTCCGAACGATTCAGGATTATTTACAACGTCCTCGTTGTATTCAATGACCTTTTTTAGCTTGTTCAGTACGTTGTCCTCATTTGTCTTTAAACTTCTGCTAGTTCTTTCTGCCATTGTTCGGCCTCCTTCAGGTGAATTCCGACTTGTGTAAACAAAGTGATGATGTAGTCATTGTTGTTCAGGACAGCAATTTTATAAATTTGGATGTTGCCGAGGTCATACAACTCGACGTATTCAGGGCAACTACTGAAAAGTCCGTCGTCTTCTCGTCTAAGACCTACGAGGCTGAATTCCGTGTTCAGATAAGTTGCAAGTTCGAGCAGAGCAGGGAGTCATCATCTTCTTCATCAACACTAATGCCTATTAACCGGCAAACAACATTACAACACGCCGTTGCCGTGCCACGGTTCATGTGCTAAAACCCTTGTCCTGTCAAGGGATTTGAAGATTTTAAGGGCAAGGGTTTGATACGGTCACGTATACTCCTTCCTCCAATCCCCACGATTTATTCAAATGAATTTCCAAATGTACAACCCAAATTTCTTGCTTAGCAGGATTGTATGGAACCTTGTAGAATTTTCTTATATATTACTCATTATCTCAATACATAGAGGTTGGTTATGGACGTAGAAAGATATTTAATTATGATTCGAGGCACAGATAAGACAGACAAAGTTGTTTCGTATGAATATATAAAATCCCGGGTTCGAATATTCTATAACAACTCCTTACAGGATTATAACTATAACTCTGCTGATGTAGTTATTCTGGAACATCCCAAAGTCACGGAGATAACGGAGGGCATGGTAGTTTTTTGTGATGGGTATCCTTTTTTCAATGTGATGCGAGTGCGGGATTTTGGTCCTATGACAAGGGTCCATTTTACAAATGGGACTAGCAGGTCTTATCAACGCGAGCGTATCCAGATTAAAAGTTGTGGCATCCAATACACAGATGCGAAACCGATCATGGAGTATTGGCGGGCTATTTCAAAGTATGTGAAGAATGAAGATGAGCAAGGCGATAAAGAAGCTTTTTTGACCAGAGAATTTACCAAGCTAACTTTTATCCACCCAGATAGCGTATTGAGCCAATATCTTAACGCTACTCCCATTCACAGTGCTAGTCCCGTTGATTCTAGCTGCATATTTCCGTTTCGGTACAATCTCAGTCAGAAGAGTGCGCTCCATCAAGCCTTGCAAAGCACTATCAGTATCATTGAAGGACCACCGGGCACAGGCAAAACCCAGACGATCTTGAACATACTGGCCAATTTAACCGTAATGCAGGGTAAGACTGTGGCCGTAGTTTCAGGTAATAATGCGGCGGTAGCGAATGTCCGGGAGAAGTTGGAACGGGAGGGCTACCACTTCTTTGCCGCTAGTTTAGGAAACCGGGAGAATAAAGAACGCTTCTTCCGGCATCTTCCCGGATGGGATGTCTCTGATTGGCGAAGTGAGCAGCCGGTGGCAGCGATTAAGGAGAAGATAGCTAGCTTGGACAGTAGCATACGCCGCTTGATGGAACTGGACCGAGAAAGGGCTGTTCTCAAACACAAGCTGGCGGAGTATCTGTTGGAGCAGGAGCATTTTGAATATTTTTATGCCCAAAAGGATGTGCAGCAACTAAGCAGATTGTCCTTTTACCGGCAGACGCCTGAGCGAATTTTGGAGTTTATGAAGGATAGCTTTCTAGCAGTAGAGTTGAGGAATGATGACAATCTTTTGTACAAGTTCAAACTGTTCTTCAAGCACGGTTTTACTCGCTTCAAGTTATTGAAGGATCAGGGGCATGAGGTGATGCTGAATTACCAGCGCCAATTCTATGTTCTCAAAGTGAAGAAAATGACCTCACAAATCGATGCCATCGAGCGTGAATTGAACGCTCATTCCTATCAACATTTAATGGATGAGCACCAGATCTATTCGACTAAACTTTTTCGGCATAAATTATATGAAAAATATCATAACCGTCAACAGTTGCTGTGCGACGAGAAATCATATATGAACCGGGAGCATTTTCGGTCTTTTATGGAGCATTATCCGATTGTGTTAAGCACGACTCACTCCTTGCGTAATAGCATCCCGGCCAATTATTTATTTGATTATTGTATTATTGATGAGTCCTCCCAAGTTGACCTGTTGACGGGAGCCTTGGCCTTATCCTGCTGTAAACGGGCGATTATTGTTGGAGATACCAAGCAATTGCCGCAAATCATAGATGTAAAGATCGAGAAGTTAGTGAAACGTGAAGCTTTTGATGGGATTAACGAAGCTTACAATTATTTTCAGTATAATATACTATCTTCGCTGCTGTCCTTATATGGTGATTCCATTCCTAAAGTGATGCTAAGGGAGCATTACCGTTGCCAGCCTCGGATTATAGAGTTTTGTAATAAAAAGTATTACAAAGGGGAACTCATCGTTTTTACACACGAGACTCAAACGGATACCCCGCTATTGATTTATGGAACGGTTGAGGGTAATCATATGAGAGATGGAAGAAAGGGGAAGTTTAATCAGAGGGAATTGGATGTGATTGAGCAGGAGATCCTTAAAGGAATGGTGGATGCTGCTGCAGGCCATACGGATATTGGAGTGGTAACGCCCTATCGCAACCAGGCGGATAAGGCCTCTAAGCAATTTGATGCGCTGGCGGAGAGTGACACTATCCATAAGTATCAAGGCCGTGAGAAACCGACAATGATTATGTCTACAGTGCTAGATCAGACTCGATCGGGAAAAATAGGGATGAAATTTGTCAATGATCCTTGTAAGATCAATGTAGCTGTGTCCCGTGCCCAGAATCAATTTATTCTAGTAACGGATCGAAGAGCATTCAGAAAATACGGGAATGAACTCAGCGACTTAATGAGATATATGGAGTATAGTACACTCGATCCCAATGTAATGGAAAGCGAGGTTATCTCAATCTTCGACTTGCTGTACCGAGACTACTCGGACAAACTCAGGGATTTTCGGGAAAAAGTAGGACAATATCAAAGCTCGCGGCATAAGAGTGAGAATATTATGCATACTTTGTTGGATACGATCTTAAAAGATAACCGCTACAAGGATTTCCGGCTGGCCAATCAGGTGTTGCTCATGAACTTATTTCCCAATCTGGACAAATTGGAAGAAGAGGAGCAGCGGTTCGTTCGGTATCGGGCATCCGTTGATTTTGTTATCTATCATAAGTTTGATAACTCTCCCGCCCTTGCCATCGAAGTGGACGGGTTTGCCTTTCATGAAAATAATCCGAAGCAGCTAGAACGGGATAAGAAGAAAGAGGAGATTTTTGAAAAATATGGCGTTGCCTTGCACCGTTTTCCGACGACAGGAAGTGGAGAGGAATATAAGCTCAAAGGACTACTGGATAAACATATGCTACTGAAGATGGAGTCAATTTAAATGGGTTAAGCTACCTCCCCAAATATCCTCAACATTACAACACGCCGAATTGTGGATTTACCGTGCCACGGTTCGCCTCCATTTAGTAAGCAAGAAAGCCATCAGCCAGTGATTCTGGTTGGTGGCTTTTTATTATGGCTCTAGTAATTGAGTTGAAGAGGTTTTACACAACTTGTAGCTTAAAGGTGTCTCTAAGTGTTCCGGCTGTTTTTTCTTTCACCTTTAAAAGCAACTCAAGAATTCATCTTCTTTTCTTTTAGAAAAAGTATTGACACGAATAAAAAAGTATTATATCTTTATATCAAGATAAATAAATTAAAGATAAAACAACAGCGAATTATGAACAGGGAGGTATATACATGCTTACCATTTTAGAAAGAATTAATCAGCTTGCAAAAAAAGCAAAAGAAGTTGGGTTAACTGAAATCGAAAAAACGGAACAAATGGATCTTCGCAAAGAATACCTTCAAATCTTTCGGGGTTCTGTACAAAGCATTCTCTTGAATGCTACGATTTATGATCCGAATGGAGATGATGTTACTCCTGAAAAGCTTAGAAAAGAACAGGCCCGAATCGCTAAACAATGAATTTAATTTTATCTAATATCTCTAATTTAATAATCTCTAAATAAATATAATGTGGAGGGTGATTTTTATGTTGGCAAGTGGATTGTTACTGATACGTTTGGTGGTTGGATTGTTATTGGTGGGGCACGGAGCACAGAAACTTTTTGGCTGGTTTGGTGGCTATGGTCCAAAAGGTACTGGCGGTTGGATGGAATCGATCGGCATTAAGCCTGGAGTATTCATGGCAGTGTCTGCAGGGTTGATGGAATTGTTGGGAGGAGCTCTATTTGCTTTAGGATTGCTCACTCCACTGGCTGCATTATTGATTGCGGTGACTATGCTCGGAGCAATTTTCAAAGTACATGGCCCAAACGGGATCTGGGCAACAGCTAATGGCTATGAATATCCGCTAGTTCTTATTGCAGTTGTAATTGGTATTGCGTTGACAGGAGCAGGTTCATATTCCATCGATGCATTACTTAGATAAAACATGATATTTAGGTCATTAAAAGTCATCAACAATAAAAATAAAGGTTCCTACGATTAAAGGAGGGTTTCATATGTCACTTCAAACTACAGGTATCCATCATATTACAGCTTTTGCCGGTAATCTGCAGGAAAATGTCGACTTCTATGCCGGCGTCCTGGGACTTCGGTTAGTGAAGAAAACAATCAACTTCGATGCTCCTGAGGTTTACCACTTGTACTTTGGTAGCGAGGCAGGAAGTCCTGGAACGATCATTACTTTTTTTCCTGCACCAGGAACTCCTAAAGGACGAATCGGAGGTGGCCAGGTGGGCATAACCTCGTATGTTGTACCCCCAGGTTCACTTGATTTTTGGCAGCATCGTTTGGAAAGCTTTGATATTCAAGTTACGAAAACAAGCCGTTTTTCTGAACAATATCTTCAATTTGAGGATAATGAGGGCTTACGCCTTGAGCTTGTTGAACGTGAAGCGGGAGCGAATAGTACTTGGTCTTACGGTGGTATTTCGGCTGATAAAGCAATTAAGGGGTTTGGAGGCGCCGTGCTATTTAGCGTCAACCCACAGAGAACGATGGATGCATTGGAGAGCATACTCGGATTTACGAAAATCGCTGAAGACGCCGAATATGCCCGTTATCAGTCCGTAGGAGAAATCGGCAACATCGTAGATGTTCCGCTCGCCAAAATGGGTTTAGGCTTTGGTGGAGCAGGCACGGTACATCACATTGCGTGGCGTGCAAAAGATTTTGAACAACATGAAGAATGGAGAAGCGCAGTCCAGCATTATGGATATCAGCCGACTCCCATTATAGACCGCCAATATTTTAATGCGATATATTTCAGAGAAGCAGGCGGTATCCTATTTGAAATTGCTACAGACCCACCGGGATTTGCTAACGATGAACCTGCCGAATCTTTGGGACAGGAATTAATGCTGCCAGAGTGGTATGAACCGCAGCGGGCTCAAATCGAGGCGAATCTGTATCCTATTAAAGTGAGAACATTAACGGAAAAACAAAAGTAAGAAAAAGTTGCATATGACTCTTCCATAAGACAGCTTGCCGAGTTTGGCCTGCTCTCAGATGGAGGAGTCTTTTTATTACGGGAAAAATTCATGCGTTTCGTGTCCTTCCGGCCTCTTGCTACTCCACCAGCTTTTCAGACTTCACTAGCATTTCTCGTAACACATGAGCGACTCGGCTTTTCCGGTTCGCTGCTTTCTTTTTTATCAAGTGTAATGATTTTTTGTATGCATGAGTATGGCTTTGATCGTAGAACTGTTTGGCTGCAATGCGTAGTGTTCTTCTTAATAACAGTGCTGATGAGCGTGTTAACCTAGAGCGGAATCCCCTGCGCAATACCCGCAATGTATTTTTGTAGGTCTCAAAATCCTCGGATGGAGGGATAAGGGCGAATAAATTTAACGAAGAGTCATTGAATCCGTAGGTTTCATACATGATTCTCAGATTTTCCGTATTTAACACGTTACCTCTAAGATAGGTTGGATGTTCCTGATGATATCCGACCACCTCTTTGATGCAATAAAAAGGGATTTTCAAGCGATGTAGTCTATAGCCAAGGTCCCAGTCTTCGAGTCCATACAGCACAAACCGTTCATTGAAACCTCTAATACGAATCAAGTGACTGCGTCTGATGGCTACACAACGAGTAACCAGCAGCATCCAGGGGGCTACGTCCGTTGAGGCAAATTGTTTCTGCGTATTCGGAGGAACCCTTGTGGGACTAACTACTTTAGACAGTGCACCCGTTTGGTGAAGGATATCTTCTGGGGCTATGATCGGAGTAATTTCGTTCGCTGCTTCATAGTCAGCATTCCATAAGTTGGACTGCGTAAGTATGTTGCGACATTGTTCTTTTTCTTCAGGGGAAAAGTCAGGGTAATAATGGGTAAAAGCATCGTCCCACGAGTGAGGAATGCCTGAAAGCACGGACTTGGGATATTTACGGTGATAACGGCTCACGATCCTAATGAATTCCGGTAATACTACAAAGTCAGCGTCGCAGAAGATGATGTACAGTCCTTTTGCACGGCGCAGTCCTAAATTTCGAACGGCAGATCGACCGCGTTGTTCCTGATGTGACACATAGATAAGAGGATAGGATGCTTTGAAGCCTTCGACCATTTCTTTTGTTCCGTCTGTAGAACCGTCATCAGCTACAATGACTTCGAATAGTTGCTTTGGATAGGTTTGTGTCTCAAATGAAGCGAGTGTAAGCAACAATTGCTGGGCTCGATTATAGGTTGGAATGATGATGCTGTAGCGGATAGCCAATATGATCTCCCCCCCCCACCATTCTTATTAGAAAACGCTTGAACAAGATAAATAATAACAATGTATTCAAGGATTTTAGCCTGGTCTAGTCAAACATCCCTCCAGGTTCGAAACAGGCTTGGTCTTATTACCGATATTAAGGTGGGGATTCTGTATCTTCTGCTGTTTTGCAGGTACGTTCAGTGGTGTTATGTATGTGTAATCATGGTATTATGCATAGAGATGTAAAGTAAAAGCGAGGGCGCTTCCTATCCGCTGAAAGCCCACTCAGCATACAGAAACAAACATGAGATGAAATGGGCAAGTTATGGTAAACTATATAGAGTTATAGAAGACCTGAAAGAGGAGTACTATATGACACAATTTGTCTATAAGCAAATTATTGACGATCTCAAGATGAAAATTTTTGCTGGAAAGTTTGCAGATATGAGATTGCCAGATGAACGTAGTCTTAGTGAGACTTACCAGGTTAGTCGTAGTTCAATTAAACGTGCTCTGACTAAAATGGAGAATGTCGGAATTATTTTCAAAAAACAAGGTTCCGGGACATTTATTAATCCATTATACATAAGAAATGAATCTATCTTTAACTACGAAGGCTCTAATCTAGGAGTCACTGATAATTTTCAAATGCATGGTAAAAAGCCAAAAATCAAAGTATTGAGTTTTGAGGTCATTCCGCCAACAGAAGAGTTACAGCGCGATTTGTTCTTGGAGACTCATGATTTTGTTTACAAAATTGTTCGCTTACGTCTGTTTGATGATGATCCTTTTATGATTGAAACGGGCTATATCCCCATTAAAATTGTCCAGAATTTAAATCAGACCATTATCGAGGGGTCCATTTTTAATTATTTGGAAGACTCGCGGAACTTGGCCGTCACCAAATCTTTTTTATCCATTTTTGCAGAACCGTCCCAAGAGAATGATCAAAAGCTGCTACATTTAAATGAAAACGAGCCTGTAGGTATTATGGAAGGTGTGTTCTTTTTAGATAACGGTACGCCATTTGAGTTTTCTCATATGCGATTTCATTACAAATATTTGAAATTTAATACCTTTGTATCGGTTCACTAATGATAAGACTGGAGAATTCTCCGGTCTTTTTTTTTATGGTTTTGAGAAAAGGATTGGAGCCTGCGTTTGCCTCGTTTATTGCAAATTTTATTGGTTTATACTTCTATATATTTTAATGTAAGAGCTTTTTTACTGTCTTTTTAATTTATATTTCATAGTATGTTCAAAATTTCACAAAATTGGACCGTATCACTTGTGAAAAAGGTTGAATTTAATCGGCGTAGCGTTATGATGTACATGTAGATGAAATTTCCGGAAATAAATTACAAACAAAACTACTTAGGGAGTGGACACCATGTCGTTATCACCCGTGTTAGCAGATTATTCATCTAAAACATATTTAGAAAAACTTGATGCATATTGGCGTGCAACGAACTACATTTCGGTAGGTCAGCTGTATTTAAAAGATAATCCTTTGTTGAGAGAACCTTTAAAAGATTCAGATGTGAAGGTTAAGCCTATTGGACACTGGGGCACAATTCCGGGCCAAAACTTTATTTATGCACATCTAAATCGTGTTATTAATAAATATGATTTGAGCATGCTTTACATTGAAGGTCCTGGTCACGGCGGCCAGGTTATGGTTTCAAATTCTTATCTGGATGGAAGCTACACTGAAATCTATCCGCAAATTACACAAGATATCTCAGGGATGAAGAAATTGTTCAAACAATTCTCTTTCCCTGGCGGTATTGCTTCACATGCTGCTCCTGAAACACCTGGATCTATCCATGAAGGTGGAGAATTAGGCTACTCCCTTTCTCATGGTGTAGGTGCCATTCTGGATAATCCTGATCTGATCTCGGCTGTTGTTATTGGTGATGGTGAAGCTGAAACAGGCCCATTAGCCGCTTCGTGGTTTTCTAACCGATTTATCAACCCCATCACGGATGGTGCAGTACTACCAATCTTGCACTTGAATGGTTTTAAGATTAGTAACCCGACGATTATGTCTCGTCAATCAAAAGAAGAATTGACCTCATACTTTAAAGGTTTGGGTTGGGAGCCGTTCTTTGTTGAAGGTGAAAATCCGGATCACATGCATCCAGAAATGGCGAAAGTATTGGATACGGCCATCGAGAAGATTGAAGCTATTCAAAAGAATGCGCGTGAAAATAATGACCTTACTCGTCCGGCTTGGCCGATGATTGTATTCCGTTCACCTAAAGGCTGGACGGGTCCGAAGGAATGGGACAACGTGCCGAATGAAAATTCATTCCGTGCCCATCAGGTTCCAATTCCGGTTGATCAAAAAAATATGCAGCACGCACCTGCTTTGTTAGAATGGCTGAATAGCTATAGACCAGAGGAATTGTTCGACGAAAACGGTCGTTTAAACCCTGAGCTTGCTGAAATTTTGCCTACAGGCGATAAACGCATGGGAATGAACCCTGCAGCGAATGCGGGTAACCTCATTAAAGACTTGATATTACCGGATTTCCGTAACTATGCGCTGGATAATTCCGTACCTGGTAAAGTGATTGCGCAAGATATGTCGGTTTTAGGGAAATACGTTAAAGATGTGGTTCTTTTAAATGAAGAAAATCGTAATTTCAGAATCTTCGGACCGGATGAAACGATGTCTAATCGCTTGGCTCCTGTTTTTGAAGTAACCAAACGCCAATGGATGGACCAAGTTATTGAACCTAATGATGAATTCTTATCATCCTATGGCCGCGTAATTGATTCTCAATTATCCGAACACCAAGCTGAAGGATTGCTGGAAGGTTATGTATTAACAGGTCGCCATGGTTTCTTTGCAAGTTACGAAGCCTTCCTGCGTGTGGTTGACTCGATGATCACCCAGCACTTTAAGTGGCTGCGTAAAGCAACGGATCAAGGATGGCGTGCAGATATCCCATCACTGAATGTCGTAGCAACTTCAACGGTGTTCCAACAGGATCATAATGGGTATACACACCAAGATCCAGGTTTGTTAGGTCATTTGGCTGATAAAAAACCAGAATTTATTCGGGAATATCTGCCAGCGGATGCCAATTCATTGTTGGCTGTTTTCGACACCATTTTAAACGACCGTCAAAAGATCAATTTGATTGTTTCGTCTAAACACCCACGTCCACAATGGTTTACTGCTGATGAAGCGAAAGAATTGGTGGATAAAGGGTTGAAGATCATTGACTGGGCAAGTACAGATCAAGGTGGAGAACCTGACCTTGTCATTGCTTCTGCTGGTACAGAGCCAACGATTGAAAGTTTAGCTGCAATTTCTATTTTGCATGAAAAACTGCCTGACTTGAAGATTCGGTATATCAACGTGGTAGATTTGCTAAAACTGAGAAGTCAAAAACTAGACCCGCGTGGATTATCCGACGCCGAGTTTGATCATTTTTTCACAAAAGACAAGCCCGTTGTTTTCGCTTTCCATGGTTACGAAGGTCTGATCAAAGATCTGTTCTTTGATCGTCACAATCATAACTTGCATGTACATGGTTACCGTGAGAATGGCGATATTACGACACCATTTGATATGCGTGTATTGAATCAAATGGATCGTTTTGACTTAGTGAAGGAAGCTGTTCTCAACTTACCTGACGCTGGGAAGTACACCAACATTGTGGATGAAATGGATGCTACGATTAAGAAACATCATCAATTCATTCGCGAAGAGGGTATTGACCTACCAGAGGTAGAGAACTGGGTATGGAATGGCTTGAAATAAAAATACAGACACTTCAACTTTGTGTTGGACAACCAAGCCATCAAGCATGAAGTGGAATATATGATTTGGTAGTGGTACAAGTGCCTGCCCCCTTGACTTCGAGTATGATTTCAATGGGGATCAGGCGCTTTTTGATTTAGCACAAAGAGAACTTGGTAGGGAAGTTACGAGCTAGTGGGTATATACATATATAGAGAACGGAATGGATTGGATTGCTATATTTTGCCGGAGCTTTGAAGAGGTGTGATGTTATATGAGAATAGTAAAGGAGGCTGTAATTATGAACCAACAAATTCCGGAGAAGGTATTGAATGATGGCATTAAAGTGCCCGTCATTGGATTTGGGACTGCTGGAATTAAGGGTGCAGATGGAGTAAAGACGATTATCGGGGCGATTGATGCAGGTTACCGTCTGATCGACACAGCGTTCAACTATGAAAATGAGGGTGCTGTTGGGAAAGCGGTCCAGCAGAGCTCTGTGCCCAGAGAAGAATTGTTGATTTGCTCCAAACTACCGGGTCGCCGACATGCTTACCAAGAAGCCATTGTAACGATCGAAGAGTCATTATATAGAGGAGGCCTGGACTATTATGATCTTTATCTGATCCATTGGCCGAATCCCCAAATTGATCGATATGTTGAAGCCTGGCAGGCGTTAATTGAGGCGAAGAAAAGGGGCTATATCCGTTCCATTGGGGTCTGCAATTTCTTGCCCGAGCATAATGAACGTTTAATTCGGGAAACAGGTGTCACGCCGAGCTTAAATCAAGTTGAATTGCATCCATTATTTAATCAGGAACATCAGCGTGCAAAAGATGCTGAACAGGGCATCGTGACGGAATCATGGAGCCCCTTGGGGCGCGGTCACAGCATGCTGGAGAATGAAGAGATTGGGAAAATTGCTTCTGCTCATAATAAAACGACTACACAAGCGATTTTACGTTGGCATATCCAACTTGGAGCAATCCCGATCCCTAAGGCCTCTTCTTTAAAACACCAAACGGAGAATCTAGATATTTTTGACTTTGAGTTGTCTCCAGAGGAAATGAACGTGATTTCGGCATTTAGCAGTGAGGATGGACGGATATGGGGACAGGACCCCAAGTCCTATGAAGAACTATAATCAGGAACAATAAATAGAAGGGTTCAAAAATCTGTCGCGGGTTTTTGGACCCTTTGCTTTTATAATAAAACGAACACACATCTGAAAGTGATCAATGGGCCAGTATATAGAGCTATGATGAACATTTTTTACCGGATTTGATGTATGATATGGTTGAATGTAGTCCTTTCGAAGGAGGTCATTATGGGGATTTTGTCAAGGTTTAGGGATATTATGAAAATGAATGTTAACGCCTTAATGGATAAGGTGGGAGATTCGGAGAAAACCATTGACGATTATATGCGGAATTTGAACAGTGATCTAGGCAAGGTGAAAGCGGAGACGGCTTCAGTGTTGGCTGATGAGAGAAGGACGAAAAGAGCACTGGATGAATGCAAAGCCGAGATCAAAAAGCTCCAGCATTATGCCAGTAAGTCTGTGGAAGCTGGTAATGAAGAGGAAGCTCGAAAGTTTCTGGAGAGAAAAGGTTTGCAGGCGGAGAAATTGGAACAATTACAAACATCCTATGATTTAGCTTCGACAAACGCCGTAAATATGAAACAAATGCAGGAGAAGTTGGTGTCCGATATGGAGCAACTAGAAGCGCGGCACGCTGAACTTAAAGGGAAGATGGCGGTTGCCAAAGCACAGCAAGCCTTGAACTCTATGGGCAGCAAGAATTCTGCTTTTGAGGTCATGGAAGAGCAGGTGAACAGAGCGTATGATGAAGCGATGGCTATAGCCGAGCTTCGGGCAGGAACGAAGGACGACCTGGATTCTTTATAAGGAATCATAACAGTATCTACATGAAGAGGTGAGCAGATGCCGGTTATCGAATACAAATGCCCCAACTGCGGCAGCGGCATGGTCTTTGACGGTGAGACAGGGATGTTATCCTGTCATAGTTGCGGAAGAGAGGACAATATCGAATCTATTCCTGATCCTCTGATAAATCGTATTTTTTCAGAAGATGAGGCCCATGAGTATCATTGTAATAACTGCGGAGCAGTGATTATGACCGAAGTGGAGACGAGTGCAACGGTGTGCAGCTTTTGTGGTTCTGCCGTGGTTCTTGGAGACCGACTGACCGGGAAGCTGGCTCCGGCGCAGGTTATTCCTTTTTCGATCAGTAAGGAGGAGGCCATAGATGCTTTCAAAAAATGGTGTAAGAATGGCCGTCTGACGCCGAATCGGTTCATGATAGCAGACCGAATCAAGGGAATAACCGGGATGTATGTGCCCTTCTGGTTATATGAATTACATAATAAAATTGAGGTTCAAGGTGAAGGTACCCAAGTGAGAACCTATACGAGCGGAGACTACGAATATACGGAAACGAAGCATTTTGATGTATATCGGAAAATCCGTTTGAATTATGTAAAGGTTCCGATTGATGCTGCGGAGAAAATGAACGACGAGCTGATGGATAAATTGGAGCCTTTTCCATACGATCAGCTAAAACCCTTTAAAACGCCATATCTAGCAGGTTATATTGCGGAGAAGTACAGTTATAACGAAGAAGAGCTCTTCCCGCGAGTTAAAGAGAAAGTGAAGGAATATATTGATGCTTATATTCATTCTACGGTGTCGGAGTATACGTCCGTGAGTTATACGGAAAAGCAAATTGATACTACATTAAAACAAGCGGATTATGTTCTACTCCCGGTATGGGTCATACACTATGACTACAATCAATTGGAGCATACGTTTGCTATGAACGGACAGACGGGCAAGGTAGTCGGTAAGCCTCCGATCAGCAAGTTCAAAGTAACAGCTTGGTTTGCAGGCATTTTCGGCATTACTCTCTTCTCATTAAGATTAATCACTTGGCTGATGATGGGAGGGGAATTCTATTGAAAAAGCATAGAGCCATTATAGCCGTCTTGTTGTTCTTTGCTGTTTTTCTGGCAGTTCCGATGGAAATGAAGGGCGAACCAGCAACGACAGAAATGAAGCCATTGATTTATGATGAAGCGGGTCTGCTCAATCAGGAAGAGTATGATGTGTTGAACACTATGGCTAATCAATACGGAGCGGAAAGAGAAACGGACATTATTATTTATACTACTCTCAATCCCGACAATATGGATGTTATGAAAATGACGCAGGACTTTTATGATGACCATGGCCCTGGGTATGACAGATCTCATGGGAACGCGGTCATTTTAACGATGGATATGAGAAATAGAGAGGTGTACTTGGCCGGATTTTATAAGGCAGAACGGTATCTGGATGATGACAGGCTTACTAAAATACGCCATGAGATTAGCCCGGACCTGACCAACGGCAACTATGGGCTTGCATTTCAAAAGTATATTCTGAGTGCACACAAATATTTGGCCATCCGTCCAGGGGTGAATCCAGACAGTATATTTTTTAAAGGATGGCTTCATTTGGCGGTAGCGCTGGGATTGGCGGCGTTGATCGTGGGTAAGATGGTTTCCAATTCTGGCGGTCGGGTTACGGTAAATCGGCAGACCTACGAGGATGCGAACGCTTCGGGAGTTCTGGAGCATCGAGATCAGTATCTTCACACAACGACAACGAAACGGAAGATTGAAAAGAGCAACAGTAGCAGCAGCTCAGGCGGTGGTGGCGGAACTACCAGCGGCGGTCATTCGCATAGCGGCAGCAGAGGATCATTTTAACTGAGGATTTTGCAAAAATCCAATAAGCGACTTTCAATGAAATATATATAGATCGAAATGGTCTAGTTCGTCTATATATTGCACTTTGGAGCGACTGGAATCGAATTTTGCAAAATCCTGAACTGAAAGGATGGATACAGCATGGGATTCTTCAGAAATCAATTTGCAAATGTTGTAGAGTGGGAAGAATTTAGAGATGATATGATTTTCTGGAAGTGGAGTAATCGTGAAATTAAAAAAGGCAGTAAATTAATCATCCGCTCCGGTCAAGACGCGATTTTTGTAAATAACGGCAAAATAGAGGGTATTTTTGAGAATGAAGGGTCATATAACATGGACTCTGACATTATTCCATTTCTATCCACCTTAAAAGGGTTTAAATTTGGTTTTAACAGTGGCATGAGGGTAGAGGTCTTATTCGTTAATACGAAGGAGTTTACGGTCAAATGGGGGACGCAGAATCCAGTGCTGATCCCGACCCCCCAGCTGCCAGGCGGTATGCCGATCCGTGCCAATGGCACATTTAATTTTAAAGTGAACGATTATGTTACGCTCATCGATAAAATTGCCGGAGTGAAGGACAGTTATCTCGTTGAGGATGTGAAAATACGCATTACTTCGGTGTTGGATCAGTTATTAATGAAGTGGATCAGCAGAGAAGGAAAGGACATGTTCAATCTGCAGGCGAATGCTTCTGATATTTCAAAAGGTATTCAAGAAGATCTGGATATGCAAGTGATGGACAATGGTATGACGATTACTGGCTTTCATGTGATGAGCTTCAATTATCCTCAAGAAATCCAAGATATGATCACGAAGACAGCTTCTCATGAAATGATCGGTAATCTGCAAAAGTACCAGCAAGTGACGATGACGGACGGGATTGCATCGGGTAATGTAAAAGGCGGCGGTGCAGCTTCGGATATGGCGAGTATGATGATGGGGATGAATATAGCAAATGAAATGATGAAAAATTTGAACCCGAACCCAAAGCCTTCGGCTGAGACTCAGCCTACACCTGCTGCCCCCTCTCCATCTGGAGACGGTAATAAGCCCAATTTTTGTCCGAATTGCGGTACAAAAAACGAAGGAGCTAATTTCTGTCCGAATTGTGGACAAAAATTGAACGGATAACCATAGCTACGACCAAGCTTCTTTATTTCGGAAAAGTTCCGACTGGGTCAAGCAATCCTGTAAGCCAAAAGGCAGTTGTCGCAGAGTATCTTCTGTGATGGCTGCTTTTTTATGTAGTTCGTTCAAGTATTTTCTTCATAAATCCGATTTATTGGATTGAAAAAGGTACTCAGGATAAGGTACTATAACTATATAGTATGCATTTATATTAACTAATTAGTTATTACATTAATAAACTATAGGTAAAGGAGCAACGAAGATGACCAAATTCCAAGATCAAATCATTGCACGTTACAAGTTTGATGATGCAGAGAACGTCGGCAAAGATAGCTCAGGGCAAGGTAACGATGGGGTTGCTTCAGGCACAGTAACACCTACGATTTCCCATGCTACCGGTAGAGCAGCTTTGACGCTTGAGGGAGGCCCCAACGGTACATCGTATATCCAGCTTCCTTCCGATCTATTCAAAGATGTAAGCGATAACACCGGTGTGACGGTTACTGCTTGGGTCAACTTCGGCAGATTCACAGATATGTGGGAACGTGTCTTTGACTTTGGTAAAGCCCATACAGGGCCCTATATGTTCATGACACGGAATCTGCGCGGAACTCTTTTCACCGAGGTAGATTTGTCCGTAGACCCGGGAAGAGGTTTTGTCAGGGATGAGTGGATTCACATAGCCCTGTCTGTGATCGGCACGGAAGGCGGCACATTAAGCAGTGCGGGTCCGGTGGTATATGTCAATGGTGAGGTAGTAGCGGATGGTTCCATCAGTCAAACTTCCAGCGGTAACTATGCCAAGTTGCGTAAATGGTTCGAAACGTTTACAGACTCGTCCAACTACAGCAACAATTTTATCGGTCGCTCCCAGCATGCGGCGGATGTAGACTTTGCCGGCTCCGTTTCAGACTTTCGAATTTATAAAGCAGGCCTGACGGCGGATGAAGTCATTGAGGTCATGTGCGATTCGTTGACAGATGAAGAGATCGTGAAGCTTGCCAGAGATAAATATTTGTCCTTTCCGACGACGATTGTAACCAAGGACATAACTCTGCCAACGGTTCTGATGGGCGGAAGAGTAGAAGTAACCTGGAAATCCAGCCAGCCTGGTATACTCTCTGACAATGGCCAGATTCAGGCGATTACCTCCGCACAAGGGGTTACCGTCACGGCTCTATTGACGAAGGGCTTAAGCCAGATTGAAGAGAGCTTTGAGGTATCCGTTCTTCCTGAACAGCTACCTCCGTATACGCTGACCATTCATGGAAATAAGGAAGTAGTGGATGTCAGTGAAGTGATGTACGGCTTGTTCTATGAAGATATCAATAACGCAGCAGATGGCGGGATTTATGCAGAACTCGTTCAGAATCGCTCCTTTGAATCTTTCGAGTTCGATACGTATTCCCATGCTTCCGGTGAATGCGGCTGCTCTACAGGACGGAACCGTAACCCGTTGTTCGCCTGGTCTGGTGATACGGATAAGATGACTCCACAACATAGCGGTGGATTAAATGAGTTTTTAGGCGCAAAAGACAAAGAAGTGAACTCTTATTATGTGACGGTAGCGGATGGTGCAACGATTCGGAACAAGGGCTTTTCCGACTCTAACCAGAATTGTGCCATGTCCATCCAAGAGGGTGCCAAATATGAGTTTACCATCTGGGCGAAGGCCGATTCAGCGGGCACAATCACACTGCAACTGCAAGACCCAAATGAAAAGGCTATTAGTGATTCGGTTACGATACAGGTGGAAGGCGGCAACACGTGGAAGAAGTACGGCATCGATTCCAAGCTTGTACTGACAGGCTCAGCTACGGTTCTCGGGCAGCTGGCGCTTACATTTGAAGGGGACATTTCGGTTGATATGGTTTCTTTATTCCCACAAGATGTATGGGGCGCAGGAGAGGAAGAGCAATCCCCATCGGCACATGCTAACTTCCAGGGTAATCCTAACTACCGACTGAGAAAAGATTTGGTGAACGCACTGGTTGGCATGCATCCGAAGTTTTTGCGGTTTCCAGGTGGTTGTATTTCCGAGGGTTCATTTATATGGGAAAATGTATACGATTGGAAGGAATCGATTGGGGATATCGAGCTGCGCAAGGAAAACTTTAATGTATGGGGCTATATGATGACCATGGGTCTTGGTTATATGGAATATTTCCAGTTGGCAGAAGACCTGAATGCAGCTCCGCTTCCGGTTATGGCCTGCGGCGTGCTCTGCCAAGCCCGCTCGGATTATGCTCATCCCGCTGGAGGCGCATTGAGAGAATACTATATTAAGAACTTTACGGATCTGATCGACTTTGCGATTAGTGTGGATTTTGAACATAATGAATGGGCTGCTATGCGTAAAAAAATGGGCCATGAAGCTCCGTTCGATCTGCGTTATTTGGGGGTAGGTAACGAGAACTGGGGTACAGAGTTTTTTGCCAACTTTGAAGTGTTCAAAACATCGATTGATGAGTACATGGAGAAAAACTATCCGGGTTATGAGCTACACATCATCTCCACGGTTGGCGCTCAAGCAGACGACGATGCCTATCAGCAGGGCTGGAAGTTCTTAAGCGGTAATATGACCGGTTCGGCTAAGGTTGCTTTTGCAGATGGTAACCAGGTGACGGAAGAAACGGTAACCTGGTATGAGAAGCAAAAGGACTATATGGACACCATTGCAGATGAGCACTATTATCGTTCTAACGAGTACCTGCTGAATAACGTGGACCGCTATAACTACTACTACAGAGCTTATAATGCGGACGGCAGTATAAATTGGAAAGCAACATCAAAGGTTTTTGTCGGGGAGTACGCCTCAACGGATAAAAATACATTGGCAGGCGCTGTAGCAGAGGCAGCGATGATGACGGGCTTCGAAAATAATGCCGATGTCGTTCGGTTGGCTGCCTATGCACCGCTGTTTAACAAGGTGCTGACAGATGGAACCTACAGATGGACGCCAGACTGCATCTGGTTCGATGACGAAACGGTGTGGTTTACGCCGAACTACTATGTACAGCAAATGTATGCTAAATATTTGGGGAATAAAGTATTGAGTACTTCTTTCTCTACTTACAAAAACGGCAAGCCAACGGATCTCATTCCTCAGGGGGGAATTGAAATCGCGACAGGCAATGCCGAGGTTATGATTAAGCGTGTGACTGTTACTTCCAACCAGGATGGCAGTGTGCTGCTGGATCAAGACTTTACCCAGGGATTAAATTCAGCTTGGCAGGTCATTCCCGGTTCCGTGGGCTCAACAGTAGAGGAAGGCAAGGGGCTTGTGCTCAAAGCTCAGAATAGCGGTCTGAATGGTCTGTACATCTTGAACGATAGCTGGGGTAATTACAAGGTAGAGGTGGTCGCCTCCCGTATTTCCGGCACGGACGGCTTTTATGTGGGTGCGGGTCTCACCGATATTTCTGCGGAGAAAAAGGACGTCGTTGAATACGCGATCGGCTATGGCGGCAAGGCTACCGGCGTGAAGGTTTACAAGCAGGGCATAGAAGGCTACACATTGGGTGACTACTCTTCCAGTACAGCGGCAGGTAACTTGAGAGCAGCTAGCTATGAAGAGTTGGCTGACAACACGGACTACACCATAACAGTGAACTACGGCGGTGAAACGGGTAGTAATCTGATTTGCTCATACACCGACGGCGAGACAACCAGCAAGGTGCTGGACTACAAGCTGGAGGCTTACAACAGAGACGTGTTCAACTCGGTAACCCAAGATGCTGAGCATGTATACGTGAAGCTGGTGAATGCCGACAACGTGGATAAGGTAATACAGCTGAATCTACAAGATTTGAGTGTTGAGTCCATCGCTAAGCTGGTTACACTAACCGGCGATTCCTCGCTTGTTCATGTACCTAACGTGAACAAGAAGAATGATGAGAAGGTAGTGCCTACCGAACAGCAGATCATGCTTCATACAGATTCTGTCCTCTTAGACTTACCGGCCAACTCGGTAAATGTGCTGGTGCTGGATCTTAAACCTATTCTCGCTTAAAAACAAAAAGGGGTGTCCCAAGCAGCCGGTTTATGGCTTTTGGAACACCTCTTTTTTTCTATGAATAGGGTCGGAATGTTGAGTTGATTTCCCCGAGGGGCATTACTTCGTGCTTCTGTTTACCAATTCACGCGGGTTGATGCCATCGTCTATCGTTAGCGGGGTAGGGGCTCCCGTAGCGATTCGCTCCCAGGGCACCATTTTAAAGTTCTGATTTAACTTTTTGCCATTTTGAAGATTTTCGTCATCTTGTGCAACGAAGATACCATGCGGGAAATTCTTGCCTAATCCGTAGCCAAGAACATCAATACCGTCTGTGACAGATGTACCATCAACGGTAGGGCTCGCGCTAATCGTGAAGTTGCTTATATATGCATTGTCGCCTTGTCGTTCATAGATCGCATAGCTGCTGTTTCCTTGGCTGGAGGCCATAAGATACCCTTTGCCATCTTTACCGTAATACAATGTAAGTCCCTCTATGTCATCGTGAAGTCTGCGTCCATCTGCAATATCCACACGTCGCAGCGGCTCGGTTGAACCGTCTGGCTCGGCACTATACTTCCAAATAGCGTAATCCTCTTCAGCGATGTAGACCGTGCCATATTCATCATCAGCAACCATGCCTTCGGATTGCGTATTCAGCTTGAACTGGCGGACAAGCTTACCTGCAATTTTGCCGCTTCCGTCGTCAGTCAGCTCATATTGCTCAAATTCACCCTCTTTGCCCAACACGAGCGCGTAAAATTTATCTGTCTTGAGGCTATGGTATAAGCTGAATCCGTACACTTCTTTCATAGATGCTTTAATAGGTTTGCCAACCACGTTGGTCAGCTTTCCTGATGCACCGTCAATGGAAAAGATATCGATCGTGTTGTTGGTTCGATTGGTTGCCCCTGCGATATCAATTTTTTTGCCGCCCAATGTGAAACCGTAACGAAGATCCACGTTATTCATTTTTCCGACCTTCATGTTTTGCAGTTGCTTGCCTTCCAGATCATAGACTAAAATCCCGCCGCCTTTATTGGTTGCTAAAATTCTACTTTTCTCTGGATCGGCCGGGTTGAGCCAGATTGCAGGGTCGTCGGCTGCATCTTCTCCATCCTCCACAGCTTCTGTTTCAGCAGAAGGGATCACTTTATAGGTAGGGACTGCGTCCTTTGGATCTGCATATTTGCTGTTCTCTGCTTCAAGCGCTGTAAGAAGTTTTGTAGGAAGATATACATTTCCATTCATCATCTTAATTTCCCGGTCCGCTTTTCCGCTTAGTCCAGCTAGACGATATTGTTTCTCACCCACTGTAAAGGTCCCGACAATGCCATTTTTCAGCTTGACCAAAACAGACTGGTCATCACTGTCCCATGTAATTGTCGCCCCCATTTTATCTGCCTGTGTTCGTAGTGATGCATACCCGGATGGCTGAATGTCTGCCGCATGGGTCAGTTCTGGTGATACCAGAATCCCCGTTAACATGGCTAATAATGCTAGTTTAGTTGACTTCATATGTATGCCCCTTTTCTGAAGTGAAAATGATATAACCGACTCAGTATAAAGCGAGAATATCAAAAGGATACAATGAAAATGTAAAGAGAATGTAAAGGAGGTGTAAGCATTCAATGGACTGGTTTCCAGTATTGTTGTCTGTAATTCTTGGGAGACATTCCGAATTTTTCTTTAAAGCATTTGGAGAAATAGCTTGCTTGGGAGAATCCCGTTTCCTCCGTAATTTGTTGGACAGACCAGTCAGTTTGCAGCAAAAGACTGCGTCCTTGATCTAGGCGATAATCCATTAAATACTCAAGCGGTGTGCGCTGGAAAGCGACCTTCATGCATCTGGCGAGATAGTTCTGATGTACGTGAAAATGGGTCTCCAAATCTTTATTGGTGATTGTATTTTTGTAATTCTGTTTTAGGTATATTTCGATCTGTTCCGCCAACTTAGAGGAGCTGTCTTTATTATTCTGATCATACTCCAAACTTTGGAAAACACTCGCAAACGTCTGTTGGGCCTCCCATAGTGCCAGTTTTCTAGGTTTTAAAGTAGAGGCTAGTAAATAGTCTAATTTCGAAAATAGCTCATGTGGATTCACCACTTTTTGAATTTTGGGCAAATGAATGGTCGTATGTTCTGAATGAAAGTGCAGCTCGGGAATGGGGGTGCTGGGTATAATAGGATTGGGCGAGGATTGTGCGCACCACATGCTATTGGTTTGAAAATGGAACCAGTAAAAGGAGGTTTGTTCTGTACATGCCTCAATGGGAAAATGATGTTTATCCGGTTCAAGAATGAGAGCGTAATTTTTAGTTACCTTCCACACTTCGTCCTCTTCGCCAATGTGCAGCAATCCTTCTTTAATGATTATTACGTCAAAATAACCCAGATTATACCTATTCGGGTGCCAATCCCCTTTTTGATATGTAGTAAAATTCCCCTCAATGAAATAAGGCAGCGGAGGAACAAGGAATGATAGAAAGTCTGTTTTGCTCATGGAAGCCAGCTCCTTTGTGTGTGAAATCGTATAAGTTTTAGTTAAAGATCGCGATTTTTTTTATAAATTCAGGTTGATAAAATAAGGACTGTAGCAAGGGGAGCTCAGGTTAGCTTGTACGATATTATCATTACTTTATCCTTATTTTCTCAAAAATGAAAGCGTTCTATTTCCAGGAAGGGATGTTTATCCAATGAAAACGGCAAAGCCAGTTAAGCATGTCATCGTTGACGATTTATTTTGGAAAAAGTATAAGCAGGTTGTGGCGGAAGAGGTTATTCCTTATCAGTGGAAAGCATTAAATGATGAATTACCAGATACAGAACCCAGTCATGCGATTGAAAACTTTAGGATTGCAGCCGGGGAATCTAGTGGGGAGTATTATGGAACCGTTTTCCAGGACAGTGACCTTGCCAAATGGCTGGAGACGGTTGCCTTTAGCTTAAGGGATCATCCGAATCCTGCGCTTGAAGAGCGGGCTGATGAAGTGATTGAATTGTTGGGAAGAGCTCAAGCTGAGGATGGGTATCTAAATACGTACTATCTGCTTAAGGAACCCAACAATCGCTGGACCAACTTAAGAGACAATCATGAGCTGTATTGTGCAGGGCATTTTATAGAAGCGGCTGTTGCTTATTATGAAACGACGGGCAAAACGAAGTTTCTTCACATTATGGAGAAATACGTAGACCTGATTCAGCAGGTTTTTGGTACGGAAGAAGGTAAACGGAAAGGCTATCCGGGACATGAAGAAATTGAGTTGGCCTTGATCAAATTATACGACGTAACTGCAAAGGATCAATATCTCAAATTAGCGCAATATTTTATTGAACAGCGGGGACAGCATCCTATTTACTTTGCAGAGGAACAAGAACAGAGAAAACATATTCAAACAGAGCCCACCTGGAATGATGATAACAATATTAATTTTGGCTTAGGCTTCGAATACCAGCAAGCACACCAACCTGTGCGGGAACAAAAAGAGGCAGTCGGCCATGCGGTAAGAGCGGTGTATCTGTATATTGCAATGGCGGACTTGGCCGCGAAAACAGGGGATGCTTCCCTGTTACAAGCCTGTGAAACGCTGTGGGATGATGTAACGAATCACAAAATGTACATCACCGCAGGGATCGGTTCTACTGTAAACGCGGAAGCATTCACTTGCCATCACGATCTTCCCAATGACAGTATGTACTGTGAGACTTGCGCCTCTGTAGGGCTGGCCTTTTGGGCCAATCGTATGCTGCGTTTAGCGCCAGACCGGAAATACGCCGATGTTCTGGAGCGTGCGCTATACAACGGGACGATTAGTGGGATGGACCTGGATGGGAAACGATTTTTCTACGTGAATCCGTTGGAGGTTAATCCCTTTCAAAAATCCAGAAAAGATCAGGAGCATGTAAAAACAGAACGGCAAAAATGGTTTTTCTGCGCCTGCTGTCCGCCCAATTTGGCACGAATGATTGCATCAGTTGAGGACAATATGTATACCCAAACGGACGATACGTTGTATACGCATCTGTACATTGCCAGCAAGGTGAACATGACTTTATCTGGTCATGAGGTTGAAATTACACAAACTCATCATTATCCATGGGACGCGGATCTAACCTTTTCGATCCACGTAACAGAGCCGACTTCCTTCAAATGGGCACTACGGATTCCTGGGTGGTGCAAGCAGGCAGAGGTAAAGGTGAATGGGGAAACCATATCATTAGACCGTCTGGAAAAAGGCTATATCGAGATTCAGCGCACTTGGAAGGACGGAGATGTGGTAACTCTGCATCTGGCTATGCCGGTTGAGCGCATTCGGAGTAATCCACTGGTCTCCATGAACCAGCAGCAAATTGCTCTCCAACGCGGACCAGTCGTGTTCTGTCTGGAAGAAGTGGATAATGGAGCGAATTTGGCAGGATTAAGATTGACGAAGGATAGCCTCATTACAGAAGAGTTCAGCGAAAATCTGCTGGGTGGCATTGTAAAGCTGACCATAGAGGGATACCGGGTAAAAAATTCGAATGCATTATATAGCTCGGAGCCTCCTGAATTTGTTCCTCAACAAATTACCGCCATTCCTTACTACGCCTGGTGCAATCGGGCCAAAGGGGAAATGCGTGTATGGGTTTATGAATCATAATTCATTCGCATGGGGAGAGGAAAGATCATGAGTACGAGAATTGTGAGTACGGAACCACCGGAAAAGACAGCCAGCACCGTTCCTTTTCATCGTAAAATCAGCTATTCATTAACGGATACAGCAGGCAATCTACTATACTGTGTTATTTCCAGTTATCTATTATATTTTTATACAGATGTATTCGGACTTTCTATCGGGATTGCCGGGACATTACTATTTATCACCCGTTTTATCGATGCCATTGATGCCCCGATTTGGGGCATCCTGATTGACCGAACCAAGTCAAAATACGGCCAGAGCAGACCCTATTTTCTATGGTTAGCGATCCCGTTCGCTGTGTTCATGGTCCTTACGTTTACGACACCCAATTGGAGTGAGTCGGGCAAAATTGCATATGCCGCCATTACGTATATTATAGCCGGCATCCTGTACACAGGGATCAGTACGCCGATTACGTCTATTCTGCCTAATCTGAGCACCAATTCTAACGAACGCGTAGTCTTGAACTCCTTCCGTATGGTCGGGGGGAACGTAGGTTTCTTCATTGCCACGACGTTTACATTACCTTTGGTCGCTTTCTTTGGACAGGGGAATGATCAAAAAGGATTTTCCTTAACGCTCGTTTTATTTGGTATCATGGCGATTATTATGTTTTTCATAGCGTTTGCCGATTTGCGAGAAAATGCAGCAGTGAAAACGAAATCTGTTCCCATTGCTAAAAGCTTTACAGCCATCAAACGAAACTGGCCCTGGATGCTCGTTGTAGCTGCCAACTTGTGTTACTGGATTGGTTTGAATATTCGTTCAGCAACGCTAATTTTTTATCTGCAATACAACCTGGACAGTAAGGACTTAGTGCCTTTAATCAATGGACTGACCTCCTTGCAATTGATCTCGATGGTTCTGATTCCGTTTTTCGCCAGAAAATTAAGTAAAAATGCAATTATGATTATCGGATTGATATTAGCTGCGCTGGGGCAAGTCGTGATTTTAATGGGCAGTACAGACTTAACCCTCATTATTATCGGCTGGATTATTGGTGCGTTAGGATCAGGCTTTGCATGTTCTATGCCGTTTGCGATGTTGTCAGATACAGTCGATTATGGGGAATGGAAAAATGGTATTCGGGCAAGTGGTTTCCTGACCTCGATTGGAAGCGCATTCTGTATTAAAGCGGGTAGCGGAATCGGCGGATTATTGCCAGCACGGATCATGGGCAGCACCGGTTATATCGCTGGGCAAGTTCAAACTCCTACGGCGTTGTCTGGCATTCAGTTTAGCTTTATCTGGCTGCCATTTATCGTCTTCTTGATCGGAATCATTCCTATGTTTTTTTATAAAAAATTCGAAAAGAATGAAGCTTCTATTCAACAAGATTTAATTGCGAGAAGATCATAGACATTCTCTTAACAATGTTTTAATGACATATTAAAACATTATAATGCTGCTCCAAAACCTGTTCACTGAGCTGAGCAGGTTTTTCTGTTGTTTTCTATTCAAATGTGAGCAAGACCATTGACAGGATTTTCTTTTGGAGTAATACTTCTATGTAGAGAAAAGTGTACAGAATCAAGAACTAGACACATCTAGCCTTGCAACTTTATACATTTTTTCGCCATGAAGGCTCTTCTGTTGAAGGGTTTTTTTCAATTTGAGAAAAAGAATGTGATGATATGAGTCAACTGAGTGTAAGGATGAGAACACATGGCTTTCTGAATAAGCATTTTTCAGGAGAGTCTATTGACTATCGACAGATTATTGCGCTGTTTATCCCGCTTTTGATTGATCAGGCTTTTATCGTGGGTCTTAATTTGGTGAACACGGCAATGATTAGCTCGTCGGGAATGGCGGCAGTCAGTGCTGTAAATATGATCGATTCTTTGAATATTTTTCTGATTAATGTGTTTGTTGCAGTGTCTACCGGGGGAACGGTTGTCGTGGCACAGTATAAGGGGAGCGGTAACGACCTCATGGTCTCTAAAGCCGCATCCGGCACCATTTCCTCCGTTTCCTTGCTGGCTTTATGTATCAGTTTGTTTATGATCGTGTTGTACAATCCGATTTTAAGTGTTCTGTTTGGTTCCGCCTCGCCTGATGTATTAGCCAATGGTAAGGTATATCTGCTGGGAAGCTGTATGTCTTTTGTGGGGATTGCAATCGTTGAGGCAGTGTGTGGAGCGCTGAGAGGAATCGGGAAGACGAGGGCATCGCTGGCTCTTTCGCTCATCATGAACCTCTCGTACGTGCTCCTCAATGTGGTATTCATTAATGTATTAGATATGGGTGTGCTGGGCATGACGATTGCCGTCAATGTGTCCAGATATGCAGGGGCAGTGTGCGCATTGATCTATTTGGTCAGAGTAGATGACGACTTGCGTGTTCAGCTTAGAGATATGCTTTATTTTAATCTGGCTATGCTTAAAAAGATTCTGTTTATCGGGCTTCCCTTTGCAGCGGAACAGATGTTTTTCAATGGGGGCAAAATTTTGACCCAAATTTTCATTGTGAGTCTGGGGACCAATGCATTGGCGACGAATGCCATTTGCTCATCCCTAGCTAACGTGTTCCAAATCCCTGCGAATGCTTTGGCTCTTACGATTGTAACCGTGGTCGGTCAATGTATGGGACGTCGAAATGTCGAGGATGCCCGGAAGTTTACCAAATCGTTTATTTGGCTGTCGTCTTGTTCGTTTATTGTAATGGGGCTCATACTGATGCCTTTGTTTGAGCCGATGGTGGGGCTGTTTCATCCGCCTGCTGAAATCGTAGATGACATTTTTGTTGTCATACTGATTAATACGTTGGCCCAGATTCCGCTCTGGTCCATTGCCTTTATTACACCCTCTGCGCTTAGGGCAGCAGGTGATTCAAAATTTACGTCCCTCACCTCAATGCTGTCCATGTGGTTGTGCCGGGTGGTGCTCGGGTATATTTTGGGCATTGTGTTCAACCTGGGGATTGTTGGTGTCTGGCTGGCCATGGATATTGAATGGGGCGTGCGGGGACTCGTTTTCCTTTGGCGCTTCCGCGGCAACAAATGGGTCCAGCATCGTTTGATCGACTGAATAGGTCCACTACCATAAAATTGACTTCTGGATGAAGGCATTTTACGGTAGTGGATTTTTTTCTATTCCTATACTTCGTTCAGATCTCTTACCCTATCCTGATCCCTATATTGCCTAACTGCGCTCCCTGCTGCATACGGTGGAAGGCTTGTGCTGTGTCTTGTAGAGGAAATACGCTATCTATAATCGGATGGAGTGCATGGCGCTCCATGAACTGAAGCATAGCTACGAATTCCTCGCCACTGCCCATAGAGGTGCCGATGATGCTGATTTGAGGGAAAAATATAGACCGCAGTGGAATCTCTATTCGGTCTCCTGAGCTTGCGCCAAATGTAACAATCCGACCGTTCGGCTTGAGGATATCCAAATATTTATCGAACGTAGCAGGACCGATACTGTCAAGGACCAGATCCACGGTGTCTCCGTTCATACTTTCTTTCCATTCGCTATGGCTGTCGAATGCATGATTAGCGCCATGAGCGAGGGCAGCCTGCCTTTTTGCTTCGTTGCGTGACGTGGCGGTGACCCGTGCGCCTGCTGCTAAAGCCATAAGCATGGCATACGTGGCTACACCACCGCCAATACCGGGAATGAGGACGTGCTCACCCTCCTGCAATTGGCCTCTTGTGAAGAGCGCGCGATAAGCGGTCAAAGCAGACAAAGGCAGCACCCCTGCTTCTTCCCATGAAAGGTATGCTGGCTTGCTGACCGCATTTTGGACGGGGATGATAACCGATTCAGCGAATGTCCCGTCTGAAGGTCCGCCCAGAATGGCTGGAACCAAGGGAACATGATGCGTATTCTCCCATCCGATACATGGATTGATAATTACATCAGTACCTACTAGCGAGGTTGGGACACCATCACCCACAGCCTCGATCACGCCTGCTCCATCCGACCCCAGAATGAGTGGAGCATCGTGGGCTGTTCGATCCGCCATGAGGAACAGATCCCGATGGTTTAAGCCTGCAGCTTTAAGTCTTACCTTCACTTCGTTGTGCCACGGCTGTCTGTCCGTGATGTCTGTATACATCAGGCCCTCAGGGCCGCTTTTGCTGGCATGGATTACGGCTTTCATTTTAAAACCTCCCGTGGTTCGAATTTAGATGCAATTGCATGTATATTGAATTGTACAGAGCGGCAAGCGTCCGGTAAAATGAACAAAATCGAATGTGAGTATCATAAATGATCATACCAAGCAGGTGACATATACATGGAAAGCAGTGATTTGAAAATTTTTCAGGCTGTCGCTCGCGAGGGCAGTATCACGAAGGCTGCGCAAGTTTTGAATTATGTACAGTCCAATGTGACCTCGCGGATTCAGCAGCTTGAGGCACAACTGAACGTACCGCTATTTCGTCGATCTAATCGGGGAATGACGTTAACGCCGGCAGGAGAGAACCTGCTGAAATACGCGGATACCATACTGACCTTGCTCGACGAGGCTGTAAAGTCCACTCAATATTCAGACCATCCTGCGGGACCTTTGCGACTGGGATCGATTGAGACGGCGGCGGTTACGCATCTGACTTCTTTATTGACGGAGTATCACGCTCAATATCCTGATGTCCATCTATCGCTTATGACAGGCAGCACCCATGATCTCGTACAAAAGGTATTGAATTACGAATTAGATGGAGCGTTCGTCTATGGCCCCGTCGATGATCCGCATATAGAGTATGTTGCAGCTTTTGAAGAGGAATTGGTGCTCATCTCGGAACCAGGGAAAAAGGACATGAACGAGCTGCTTGCCAAGCCTATGCTGTTTTTCGACGTAGGGTGCACGCATCGTACAAGAGCGGAAAGCTTTCTGAGTGAAGCAGGTGTGGCTGCGTATCAGGTTATGGAGTTTGGGACATTGGAAGTCATTTTGGGTGGTGTAGCCTCTGGCCTGGGAGTGTCCATGCTGCCACAATCGTCGATTGCAAAGGCAGAGGAGGCGGGAAGTATTGCTTCTCATCGTTTACCTGAAAAATATCGCAAATTAGAGGTGTGGTTTGTTCATCGGCGGGATTCGGTTTACTCCAGTGCACTGTCAGGCTTGCTCCGCTGGATGAAAAAGGATGTTATACTTAACTGGGATTAAATTGACATCAGGGGTGTATCATTTGGAAGAACAAGATGTAACGAACAATCCATCTACAGTAGCTCCGGGACCATATGCGACGTATGGCAACTACCATCGACGAGAACCGGATAAGATGGCGGTATTATCAGAAACATACGGAGGCTCTATCTTCTTCAGAAGATGGGCGGCCTGGATGATTGACTTCATTCTTATCGTCTTCGGGTATGGAGGGCTGGTTTATTTTACAGCGAAAAAAGTATCTGAAGTAGGAACCCCAAATATGGGCATGGTAGTGATGCTCTTCCTGATGGGCTCCTTCTGCTATTATTTATTGCTGGAAGGACTTACAGGCTATACGCTGGGTAAGTTTGTACTTCGCATTCAGGTCGTAAATGGAGAAGGGAAACCGCCGGGCATTGTGAAATCCTTGATCCGTACCCTTATACATTTGGTGGATACGAATCCGCTGCTTTTCTTCGGGCTACCCGCTGGTATATGTGTGCTGGTGACACCTCGGAAACAACGGATTGGAGATATGGCTGCGAATACGTATGTGGTTAAGGTACGGGATTTGGGGACAGTGAGCAGAAAAAAAACCGGAATTTTGTCCGGGGTAATCATCCTGATGACGATCATTTCGGTCATCTTCGCTGTATCCCTTATTTCTTCGCTCATCACACAAATGGTGAAGCCCGAGGTTTTTGTTAGTAAGGATGATCAGTTTGCGGTTACGGCTCCGTGGAATTGGTCACGAGATGATAGGATTAATGAGGACGCGGACATCTCCATTAAAAATGAATTTACCGAAAGATATCTGATTGTATTGTCTGAACCGAAAAGCGATTTTGACAGCAGTATGACTCTTCAAGAATATAAAGGAATCATTGAGGATCATTTGGTGTCAGGAATTATGGACCCTGAATTGGGGAACCCTTCCGACATCGAGGTAAATGGATACCCTGCCATCGAATTTACCCTGAAAGGAGAAGTGGAAGGTACTCCAATTATGTATAACGTGACTACGATTGAAACACCTTCGCATTATCATCAGGTGCTTGCCTGGACCTACGCTTCCCGATACAGTAGGGCACAGCAAGAGCTGCTCAAGATTAGAGACAGCTTCCGTGAAATGAACATGCTGTGAAGTGAACATGAAGCAATAACGATGATTCGAAGGTATAAGGCAGTAAGCAGAACAAGCAGACAGCTTATAGGAGCGTCTGCTTGTTGTTATATAAGCTTACTTTAAAAAATGAACAATTAAAACGGAGTAGGCGGAATAGTAGATTTATATAAATAATTTGATCATACAATAGAATGTCTGATTATCCGCAATCCGGCCACTTTCGCCACCTTACCTTGTGGATGGGCTGTGAATTGAATCGTCACTTCATTCTTGTGGCCCGTCACAGATAGAGGAAGCTCATAGGTGAACGTTTCGAATTTATTCATTTCCTCAGACTCCAGCTTGCCTTCCCCTAAAATCTGACCATCCGCAGTGATGTCAAAGTCACCATGAGGACGGCTCAAGTCCTTCAAATAAGTGACCGCCAATTGGACAGGCTCATCCGGAAGCACCTTCATGACAAAAGAGAACCAGCCCCCTGGCCAGGTATCGCGATATTTGCGGTTATAGATGGACCCCAGACCTACATGCTCACCAGTAAAGGCATGATCCCGTTCAGGTTGCATTTCGGCAGGCTGCACAACGTCCACTGTAAGTCGTTCCAGCTCTAGCTGATACGCTAACGCGGTACGATATTCTGCCTCTGTTGCTACCCATTCCTCCTGGGAAAAGAGATCCCAATAGACGGTATATGAACGATCATACATCTGATAAAACGGACGAAGCTTCAAGTCTCCGATATAGCCTAAGTCGGTCATATGGAACGTATTAGGCTCGTTCCCGTCAGCAATCAGCTTCGTTGTCAGGGAATCGGCCGATCCGATCAGAACAGACGCAAGCAGACGTTCCTCGTTGGACTCCTGTTCAACAGGGCCAAGGTCCCCAGCCAGTACAAGCGGGCCGTACATAAATGCAATTCGGCGCGGATTGTCCGGCATTTCCTCGACTCTCACGGTCATAGGAATGTCGTACTCGATCGTATCCCCATTGTTCCATTTCCGTTCAATTACAACGTAGCTGGTAGGACAAGCCTCTGTGACGTACTCTTCCCCGTTGATTTTAATTATCATCCCTTGCTCCGCCCAATGCGGGCATCTTAACTTGATCGCGAAGGATTTGGGCTCCTTGCTGATGACGCGTAGCGTTCCCCGTCCATTTTGCGGAAAGAGAGTGTCTTGTTTGAGCTGTACGCCCATCTCGTCCCATGTCACGGTAGAAGGGACATATTGATTGACATAGATCGTTTCTGGCGTGTGAAAATAAATCGCAGTGCCGTACATGGAGTGACTTTCCATACCGGAACCGACACAGCATGTAAAATCCTCATATTGAGAATTAAAGGACTTGTGTCCTCCCATTTCCAGCGATACAAAATAGCACACACGTCCATCGACAGGCTGCTGTGAAGCCAGGATATGATTGAACATCGCTCGTTCATAGTAGTCGGCATAGGCTGCATAGGCATCCCACTCGAACATATGTCTTGTTAATTTCAGCATATTGTAGGTGTTACAAGTTTCACAGGTACCTTCACCCAAACGGTCATTCAGCTTCCCGGGTTCACCAAAATGTTCATTATAGCTATTGCCGCCGATCACGTAGGAATGCTTGTGAACAACCCGATCCCAGAAAAAGCGGGAGAGGTCCGCATATTGCAGTTTGCCCGTCATTTCAAATTGCCGTGCAGCGCCAATGATTTTGGGAATTTGCGTATTGGCATGTCGCCCTGCCAACGTATCTTGGCTATCCGCGAGATCATTGAGCACCTCTCCGTGATAAAAGCGTTCCGCCAGGCTCAAAAAGCGTTCTTCTCCCGAATGTTCCGCCAAATCCGTTAGAACTTCATTCATACCGCCAAACTCGCAATGCAGCACCTGCTGCACCTGATCATCGTCCAGCCCTTGAAGTACATCCTCCAGCCAGTTGCCGAGTTTGATTTCTATAGACAGGGCCTTGGGATGATGCGCCAGCAGATGTGCATCACGCAAGCCCGCAAAAAGTTTGTGCATGGTATATAGTGGCACCCAACCGCCGTTCAGATCAAAGCCCTGGGAGCGAATATCTCCGGCTTTTACTTCCTCGAAAATCTCTTTCCCACGTGGAATGCCGGAAATGTATCCGTTTCCATGACTGTTTTGGCATATTTCCAGTTCGTCGACTACATAGTTCACGCGTTCCAACAGTCTTTCGTCGCCTGTGGAGGCAAACATCAGCGCACATCCGGACAGGTAGTGACCGAGTGTATGTCCGCTGATGCCACGCGCTTCCCAGCCTTCATAGTGAGCCGCTTTGGGCTTCAGTCCCGCATATTCACGAAAGCGCGATAATAAACGGTCGGATTCCAAACTCAGCAGGTAGGCCGTATTCAGTTTCATCGCATGTAAAAGAGGGCCGGAATCAATTCTTACTTTATGCAAGTTAAAAGCTTTAGCTTTCAAAATCATCGCTCCTTAGCTAAGATGAAAGTGTATATTTCTCCACTACATTAGCATTGCAATCGCGGTATGTCAGTAGCTTAACCATACAATGGGTGGACAAATCCGAACATGAATTTAAAGAGGCGATAACATGACCTATCTAAAAGTAAATGTAGATGCTCCGATCCAACTGATCTCGGCAGGCGAGTTTGTTAACGAGGTACCTTGGAAGCATATGAGTCGTTCCATTGAGAATTTTGAGCTGATCCTGGGTGTCCAAGAGACGGTATATATACGGGAGGAACGGGAAGATTTTGAAGTAGGAGAGGGAGATATTCTATTGCTTTACCCCGGTCGTACGCATAAAGGATACCGGGAATCTTTGCCGGGCGTGAAATTTTATTGGTTCCATTTCGATGTTCCCACGACCCCGAATGTATTATCTAATGAGGAAATGAAGCAGGAAACAAGTGCTTTGGATGGACGTTTGCAGCGTCACGGTGTGATGCGGGATATCTATTTACCGCAATGTGTACAGGCAGATAACGGAGATCGGATTCATATTATCGTCAATCAGATTTTGCATGTAGCCAACTCACATTATCTTACGTATCACAGCGCAAATTATTTGTTCACCTCGCTACTGATCGAGATATCTGAATTGGCGCTCAGCCGCTTGCTTTCCAATCCTGCCAGTTCACAGGGAAATGTGAGTTTTAACAAAATTATTGAGTGGACCCGTATTCATGCTGAAGAACCGCTGACCGTGACGGATTTAGCTCGAAAATTCAATTACAACAAGGATTATATCTCTCGTTTGTTCAAGCAAAATACAGGCATGCGTCCCCTGGAGTTCATTCATAGTATTCGTATTAACAAAGCCAAAGAGTTGATTTCCCGTACAGATATGAGCATTAAGCAGGTTGCCGAAGAGGCAGGATATACCGATGAGAAATATTTTATGCGTTTGTTCAAAAAGAGAGCCCATATGACTCCTTCCCAATACCGGAATGCCTATCACAAAACATTTATGAACAATGTATAGTGCATTTCCGCTTGGATCGTAAATGCAGAGCTGGATGTATCCACCATTCGCTTGCAGCGAAGATCGATGATTTGACCGAGGACTGACCAACCTGTCACCAGAGAAATAGCTTGTCAGACTGTAATTTGGTAATCTGATATAAGAGATTAAATGAGAGCAAGTAATACATAATACTTCAATGTAAAGGGGCGAGTGAGATGCTACAACCACCATTAAAGGATGAACTGACTCGAATACTGGAAGGGCATTCACTGGATGAAGATTTAAAAGAAGAGATTCATCAGGAAGCTGAAGTTACTATACAATTTCATGTGGAGCATGAGGAAAACTACGAACACATTGGAAATAGTCGGATCGCCGGCTATCCAGACCTGCCACCCACAATAGAGTGGCCTTGTAGTTCAGACGGGGAATATTATACATTTATTGCTCAAATTAATTTGGGGGAGCTACCTTTTTCACCATTTGAGGGATTGCCTCATCAGGGCATACTTTACTTTTTTCTTGGGCTGGATGAGCCCGCCTATGATATTGACCATAAAATCTTTTACTATAACGGTGACAGCAGCGTTTTGCAGAAAACATTACCGCCCGCTGGGCGCGTAGAGGTGTCAGCGGAACAACGGGGTTTCACCGCGTATGCAATTTCTTTTCATCCGATCCTGACGCTACCATCGGAGGGTGAGCTAGGAGATATTCTTGTAGATCAGTACGAAGAGCTTTATGAGCTTCTATATGAACATAGCGACACGGTGTGGGGGCAACATCAATCTTTTGCCGGGAATACCCGGCGGGATGCTTATCTACGCCGAAACGGGCTGGAGGGTCTTCTGTTTAACTGGCATAAGAGTGAGAGCCAGATTCATAAGGAAATCGAGCAAGCTATGCATAGGGGAAATACGGATTATGCGAAGCATTTACGATCCGAAGTGCTGACTCAGCTGCAAGAATATCAGACGAATCGGGAAAAGCACGATCAGGCTTCGGAAAATTGGCATGTTCTGCTCTCGGTATCTTCTTTGGATGAGGTTGGCATGTGTTGGTGGAACGCAGGGTATTTGGAATTTTTGATTGATCAAAGAGACTTGAAGAACCTTGATTTCTCGAAGACATATGTCAATCTTGCTACGAGCTAGCTAAAGTTCTAGACTGGGAAAATAAAGTATTAAAGGGACGTTGCTTCATTAAGTTGGCAAATAGCAACAAATCACAGATTAGTTTTGCCCACCAGCTCCATAAATCGTGAGAGAGCACTGGTCATGTATGAGTCACGACGCCTTATAAACACAGTGGGCACTGTTCTGTACGGTTCCGGTAATGGATGACAGTTAAGTCTTCCCTGCATCCGTGATTCAACCATAGATATTGGTAAGACGGTGACTCCTAACCCGTTTTCAACGCATTTAAGGACACCCTCTAGAGTGCCATATTCCATCACCTTCATAGGAGCATAGCCATTGTCCTCTAGCCATCGCTGCCAACGTCCCAAATAGATGCAATGCGCGAATGACGAAAGCAGTGGTTCATGTAAAATCAATTCTAATTGGAATGGTTCCGGAGAGTAGCTTGTAATCAAAACTAGAGATTCTTCAAAGACAGGGTATTCAACAATTTCCGGATGAAGAATTGGCCCATCCACAAATGCGCCGTCTACCTTATATTTGAGAATGGTACTAACCTGATCTACAGTAGGTGCCATATATAAGCTTAATTCTACTTGTGGAAATTTCTTGTGATATTGTGTAAAAATCAATGGCAATCGTGTAGAAGCAGTTGACTCCATAGCTCCAATGCGCAAAGTTCCCCGCGGGGCAGAAGAAAGCTTAACTGCCTCAATCGCTTCCTCGAAATCGTAAAGCAACTTGTTTACATGCGGCAACAGTTCACGTCCTGCAGGCGTTAAGGATACCTTCTTATGATATCGATATAACAGGGGAACGCCCAACTCTTGCTCAAGACGTTGTATTCGTGCAGTAACATTGGACTGTACATAATTCAATTTCTCAGCAGCTTTTGTAATGCTTTGTTCAATTGCTACTGCCTTAAACACCTCCAAAGATCTAATGTCCAAAACAACTCTCTCCTTTTTGCATCACAAAATGTGATTATCTATACACTATTTTTTAATTTTACGTGATGCATCGCAGTATGTAAACTTAGTGAATAAGAGGGATTTACACCAAAACCAAGTGATTGAGTACCTCGTTATCTGATGATGAGGAGGAGAATGGGGGAAAAGGAGATTCTAGCCGGGGCAAAATGCAGTACACGTTACCAATAATGAGGAGGGAATCTCATGATTTCGAAGGTCAATGTACAAGATAAATTTTTGCAAATAATTGATTATTGGAATCCCAGAATAGGTGGAGAGTTGAACGATTCATACGTAAAAATGGCAAAGATCAAGGGTGAATTCATTTGGCATCACCATGATCACGAGGACGAAATGTTCTTCGTATGGAAAGGGAGACTACTAATCCGTTTGAGAGACGGTGAAATAGCTGTTAACGAAGGGGAGTTTGTTATTATACCTAAAGGGGTTGAACATCAGCCAATTGCTGAAGAAGAGGTCCATTTACTATTAATCGAACCAAAAACTACTCTAAACACGGGAAATGTGGTAAATGAACGAACCGTTTCGATTCCTCAACGAATTTGATGAAACGCTAGTTGAACAAATAGTCTAAACCTCCTAATAGAAGCAAAACTAGAATTAATTGCCCAAGTAGGAGGCTTTATTATGATTTTAAGCGAACTTTGGCGTCATTATGAAGCGGATAAGCGAAATTCCTAAGTTCTTGATGGAGGAAGATGTAATTCATCTGATGACCTCTTGTCAGATACTAAGAGAAAGAGCTTTACTTGAGTTTCTCTACAGCACAGGCTGCCGAATTGGAGAGGTCGAACTGTATCGTCGATTTTTTTAGTATGTTAGCGGCTGATTCTCCTTTAGAGATCCGCCGCATTCAACTAAAGGGCAGGATAGTTAACAACGAACCAAGTTAATAATATGGTATATTGAACAATAAAAAGGAGGTATTAGTATTAATTACCAATCTATTAATCTGAATGAGAAGTTATCTAAGTTTAATGAGCATTGGTCTCCGAAAGTCATTGGTGAAATGAATGACTATCAATTTAAATTGGTCAAGATAGATGGGGATTTTGTATGGCACGATCATCAAGATACCGACGAGGTGTTTATCGTGCTCGAAGGGGAGATGTTCATCGATTTCCGAGATGGCCAAGTAAAGATTTCCCAAGGGGAGATGTTTATTGTACCAAGGAGTGTCGAACACAAAACTTTCGCTAACCAGGAGTGTCATATCATGTTGGTAGAGCCCAGGGGCGTAGTAAACACTGGCGAGACTGAGTCAGAATTAACAGCAGTCAATGATATTTGGATCTAATGCATTTAGCTTCAGTTCGATTACATCGTTAAAGTAACGGGACACGTTAACTAAACATTAAGGGGTAGTATGCCATTTGGCAGCTGCTCCTTTTTCATTAAATCAACGGGTAGGGGGTTAGAATTAATGACCGATATAGGAGTGGTTATTATGAAACGTGGGGGAGTAAAAATGCCAAATAGTATGTGTTTAGGGTGTCAATTTGCAAATAAAATAATTGAAACGAACACTGTTTATGAGAACGATTACGTTGCTTGCATTCTGGATATCGCACCATTAAATGAGGGCATGTTCTCATACTTCCTAAAAAACATTACCACGGAGTCGGTGACTTGGACGAAATTACTGCCAACGAGATTATGAAGGCATCTATAATGCTAAAAAAGATTGATAGTAACACAATTCCATCCTGATGGGATAACCTTCATTCAAAATGGTGGAATTTAATGATTTGTCACATTATCATATGTATTTCCTTCCACGCTATGATTCTGATAGTTTTGCTTGGGTGGAACCCTCCGACACCACGAATGCAAAGGGGCGTTTAAACGAAACCAGAGAAAAGTTGGTGAAATGAATAAACTAGCTGTAATTGCGCTATCGGGAAATGTTAGTTCAATAGAACAACGACAATCTAGGACTTTATTTTCTGCTGACAGTATGATTGGAATGATAAAATGCTAAAGCCCTTCCGGCTTTCCATGAGGGAAGCAGCGGAAGGGCTTTTGTTATATCTACTTGTCTAACAGTGAGCGTGCTTATTTATACTCGTTGCATGGTAAATTCGAATTCCAGCTTTTGATCGGCTGCGATTTGGTATTCTTCATGTACGGGAGCTCCCCAGCTGTCGTCGCCGCCTACACCCATTTGCTTTCCAGCTACGGTGACAACGGTGTAATACACGTTCGGCAGCTCATACAGATGGTAGGCACTTTCCAGCTCAAACGCTGTATACGGCGAAATATTGCATTCCACAGGTGCGGTGGCAGGAGCAGTAATGCGAATACCACGCTGAGAATCGTCGGTAATATCGACACGGCGCACGCCTGTACGGTTGCCGGATTCCTGCGGTACGACATACCCGGACACGTTATCCGCAGCTTCGTTGCGGAATACGCCTAGTCTTGCGCCAAAGGCACGGTCGATGTAATTCTCTTCCGGTCCCATCGCGTACCAGTCCAGATGGCGGTAGTCCGCTGGAACCTTGAACGAAAGGGCAAAGATCGGCAGGTTAGGTAGTCCTGAGATGCCTTCATAAGTCGAATTTACGTTCAGACTGCCATCCGCCAAGACGGTGTAGGCTACCGTTACCTGTACGTCTGCATGGATGCTCAGCGTGTAGCGGAATGTAACGGTTACACGGTCTGTCTGTTCTTCCGTGACCTCGATGCCCACGCATTTACGTGTCAGACTTGCAGCGAACCAGCCAGCGGCTTCAAAGCCTAGTGCGGTTCCCCGATCATTGTCTGTGGTCGCCCGCCAGAATAATGGGGCAGGAGGGATGGCGATCATCTCACGTCCGGCGTAGCGAAGTGAAGTCAGGCTACCTGCCCCTTTGGAGAACATCATACTGAAATCTGCACCGTGAACGCCAATGTTAACATCGCCATGCACCACTCGTAAGGCGCCACCCGAAGGGATTTTCAGTGGATTTGGATCTTCCACGATGAAAATATGCTGTCCAAAGGCCACTTCGTGTCCAGCCTCAGCCCAGAGCGTCGCTTCCTTCAAAACCAGAGCGGTGTGAATAACGTACTCACCAGGCTTTCCATCCGTATTAGGGAACGTTAGTGGAATATAGGCTTCGGTCTGAGCCGCTACATCTACATGAATGGCATTACGTGCGATTTCTTGGCCTTCATGCAGCAGGCTATATACTAACTCATAGTCGCCTGTTCCCTCGAACAGGTTTTCATTGCGCAGGGTTACACCGCTGCGATCCGGGGTGAGCTTCAGATTTTGATACAGGAATTTGACCTCCTGCATCTTCGGCGAAACCTTCCGGTCTGCATAGACAATTCCGTCCGTACAGAAGCCATAGTCTGTAGCACGGTCGTCAAAGTCGCCGCCGATTGCGAGGTACTCGCGTCCGTAGCGATCTTTTTTCATAACAGCCTGATCAATATAATCCCAAATAAAACCGCCCTGATACAGCTCGTATTTGTTCTCCAGCTCTGTATACTTGTGCATGCCACCTACGGAATTACCCATCGCATGCATGTATTCGCAACTGATATACGGCTTTTGCGGATTGTCGTTCAGATATTGCTCGATATCTGCGGGTTTGGCGTACATCCGGCTCTCCATATCGCTGGTATCATCGTACGTACGGTTGTGAAACACGCCTTCGTAGTGCACCAAACGGCTCGGGTCGGTGGCTCGGAAATAGTTGGCGACATTGCGCAGCACTTCACCTGCATACGACTCATTGCCGCAGGACCAGATTAGAATGGACGCATGGTTTTTGTCCCGTTCCAGCATGGAAATGGCGCGATCCATGACGATATCTTGCCACTCAGGCAGATTGGCGGGAATATTCCACGATGGCTCGACGGCACCGAGTTTTTGCCAGGAACCGTGTGTTTCCAAGTTCATTTCATCAATTACATAGACTCCGTACTCATCGCATAGCTCATACCACAGCGTCTGATTTGGATAATGAGAGGTGCGGACAGCGTTCATATTATTCTGCTTGAGCGTCCGAATATCCCACAGCATATCTTCACGGGAAATCGCACGTCCGGTGCGAGCGTTGAATTCATGGCGGTTCACACCTTTAAAGACGATACGTTTGCCGTTCAAATGCATGACCTTGTTGATCAGCTCAAATTTACGGAAGCCGATTTTTTGTGGAATGACTTCCACGAGCGATCCACTGGCATCATAAATTTGAATAAACAACGTGTACAAATAGGGTTTTTCCGCGCTCCACCGCTGCACTTGCTCCAAGGTTGCTGACAGTGAAGCCGTGCCATCCGTAAAGTCAGCTTTCAAAGAAGCTACAACATGACCGGTAGCATCTTTCACATCGACAGTTGCATAGGCCGTTGTCGGCTTTTCCAAGGTCAATTTCAGTTCCAGAAGGCCCTGCGTGTAGGAAGCATCCAGATCTGCCTTGGCATGCAGGTCACGTACGTGAAGCGTAGGGATGGTATAGAGGTACACATCTCTGAAAATACCGGAAAAACGCCAAAAGTCTTGATCCTCTAGCCACGCTCCCGTACTTCTTTGATATACCTCTACTGCCAGCTTGTTTTCGCCTGCTTGCAGGAATGGTGTCAGTTCAAAATCAGACGGTGTAAAGCTGTCCTCGCTGTAACCGACAAATTGTCCGTTCAACCATACATAGAAAGCCGACTCAACGCCTTGGAAAGAAATGAACACAGGTTGCGCGTCGGAAGCCATATTTTCCGGCAAAACAAAGCTTTTGATATAGCTTCCGACCGGGTTGTGATCCTCCGGAATATGGGGTGGGCGAACGTCCGAATGTCCGTCCCACGGATACATCGTATTCACGTACTGCATTTGGCCAAAGCCTTGCGTCTGAATGTGACCCGGTACCTGAATATCGCTCCAGCCGCCGTACTCAAAGCCTGGGGTATAGAACTCTACCGGACGGCTGGCTGGATTTGTTGCATAGTTAAACTTCCAGCTCCCATTCAGGCTATGACGCCAAGCCATATCAGCTTGCTGCTCCGCTTCCTGAAGCGTAGCGTAATATTTGTGATCGGAATAGGCGGGCAGCCGATGTACAGCAAATTTGGTTACGTCGGTCAGCCAGTCCAGACTAGGGGTATGGATGGTCAAGGCGAACACTCCTTATTTATAAAATGAAATGAAGATCGTACACAGAAGTTTGTTATTTAACCGAACCCACCATGCCCGCTACAAAGTGTTTCTGCATCAGGAAGAATACCAGTGCAGTCGGCAGTGTGGACAGGACAATGGCGATCATGATGACACCGTAATCCGGTGCATAGCTGGAGCCGAGGTTCGAGATCAACAGCGGAATCGTTTGATTCTCCGGCGTTTGCAGCACAATCAGAGGCCAGAGGTAGTTGTTCCAGCTGGACATGAATGTGATGATCGCGGCAGCGGCATAGGTTGTTTTCATCGTAGGCATATACACCCGGAAGAACAGACCCAGCTCGGATAATCCATCCATACGACCTGCTTCCAGTAGATCCTTTGGAAACATCTTGGTGCTTTGACGGAAAAAGAAGATCAGGAACGCCGTAGTTACGGTCGGAATGACGACAGAAGAGAGTGTATCAATACCGATCCACGGTATGACATTAGAAATGCTGCCGAACATCCGGTAGAGCGGGATCATGATCGCCGCAAACGGAATCATCATAGACATCAGCAGGATATTGAAGACAACGTCTTTCGCTTTACTTCTGTAAATTTCAAAGCCATAACCGGCCAGTGATGCGATTAGCATAGCCAGCAGCGTAGTTGAGATAGAGACTTTTGCAGAGTTACTTAGTGCGGTAACGATGTCTACTTTTTCAAGCAAATTGTGCATGTTATCCATCAGATGAGAGCCAGGCAGAAGCTTGCCTTTGGTCACATCGACCGACAGGTTCGTGGAGCTGGATATCATCCAGAGGAACGGGAAAATCGAAACGAACGACACAATGATCAGAAAGGCGTACGTAAATGCTCTTTTTGTTTTCATCATTTTTTCTCACCTGCCACTTTGAACTGGATAATCGACAAGATAATGATCATAATGACGATGGAATAAGATACGGTCGCCGCATAACCAAAGTCGGATGAATATTTGAAGGACAAATTGTAAATATATTGCGAAATTGAAGATGTTGCGTTCCCTGGCCCACCCTTGGTAATATTCATAATTTCATCGAAGAGTTGAAGTGTACCAATCGTTGATGTAATCGAAGTGAACAGGATAATCGGCTTAAGCAGTGGAACCGTAATGCTAAAAAACTGTCGGATCGGGGAAGCTCCGTCAATACGGGCCGCTTCGTAGATGGAACTGTCAATGTTCTGAAGACCGGACAGGTAAAAGATCATATTGTAACCAGTCCAGCGCCATGTGATCGCGATAATAATCGTAACCTTGGCCCAGAAAGGATCTGTAATCCATTGGATGGGCGTGCCAATCACGTGCAGATTCAGCAATAAGGAGTTTACCAGACCGTCGGACGAGAACAGGTACTTGAAGACAACCGAGTATGCTACAAGGGATGTGATACACGGCAAGAAGATAGCTGTGCGGAAAAAGCCCTTGAATTTCAGGTTTTTATCGTTCAACAATACCGAAATGAACAGAGCCAGAATGACCATCAAAGGTACCTGGAAAATTAAATAGATAAACGTATTCTTCACGGCGGTTATAAACATTTTATCGGTGAACAATCGCTTGTAGTTATCAATGCCGTTAAAGCTCAGATTAGACCCTGTACCTGTCTTAAAGGACAAGATAAGCGCCTGAATCATCGGATAGAAATAAAAAGCGGCAATCATGATCACTGCGATGGATATGAACAACCATCCTGTCATACCTGCTTTGAGACGTGTTGTAGTTATTTTGGGCGCGGCTGTCTTCATACCATGTCAACTCCCTGTGCAGCAATAAAACCTTGAACTCGCAAGCCCAAGGTTTTAAGTGCTTATCGTTTTATTGTTTAGCCTTGGCTAGATGGACTGTCTTATTTAAGCTGTGCTTCCGCCTGTCCTTGAGCATCTTTCAGAACTGCGTCTACATCTTTTCCGTTCAGATAGTTTTGAATTTCAACGGTCATGATATCCTCAATGGCATACGTGTGCAGGCCATAATTGACTTTTGGAACTTGTTTAGTCCATTCTGCAAATTTCTTGTATACTTTGTCCCCACCGAAGTACGGATCTTCTACGTCATAAGCTTTACCACTGGAAGCTGCGTTCAATGAACCAACAATTCCAATTTTGCTCAGCATATCTTGATACAGCTCTGGATCTGTTCCGAATGTCTCTTTCAGGAAATCAGCAGCGGTATCTTGACCGTCCGAGTTAAGAACATACCAGGAGCTGCCACCGAGGCTGGAAGCATTCACGGATTCAGGTATATTTTTCAGCTTAGGGAAAGGAACAACGGCCCATTTACCCGATTGCGAAGCTTCTGCTTTGATCGAAGGTGTAATCCAGTTACCTGTAGGTACGGAAGCAACTGCACCGCTGTTGAATGCGGCCAGGAACTGACTCCAGTCGGCATTCATTTTAACAATGTTAGCGTCGAACAAGGATTTGTACGTCAAGAGCGCTTCTTTCAGAGCTGGATTACCAGCCAGGTTTGGTGTTTTACCGTCTTCTTTCAGGTACCATGAACCTGCGGCTTGGATCATACCACGGATCAGACCGAGGTCATTCGGATCTTGAGTCAGCATTTCTTTGCCTGTTTTTTGTTTTACGGCTTTACCAATTTCAATAAATTTGTCCCAATCAATATTGGTCAGGTCTGCTACTTTGTAGCCGGCTTGTTCCAAATAATCCGTTCTTACATACAATCCCATAACACCGGAGTCGAATGGAACACCGTATTGCTTGCCGTTGTAGCTAGTCGGTCCGATTTTATAATCAGCGAAGTCGGATGCTTTGATCGTGCTGCTCATATCATGGAAAGAATCGGGATAGGCTTGCAGGAAGTTCTGTGCCCGATAATCCTCAATCAGAACCACGTTCGGCAGTCCTTTGGTAGAACCAGAGTTAAGACCGGCATTCATTTTTTGTACGATATCGTTTTGAGCATATTCAACAATGTTTACGGTTACATCTGGATGTTTGGCAACGTATCGATCTTTTGCCAGCTTCAGAGCTGCGATATTAAAGTTCGGGTCCCAAGCCCAGACGGTGATTTCTTTTTTGCCTGAATCTGTGGTAGTAGCTGCTTTCTCGGAATTGCTGGAGCACGCGGATAGCAAGATCAAGCTTGCAATCAGCAGAAGGAAAGTCATTTTTTTCATTTTGTTCAACCCCTACTCTTTTTTTATATGTTGCTTGCTAGTTCTAAATCTCTTAAATGAAAGCGGTTACCTTATTTATAAATCTAGTGTACCATCCATACTTTGTCGGCGTTAGGAATATCTTTATACGGATTGGTGTTATTATTATGATTTATCAAAAAAGGCACCGCTTACATTTGTATTTTGTTTTGGTTTAGGTACTTTTTTTAGGTTGAACTAAAGTTGTTCACGAAGCGCCACTGCGCGGCCGGATGGTGCTTCCCATCGCTGTTGCTTGTACAGCACCATTCCGCCCACTCCGTTCTTGTTCCACCTTCTTTGTTTAGTTCAGCCTATATTTTTTATGGGGTAGGAGGGGCGGGTTTTACGATCAATGGCAGGGTCATTCTGACTTTGGTGCCCTCGCCTTTTTTACTGGAGATGGTCACGCCGTATTCTTCTCCATATAAAAGGGTAATGCGGTTGTGCACATTCTGGATGCCGATGCCTGTGAACAGTTGGCGCTTGCTCTTGGGATTCGGCAGTCCGTCCTGCGCCGTATGCCCGTCCAATTCCATACCGTCTCCATCATCGACCACCTCACAGATCAATGTATCCTCCGTTTTGGACGCCAATATATAGATGTGGCCTACATTTTTTTCATTAAACGCATGGAAAAAAGAGTTTTCGATAAAAGGCTGAATGATGAGCTTGGGCACATGGTACTCCAGACAATCGGGTGATACAAAATAATTCACTTGTACCCGCTGCCCGTAGCGTACATGGTTAATGAACACATAATTTTGCATGTTGGCCATTTCCTGCTCGATGGTGATCGTTTCACTCACATTGCTGATTGTATTTTGCAGTAAGGAAATGAGTGCATTGATCGTCTCGGCGGCTGTTTCCTTGTTTCCTTTGAGCACCAGCATTTTGATCGAAGCCAGAGTATTGTACAGAAAATGCGGATTGATCTGCCGTTGTAGTGCAGCAAGCTCTGCATTCCGTTGACCCTTTTGCGTCTCTAAAAGCTTACGGATATAGTCATTTAGTTCATCCAGCATGTAGTTGTAAGCATGACTTAATTGTCTAACCTCATAGCTGCCCGTTACCGGGATATAATTATCAAAATTTTTCTCGCGTATGGTCGACATTTGCTTCACCAGTCGAGTCAACGAACGAATCAGTCGACGGGATATCAGAAAAACGATCACCAAAGCAATCAGTACGATGGCAATGCAGATCCATACAACGGATTTAACGTCTATAATTTGCCCAATGGCGGCTTGTCTGTCAATCATGTTCACCAGATAAAAATCAAATGAAGGGATATAGTTGGAAAGGAGGATACTCTCCTTATTCATCACATTCGCATTAATGTAGTTAAGTCCCTGTTCATTGATTTTTGTGGCATAGCCTAGCAGCTCACTGGAGCGTTGTCCGATCAGATCCTGGCGATTGCTCGATACAATCAGTCCCGACTTGTCCAAAATAAGCACATCATTGCCGTTGCTCGTGAAATTGTTGTAGAAACGGCGAAATTCAGGCTCTCGGATAGCGATGTAGATCATGCCGTACAGGGTGCCGCTGGTCCGCTCCATAAATGGTTTGGAGGCGATGATATAGGGTGTTGGCTTTTGCGGGGTACTATTCATTTGTTGCTGCAACAATTCAGTATCCAATTGATACATAAGCTGTGCCGGTCGTGCTACACTTCGGGCTGTAATAGCACTGCTCTTAAGCTCTTCCGCAGTTACAGGCCAATAGGACGAGTCGGAGTAAAAGCTCCGCCCGTTCAGACCTGTTACAGCGACACCGACATCATAGGCATCGACGTTCGATTTAATTTGCTTCATTTGCTGTGCCATTCCGAAGTAAATCCTCGCCGAGTTAATCGAGTCAGATTGACCGCCAGTCAGATAGTTCTTGACCGTTCCATTTTCCGAAGCATGGGTTACGGCATTCACGATAGAATCATTGAAGGATTCAAAGCTGGATTGAATCTGGCTGAGTACCTTGGCATTTGTAATACTGAATGTCTCAGCAAAAAGTCGTTCAGACATCCGAATCGTCACCAAAGAGGTCAGCAAGGACACCGCAGTGATGCTGACCACCATAACAATAAAGATTTTGAAGAACAGACCTTGATATTTGATCTTATGGATATATCTTTTCATATGCAATCTCTTTTCTACTGGCAGATGTGGCTTACTCTCTAATAGAGATGCTCCCGGCGGTACTGACTGGGCGAGTAACCCTTCACTTTTTTGAACACTTTGGTAAAATAGCTGGGGTCCGAATAGCCTACCGTGCTGCTAATATCCGAAATGGACATCGTCCCCGACCGTAGTAACTCCGCGGCTTTTTCAACCCGAATTTTGTTGAGATACTCGCTAAAGCCTTCTGTATGGTGTGCCGTAAAATAACTGGACAAGTAGGAAGGGTTAAAGTGAAAATATTGCCCAAGTGTCGTCAAATTGAGTGTTTCAGCATGATGCTCCTCAATATACTCCAGCAGTTTTTTCATGCTTGCGCTACTTCCTTGCTGTGTTTTAGCCATGATCTGCCTGTTCGCTTCCTCCAAAAAAGTCTCCAGAAGGCGCACGGCTTCATGTACATGAGGGGCGTCATTAATTGTTTTGAAATAGGAATATTTCGCCGCATCCAGCTCCTTCATATCATACCCCTGATTCCCGAGCAAAATCGTAATGTTGAACACGATATTTCCGAGAAGCGATTTGAATTCAAAAGCGGTAGAGGTATAGTTACCGGACATGGCGGCTACATAGGATCTCAAATCCTGAAAAGCTGTATCAAAATGCTCACGCTTCATCTCTTCTGTAAATTGTTTTAAGTTAAACGAGCTGTTTACCTGTACAGGCTGAGGGAGTTCGTCTTCTATTAACAGCGCTGTTCCTGGGAAATAAAAGCGGTAACTCAGCAGTTTTGGCAGTTCATCCTGATAGACGTCACTAATCTGATTGAACTCATCAAATAAATGGCTGACTGCCCAGCCTGTCTGTGGATCGACTCGCTTTGTCTCCTGAGCAACTTCCCTAACCGCAGCCATCCAGGCGTCTACTTCCCGTAGATCAAGATTGGCTAAAAACACAGCCGCATAGACATCAGACGGCAGTTGTCGCAGTACGATGGACTCACAGGCAGAGGCTACTCGATCTGTAAGCTTGGAAAATAGGTCCGAGGCAGAGATGGAGCGCCCTTTATCCTGCTGTGCCAGCTGTTCTATACCTATGAGCGCAAAACGGGCATAAGGAAATGCTTGCTTCAGCAGCTCGGCGTCATAGTCCATGCTATAACCGGAGATCAGCTTTTCGATCACATGATCTATCGTAATTTGACTATTCCCGGCATTCGCTTGATATTGAATGGATGGAATTTTGCGAGCGGTTCTCTGGAGCACTTGGAGCAGCTCATCCGTGTCCAGCTTGGGCTTTAAAATATAGTCAGCAACCCCTTGCTGAAAGGTGGATCGCACGTAATTAAACTCGCCGTAACTGCTAAGTACAATGACCTCGATATCTGGATAGTTTTGTCTGACTATGCGCGTCAGCTCTTCGCCATCCATGATCGGCATTACGATATCTGTAATGACAATATGAGGGCGCAAGGTTTCAATCAGCTCCAATGCTTCTTTCCCATTAGAAGCCTCACCTACAATTCGAAACCCATACTGTTCCCACGATAAATGGTGTTTAATTCCTTGCCGTACCAATATCTCATCATCCACAATCAAAATGTTGCATAGCTCATTCATGGCAGCACTCTCCGTAATTATACCTATTCGAGGATTTTGCAAAAATCCTGATTCAAAAAAGACCTCCATCACGTGGACGTTATATCATCTGAGGCACATATTTGACAACGCTTCCAAATTTAGCCCAAATCTAAAGCATTTAATCTTTACATGCTAACATAAACCACACGGGGATTCCAAAAAAATTTAGTCCAAATGGCATATAAAACAACAAAAAAGGCAGCCGAGAAAATCTCGACAGCCTAAACAACCGGGATTACCTTATACAGTACCCCATGTTCGATCTCCCGCCAAATATTTTTCAGTCAAAATAGACAGCAGTTGAATACCAACCTCATTGTGTCCTCCCTCAGGAAGGATCAGGTCAGCGTATTTCTTGGAAGGCTCAATAAATGCCTCATGCATCGGCTTAACGGTAGTCAAATAGTGATCGTGGATCGAATGGATGGTGCGGCCGCGTTCCTCAATATCACGAAGAACCCGACGGAGAATGCGCACATCAGGGTCAGTATCCACAAATACTTTGATGTCAAGCAAGCTGCGGAGCTTTTCGTCTGACAGTACGTGCAGACCTTCCAACATAACGATGTGATTTGGCAGAAGCTCTACCGTCTCGTCCGTGGAGCGTGCATGAACCGTAAAGTCATACACTGGCGCTTGTGTCGCTTGTCCTTTTTTCAGACATTGGAGATGCTCAATAAGCAATTCGTTGTCAAAGGCAAACGGATGATCATAATTGACCAAAGCACGTTCATCATAACTCAGATGTGAATGGTCTTTATAATAGTTATCCTGAGATATGAAAGTCACTTTATTAGATCCCAGACGCTCAACGACGGCGCGTGCTACCGTCGATTTACCGGAACCTGTACCGCCGGCAATACCAATAATAAGCATGGCGTTTCACTTACCCTTCCCTAAATGTATCCCGATACAACTCAAGTATTGTAGCACAATGCACACTTTTTTTCATCACTGTTGGACTTTGTATTTCTTCCATTTCCGTATCTTGGCTCTGAATGTTTTAAACGGTGCCACCGAGTTGATATGAATCCATCTTGCCATGGGCCATTTCGGATTAGTCCCTGTCCAGTCGTGAACGCCTTGAGTGAAGAGCTCTTCATGACTAAGTGTGTCGATCCAATCCAGCCACTTTTGCTCAGCCAACTTGAACATATCGCGTAATTCACGTAAAGATTGGTGGGAGTAGGTCTTGTAAAATGATTGATATAGTTCGCCTAGTCTATTCCATTTATAATTGGGGGCGGGCATGATCACGGTTTTTCCTTCCCGTTCGTCCCTGTCCCATGTCATGACAAGATGAAGCCATCCGAGCTGGTAGGCAATCATTTCTGCGGGTGTTTTATCTACTTCAGGGATACGGATATCCTTTTGGCTCTCGTCGATCTCCTGGAACTCACCGTCAAATCGTAAGTAGGAGACATGAATGGCTTCCTTTAACTCTGATTTGGAGGCGTATTCGTAACTGGACATCTCATCGCTCCTTTAAATGATATGGATGATACTCACCCCTTTATATGTACCATTCCCAATATGACAACCGTATGTCTTATTCAAAAATAAAAAAATATCGTTTTTTGTGATTTTATGAAACAGCAGTTGGTGTGTTCACGAAAAAGGATGCAAAATTAATAGAGAAATTAAGACAAAAGATAAGTAATTAGACATATTTTAATATTTATTTAAGTGTCTATAATTATTGGAGTATAGCGCTTAGGGCCCTCATTGGTGTTGGAATATTATTCCCTTCATCAGTACGTTATATACCGTTGGGCATGTCATGTCCGATAAACGGTGCAACCTTTGCTTTAGTATTCATGAATCTAATCGAGAAGGAGACTGTTATATGAAGTCGAGTTTGTTAAAAAAATGTGCAAGTGTAATGTTAAGCAGTACGTTGGTACTGTCTTTATCATTACCGTTGCTGGGTCATGCACATGCGGATGGGAATTTACAGATAAGTGATGATTTTGAACAAGGGGAAGCTCAAGGCTGGACCGCAGGATCGGGGAACTGGTCTGTGGTCAAGGATGGGAATGGATCTACATACCAACAATCTACTCGAAGCGAAAGCCATTCCGTCAAAGGTAACGCCTCATGGACGAACTATAGCGTGCAAGCAGATGTATATGTAAATGATTTTAATGGCTCCAATCGAGTCTACGTTGCAGGTAGATACACAGATTCCAACAACTTCTATGCAGCATCGTTGTATAACAAGAAAGACGGAGCTCTTGAGATTCGAAAAAAAGTCAAAGGCTCTATGAAGACACTGGCTACGAATAAAAAATACAAACTGGACACGAATACATGGTACAGAGTCAAGCTGGAACTATCCGGTTCGGAAATCAAAATGTATGTCAATGATCAACTGGAACTGTCCGCAACAGACACCAGCCTCACTGCTGGAGCCATTGGATTGGTAACCTCCAAAGCAGCTGCCCAATTCGATAATGTGATGGTATCCGGTGCTTCTTCTGAGGTAGATCCAGGAACACCGCCTGTGAATCCGACACCAGGTACAGAACAACCGACTCCTGGGGTGGACCCTGATGTAACCTCCAAAAATAACTATAATTTGACTGGATTTTCGTATGGTAACACCGGTGGTGGCAATATTGCGGATACCGATGCCAACTACAAAAAGGTATACAATGCTGTAGATCTCAACGAAGCACTGAAGAAAGGCAGCAAAGTCAAAGTGATTGAGATTATGAACGATCTTGATCTCGGTTGGAATGAAATTCCTAGTGCTGCCAAAGTAATGCCTTTTAGTGCCAACAATCCTGTACAGACGCATCCTGTTCTGAAAAAGACAGGAGTGAGCAAAGTCTATATCGAAAATATGAATGGGGTTACGATTTTCTCTGCCAATGGTGCGAAAATCAAACATGCTGGCTTTGTCATCAAAAGAAGCTCTAATTTGATTTTCCGTAACCTCGAATTTGATGAGCTTTGGGAGTGGGATGAAGCAACCAAAGGGAACTATGATAAGAATGACTGGGATTATGTTACCATCGAAGGTACAAGTTCCAAGGTATGGATCGACCACTGTACATTTAACAAAGCCTATGATGGTTTGGTAGATGTGAAAAAAGGTAGTAACGGAGTTACGATTTCCTGGTCTTTGTTCAAAGGAGATGACCGCAGCTCCAACAGCTGGGTAACCCAACAAGTCAACGCGATGGAAGCAGACAAGTCTTCCTATCCTATGTACGCGTATCTGAGAAGCAGTGCAGTAGGCATGAGTAAAGAAGATATCATTGATATTGCAGCAGGACAAAAGAAGGCTCATCTAATCGGTGCTACGGAAATGGCTTCCGACAATGCAGACCTGGAGGTGACGCTGCATCATAATTACTATTTGGATATTCAGGATCGCATGCCTCGTCTGCGTGGGGGTAATGCTCATGCATATAACATCGTTATGGACGATGCCGGATTGGCCAGAGCCAAAAAAAGAATTACTTCTGACATGGCTAAAGCAATTGCTGCAAAAGGATACCATTTTGATGTCGTGGGTAATGGTGCAATTTCAACAGAAAACGGCGCGGTGTTGCTAGAAAAGTCTTATTTGATTGATGTGTTCTCTCCAGTGCGTAATAATCAAAAAGATCCTAACAAAGCGGATTACACAGGTAAAATCAAAGCCGAAGACGTTATCTTTTCGAACAACGGTACCGTATTCAGAGGAGGCAGTGACGATGCGAATAGCCCGTTAGCCCCTTATCCTGCCAAGACCAAGGACTTCTCTTGGAATGGGTTCACAACGTTGCCATACAGCTATACAGCCGAAGACCCTGCCAATCTGGTTGCTCAATTGCAGGCCAAGGATGGAGCGGGTGCAGGTAAGCTGAACTGGTCGAGTGAAAACTGGCTCAAAACGGTGTACAATACGTCCGTTACGAAAAATGCAATAGTGGAAGAAGATTCCGAATAGGTAGGCCATATAAAAAAGCAGCCAGTACAGATAAGCTCTGTTGCTGGCTGCTTTTTTTGTTAACTACGTCTAGGCTGCGTTCGGTACGAACTTAACCAATAACGACAAACGAGGATACGCCAGCAGGTACGGATCTAACGCGGAATAATACTCCATCATCTCTAAAAGTACGCAGAATATAAGGCTGGTTCGTAGGTGTGCGAACATTGTTAAATCGCGCAGTACCAAAACCATCGAAGCCTGCAGCTTGGACAAAGCTTCCATCTAGACGCCGGAGTATAGCAAAGAATCCGGTTGTGTTAAAAGGAACACCGTTTGTGTTAGCCCAGATAACTGTAAATCGGCGTAGAGTTTGTGTAGGGCTCACATTGCGATATCTCGTAACAGGAACCTTTCTGCCCGTAGATTTCAATGTTTGTGGAGGACGAATGGCCACTTCAAATCAACTCCTTTGTTGTGATGAGATAGTAAATGCACACAAAGGAGTTTTGGACTGTGTTATTAACTACGACTTCTTAGAAATAGGTATATATATCGAACTCAAAATGACACTCCATGTACATTATCGTTCGATTCGGGACCTCATCATGCCCAATCGCGTCGTAGCGTAAAGAGGTCTTTTAACGCGTCTGTAGACAGCTCAGTAATCCAGCCCTCGGTACTGGTTATGATCTGGTCGCTAAGCTGCTGCTTGCTTTCCAGCATTTCATCAATGCGTTCCTCCAGCGTGCCCAACGAGATAAATTTGTGCACCTGTACATCCTTCGTTTGTCCCATCCGGTAGGCTCGGTCTGTGGCCTGATTTTCAACAGCTGGATTCCACCAGCGATCAAAGTGAAAGACGTGGTTGGCGGCCGTCAGATTCAGACCCACCCCCCCGGCTTTGAGCGACAAAATAAACACGGACGGCTGCTCGGCAGGGGAGAGCGTGTGAGATTGGAATTGATCAATCATTCGGTCACGCGCAGTTTTGGATGTGCTGCCGTTCAGATAGAGCACAGGCTCTTGCAGCTCCTGAGCGAGTACCCGCTGGAGCATCTGCCCCATACCAATATACTGTGTAAAAATAAGGCAGCGCTCGCCCTCCTCCCGCAGTTCCTTGACCATAGCCAGAATGCGTTCCAGCTTGGATGAACGGCTAATGACCGCTTCAAGATCGGACTGACTATAACCGGAATCCGCAGCATTCGGGAGTGCCTCCTTGGTTAAGAGGGCAGGATGGTCACAAAGCTGCTTCAACTGGGTAAGGGCGGATAAAATGGCTCCTTTCCGTTCAATCCCTTCCAGCTTCTGCATCCGTTCCATCAACTCTTTGACAATCTGGTCATAGAGCGCGCCCTGCTCAGAGGTCAGATGAATGTACGTTTTCATCTCATTCTTGTCAGGCAAATCAAGCTGTATAGCTGGGTCCTTCTTCTTGCGTCGCAGCATGAAGGGCTGAACCAGCTTTTGCAAATCTAACGTGCGCTGCTCGTTATGTTCCTTCTCAATAGCATTAATGAAGCGATTGCTAAAGGCGCGTGAGCTGCCCAGATAACCTGGGTTGATAAAATCATAAATGGACCATAGCTCGGACAACCGATTTTCAATAGGTGTCCCGGTCAACGCGATCCGATGACGTGCAGGAAAGCTGCGCACGGCTGTGGATTGCTTGGTTTGCGCATTTTTAATGTTTTGCGCTTCATCCAGGCAGACTGAATCCCAAGTCATGCTTTGTAGCAGCTCTTGATCCAGGGTTGCCGTAGCGAAGGAGGTCAGGATGACATCGGCCTGCTCGACTTCTTCGCGGAACAAGTCTCCCTGCTCCCGCTTGCTTCCATAGTGCAGCATCACCTTCAGCGAAGGGGCGAAGCGGCTGAGTTCCTTCTGCCAGTTGCCCAGCACCGAAGTCGGGCAAATCAGCAGTGAGCTGGAACGGACGCCCGTCTCGGCGGCAATATTCTGTAGGTGCAGTAAATAAGTAATAAACTGCACCGTTTTACCGAGTCCCATGTCATCGGCCAGACAGGCACCCAGTCCAAAACGCCGTAAAAAGGCAAGCCATGCATACCCGTCCCGCTGATACGTCCGTAGCTCGGCTTGCAGCCCGTCCGGCACGTCCAATGCAGGCCATTCCGACTGCCGTCCGAGCTGGCTGATCAGCTTCAGCAGATGGGCATTCAGCTCGACTTCCAGTCGGAAGCGTGCCGCATCCTCCGGCTGCTCGCCCGAGGCGTCGCCTTCAGGCTCGTCGGCGTTGCCGAGCAGGTGTAGCTGTAGGATGTCCTGAAAGGACAATCCCTGAGCACTGTCGATCCCGGCCATGGCCCGGCGGATCTGTGCCAGCAGCGCGGGGTCGAGCGCGATCCATTGCCCGCGGAAGCGCACCAAGCGCTCGTTGCGAGCGACCAGCTCGGCGAATTCCGACTCGCTCAGATCGGCGTCGCCAATGGCAACACGCCAATCGAACTGGACAATCGAGTCCAGTCCGAACAGCGAACTGCCTTTCGTGCGCTCTCCCGCCCCTTCGCCTGGGCGTACCTTGGCCCGCAGCTTCGGCTTCTTGCGGGTAGCTGCCTCCCACCAAGCCGGGAGCAGCACCTGCCAACCGCTTTCCAGCAGACGCTGGCTGTCGGTCGTCAGAAATTGCCACGCCGCTTCGTCGGAGAGCGGGTGATTCAGCACGTCATCGCGGCTTCCGGCACGCTGCCCGGCAGGCAAAATCGAGGTCAAGCGTTCTAGCCACCCGGCTGAGCGCTCACGGACATGTGCTGTCCAGGCATCGGGCCATGAGCCGGATGCGTACCCATCATCGGCGAGCTGTACAGACACCAGCAACGCCGGGTCCTGCTTGTCCTGCAACACAAGCTTGAGCTGCCAGGACGGCTCGTCGTCCTCCAGCTCTGGCTCCAGCAGTTGCAGAAGCGGCCGAAATGGCGCGGTATCGGCTTTCCAGCCGATGGCGATGAGCCAGGCCCGAACGTCTAGACCCGCCGCGGCCGGGCGGTTGGGGGCGAAGAGAATCGGATATTCTCTTCGCAAATCGGCGGCTTCCGCTTCGGTGCCGTACCAGCGCTGAAATACGGCAGCCGAGAACGCCGCTATCAGCCCATCCTGCTCGTCCTTCTCCAAGCTGCCTAGCAAAGCAAGCTCTGCCGGTTGGATGTTTTCCAGTGCTTCCGCATCCCACATCCATTGCAGCTTCCCTGCCTGGAATGCCGTGAAGCTGGGCACATATGCTTTCGCTTCAATACAGTGAGCAAGTAAAGGGATCAGCCGAAGCCACGGGGCATGGGCCTCGTCCCAGATCCATTCGATATGCTTTAGAAGCTCGCGCTCTGCCAGAAAAGGAATCACCTGCTCCGAAGGCAGCAGGATAATATCCGTATCTTGAACATGTTGAATCTCCAGCTCGGTGCCATAAAACGAAGCCTCATGCCAAGCAAACAAACGCTGCTTCAGAATTTGGCCGGAAATGCTATAGTTCATGGAGGAATCGCCATAGATCAGCGCGTCTCCATAGGTAGTTAATTGGATATGCACGGTAATCGTTTCGGTATATTGACTCATGATAACAATTTCCCTTTCCGCAATTCCTCCTGTAGCGCCCGCAGGCGGCTATGACGGCTGGTGAAGGTCGTGAAGAACAGCTCCCAGCGTGATTCTTGCTTCATTTTCTTGTACAGCTTGAACAGTCGCTTTAACAGCTTGACTGCTGCTTTATAGCTGGCCCTGTTTTTTTCTAGCACATAACGTTCTACCGCTTGATGGTAAAAGGGGAGTAGTAACTCAGGCGCGTTCTTTTCAATGGGCTGTAACACGCTCACTCGAAAACTCAATGGTTCACTGCATATGCTTAGCTGATAGTCGATCCATGACCGCCATTTTTCGTGGGCAAGCAGCGCCTCTTCATACATTCCTCCGGCAAATGGAAGCATACCCACTAGCGTGTCCCACATGTCCTGCTCCGCTTCTGGAAGGTGCTGCAAAACCATATCCCAATCATGCATATAATCCTGTAAATGGTCATCCCGATGACTGTGAAGCAGGGGACCGATATGCCGCAGTCCGTCCTTGAGACGTGCCCAATCCTCGGATTTGCGCAACGCATGTAAGAACAAAAGCAATTGGTTGGAAGAGATTTTTAGTGGAAAAGCTCGTTCCGCTTCCTGAAGAAGTACCCAGGCTTCATTATCCTGCGATTGGTAAATATGCATCCAGCTACGAGCCAACATCCATGGAAGTCGTGCTAAAGTTGTGCCGAGATCCTCCTCAGCCGCCTGTAAATGCTGTAATTCCTCCGTATATATGCTGGAGTCCTGTCTTTCGGGGTGCATCCAGTTCAGCCAAAACTGATAATACGTGTCTGAAAAATAAGTACCGTTACGCGATTCTGTCAGCATTTTTCGGCGCAAATAGGCTAAGGTTTCTGCGATACGGGCTTCTTGCATCGGTTCATCGGTCAGCCCCAGCGGGCTTTCAAAATCACGCTCGATAGCTTCTTTAAGCTCATCGGCGGCGATTTGCGTGTAATACCCCATATAGGTATGAGAGGGATAGCCCGGCATGGGAGACTGAGGCACCAGCTTTTCCAGCACACGCAGATGAGCATGCAGTCCGTATAGCTGTTGCATGCCAGGTGAAAGCGGCGGCATCACAGCATAGATCGAGGCTAAAGCGCTTTGGACATATTGGGAATTTTGTGTGTTCACACGGTTAAGGGCGATACACTGATCGAACAGATCATGCCACTCTGAAATGGGCATGTCCGGTATTTTGCTTGCTGTTTTGCTGAGAGCGTTTTTTGTTGCTTCCTTGTGATCCGGTGAAAGATTCGACCGGGAAGGAGGTGTGGTACGCGTGTCAGCTTTTGCCGCCAATCGGGTGAATCCCGCCGAATGAGCGTTCACTAAAGCATGTACAGAACGTTCCTGTTCATTCGCGTAATTCAGTAGTACGGCGATCATATGCTTGCAGTTGGTGTGGACAGGGCATGTACATCTGCTGGCAGCAAAAGCACTCAAGTGAAGATCCACCTCGTATAGCTCGCTTCCATCCACGACAGCTGCGATATGGTCGGCATCAGGCATTGCGAATTCTTTTACCTTTCCCTGCTTAAAATATTGAAAGCCTCGTTTGATCGTCACGTCATTAAAATGGTCAGCCACGTTTTGAATAAGCTGTTGCCACTGTATATCATCCATAAGATAGGTTGGTTTCATATGATTAGTCTCCTAAAAGAGAATAGTTGATCAGGTAGTAGCTTAACTCTTCCATTATATCAGTTCACGAATATAAATTGAGTGGAGGGAGAGTTGGAAAATTTCGAAGATATCCGCTGGATAAAGCAAAAAGCCCCCTTACTCTATAACGTAAGGGGACTTGAGTCATCGGGCAAGAATGGGGGCTATCCTCTACTGTTTCCCATCCAAATTCTCAACTCGGCGGAAGACCATGGAGATGACAAGAAGTACCAAGGGGACTGCCGCGCATATAATAATGCCGAAGTAACCTGTTATTTTATCGAAATTGCCTATTTCAATAAAACTTTGGGGATACATGCTCAGGGAAAATAATAAAATTAACGGGAGATAACAGATGTACCTGTTCCACTTTTGGGTGAGCTGGCTGATCCCCGCAACAATATAGAAATAATAGTTTGAGGCGGTCATGAAGATTTTGATCGTCCACAAAATGATAAATAATATTTCAAATCGTTCCAGGAATGCACCGGGGAATTCAATTTGCTGTGCAAAAGAAACGACCGGCCATTGCAATCGGGAAACTTCTTCAACTGACATACAGCCAACGACCATCGTTACCATCAAGAGATACAAACCCATTGCAATCGAGTAGCCGATCCAGCCTGCCTTCCACGCCTTTTGTGGATTGGCCATAACATTTGTTAATATGAGCACCGATTCAAAACCCATTGCCGAAAAAGGTACAACTTTAAGAGATTGGAAGATCGGGCCCCATCCTTTATGAAAAACAGGACGCAAATTATCGATGTCAAAATGATTGATATTGAAAACGATCAACAATAAAAAAACAATAAGGGTTAAAGGAAAAAAAAGCTCGACCAATCGAACCATCGCATGGAGACCGCCCCAAGTCAAATACCCTATAAGCAGAAGAAACGGAAAAATAATCATGCCTATTGGCGTTCTCTCCAATGCAAGGCCTTTGAGGAATTCCGCCATCATTCTGCATACAAGCGAGCAGATCATCGTGCAATATACAATAAATGCGATATTGATGAGTTGACCGATGAATTTACCTGCGATCACAGGATTGAACTCATAGAACGTCTTCCCTGGAAATCGTTGACACAATTTAACATGGATAAAAATCACGCCTATCCCAAGCAGACTTGCCAGCAAAAGTCCCTGCCACACGTCGGGCGTTTTTGTCTGCTCCGCAATGGTTCTTGGTAAACTGACAATACCCACAGCATACACGGTCGAAGTGACGGTAAATAAGGCTTGCAGAGTAGATATTTTTTCCTGTTTCATGGAAGGTATGTTGGACATTACGCTCCCTCTCCTTTTGTATAAGCACCTGTTCGTTCGATCTGTACTTTAGCTTGAACATAGATCGGTATTTGACTGAATGTATCTTGCCAATTTTCCTTTACCCGATCCCAGTAAGCGGGATAGTTCACTTTTACTTTTGTGCCAAAACCGACTACATCTGCTCTCATTTCTTTCTGGAGCGTGTTTAACGATAGGGATACTGTTTGTTTGATTTCATCTTGCGCCGCTTCTTTAGCGGTTTGGATGAATGATTCCTTCAGGAAGTCTACAGAATTATCCGAGCTTTCGTTTAGTTTGATATCTGCTTTAATACGAACTGTGAATGAGAGATCCTGCCCGTTGAGGTGGGGGATAAGTTTTGTATGGACATCCTCAACTTCAAACACCATGGATTGTTCCGATTTTGGGCCTTCGGTTCTAATAATTGAACCCTTCGTTTTTCCCAGCATCCAGTTGATCCCGGTGACTTCCTTTTCATCTATCCAATTAGCAAATTTCTTCGTTTTACCGCGGACCAAAGCTGCGCCTGAGAAGTGGTTGCCTCCATTGGTTTCTATGCATTGAATGATGAAGTCAGCGTCTTGTGAAGTGTGTGTAGAGATTTCTCCTAATGTTATTTCTTGGGGAATCTCGGAGTTGAGATCGCTATTTTTGGCCAAAGCCTCAAGGTCAATGGTAGGTATATCTTGATGTTTGCCCATCTTATTAAACGCTTCTTTCGCGCTGCCTTTTGTGATCATGACAAGTGATTTTCGACTCGGTTTATAGGAGCGAGTAAACGTATCTAACAATTGGTCGATTCTTGTTTTTTGTATAGCTTGGTCACTAATTAAAATCAAGCGAATAAAACTATATAAAGGAGCATGGGATACCTGCTTGGCCTGTTCCCTGGAGGCAGACTGAATGGAATCCTTGTTAAAGGTGGTTACGTTGCTGTACATACTTTTTTTGGATTTCTGAGCTATTAAGTGCTGGTAGGTTAGTTCCAACATATCCTGATCCATATCAATTGCGACGCCCTGAATGATACTCAATTTATCGATCTCCTTGCTATCCCAACAACCGATGAGGAGGGCACATGCGATCCATACGGTGATGCATTTTTGCACCCAGAGGGTTCGACGAAACAGAAAGATATAGGAGCGCATAGGCTTACTTCCTTTTCCATTTAGAATGTGTCTCATCCTTTGTCTTTAGCATCAAAGGACGCTTTTTGAGATATTTAAAAGGAACCCGAACGAAAGTATCCTGTTGATCTCTTAGCCGAATTGGGGCTAGAGGTGACATGTAAGGAACTCCAAAGCTTTTGATCTGGACCATGTGTACGCCTAAGCAAATAAAGGCTAAAATCACGCCATACAGCCCATAAATCCCTGCAATCATCATAATGGGGAAACGAAGAAGCCGTATTCCAATACTCCCGCTGTACTGCGGGCTTGCAAAGGACGCGATGGCCGTAAGACCAACGACAATAATCAGAAAAGCACTTACGACCGCCGCCTCGACCGCTGCTTGTCCAATCACAAGACCGCCTACAATACCGATGACTTGTCCTATGCCTTTAGGTAGCCGCAGACTTGCCTCGCGTAATATTTCCAATGATAACTCCATAATTAGAGCTTCCACAAAAACGGGAAAAGGAATTCCTTCCCTTGAGGCAACGATAGACATCACCAGCTCAGGCGGGATTAATCCAGGATGGAAAGAAATAAGTGCAACGTATAGCGAAGGCAGGAATGTTGCAATGAACAGAGCCATTAAACGAAGCATACGAAAAAATGTTCCTAAAGGGAAACGCTCGTAATAATCCTCTGGGGATTGAGCCAGCATCCAGAAGGTCATGGGAGCAATCAGGACAAAAGGAGTGCCATCAAGCATAATGACAACTCTTCCGGACATTAAAGCATTTATAGCTTTATCCGAGCGTTCAGAGGCTTGAATCTGTGGGAATGGAGACCATGAATGTTCCTCAATCCATTGCTCAATAATCCCGGTATCGGAAGCATCGTCCACATCAATCGTTTCGACTCTTCGTTTAACTTCCTGAACTAGCTCTGGATTTGCGATATCTGATATGTACAAGATCGCTAATTTCCGTGAAGATCTCCTTCCTATGGTCATTTTATCTATTTTGAAACTTAGATCTTTGATATGCCGCCTTACCATTGCCAAGTTGCTTTCCAAATCTTCAATAAAACCTTCTCTCGGCCCTCTAACCAAAGTTTCGGTGCTCGGTTCATCGACACTTCGCGAAGGAAACTGGCCCGTAGAAGCAAAAAAAACTTCATCGGTTCCTTCGATCAGCAGACAAGTATTTCCCGATAACACTTCAATTACACATGTCTCAAGGTCTGCCCCTTCTTTCGTACCGATCGTAAATGCCGTCTGCTGTATCAGTTCCTCCTTTATTTTCTCCAGATTAACTTGGGAGTGGTTTTCACGGATTCCAGTCAAAATGAGTGGCTTAACGATTTGTTCGTTAATTATGCCCGTATTCGCAATACCGGAGAGATAAACCATCACTACATGAATTCCCGTTTGTCCCACGTCCATTTTTTTGAAGACGACATCAGGAAGATGACCCAGGGTCTTTTTTAGATGGTCCAATTTCTCCTCGAGTGATCTCGCCATGACTTGTCCTCCTTCAAAAGCTTAAATCAACGATATACATGTAATATGTGTAAAATGGTAATATATATTCATGAAATGGTAATTTAGCGTGTTCGACGATGGAGGAGCTGAAGACGTGAGAGACAGAGGGAGTTTTTTGGAGTATATGTAAACAAAAACGAACACCAGTGGTGTCCGTCGTTGGTCATACATATGAGGCGAGAGTGCTCTATCCCTAAGATAACGCCATATAAACTACTCCGAGTGGAGGTCACTTTTTGAACTGGTAGAAATGTGCCTCCAACATGCTCAGAGAAAGCTCGGCAGTAGTGGCTACCACGATATCCGCACCTTGCATTTGCGAAGGTGTTCCTACACCGACCGCGAACATCCCGGCGCCTTTGATCGCCTGTATGCCAGCCTGTGCGTCCTCTATACCGATACAGTCGGCAGGCTGAACGCCCAGATTTGCGGCTCCGGTGAGGAAAATTTCCGGGTCAGGTTTGCCATGCCGAATGGCGGTAACATCCACCACACTGTCAAAATAGTACGCTAGCTCCAGTCGCTCCAGGATAAATGCTGCATTTTTGCTTGCAGAGGCCAGCGCGATGCCGATTCGGGCTTCACGAAGCTCTGTCAGAAGCGCTTTAATGCCTGGAAGAATGTCCGAGGGAGTTACAGCTGAGATGAGCCGCTGATACTCCGTATTTTTCCGTGTGGCCAGTTCTTGCTTGCCTTCTTCTGAAAACGTATCGGACAGGTTACCGCGCGCCAGTATTTTGTCGAGCGATTCCGTACGGCTGATTCCTTTTAACTGTTCATTGAATTCCCGATCAAAAGGGATGCTAAGCGCTGCCGCCAAGCTGCCCCATGCCTGAAAATGATATTCGGCGGTATCTGTAATGACTCCGTCCAGATCAAAAATGACTGCTTTCATTTGGTTTCCCCCCTGTCTGCCCGATTTATGAAACGCTGTTCGTCATTAACGACTGTCCACTGGTAATGTGCGTTGGCTCTCCATACAGCTCCAGCGTCAGCGGTTCTCCGTCCAACAGGGTAATGATCACTTCATTTTCCTGTACGAGAATACTTAACAAGCGACCGCGATAGTTGATTTTAAACGTATATTTGTTCCAGCCTTGAGGCAGGAAGGGGGAGAAGCTTAATGTTTCACGATACGTTCTCATCCCGGCAAATCCCTGTACAATCGCCAGCCAGCTTCCTGTCATGGAAGTGATATGAAGTCCGTCTTCGGTATCGTTATTGTAGTTATCCAGATCCAGACGGGCCGTCCGCTTATACATCTCGACTGCCTTTTCCTCCATTTTGAGTTCGGCAGCCAGCACGGCATGAATGGACGGGGACAGACTGGATTCATGAACAGTCATTGGCTCGTAAAATGCAAAATTGCGCGCTTTTTCCTCCAGCGTAAACTGGTCTCCAAAGAAATACAGCCCTTGCAGCACATCTGCCTGCTTAATGAAGCAGGAACGAAGGATTTTATCCCATGACCATTTCTGGTTTAGTGGAAGGTTGCTGGGATCAAGGGAGGATACAGGCTGCAAATCCTTATCCATAAAGGTATCGTGCTGTACGAAGACTTCCCGCTCCTCATCATAGGGATAATACATGTGAGTGATGATATCCTGCCAATGGGCAAGCTCATCAGCCGTAACCGCTAGATGCATTGATTTTTCTGCTGAAATTTGAGGTAAGACCGATAAGGTATATTTCAAAACCCATGCAGCCAGCGTGTTGGTATACCAGTTGTTATTGACGTTATTTTCGTATTCGTTCGGCCCGGTAACCCCGTGGATCATATACTGCTGCTGGCTTTTGGAAAAGTGAACCCGGTCGGCCCAGAAGCGGCTAATTTCGACCAGTACATCTATGCCGTACTGATGAAGGTAGGAGGAGTCCCCCGTATAGTTGGTGTAATTGTAAATGGCATACGCAATGGCCCCGTTACGGTGGATTTCCTCAAAGGTAATCTCCCATTCGTTATGGCACTCCACACCTGTAAAAGTGACCATAGGGTATAGTGCACCCCGTAGCCCTTGCTGGGCTGCGTTATGCTTGGCACCCTCTAGTTGTTGGTGACGGTACAGCAGCAGATTTCGGGTTACATCCGGGTCTGCAAGCGCCAGGTACATAGGCACGGCATATGCTTCTGTGTCCCAATAGGTGGCACCACCATATTTTTCACCTGTAAAGCCCTTGGGACCAATGTTCAGACGGGCATCTTCGCCGTAGTACGTAGAGAACAGCTGAAAAATGTTAAAGCGTATTCCCTGCTGGGCCTCTGTATCTCCCTCGATTTCTACATCGGCTTTGTCCCAACGTCGGGCCCAAGCTGCGATATGCTCCTGCTTGAGCGAAGCATAGCCTTTGTTCACAGCTTCCACGGCAAGTCGTTCAGCTTGTGGAATTAACGCATCCTTTTCCATATCCCGTGAGGTGGTAACCGCCACAATTTTTTGCAGCTGGATACTGTCGCCCGGAGCGACGCTGTATTGATAGTGGCGTGCAGCATACAAAAAGCTCTCTTCCGTCGTCTGCAGATCCTGTCCCTCGGTCACAATACCCATGGTAGCGTTTACGGTAAAGCGCGGAATACCGAAGGGATTATCTATAGTTGTTGTGGACAGGCTGATGAATTGTTCTTGAACTTCTCGGGCCTCCTCCAACCAAAAAACCTCATCATAGTTCGTGTCTTCATTCTTCGTATTGCCGTCCAAATAAGGGACAAGCTCTATGGTTAGAGGCTGCTCGCTTATATTCGTTGCTTGGTAATCAATCAGGCATAGCTCACGAGTGGTGATGCTCAGAAAACGCTCCGTAGTGATACGAACCTGATCGTTCACGGTGCAGGTGCGTCGCAGGATACCCTGTTTCATGTCCAACTCCTGCACAAAATCGCTGATGTGTGCCGTAAATAAGTCTACTTCCTCTTGGTTTATGATCAGACGGATGCCGATGAAGTTCATGGCATTGATGACCTTACCAAAATATTCAGGATAGCCGTTTTTCCACCAGCCGACCTTTGTTTTGTCGGGGAACCATACACCGGAGATATAAGTTCCCTGATGATGATCACCTGAATAAGCTTCTTCAAAATTGCCGCGCATGCCCATATAACCGTTGCCTATGGACGTTATACTTTCCTGTAATCGCATGTGTGTGCTATGTAGAGTGTGTGTTGTCAGCTTCCAGCTATCTACGTCAAATAATCGGTTGTAAACCATGATTGCGTACCCCTCTCGGAAAATGAGATCGTTGTTTTAACGAAACCAGTATATGAGCGAGTTCAGTATATAGTGCAACCGTTTGCCCTGTCAACGCAAAAAAACTGATTTTATGGGTTTCCACAAAATCAGTTCTTGTTCATTCCGCTAAGAATCATAGTAATTGGCTGGATTTGCGCTCCACGATTCGGTGGGGAACAATGATGTGTTTGGTCAATTCCTTGGGGTCCTCGATTTTTTCAATCAGGCTTTTGGCTGCCTGATAACCTAGAGTAAAGATATCAATATCCACGGAAGTCAGAGGGGGATTCATCAGCTCAGCTAGCATTAGATTATTGAAGCTCACCATGGATAACTGCTCTGGCATGGACACGCCTAGCTGAGAAAGCATTTTCTGTACTGCCATGGCTACAAGGTCGTCGCTAACGATCATCGCGGTAGGCGGCGGGGTGGCCTGCAATAATGTCCGCATGTCCTCCAGATTAAATGGCTCCCTGACCACGTATTCCTTGGGTAAAGGCAAGCCTGCCTCTCGCAACGCATCCTGGTAGCCTCGAAGTCTTTCAATATTCACGATGTGTTCATGATCACCGCCAACATAAGCAATGTGCTGATGATTCAGCCCAGTCAAATAAGTGACCACATCCTTGGCAGCCTGGTAGTTATCGTTATCTACATGGGTAGTTTCACTGACAAATTGCTGAGGCTTACCGATTACGGTGTAAGGTATTTTTTCTTTATGAAGGTACTCCACAATGCTATCTTTTTGCTTGGAGTACAGAACAATATAGCCGTCAACACGCCCGGTCCGGGTCATCAGCTTCACGCGGGATAGCAATTCATCGCTCGTTTTTCCTGTGACAATGGACAGTGTATAGTTGTGCTCATTTACCCATTCGCTGATCCCACGAAGGCTTTCCGGAAAGAACGGATTTTGAAAGATTGCCACATCCGATTCAGGCATAATGATGCCAATTGACTGTGTGACACGGTTAGCCAGACTCTGAGCTGAATAGTTGGGTTCATAGCCAAGCGCCTTCATTTCTTTACGGACACGTGCCTTGGTCGCTTCGCTGATTTTGGGGCTGTCTTGAATGACACGGGATACGGTGGAAGTAGCAACATTAGCACGTTTTGCGACATCTTTGATGGTTACTGCCATCGTCTTCGTCTCCTTTTGCTATCTCAAGCAGGAAATATTATGTTCTATCATACGATATTGCTCGAAAATCAACAAATTCGCGGCTTTTTCGAGTATTTCTATGATCATTAGCCAAGATATTTACAATTAGGGTATTGCCAATAGAAAGCGATATCATTATAATAATTGTGCAACCGATTGCATAATGTTTATAGGGTACAAACAACGCTGTACATACTATAAGGGATGGGGATTGAAGGAGCATGAAAAAACTTCTATCATTTGATTTTTGGCAAAAGCTCGGGAAAGCACTGCTAGTGGTTGTTGCTGTTATGCCGGCAGCCGGGATTATGATTTCGCTTGGTAAAGTAGTGGCGATGTTGGCTGGTGATATCCATTTCTGGTTGACCGTCGGCGGGGTTATGGAGAATTTGGGTTGGGGTATTATCAATAATTTACACATACTGTTTGCCGTGGCGATTGGTGGTTCCTGGGCTAAGGAACGGGCGGGCGGAGCTTTTGCGGCCTTAATTGCCTTTATTCTCATTAATATTTCAACAGGAACGATTTTGGGTGTGTCCTCGAAAATGCTAACCCAGGAGGGTGCCACCACCCACACTCTTTTTGGTGCATCCATTCCGGTTAGTGGCTATTTTACCTCTGTCTTAGGGGCACCTGCACTTAATATGGGTGTGTTTGTCGGTATCATCTCCGGCTTTGTCGGAGCCGTGGTATTTAACAAGTACTACAATTACCGCAAGCTGCCAGATGCTTTAGCTTTTTTTAACGGCAAACGTTTTGTTCCTTTTGTCGTGATTTTATGGTCTGTCATCGTAAGTTTGATCATGTCTGCCATCTGGCCATTTGTTCAGGGGGGGATTAATCAGTTCGGTATTTGGTTAGCGACTTCAGGGGAGTCGGCTCCTTTTGTAGCGCCATTTGTCTATGGTACACTGGAAAGACTACTAATTCCTTTTGGACTTCACCATATGCTGACCGTTCCTATTAACTATACTCAACTTGGTGGCGTTTACACGACACTTACGGGTTCCGGGGCAGGAAGCGTCGTTGCCGGGCAAGATCCGCTGTGGCTGGCTTGGGCAAGTGACCTGAGTGCGCTTCGTGGTACTGATCCGACAGCCTACAATAGCTTGTTGGAAGGCGTGACGCCTGCTCGCTTCAAGGTAGGACAAATGATCGGTGGAGCAGGAATCCTTATGGGACTAGCGGTGGCTATGTATCGCCGTGTAGACAAAGATAAACGCAGCAAGTACAAGTCGATGATCTTTTCGGCAGCCGCAGCTGTCTTTTTAACAGGGGTAACGGAGCCACTGGAATTCATGTTTATGTTCGTGGCGCCTGTGCTGTATGTGGTTTATGCTATTCTTACCGGTATTGCGTTCGGAATGGCCGACATCATACATTTACGTTTACATTCGTTTGGTATGATTGAACTGCTGACCCGAATGCCGTTGTCTATAAATGCGGGTTTGGTGCAGGATATTATTAACTTCGTGCTGACTTGTGTGGTGTTTGCTGTAGCAACCTACTTTATCGCGTATTTTATGATCGGTAAATTGAAAATGGCTACGCCGGGAAGACTGGGGAACTATACGGATGAGGAGCCTCAAGGGACTTCCGTGGCTGGGAGTACGAAGACAGAGGGTGTGGCAGCTGTTTCCACTCAAAATCAACTGGCTACGGATATCATCAAGACGCTTGGGGGTGAGCAGAACATTGTCGAGGTGGACGCTTGCATGACCCGTCTGCGTGTGACGGTGAAGGATACGGATGCCGTTGGGGACGAAAAGACGTGGAAAGCGCTGGGTGCCTTAGGCTTGATAAAAGTAGATAATGGGGTGCAGGCGGTTTACGGACCGAAGGCCGATGTGCTTAAATCAGATATACAAGACATACTCAACAGGTGATTACTTTGAAGTTGTTAACCTTAAATGCACATGCTTGGATGGAAGAAAACCAGCATGATAAGCTAAAGCAGCTGGCTGCTTTTATTGATGAACAGCAGTTTGATGTCATTGCTTTGCAGGAAGTGAACCAGTCCATGGAAGACACTCCTTTGTCGCCGGACGATTTGGGCGCTTATTATAGCGCAGATCCTGAAGTTGTCATTAAGCGTGATAACTATGCTTATGTGCTGAACGGGCTATTGTCCGATGCTTATCAGTGGACGTGGGCTCCCGCACATGTTGGTTTTGCCAAATACGACGAGGGTTTGGCGATTCTGTCCAAAACACCGATTACAGCTACGGTGAACGAATATGTTTCCTCGCTACAGGATTATGACAACTACCGCTCACGTAAAATTGTCGGCGTTCAAACTGTGGTGGACGGAGTGCGGGCCTGGTTTGTAAGTGGACATTATAACTGGTGGAATGATGAAGAATCCTTCCGTGGACTATGGGATCGTACAACCAAAGTGCTAAATTCTTTTGCTCCGACTCCTGTGTTTATGATGGGTGATTTCAACAACGCGGCTGAAGTACGCGGAGAAGGATATGACTATGTACTGCAATCCGGCTGGTCGGACACCTATCCGAATGCAGCAGTACGTGATGAAGGCCACACAGTGATTAAAGCTATTGCTGGTTGGGAAAGTAATGCGGAGCCGCTCCGTATTGACTTTATCTTCTCCAATAAGGCTGCACAGGTTCAATCCTCAACCGTTGTACTGAACGGGAAAACGGGACCAGTTGTATCGGATCATTTTGGGGTTGCAGTTGAGTTGGAGCTGTGAGAAAGAAAGGAGGCCAGTTGCTTATGCAATTGGCCTTTTTCTTATAGATTTCGACTTGAAACGAATAACATATTGGATAACTATAGCGATCAACACCAAAATCAAATTGTAGTAAAAGGGAGTGTTGATGCTAAACTGTTCTATGAGTGCACCTGCGATGATCGGAGACACAATGGCCCCCAATTCAGACAAAGATACAACGTTGCCGATAAATGAGCTTCTATTCTCCTCAGGAATAACATCCCCTAGTTGCGAGTAAAAGGAATCCAGATAGCTGGCTCCTCCTATACCTCCGATGAACATCCCTAAGTATACGATCCACGGTTCTGTGAACCAAAGAAATAAGATGATTTCCACCATGATCAACAATAGACCGATGATACAAAGCATCAAGCGATCCTTAAGTAGATCAGATAGTTTGCCAATAAAGGGGGCTGATATGAAGGTCGATATGCCGATAATGGTAAAAGCTAAGCTAATTTCTGCGGGGCTCCAATGGAGCTTGTAGGTTGCATATATGGAGAAGTACGTTAAAAATATAGCGAATGCACTCATTTCAAGGAAATGAACGGTGGAATAGAGCAGTAGCTGTTTCGTTAGCATGGTTTTTCTTTTCGACTCATGAAGGGGTGCGTGCTGTTGCTGAGGTTTGGAAGAGAGACTGGGGAAAGTCATTCTGGAGACGGCAACGAAGGATATACATGAGAAAATAGCAACGAAATAAAACGGAATGGATAAAGAAAAATAAGAAACAATAGCTCCACTCATCAGAGGCCCTAAAATCATACCGGCACCTTCACTGCTGCTGATATATCCATTGAGCATGCCTCGATTATCTGCGGTGCTCATATGGTTGATCGTGACTCTTACAAAGACGGTTAGCCCTATGGCTACCAAGCCTTGGAGGAGCCTCAGTAGGGATAGAATGATGAAGCTTGTTGCAATCGGAAACAGGAGCATACAAGCGATTTCGGCAATGAGTAAGCTCAACCCCAAGCGTTTTGCGCCAATCTTTTCATAAATTCGTCCTGCCAAGCCTCCACCAAGAAATCTACCTACATAAAATAGAGAAAATAAAATGCTCATGCCGAGTACGGATATCCCGAATTGCTCTACATAAATAGCAAAGAGTGGAAGGATCATACTTCCACTCATGTTAGCAATAAGGCTGATCACAATCATACAGGCAATATTACGATTTAAATATAAGTGTCTCACCATAACCTCGAAACCTCTCTTTGGTCTTGCATCATGGGAACCGTTATTCGGATTGCACCTGATTACGGGTAAACGGCTTCAGGTCGAGTTAGTAGGTTCCCATATAGGGTACGCAAGCGAGTTCCTCGCGGTGCCTAAATCCCATTGCAATGATGGAGGTATGGAGCAGCGGATGGGGGAAAGCTTGATTAGAGCATGGTGTTGCCTTTAGACTGGAAAGCCGCCTCCTGGTGGTGGCCAAGCTCCATAAATCCGGCGTAGCAGCACGATTTCACCCAAATGATATGAATTGTGGGAAGCGATATTCCGCAGCAGTCCTGCTTTCGTTTCACCTGGAAAATGAGCTAGTGAATCATCCAGTTGTGCGGTTTCGGCAATCTGCACAGCCTGATCTACGCCCTGTAAAAATTCGTTAATGACAGCCTGCCATGCCTCTTCGTTCTGCGGTCCAGTCTCTTCGGTCCAGCTTTCCATGACATTGCCCGGAAGCTGGGGTTTTCGTCCTTCCAAATGCTCCAGCATGAACTGCTGCCAGTAAATCATATGCTTCAGCAGTTGATAAATGCTGTAAGGCATTTCTGCATTTTTCTTCCCTGCCAGCTCGACGTCGATGTCTGGTAAAGCCCGAGCTACTCGAATATGTCCACGTTCCCCGACCAGTGATTTAACCAGTGCTTGACCGAATAATTGGTTTGCATCCGACATGTATCATCATCCCTTCTATGGAGAACTTGTTTCTAGCTTATTCTCATTTTACGATTATACAATTATATTTTATAAAATGGAAATGAATGCATGATTTAAAGTAAAGGGTAGAAATCTTTTTAATAAAGTGGTTGATAATTGTTCTCAATTAAATTACAATAATATTGTTTCAATAGAAACAATAAAAATGGCTGTATATGTTTGTTTGATATATACGGAAATGTTAAGGGGAGCTTTCTGTATGTATATATTGTTTCATGTGAAACAATTAGGTGGTGGGAATAAAGATTTTAGATAGGGGTGTGAACATGGATTACGAAGTGATTGTAGTAGGCGGCGGACCTGTTGGAATGTGGTTAGCTGCTGAGTTGGCATTAGCAAGCGTAAGCGTATGTGTAATTGAACGTTTAGAGGAGCCTAGTGGCCAGTCGCGTGCGCTTACGCTACATCCACGGACGCTTGAGATGTTTGATATGCGTGGATTGAAGGAGCGGTTTATGAAGCGCGGCAGACCTATACGTACGGGTCACTTTTCAATGCTGAATACCCGCTTGGATTTTTCTGTGCTTGATAGTTCTTCTAATTACACGTTGTTTATTCCACAGGTGATTACAGAGCAAGTGATCGAGGAGCATGCGCTCAAGCTGGGAGTTGTCGTCCATCGTGGCATGGAAGTGGTATCTGTGCGAGAGCACGAGCAGGGCGTAGAGGTGGTAGGTGTATGCACATCTGGACCACAAGCCAATGTATCGGTGATGACTGCTGCTTATGTCGTAGGAGCGGATGGGGCTGGGAGTATCGTGCGTAAACAAGCCGGGATTGCTTTTCCGGGCACGGATACGACTCTGACCGCTGTATTGGCAGATGTAGAGTTAGCCAATCCGCCTGAAAGTGGCGTACATTCCGAATATAGTGAACGAGGTGGGGTGATGATTGCCCCCGTGTATCCAGATATTTATCGGGTTATTTTGACTACACCGCGAATGATGGAGTTTCCGAAGGACGTACCTGTGACGCTGGAAGAAGTGCAGACAGGACTGTATGATCTGCTCGGTACAGATCTTGGCGTATCCAATCCTCGCTGGTTATCTCGATTCGGGAATGCAACGCGGCAGGCGCAGACCTATCGTAAAGGGAGAATCCTGCTAGCAGGTGATGCTGCGCATATCCACTTCCCAGCAGGTGGGCAGGGAATGAATGTTGGCTTGCAAGAGGCGGCAAATCTGGGATGGAAGCTGGCCGGAGTGATTCGTGGCTGGGCTCCAGACACGCTGCTGAGTAGCTATCATGACGAACGTTATCCGGTTAATACGCAGTTCTTACGGAATACCGAGGTTCAGACCCGCTTATTGGGCTTTACGCCTGCTGTATTGGCACACCGCCAATTACATGAGGAATGGTTCCGCCATCCGGGAATTAATCAATCTATGGCAGAGCAGATTAGTGCACTGGATGTATGTTATCCGGCGGCTGGCAATATACCGCAGCATCCACTGAACGGGAAACGGTTTGCTGATTTTGAATTGCATTTGCCTGACGGAATGACATCGTATGCTTACGATCTTCTTCATGAAGGCTGCTTTGTACTTCTCCATCTTGCACAGGATAATGAGGTATCGAATGAGTTTCGCCATAGCTCACTTTCACATATTTCATATGTGGAGGCCGTAGCCGAAGAATTGCCCGTGGGATGGAGAGATGTGCATACGGTTCTCATCCGTCCGGATGGGTATATCGCTTGGGCCATTTCTATGAAACAAACGGATATATTGAGTGTGATTAAGGACGGCATTGCCACATTGGTATAAAGGGGAAAGGGTATGTTCATAACATGACCATATTGTTTCTTGTGAAACAAATGTGGGCTATAATGAAAGGAGGAGTATGCCAAAGGAGTGACTACTTGTTCGTATGGAAAAGGCGACATCGGTTCAGCATGTCTATGATTTGCTTATTAAGATGAATCACCAGTGGGAGCAGCATCAGCAAAGAGAGAGCATGACCTTTCTCGAAGAAATCCGCGAGCACTTTGATGGAATGACTTCGCTCAATATGACGGATGTGCACGTTATGGATTGTATCGGGCGGCATGAGCCGATTAATGTTACGACATTAGCGGATCGAATTGAGCTGAGCAAGGGTACAGTTTCGAAAGTCAGCACCAAGCTGCTCAAGGAAGGCTGGATTCGCAGAACCCAGCTTAACGACAACAAGAAAGAAATTTATTTTCGGTTAACCCCTTTGGGGAAAAGACTCTTTCTTGTGCATGAACGACTGCATGTTAAGGTACAGCAGCAGTTATTTCAATTTTTAAATCGTTATAGCTCGGAAGATCTGAATGTCTTGAAACGTCTGCTGTCCGATGGTGTAGATCTCTTGGAAGCTATGGAGTGGCAGGACAAGAGTCTGGACTAAAGGGATATCTAATCATCAACGATGGGCACCTGTTAATCTCCAAGTAATAGATACATGGGGAGATGCAGGTGCTTTTCTTTTAATGTCAGCATTTTGCATAATTCGATTCCCAACGCTCGAGGGTACAATATATAGACGGGCTAACCCGTTCCGATCTATATATTGCTGATTTGTGAATACTCTTGGGATTTATGCAAAATGCTTAGTGTAATAGCCGTTTTGCTTCCATATAGAGCACCTGTACGAATTTTTTCGTATTAATGCGGGCTTGGGACAGTGAAGGCTCCACATTGTTTTGCAGCTCCAGCATTTTTTTGCGGATTTCTGTAAAATCAAAAAATTTGGATGCATAATTTTCAAATTTAGGATGGGTATAGTCAGTCAATCCGAGCGATACTATATGGCTTAGCGTCTGGAAAATAGCACGGCGGACACGTTGCTCCGATGCTTTGATTTCCTTACTCAGCTCTACTGCTGAGGCTGAAGCCCCTAACCGTTTGGACGCTACATTAGCAAATATATCCTTCAACGGCGGGAACAGATAGGGAGATAGATTGCCTGTTTCCTCCTCATACTGGTCCAGAAATTCCAGCATGTCCAGTAAATCCATACTCCCGGCTTCGCCGATCATCCCCATTTCGGAGAGCAGAAACTGCCCGGAAGTTACGATGTTTCGGGTCGGTTCAATTGTTGCCGTTGGGTTATTCGTTGTGAACATCGACAACCCTTGAAGCGTGCGCTGAATATCCGTAATCGACTGCTGCATGCGCAGACGCTCAGCCACCTTATGAATAACTGCAATAATCTCCAGTCGATTCAAAGGCTTGGCCACATAATATTCAATACCGAGCGAGTATGCCTCGCCGATCATGTTTTTGGATTCGATGCGAGAAATCATAATGATTTTGCCGCTGAATTGATCGCCGAGTGCACGCACGGTCTGAATGCCGTCACGAAGCGGCATCAGCAAGTCAATCAGCAATACATCAATCCGGTTCAGCTCCAGGAGGCCGCTATTCACGTAGGTACCATCCTCTGCTTCCCCGATGACTTCTCCTAGACCTTCGTCTTCAATAATGTCTGCCAGCATAGAACGAATTCCCTGATCGTCATCCACAATATAAAAACGCATCCGGGCTATCTTCCTTTCTCCGTCAGTTTCCGTAAAGGCAATGTAATTCTAAAAGTGGTCTGTAATCTATCTGTATTCTCTTCTTCATCCTGTTGCAGTTCAATCGTTCCTCCAAGGCTCTCCGCGACCTCACGTACATAAAACAATCCCATACCGGTCGACGGCTGTCCTTCCTCATCATACTTGGTCGTATACCCCGGTGTGAAGACCATTTCCCGTTTACGCTGAGGAATACCCGGCCCGTTGTCGGTGACAATAAAGGTTACTACATCCTCTTTTCCCGCTAGAAAGCGAATGGAAACGTCAATCCTTCCACTGTCTTTCATTGATTCAACTGCATTGGCTGTCAGGTTATTAATAAGTGTCAAAACGGTATAAACATGCAGCTTGGGCAACAAAGGATCGACATCTAGGGTAAAACGGATGGACTTGTCCAGCGATTGGGCGTATTTGCTGTTCGTTCGGATAATTAGCTCCCCAAGCTCTTGAGAAGCCATGTAATGCACTCCGCTTTCGGCATCAATCAGCTTGGACAAACCAGCAAAAATCCGCTGGCTGTCTTTTTTGATCTCGTGAACCTGTCCGGAAATACGAAGTGCCTGTCTGGCGTAATGTTCTCTATCCTTCAGAGATTCATCCTGCTGCAGCTCACGGTACAGCTCGTAGCTTTCACGAGTGATTTGTTCTGCATGTGACAGCGTTTTGCCTAACTGGACCGACTCCTCATACAAGTCCGATACAAGGAGTAAAATTCGCTCCGTCTGCTGCCTCTGTGCCTCTTCATGCTGGACCGATTGATTTAACCGAATCATATTATAAAACCCAAGCACGAAGAAGCTGCGGATCATAGCCATGAAAGCTACTTTGCTGATCTTAATGATGTCCCAGAAATCGCCGTCCATGCTCCACCGGACGCTAAGTTCCGACACACTGGCGGCAACCTCAATCCCTACAGAGAGGATGCCCACGCGGAGTGCGCGGTAAGGCTCAGCATTAATGTTAAGGACCTGGAAGAGCAGGCCGTAGACCATGTAATAAAAAAAGGTAGGGCCGTGCAGTGTCAGCAACTCTTCGAAGGGAAGGCCGGGCTGAGTGTAATGATTGAGTAAGATGCGAAAGGCGACTACCGCTATCCCTGTAAGCACTCCCGATAATGCAGGCGGAATATGACGAATAGATAACAGAAAGAAAAAAAATACAGGCGTACCAAAGCTGAGACGGAATGTATTAGCGAACGGGTGAATATTCAGCTCACCTGCGAGCGGTACAAATACAAGCATGAGCAGGAAAAGGAGCGTATTCAACTTCATTTATATTCACCTCCTGGGTATTCAGTCAGAAAGGCAATGTGAGCTAAATTCACAGGCTCGCCGTTAAAGTTTGTGAATTTATAGAAAAAAATAAATGCAGCTGTAGATAATTGTCGTTTTTTATAGATCAGATTGTAGTATAAATAACATCATTTGAATATTAAGAACAGCATACTGCAAAAATATACAAATCAGCCAGGGGGGACGCGAAGTGAAAAAGATTAATTTGACGATGCAAATCTTTATCGGTCTGGCTTTAGGTATTATTATTGGTGCCTTATTTTACGGCAATTCAGGGGTGGAAGTCTACTTAAAGCCAATCGGCGATATTTTCATCCGCTTGATCAAGATGATTGTCGTGCCTATTGTGATCTCAACACTCATTATCGGCGTTGCCGGCGTGGGCGACATGAAAAAATTGGGTAAACTCGGCGGAAAGTCGATCCTTTACTTTGAGATTGTAACGACAATCGCCATCCTTTTCGGACTGCTTGTTGCCAATCTGGTTCGACCGGGTGACGGCGTGGACATGTCCCACCTGGCCAAGAGTGATATCCATTCCTATGTAGAGACTGCAGAGAAGTCAGGCCATAGCTTTATAGATACGATTGTGCATATTGTTCCTACCAATGTTATTCACGCCCTGGGCGACGGAGATATGCTGGCTATTATATTCTTCTCCGTACTGTTTGGATTAGGGGTAGCGGCGATTGGTGACAAAGGCAAGCCTGTGCTGAATTTCTTTGAAGGCGTAGCCGACGCCATGTTCTGGGTAACCAATCAGGTCATGCGCCTGGCTCCGTTCGGTGTATTTGCCCTGATTGGAACGACAGTAGCCAAGTTTGGATTGGCCTCGTTATGGCCTTTATTGAAGCTTGTTTTGTCGGTGTACGGCTCCATGATACTGTTCATTGTGATTGTTTTTGGAATTATCGCCAAGCTTTGCGGTACCCGACTCTGGACTATGGTTAAAATTTTGAAAAGTGAGCTGTTGCTTGCATATTCGACGGCCAGTTCGGAAAGTGTTTTGCCTAAGATCATGGAGAAGATGGAGAAGTTCGGATGTCCTAAAGGAATTACGTCCTTTGTCATTCCGATTGGGTATTCTTTTAATCTGGACGGTTCCACCCTGTATCAGGCACTGGCTGCGATTTTTATTGCCCAAATGTATGGCATTGACCTCCCAATCACGACACAAATCACGCTGGTGCTAGTTTTGATTATTTCATCTAAAGGTATTGCAGGGGTGCCAGGTGCTTCCTTTGTCGTTTTGCTCGCTACACTTGGAGCAGTGAACCTCCCGCTGGAGGGGTTGGCTTTTATTGCTGGTATTGATCGCATTCTGGATATGGCGCGTACGGTAGTCAATGTATTAGGCAACTCGCTTGCCGCTGTGGTCATGTCCAAATGGGAAGGCCAATATGATAAAGAAAAGGGCGAGGAATACGTTGCTTCAATTAAATAAGATGCAACGAACTGAATAGTTGCCAGAAAGAGCACTTTTGCGAAGTAATGCGAAGGTGTTCTTTTCATTTCCAGACTTATTAAGGCCGTTCCTTTTTCGACATTTTTCGATGTTTTTTGTATGAATATTTAGGTATATGGACATAAAAACGATTCTTATTACCTATGCGATTTTAGATTTATTTATAATGATTCTTAATAAAATTCCGATATTAAACTATATCGTTTTATATATTGGCTTAGAAGGGAAGAGCATATATGTTTCTTAAAAAAAATGAGACCCACTCACTTGCTCCTTTAGTAGAAGAAAGCCGCAAACTTTCACAAAGAATACAGCAGAAGGATTATTCTGCCGCAATACAAGTTTCATCCAAATCTTCCGAGGTTCAAGAAATCGCTAACAATGTAAACCAAGCGCTTGAGTCCATGAAAAATGATGCTCAACATGTTGACATCCGTCTGAAGCTTGTTACCAAGGCTATAGAGATTGGCTTATGGGACATGGAGGTGGTTGCGGGTGATCCCGTCAATCCAAGTAATACGTTCACATGGTCAGAAGAATTTCGTGCTATGCTGGGGTATCAGAGCGAAAAGGACTTCCCCAATGTATTAAACAGCTGGGCATCCCGGCTGCACCCCGAAGATCATGACAGAGCATTGACCGAATTGTCGGATCATTTGCTGGATTTTACGGGCAAGACGCCTTATGACGTACAGTATCGTTTGAAGCTGAAGCATGGAGAATACCGCTGGTTCCGGGCTACCGGAACGACGATCCGCGATCAGCAGGGAGTGCCGCTTCGGATTGCGGGCGCTCTATTGGATGTGCACGACCAGAAGATTAAGTCCGAGGAGCTTCAGGCTCTAGTTACAAGATATGATCTCATCAATCGTGTTTTGGTGGAGGCTCCATATGACGTCATTCTGGCTGATGGAGATATCGAGAACCCGGATAATATATTTTGGTGGTCCCAGCAATTCCGCCACACCTTGGGCTTTAAGGATGAGCAGGACTTCCCGAGTGTACTAAGCAGTTGGAGCTCGCGTATACATCCTGACGATGCCGAGCATGCGTTTAAGGCTGTAGTTGACCATTTAAATGACTATTCAGATCGTACGCCATATGACATGGTATGTCGCTTGCAAAGTAAAAATGGCGAATATCGCTGGTATCAAAACAGTGGAAGAAGCATACGCGATAGCAAGGGAGTGCCTATTCGTATTGCGGGTACCATTCGTGATATTACTGTCGAAAAGGAAAAGCAGGCTGTCGCGGATGAGCTGACGCTCAAAATTCAGCATCTCTCCGATTCCATTACGGAAATGGTGAACGGCGTTAACTCGGTTAGTAACCAGGCGCAGGAGCTGGCAACGGCTCAGGAGCAATCGACAGAGGCAGCGAATCAAGCCAAAGTCAGTGCAGAAGAGACCCAAAACATTTCCAACTTCATTAAAGAGATTGCGAATCAAACAAATCTGCTGGGTCTGAATGCCGCCATTGAGGCATCGCGTGCGGGCGAGCAGGGGCGGGGGTTTGCGGTAGTTGCAGATGAAGTGAGAAAACTCGCCATACACAGTGCTGATGCGACCGGAAATATCGAGACTAGTCTGGACGAAATGAAGACACTCATCGAGCAGATTTTGCACAATATTGGTAATATGTCTACGCTGACACAAACACAAGCCGCGCTAACGCAACAAGTGAATGCATCTACAGACGAGATCAACAGCATGTCCAAAGCTTTGTTGGATTTTGCAAGAACGATGTAAGGCTTCATGTAGAAATGAGGCCGGGCCTTAGGCTCGGTCTCTTTACTGTTTTTGGAAGATGAACTATACTTTTCGAGGATAGATCTAAAAATCACCTCATAGTAACTTTATGTGGAAAAGAGGAATATACTTGAGCTTACTTAGTTCAATATTGGTCGGAATTGTAGCTCTGGAGCATGTGTACATTCTAATATTGGAAATGTTTCTGTGGACGACTCCGCGGGCGATGCGTACGTTCGGCACCTCGAAGGAGCTGGCGGAAGCAAGCAAATCCTTGGCTGCAAATCAGGGGCTGTACAACGGCTTTTTGGCAGCCGGATTGGTGTGGGGCTTGTTCTATCCGGATACTGTGTTCGGGCGGCAAATCCAATTATTCTTTGTCATTTGTGTGGTAGTGGCTGCGTTGTATGGTGCATTAACTGCCAATAAGTCTATTTTATTAAAGCAAGGCCTGCCTGCCATCCTGGCACTAATCAGTTTGTGGATACTCTGAAGACACCCTTAACGGGTGTCTTTTTTCTAGATTCGATCACATAATGTCTGGAATGCTAATGACAAGGGGAATAAACAGTTTTTGACCGATTGTAAATCCGACTATTCCGATTTATAATAAATTTATTACATACTAAGAGGACACGGGGGCTAGAGCGATGCGTCGTAATTTGACTGGTGTATTGGTATTAATTGTATTGATGTTGGTTGTAAGTGCATGCTCCAGCGGGAATTCTGGATCTACGTCTGAGACGAATGGGAATACGCCCGGTACAGCTACCACAACAGCTGATAACGGACAGCCTAAAGATGGCGGCAGCCTGATCATTGGCGTACAAGCTGATCCGGTGGTGCTGAATCCGAATTATGCGGGTGATCGGGTAAGTCTGACGATAGATCAGGCGATATTCGCACCATTGTTTCAAGTGAACAATGGCAAAAAGACATTTTATTTGGCAGACAGTCTGACTCCTTCAGCAGACAAGCTGACTTATACACTAAAACTGAAAAAAAATCTGACTTGGCATGATGGCGAGAAGCTGACAGCTGACGATGTTGTTTTCACCATTAACAAAATTTTGGACGAGAAGCAGCACAGCTTTTTGAGAAGTAATTTTATGGTTAATGGAAAACCGGTTCAGGCGAGCAAGGTTGATGATACAACGGTGGATTTCAAGCTTCCTCAGCCAGCTCCTGCTTTTGAGGCAGCACTGGTACAGGTATCCCCGATTCCGAAGCACATTTTCGAGAATGAAGCGGATATTGAGAAGAGTACAAAAAACAACTCTCCGATTGGATCTGGTCCTTTCAAATTTAAAGAGTACAAAACCGGTGAGTACGTTACACTCGAACGGTTCGATAACTATGTTGGCGGAAAGCCGCATCTGGATTCAGTAACATACCGGATTGTTAAAGATTCAAATGCTGCGAATTTGGCCCTTCAAAATGGTGAGATCAATGTAAACTATCTCGATCCGCAAAATGTGGAGACCATTAAAGCAACAGATAAGTTTGACATTTTCCCTTACAGCGAAGGTCGCTTGGCTTATCTGATGTTTAATGAAAACAGCGATACGAAGCAGTTGAACAAAAAAGAAGTACGGCAGGCGCTTTCTTATGCATTGAATCAGGATGAATTGATTCAGGTATCCTATGGCTCCAAGGATTATGCAGATACTGCGAAATCTGCTCTGACACAGGACGTACTGTATCACACGAACGACGTTGCATTTTTCAATAATGATGTGAACAAAGCAAAAGAGCTGCTGAAATCGGCTGGCGCTGAAGGACTGAAGCTGCGCATTATCATTCCGGGCGGCAACAAGGTACAAGAAGCACAAGCGCTCTATATCCAGCAGAAGTTAAAGGACATAGGCGTTCAACTGGACGTGAACAGCATGGATTCCTCGGCATGGTCGCAAAAATTCGTCGATACGAATGCCAAGGACTTCGATCTGGCGATCAGCGGCTATATCATGGGATATGACCCTGACGCGTATCGTATTTTGTATAGCACCGGATCATCTTCCAACTATTCACATCATTCAAATAAAGAAGTAGATAAGCTACTGGAAGAGGGCGCGGGTGAGTCGGATACGACTAAACGTGGAGCAATTTATAAAAAGGTACAAGAACTGCTGGCTGAGGATGCTGTCATCTACCCGATTGCTTACACCAAGACTATTGTAGCCTTCGACAAGCAGTATGGCGGTATTGATCAGGCTGTGTTAAAGCCGGTCGTGATTTTCGAGGATTTGTCCAAAATTTATCACAAATAAGACAGGGTTTTCAAAAATAAGCTGGGCTAACCAGCTTATTTTTTTCGAAAACAGCAAGGGGAAGGGAAACGTATGAGACAACTCATCGCCAGAAGGTTGCTGCAAGTTATACCGATGCTATTTTTTGTGTCCATCGTCTGCTTCGGCTTGATCAAGCTGGCTCCAGGTGATCCGGTTCTCTCTTTTGTTACACCGAATATGCATCTGGAAGACATTGAACGAATGAGGCATAGCTTGGGGCTGGACCAGCCTGCTTATGTGCAGTACATATTATGGCTTAAAAAGAGCCTGACGGGTGATCTCGGCTACTCGCTAATTAATCACCAGCCCGTGCTAGATCAGATTCTCGATCGTCTCCCGGCAACAGCCGGGTTGATGGGTGCATCCATCATACTGGCTGTGCTGATTGCAATTCCACTCGGTTTGACGGCCGCGGCTAATCGGAATCGCTGGATCGACAAGCTCATTAATCTGATGTCGTACATCGGGATTTCTGTTCCGCTATTTTGGCTCGGTATTTTACTTATTTATTTGTTTGCGATTTATCTGCATTGGCTTCCGAGTACAGGAATGCGTACCATCGGTACGGACTCGGTGCTAGATGTAATCAAGCATGGGATTTTACCATGTTTTGTACTGGCCTTCGGCTTTCTGTCTGTGTATGTGAGGTACATCCGTTCCAGCACGATTACGCAGCTCAAGGAAGAGTATGTGCAGATTCAATACGCGTTCGGATCTGGAAAAAGACTGGTTTTGTTTCGACATGTGCTTAAGCATGTGCTGTTGCCCATCATTACGCTGCTCGGAATGTCGGTTGCGGACCTGGTGGCTGGAGCCATTGTGACGGAGACGGTATTTTCCTGGCCGGGCATTGGCTCGCTGGGCATGACGGCGGTAAAAGGGATGGATTATCCCGTCATCATGGGGATTACTTTATTTTCCGCTCTGCTGCTGATCCTGGGTAATCTGCTTGCGGATATCTTGTACAGCATTGCGGACCCGAGAATTAAATCAACGAGGTGAATTCATGAATCGGAGCAAATGGCGCAACATCGGGATCGAGCTGATGACGAGCAAAATGGGCGCCGTCGCTCTCATACTATTGATCGTATTCTCGCTGGGGGCGATTTTCGCATTTTTATCGCCGCAGGACCCGAATAAGTTGAACGTGCTGGAGCGTCTCCAACCACCGGGAGCGGCACACTGGTTTGGGACGGATGATTATGGGCGGGACTATTTTACAAGAGCACTGTACGGCGGACGTGTATCATTGCTGGTAGGCTTCGCGTCCATGATTATTGCGACCAGTATTGGTGCAGTGGTAGGGATTGTGAGCGGGTATTTTGGAGGATGGATCGACAATCTGCTTATGCGGGTTTTGGAGCTGATCATGTCAATTCCGTCTTTCTTGGTTATTTTGCTGCTGAGTGTGTTTTTGAAGCCGGGCGTCGGCAATATCATTGTCATTATCGCCCTGCTCATGTGGATGAACATTGCCCGGGTGGTCCGTGCAGAGACAATGACGTTGCGCGAACGGGAGTATGTACTATATGCCAAAGCTTCGGGACAAAGTACGTTGGGTATTATTATGAAGCACATCGTACCGAATCTGATTCCGGTAATTATCGTAGGGGCGACGAACAATATCGCTTCAGCGATTATGATGGAATCGTCACTGAGCTTCCTTGGCTTTGGTGTTCAGCTGCCGAACGCTACGTGGGGCAGTATGCTGAATAATGCCCAAGGATATATTGCACAGGCCCCATATATGGCATTGTTCCCGGGTCTACTTATTTTACTGACTGTGTTGAGTTTTAATATTTTGGGAGATGTACTGCGTGTAGGCTTTGAACCCAAATTAGTAAAACGATGATTCATAGCACAGATCCATTACAAATGGCTCCAGGAGCGACAGGAAGGAGCGAAAACACAATGACAGAACATCTACTGTCCGTCGAACAGCTGGAGGTCTCCTTTTTCACTCGTGAAGGGGAAAATCAGGCAGTTCGAGGGGTTAGTTTTCATATTGATGCTGGAGAAACGGTAGGAATCGTAGGAGAATCCGGGAGCGGCAAAAGTGTTACAGCGAAAGCGATCATGTCGATGATTGCCCCGCCGGGCAAGCGGCTGAACGGCGATATTCGTTACCGGGGACAAAGCCTGACCGCTCTGACGGAAAAGCAATGGCGCAAAATACGCGGAAACCAGATTGCAATGGTTTTTCAGGACCCGATGACCTCGCTGAATCCGGTCAAAAAGGTTGGCTATCACCTGGTTGAGGTGATTCGCAGACATCAAGGACTGAGCAAGGAAGCGGCTACGCAAGCAGCTGTAGAACTGCTGCGACAAGTAGGCATTACCGAGCCGGAGCGCCGAATGAACCAATACCCGCATCAATTCAGCGGCGGGATGCGCCAGCGGGTGATGATTGCCATGGCGCTCTCGTGCAGCCCGGAGCTGCTGATTGCAGATGAGCCGACTACAGCACTGGACGTAACGATTCAGGCACAAATCTTGGAGTTGCTCAAGACGCTAAAGCAGCAATCCGACATGTCCATTGCTCTGATCACCCATGATCTGGGCGTCGTCGCCCAGGTGTGTAGCCGTGTCATCGTCATGTACGGCGGCATGGTGATGGAGGAGGGACGCGTGGACGATATCTTTTATCGTCCGGGCCACCCGTATACGCAGGGCCTGCTGCGTTCTGTGCCCCAGCGCACGAACGGCTTCCGCGAGCGGCTGGTGCCGATTGAGGGCACGCCGCCGGACCTGCTGAACCCGCCATCAGGCTGTCCGTTCATGGAACGGTGCCCACACGCGTTTGCCCGCTGTGTAGAGCGGCCACCGATGGTGGAGCTGCGCCCGGATCAGCGAGCAGCCTGCTGGTTGAACGAGCCGGACGCAGTGCCTGCTGGAGTCTGCGAGACGCCCGAAGCGGGCCACGCGGAAGGAGGGAATGACGGTGAGTGAAACAAACGATGTATTGGGTGAGCAACAGCCCTTGGTGGAGGTACACCAGCTTAAGAAGCATTTTGTGACCGCAAAGGATTTGTTAGGGCGTAGCTCTGAAGTGCTCAAGGCGGTGGATGGCGTGAGCTTTCAAATCAAGCGTGGCGAGACGTTCGGACTGGTCGGTGAGTCAGGTAGTGGGAAATCAACGGTTGGACGCTGTCTGACGCGATTATACGATTATACAGAAGGTACGGTACGCTTTGACGGTCAGGATATTTCCAAGCTGAACGATAAACAGCTCAAGCCGCTGCGTCGGCGTATTCAGAGCATTTTTCAGGACCCATATTCCTCTCTTAATCCGGGTATGAACGTGCTTGACCTGATCGGTGAGCCGATGGATATTCACAGATTGCATCAGGGTAGTGAGCGTAAAGATGCTGTAGTAGCTTTGCTTGAAAAGGTAGGGCTGAAGCGGGAGCATCTGTATCGCTACTCGCACGAGTTCAGTGGTGGGCAGCGCCAGCGGATTTCCATCGCTCGTGCTCTGTCCGTGAACCCCGAGTTCATCGTCTGTGACGAGCCGATTTCGGCACTGGATGTGTCCATCCAGGCGCAGGTCATTAACACGCTGGAGGATCTCCAGCAGGAGTTCGGGCTGACGTATCTGTTCATCGCCCATGACTTGTCGATGGTGCGACATATTTCAGACCGAATCGGTGTGATGTACCATGGGCGACTGGTAGAAGTAGCCGATGCAGATGAACTGTATGAGCAGCCCGCTCACCCCTACACGCAGGCGCTGCTATCCTCCATCCCTGTGCCTGATCCGAGAGCAGTCGGAGAACGGGAGGGACTGGGGGGAGGCTTGGCCCAACCAGACGGTTCATTAGTATGGGACAAGGATAACAACAGTACAACCGAGCTGAGAGAAATCAGCCCCGGCCATTATGTAGCGTACCCGGTTAACCATTAGGGTTAAGATCGGTTGTATGATGTGCATGACCCAAAGGAGGTAAAAAACGATGACTGAATCGACGACGAAAAGAGTACGTATTTCCCAATGGGACGCACTCTTGCTGGAATCATTACGCTCTTTAGGCTGGTCCCAAGAGGAATTAATCCGTCGGGTGCAGCAAAATGAGCTGCCAACGGACGGACCATCCGATTTTGATTATACAGAGCTTGTCACCGGGCTGGCGTCCCAGGAGCCGGAAGTGTTTGTCAGCGCGGTAACGGATGGATATCAGATTAAGTACAATACGATCCGGGGCATTCGTTCGTGGATTGCCGTTGCGTTCGGGCGGGAGCCTGAGCTGTCACTGGAGGAAGGAAGCGAAGCCGTTACATCCGAACTGACGAAGGCTGAGTATGATCGGCTGGAGAGAGTGCTGTCGTTAGGATGGTTCATCCAGAAAGTATGTCCCGCGGCGGGCGAGACTTCAGGATTATACCGAATTGTACCTGCTGCACAGACGAATTAAATCATGGGGGTGGAGTAACACCATTCACCAGAAATGGAAACGAGCTGACCGTGAAGGCCAGCTCGTTTTTTTAATGCAATCCTTCTTCATCTTTTTTTATTCAGCATAACCAGACTATTGTGAATGATCCGTGTCATGCAGTAAAAGAAGGCCATTCTGGTGGTTTGCATAATGGCTCCCAACAACATGGACATCGATTCCATATCGGAAAAGTGCCGGATAAGAATCCGATTAATAATTCCTTCACCAAACCAGACAAAATATAGCGGAACAATCATCTTTTGAATATAACGGGCTTTGCGCTCCAATTCGGGGTGGAGCGCAAAGTACCTGTAAATATGGGTGAATGTATTAGAGAATCCCCACAAGTTAATAAAAGGAATCATGCGAGCAATGGCTCCCACGGTACGAATCGGATAATCGGAATGCTTTTGCCGGATGGCTTTATGTACTTGAACTAGCCAGATCAGATAGGTTACAAAACACAAGTAGTGCAGCACAAAGCTAAAAACTGTAAATTTTTGCTCCAGCTCGTATAGATGATCATAATAAAAATCATTTGCGTAGATATACACTAATGTAAAAATAAGGATGATAAATTCGCCTATAGTGCCCACTGCTAGTAAGGCTTGATGTACGCTGCCAACTGTCTTGGATGGGAATGCTTTGGAATCTGGATCATTCAAGATGTACTTCCTCCCAGTCTAGTTGCTTCAAATACACGATAGCATCCTCCAGTGTTTCTACGGGGATAATGCGTAACTTGAGTCCATGCTCCTTTTGAACTCGGGCAGCCTCTGCTTCGTTGCCTTCCTCACCGTACCATTCATAATCTGCCGGTACGAAAAATAGATCAACCTTTGCCGCCTCGGCTCCCAGCAGCTTTTGCTCCAGCCCACCGACCGATCCGACATCTCCGTATTCTTCCATCGTGCCAGAGCCAGCGATTTTGTGACGTCCGCCATCTGAAAAGTCGATATTATTAGCTTCCTCATACAGTCCGATACCTGTCATCAGACCCAAGGAATTTCCCGAAAGATCCTGCAAATGAGTCAATAGCTCCGCATAGCGAGCATCCTCCAATTTGTTAAGATTCGAGAAAGTCGCCGTAGCCCCAGCTGTGTCGCTGTCTACGCTTAATTCCGTCGCTGCATGTACGGCTTGCATGGCAGAATATTTTAGCGTGTCCGTCTCTGTAAGGTCCTTCAAATAAGAGTCCACTTCATCAGGGGCAAGAGGTTCAAATTTAATCGCTCCCCCAGATACATTTTCACTGGAATATACATTCCAACGCTCCAGGAGATTGTTAGCAATACCCGTTTGCACAGACGCAAAAAACACGCTTCCCTGAACGCCAAGATCTTTGACCGGATGCATTTCTCCCTGCAAAATATACTGCGCAGGCATAGGCCTTGTTCCAATAAAGGCAGCGATAGCGGGGATCAGCAGCAGCGCGAAGATGAGTATACGTTCTTTGTTTATGCCAAATATCTTTTTGAGGAGATATGGATTACGGCTTGGCACCTCATTCACAACCTTTCCAACTGTTCTCATACGGATATCATCGGTTGAAATGATTAGAAAGGTTACATTTTTCACCATAAATGACCGATAAGAGTATAGTAGTGTTCATATTTTTACGCTCTGCTAGATCATCAGACGCTCATTTTTTATGCTATATTTTATACATAAGGAAAATTAGTGAGAGTTGAGGTGCAGCATGACATCAATGACTATTGTCGAATCATCCGTCAAACCAGGATTAATGGCTTTTCAGGCAAGCACTGAAGATCAGGAGCAGGTTCAGGAGTTAATTTTAAAGACGGCCAGATGGCTGCACAGCAAAGGCTCTACGCAATGGGGACGCTTACTAAAAGGAAAAGATGATCATAACCTAGGCGGTGCTATTGCACGCGGAGAAGTGGTTATTTTCCGAGCATCAGAGGATCATGGCTTGGCAGGCGCAGTGATCTTGCAGCAGCAACCCAGTGCATGGGACCGTAAGTTGTGGGGACTAGACGAAACGGATTCTGAAGGAGGAACCTCAGTATATCTGCATCGTTTGGTTGTGGATCGCGATAGCACCGGGAAGGGGCTAGGCCGTGAGCTGATGCAATGGATTGAACGAGGCATCCACTTCACAGGCAAGGATCGAATCCGTTTAGACTGTATTGCGGAAAATGACAAGCTTAGCGAGTTTTACAGACAATGCGGTTATACGTATATAGGCGAAACGAACGGCTATAATATTTTTGAAAAGATGCTAATAAAGTCATAGAAAACGGAATCATACTGAAGGAATACGAAAGAAGGAAGCAGGTGATCTGCATTCTTCTTTTTTTGTTGTGCAGCCCTTTACTTTCCCTTGGTCGCTGTCATATCAGAGCCCCAAAAGAAAAAAATTATATAAAAATGAAAATGGGGATATCGCGCCTCCCCCTCCTACATATGATGATAGGGAAAGTTTTGTAAGCGCTTCAAAAGAAGGATGACATACAACCATGCGAAGCTACAGGAGGCGGTTAAGGTGGACAATTACATGAGCTGGATAAAGATTGGATTTTTCCTCAGCGTTCTGTTTTTACTTGCAGCGGCATGCAGTACCTCTCCCAAAATAGAGAACACAGAAGGGCAAAAAGTGCGACTTACGATGCAGGCTTGGGGTAATCCTGCGGAGGTGAAGGTGTATCAGCGGGCGCTGGATGCATTTGAAAAGGAAAACCCAAATATCGAGGTTAAGCTGGTGCCTGTACCGGGAGACCAATATGAGCAAAAGCTGTTGACACAGCTTCAGGGAAGTCGCGGACCGGATGTGTTTTATTCGTATGAATCGACGATTGCGCGTTTGATCGGGGCGAAGCAGGTACAGCCTTTGGGTGAGTTTTTAAAAAGTGATGCGAGTGATGTGAAGGCTGAGGATTTTCCGGAAGGATTGTGGGGACCGGCAAAGCGTGATGGGGAAATTTATGGGGTCACTCCCGACTCCAACCCGATGGTCATGTATTACAACAAAAAGGTATTTAAGGAAGCAGGCGTGAAGACGCCGCAAGAATACTATGACGAAGGCAAGTGGAATTGGGACGCCTTTGAAGAGGTTACATCCAAGCTGAAGGCAGCCGGAAAGCAGGGTTATATTGCGGAAAACTGGTGGGCTCACTGGTATTCATGGGTGTGGTCGAATGGCGGTCAGATCTTTGATGAACAAGGTAAATATGTGCTGGACCACAATGAAAAGGGCAAGGAAGCCTTCGGTTTTATGTACGATATGGTGAAAAAGGGAAATGCGGTATATCTCGGCTCGCTTCCCAAAGGGCAAGGGGCTGACGCGATGTTCATGTCCAATCAAGTCGGTATGCTGGCGGCGGGAAGATGGCTGGAACCCTTGTTTAGCCAAAATAAAAGCCTCGACTTCGATTATATCTACTGGCCATCTAATACCGGTAAGAATGAGCCCGTTGCCATTCCGGTTGCCTATGTAGCTGTAAACAAAAATAGTCCGCATGTGCAAGAGGCCATGAAGTTGGCAGCATTCTACGTCTCTGTGAAGGGACAGGAGGCCCGGCTGGTTGAAGGTGGGAATGCCATGGGTACGCTTGCTGCCGCAGATGAGAGCATTATGAAAAAGGCGATAATTGAGCATTCAAGCTATTTGACCGAAGGACGTAACATAGGGCATGCTCATGGATCTGCACTGGCCTATGATGCTCAGGTGCCAGGGCTGAACTCGGATATCACGGAAACCATCGACCTGATGTTCCTGGGCAAGCAGGATGCTGCGGCAACCATTGAAAAGTTGAATCAGATCATATCCAAGGCGGTCAAGTAGGCACGGGATGGGCCGTGACCGGGGAGGAAGGTGACAAGATGCAGAAAAAGCATCAAGCGCTGTGGGGCTATCTATTTATTGGCCCCCAGTTTTTGGGTCTGTTATGTTTTTCGCTGTTGCCGTTGCTATATGCGCTTTACTTAAGCTTTGTAAACTGGGATGGATTTGGCGTCCCCTTGTTTGTCGGCTTGGACAATTTCAAAGGCCAATTATCTGATCCTGATTTTTGGAAGGCACTCATCAATACGATGTACTATATGGTGTTGGTCATCCCGGCGGGGATTATATTGGCTCTGCTCGTAGCCATCGTGCTCAACAAAATGAAGGGCAAGGAAATTTATCGCTTGTTCTTTTTCATGCCTGTCGTAACCAGTTCGGTATCGGTTGGTGTCATCTGGATGTGGATACTGAACGGCGAATTTGGCATTTTAAATCATCTGCTGCGAGCGATTGGGATTACAGGCCCGATGTGGCTTACCGATACGCAGTGGGTGATTCCGTCGATTGCGCTTTTGAGCATATGGCTGGGACTTGGATATAATATGGTCATTTTTCTGGCAGGACTCCAGGGTATCTCCAAAAGCTATTACGAGGCAGCCGAAATTGACGGGGCCAGCAAGTTCCAGCAGCTAAGGTATATTACATTGCCGCTGTTGTCACCAACGACCTTTTTTGTGACCATCATGATGGTCATCAGTTCTTTTCAGGTGTTCGATCAGGCGTTTGTCATGACGAATGGAGGGCCAGCCAAAGCAAGCTATACGCTGGTGTACCACATTTATGATCAGGCGTTCATTGACTTCACGATGGGAGAAAGTGCTGCGGCAGCAATGATTTTGTTCGTGATCATTCTCGTATTTACACTGCTGCAATTTAAAATGCAAAAGAGGTGGGTGCACTATGGAGATTAGTTCCAGAGGTAGGGTATTCCTGCGCCATGTGCTGCTCGCTGTCGGCTCTTTAGTCATGTTTTTTCCATTCCTGTGGACTGTTCTCAGTTCCCTGAAGGATATTTCTCAAATTTTCGTCGTCCCACCTCAATGGATTCCTGATCCGTTCGTATGGAGCAACTATCCGGCATCGCTGGAGGCAATGCCCTTCGTGCAGGCGTATATGAACAGCTTTTACATTACGGTGATCATCGTGACAGCGACACTGATTAGCGCGTCTATGGCGGCGTATGCTTTTGCTAAAATCCGATTTCCGGGCTCGAACATACTGTTTATCTTGTTCCTCGCTACGATGATGGTGCCCAAGCAGGTGACGATGATTCCGTTATATTTGGTGATGGATCGCATCGGTTGGCTGGATACACATTGGTCGCTGATCGTACCTGGAGCCTTGTTTAATGCATTCGCAGTGTTTCTGCTCCGCCAGTTCGTCATGGGTATCCCACGCGATCTAGAGGAAGCGGCGGTAATGGATGGGGCGGGCTACATTCGTATTTACTGGAGCGTCATCCTGCCACTCATTCGTCCGGCATTGGCGGCAATAGGGATTTTCACCTTTTTGGGTGCCTGGAACAGCTTTCTTGATCCGCTTATCTATCTCAATACACCGGAGAAATTCACGGTTCCGCTTTTACTTAACAATTTCAAAGGGTTATATACCGCCGATTGGTCACTGATGATGGCGGGTACCACCATTTCTGTCGTCCCGGTGCTAATCGTCTACATCATTGCCCAAAAGCAAATTATTGAAGGCATCACCTTGACGGGAATTAAGGGGTAGGGGCATCTCTCTACTCCTTTTTGTATTTTTTTCGGTACTGTAGTGGGGTGTGCCCGGTAAGGTGCTTGAATACACGACCAAAGTGAGCGATGCTGTCAAAACCCGTTTTTTCAGCAATGGAAGTCACTTTCCAGCTTGTTTCTCTTAAATACGCCCGAGCCTGCTGGACCCGCACATCCTGAAGATATTCTACTAAGGTAAAACCTGTTGTCTGCTTGAAAATACGGCATAAATACGTGCTGCTAATATAAAAATGCTCAGCCAGCCGATCTAGCGACAGGCTCTCGTCATAATGAGCATGCAGGTATGCGATGACCGAGTACACGCGCTGCTGCTTTTCGCTACGTTCCGGTGCAATGGTATCGGCAGTGGCCGATTGTATGCGCCGGATGCGGATAAGGAGTTGGAGTAGCAAGCTTTGGAGATATAGTTGGCGGTAGGCATGTTCTTGATGGTATTCATCTAGCATTTGCCGGAATAGATGCTCCAGCTCGCTCTGTTCTTCCGGGGAGGGGCGAAGCAGAAAGCTTTTTTCTGGCAGAAGAAGCTGATTCTGATCGCTGGAGGGAGAGACGGTCATTGACGAGGCTGCAAATTCTTCATCAAAGTTAATCAAAATCCGTTCATGGCTACCGCTACCCTTGTTACTCGTACGGTGAAAATCATGTTTGCTGATCCAAATCAAATCGCCCTTCTGGAGCGCATATACCCGCTGATTAATGTAGTAGTAGCGCTCTCCTGCCAGCAAATAATAGATTTCGTGCGCTTGGTGGACATGGTCGGCGGACATGCTGAATGGCACCTTCCGCAACGTTTGCTCGATGGCAAAACGGGGTGTAGCGATCATATCGATAGTCTCCTTTAATGAAAGAATGCATGAGGATAATATATGTATACTTTACGGGAAAAATCATAATAAAAGCGAAGATTTTGCTTTTTCTTATACTATAAAATAAAAGCAATTCATGTAAAGGGTGTGAACCAATTGGCTAAAATCAAATATGCACTTGTGGGTACCGGAGGAAGAGCCGAATTTTTTTACGGTGAAGTTGTTACTGTATTCAAAGATACCTCGGAGCTGATCGCGTTCTGTGACGTCAATCAGACGAGAATGGATTATGCCAATCAGCTGCTGCAGGAGAAATACGAGCATGAGCCGATTCCGACCTATAAAGCTCACGAGTTTGATCGGATGATCGCGGAGACGAAGCCGGATATCGTCATTGTCACGACCATTGACCGGGTGCATCATCGGTATATTATCCGGGCGATGGAGCTGGGCTGTGATGTCATTTCCGAGAAGCCGATGACGGTGGATGAAGATAAATGCCAAGACATTTTGGATGCCATAGACCGCACGGGACGGAAGCTGCGTGTCACCTTTAATTACCGCTATGCGCCGCATAATACGAAAATCCGTGAGCTGATCATGGACGGAACGCTCGGAGAGGTGCTGTCAGTCAATTTTGAATGGCTGCTGAATACACAGCATGGCGCGGATTATTTCCGTCGGTGGCACCGGGACAAGCGCAATAGCGGCGGTCTGCTGGTGCATAAATCGACGCATCATTTTGATCTGATGAACTTCTGGCTTGGCTCGAAACCGGAGACGGTGTATGCGATGGGGGATCTGAAATTTTATGGCCGGGAAAATGCGGAGCAGCGTGGCGTGACGGAGTTTTATCAACGGGCTTACGGCAGCAAGGCAGCGGAAAATGACCCCTTTGCGCTACACCTGGACCGTAACGAGCATCTAAAAAGCATGTATCTGGATGCTGAGCATGAGGATGGCTATGTGCGGGATCAAAGCGTATTTGGCGACAATATCAGCATTGAAGATACGCTGAGTGTCATGGTGAAGTATCAGAACAAGACGGTAATGAACTATTCGCTGAATGCTTACATGCCTTGGGAGGGCTTTATCATCGTATTTAACGGCACGAAGGGACGGATGGAGGTTCGGGTATCCGAGCAATCCTATGTTAATTCCGGTGGCAGCAAGGCAGATGAGGGTGCGCTAAAAGAGAAGACCATCACCATCTATCCCCACTTTGCAGCACCTTATGAGGTCGAAGTAGAGGAAGGCCAGGGTGGTCATGGCGGAGGAGATCCAGTTATGCTGCGTGATATTTTCGATAAGCCGGCAGAGGATCGGTTCCATCGTGCGGCCTCACATATGGACGGTGCATGGTCCATTTTAACAGGCATTGCCGCCAACCGTTCTATGCGTACAGGTCAGCCGGTGAAGGTGGAGGAACTGGTGCGCTTGTAATGAGCAGTAAATTTAATACCGAAAAGCCCCCTCTAACTAGATGAATAGAGGGGGCTTTTCGGTTGTATTTATATATAGAATGCACCTTACATCTTACGGCACTTTATTTTATTATTTATCGGCAGTCAGTTCCCGGGTTCCCAGTTGTTGTACAGGACGATGGTTATCGGGGAAAATGGCAGCAAACTGGTTGATTTGGTCTGCGGACATTTCAATAGGCTGCTCCAGCACAGTCCAATTTACATGTTCTGTGCATGGCGGGGTAGTCAGCGATCCGTTGTAGCGAACGGAGTGCAGGTCTTTTGGCAGCAGCGCAGCGAGATCTATTTCTTCATCTAGAGCCGCCGCTTCTTGGGAATTATCCTTCGGTAGTTTGGACCAAATGCGGTTGAAAGCCTTGTTTTCTTTGCCACTTTGGATAAGGACTCCTAAGACAGCTGTGCTTCCGTCGTCGCTTTGATGGACAAAGTGAAGCTCCATTTCAGCATTTTTACCATCTATTTGGTGTTCGCTCGGGTGATGAAAATGAAACTGCTTTAAAGTGAATTTAGTATCGTCCAGCATGATGCTATTGCTGGCATCGGCAACATTGATTTGCACAGTGTGCCCATTATTCAAAATGGATGCTTTCGTATTAGTATAATGAACTTGCAGCGGTTGCTGCGTTTGCGATGCTTCCAAATGGGTATGCTCTATATTGACAGGAGATTGTTCGTGGCCGTTACCACAAGCAACAAAATCTTTTTCCAGCTCTCCCCAATGCTCCGGTCCCTGATCTCCTTCATAAGACCAGTGCGGGCCTTTTTGAACAACCGCATGAGCGTTGGTAGCTGATGAGGATGAAGTGCTGGTGGTACTAGAAATGGCGGGCTGTGAATTGCATCCTGTTACCGACACAACCAAGATAATGGCAAATATGCTGAACAGGCAACCTTTCCAGTTTTTTTTCATGTTTCTTTATCCTTCTTCCAAATAGAGTATGTGAAACTTTTTACATTGTAAATTATTGTACAAAGTTCCTACAAGGGTCCAAGGACTTAGAAAGAAGCATTTTTCGATTAAATAGTTTTAAGTTAGTAAGTTAGATTTATGTTTGTCCTTTTTGGGCAAGAGTTACTATAATAATGGAGTGTGCATTACAAAATAATTCCATATTATTTAAAGGAGAGATCTACATGAAAGCAGCAATTGTTACAAAAGACAAGAAAGTCAGTGTAGAAGAGAAACCTTTACGCTCCCTGAAGCATGGGGAAGCGTTAGTCCAAGTCGAGTATTGCGGAGTTTGCCACACAGATTTACATGTAAAAAATGCAGATTTCGGTGATGTCACAGGCAGAGTTCTGGGGCATGAAGGTATTGGGAAAGTCATTGAATTAGGTGAAGGAGTAACCAGTCTTAAGATTGGTGATCGCGTAAGTATTGCCTGGATGTTCCAAAGCTGCGGTCACTGCGAATATTGCCTAACCGGGCGGGAAACGCTGTGTCGTGAAGTTAAAAATGCCGGATATACGGTAGACGGTGCAATGGCAGAGCAATGTATTGTCACAGCTGACTACGCGGTCAAAGTACCAGATAGTCTTGATCCTGCCGCTGCAAGTAGTGTAACTTGCGCAGGGGTTACCACATATAAAGCAGTTAAAGTAAGTGAAGTCAAACCAGGACAATGGATCGGTATCTTCGGCATTGGCGGCTTGGGTAACCTGGCTGTGCAATACGCCAAAAATGTATTCAATGCTAAAGTTGTAGCCTTTGACATCAGTGATGAAAAACTAGAACTGGCCAAACAAATTGGTGCTGACTATATCGTTAACAGCATGAAAGAAGATCCGGTCGCTCGAGCTAAGGAGTTAACAAACGGTGCTGGTCTGGATGCAACCGTGGTTACTGCTGTTGCCAAAACACCGTTCAACCAGGCCATCGACGTTGTGAAGGCTGGCGCGCGTGTCGTAGCTGTAGGTCTCCCAACCGATAAGATGGATCTGGACATTCCACGTCTGGTTCTGGACGGCATTCAAGTTATTGGCTCCTTGGTCGGCACTCGTGAAGACCTTAAAGAAGCGTTCCAGTTCGCTGCAGAAGGTAAAGTTGTCCCTCTTGTACAAAAACGTCCGCTCGAAGACATTAATGAGATCTTCGAGGAGATGGAGCAGGGCAAAATCCAAGGACGCATGGTCATTGATTTCACAAATTAAAATGATGTCCAATTCGTAACCCTTGGAATTCGGAGAGAGAAAGCGCCTGCTGATGTATTGCGGGCGCTCTTTTTGGCTTTACAAATTATTCAGAATGTTATCCTCCAAAACCGCAGATTTATCCCCATATTCTTTAATAATATGTCTTTCTCCCCAAGCACAAAGAGAATCTAAAATGCCTTTCAGACTACATCCATATTCACTAAGCTCGTACTCCACCTTGGGTGGAACCTGATTATAGCTAATCCGATTGACAATGCCGTCTTCCTCTAATTCACGAAGCTGCTGAGTCAGCATTTTTTGTGTTATGGAAGGCATCATCCGTTTTAATTCGCTTGTCCGCATCTTTCCATGTGTCAAATGACACAGAATGACGCATTTCCATTTCCCCCCGATCACCTCTAACGTCGCCTCAACAGAGATATTGTATTTTTTCTTCCCCAATGCCGATCCCCCCATGTGTATCGCTTCTGTTATACATACCTTAACAGCCTGTTTTAATTAAAAAGAACTTTATTTAGGGTACTTTTTAGTACCTATATCACTAAAAAGTACGTACTGTTCATATTTGCTTGAATAACTCATAATAACATCTGCTGGTCGAAGATTTCTATAGATAGGAGTGAAAAACATGTCGCCAGAATCAAAACGAAGTATCTGGCCATTACTGGCTCTAGCCGTAAGCGCCTTTGCGATTGGGACAACTGAGTTCATCAGCGTGGGACTGCTTCCCCTGATTGCTGAAGACTTGCACATATCTGTAACGATGTCTGCACTAACTGTAACGCTGTATGCATTAGGGGTCACCATCGGGGCACCTGTCTTGACCTCATTAACATCAAGTGTTCCCCGTAAAACGTTGCTGCTGTGGATCATGATTATATTTATTGCAGGCAACAGCCTCGCTGCGGTCTCTAGCGGAATTGCCTTGCTGCTGATTGCACGTGTGATCTCGGCGTTCGCTCATGGGGTGTTCATGTCCATCGGTTCCACCATCGCGGCCGATCTTGTGCCGGATGATCGGCGAGCGAGTGCGATTTCCATTATGTTCTCCGGGTTGACCGTAGCCACGGTTACAGGCGTACCTTTGGGTACCTACATTGGGCAGCAATGGGGTTGGCGGGCAGCATTTATGGCGATTGTGGTCGTCGGTGTAGTGGCACTCATCGCCAATCTGATTCTGCTGCCATCTACGCTGCGCAAGGGGAACAAGACTCCTTTCCGCGAGCAGGTCAAACTGGTTACCAATGGTCGCTTGCTACTCGCATTTATCATTACAGCTTTGGGGTATGGAGGCACATTTGTGGTATTTACTTATTTATCTCCATTACTTCACGACATAACCGGATTTCAGCAAAGTACGGTAACGTTTATACTTTTGCTGTATGGAATTGCGATTGCCATCGGGAATGTTATTGGCGGAAAAGCAGCAAACCGCAAGCCGCTTTCAGCTTTGTTTTACATGTTTCTGATTCAAGCAGTGATCCTGTTTCTCCTGTTGTTCACGGCACCTTTTAAAACGGCAGGACTGATTACGATCTTCTTTATGGGATTGCTTGCGTTTATGAACGTGCCCGGGCTACAGGTATATGTCGTCATGTTAGCCGAACGGTTTGCACCCAAAGCTGTTGATGTTGCCTCTGCTGTTAATATTGCAGCTTTCAACGCAGGGATAGCCATCGGAGCTTATGTAGGCGGGATTGTAACGGATTCACTCGGTCTCATTCATACGGCCTGGATCGGGAGCATTATGGTTTTCGTTGCGGTTTTGCTCACAGGCTGGAGTCGTATGCTCGAAAAAAGGGATACAACCCCCATTACAGGTTAAAGCTTTTAAAAAATAGAGAGGAAGATTCAAAATGACACAAAACTTACAAAGCACAACATTGTTAAACAACGGAGTTCGCATGCCTTGGTTTGGCATCGGGGTATTTAAAGTGGAAGAAGGTTCGGAGCTGGTCGATGCTATAAAGACTGCTGTAAAGCATGGCTACCGCAGTATAGATACAGCTGCAATCTATGCGAATGAAAGCAGTGTAGGGCAGGCTATTCAGGAAGCCCTTCAGGAAAATAATCTGTCCAGAGAAGATCTGTTCGTCACGTCCAAAGTGTGGAATGCAGATTTAGGCTATGAAGAGACACGAGCCGCTTATGAAGCCAGTCTGGACAAGCTGGGTCTGGAATATCTGGATCTATATCTGATTCATTGGCCAGTTCAAGGAAAGTACAAAGAAGCTTGGAGAGCGTTGGAATCCTTGTATAAAGAAGGACGGATTAAGGCAATTGGAGTCAGCAACTTCCAGATTCATCATTTGGAAGATCTCATGAAGGATGCCGAAATTAAGCCCATGATCAATCAGGTGGAATTCCATCCACAATTAACCCAAGCCGAGCTGTTGCAATTCTGTCAAAAGAACGACATTCAAATGGAAGCCTGGTCTCCGTTAATGCAAGGCCAATTGCTCGATCATCCGGTACTGCAAGACATAGCGACCAAGTACGGCAAATCGGTGGCGCAAGTGATTTTACGCTGGGATGTGCAGCAGGGAGTTGTCACCATTCCCAAGTCTACCAAGGCGCATCGGATCGTCGAAAATGCCGACATTTTTGACTTCGAACTGACGCGCGAGGATATGGATCGAATTCAGGCGTTAAATGCCGATCTTCGGGTAGGTCCAGATCCGGATAACTTTGATTTTTAAAATTACGTTCATCATGAGACGCCGTTTCCTTCTTCACTGAAGGGACGGCGTTTTGTTTGTGCATGATGGGTCTGGAGCTACAGCAATCCAATCCCGCCATATGGTATTATAGGGTTATGTGAAAAGAGACGTTTTGGAAGCTTGTGAATACGAAAAATCTCCGGGGGACTTCATGAATAAGACGATTGCAGATATAGCCCAAATGGCTGGCGTATCCAAGAGCACGGTATCCCGTTTTTTGAACGGCGGGTCTGTCAGCGTGGATACGAAACGAAAAATTGAAAAAGTGGTTAAAGCCACGGGCTATGTGCCCAATGCCTTTGCCCAGAGTCTTAAGGCGAAGCGGACCAACATCATCGGCACCGTTGTGCCGCGTCTGGATTCTTTTGCGACATCTCATACGCTGATGGGGATTGATGAGGAACTGCGTTCTCAGCATTATCAGATGCTGATCTCTAATACGAGCCAGGATGTACAGCGTGAAATCGAAGCCATTTATGAGCTGGGAAGACAAAAGATTTCGGGTATCATTTTGCTGGCTGCTCAAATTACAGACGACCATCTGACCGCGATTCGTGACATTGGTATTCCGGTGTTGCTGGTGGGCCAGCAGCACGAGCAGCTTCATAGCCTTATCCATGATGACTATCGTGCAGGATATGATATCGGCACGTACGTTTTGTCACAGGGACATCGCGAAATTGCCTACGTTGGTGTTACTGAAAAGGATGTTGCCGTCGGTGTGCAGCGCAAGGAGGGCTTTAGGCAGGCTGTTCGCGATGCATTGCCTGCAGAGTCTCATACGGACGATGCGATGCGAGCAGCAGGGTATGATATCAGATACTATGAGACCGGATTTAAAATGTCTGATGCACGGATTGCTGCATCAGACATTTTGGACCATTTCAAGCCGTCGTTAATGGTGTGTGCTACGGATAATATCGCGCTGGGCGTAATCAATGCGGCTTATTCCAGAGGGATTGTCATCCCGTTGGATTTGTCGGTAACTGGCTTTGGGGGATACGATATTACGGAGGTCATTCACCCTGCCCTGACAACCGTTCAATATCCGTATATGGAGGCTGGACGTGTAGCAGCGCAAAATATTATGCGGCTGGTAGAACATAAATCGGTAGAAAAAGTGACGGTCATGAATTATTCCCTGATCGAAAGAGAAAGCGTTGACAAACGCTGAACAAGTGGATTATAATTTCTTCGAAACCGGTTCCATAGCATTCGGGCATAAATGGAATCGGTTGCAAATCCATGGATGAGTATATTTTTTTAATCGTATGGGAACCGGTTCCGATCAAATATTTTTTTCATTAATTTGGAACCGGTTCCCGAAGCGAAGTTTTAATAAAAATGAGGTACACCTATGAAAATGACAAGAGAACAAAAGTATCGAATGATCGAGCAGGCAGAGCCCGGTGAAATAGCCGGCTTGGAGGAGAAAGTGGAGCAATGTCACTGGCGGCAGGCGTTTCATATCCAGCCACCGACCGGTTTGCTCAATGACCCCAATGGCTTTTCATATTACCAAGGTGAATACCACTTATTTTATCAGTGGTTTCCGCTCGGAACGGATCACGGGATGAAATATTGGTATCACCTGAAATCCAATGATTTGGTCACATGGAATAGTGCGGGCATTGGCATCGCACCTGGGGATTATTTTGATTCACATGGGGCTTATTCGGGCAGCGCACTGGAGCATGAGGGCAAGTTATATATGCTGTATACGGGAAATGCACGAGATGAAGAATGGATCAGACATCCTTATCAATGCATGGCTGTTATGGACGAGAATGGTCACATTACTAAATGGGAGCACCCCGTTATTTCCAATGTGCCAGAAGGGTATACAGACCATTTTCGTGATCCCAAGCTATGGAAAGACGGCGATAGCTTTTACTGTGTGATTGGTGCCCAGAGAACGAATTTAACAGGCTGCGCCGTCCTCTACCGATCAACCGACCTTCGTACGTGGGAGTTTGAGGGAGAATTGTGCACAGGCCTGGAGTCGTTTGGCTACATGTGGGAATGTCCAGATTATTTTGAACTGAACGAAGCGGGGGTCTTGATCTTTTCTCCTCAGGGCTTGGAGCCCTCTGGGGATGAAAATCGCAATATTTATCAATCGGGCTACGTAATCGGCAAGCCGTTGGATACCGGAACAAGAACGCTGGAGCACGGTGCATTCCACGAGCTCGATAGAGGCTTTGACTTCTATGCGCCACAGACGATGATTGACCCACAGGGGCGGCGTATTATGGTGGCATGGATGGGCCTGCCGGATATCGAATATCCCACAGATCCGAACGGATGGGCTCATTGTCTGACATTACCAAGGGAGCTTACGCTTCATGAGGGCAAACTCTTGCAGCGGCCGATCCCTGAGCTGACTACGCTGCGTAGAAATCGTGAGGATCGGGTAGCTGACACGTTATTTTCAGAGAGCAAAACCTATGAAGGATTTACAGGTACGGCCTATGAGCTGATCTGTGAGGTAGATCTTTTGAGCGCTAAGGTGTTTGGTATTGAATTCCGTGCGAGTGAGACTGAGAAGACGGTGATTAAATATAATGCCGTCAGTCGCAAACTTGTATTGGACCGTTCGCAATCAGGTGAGCCTGTAGCCACTTCCTATGGTGAGGTACGGCAGTGTCCATGGGATAAAGATCATATCAAACTACATTTGTTTGTAGATGCGTCTTCAGTTGAGATTTTCGTCAACGATGGGGAAGAGGTGTTCACCAGTCGTATTTTTCCGCATCCAGAGAGTGACGAAATACGCTTTTTTGCCGACAAGGGAGAGGCTCTCTTCCAGGCGGTAAAATGGGATTTTACATGAGTAGGCTAAAACATCAAGTGGTTCGTTAATCATCAAACATAACGGAATGAACGAGAGGATGAACATCATGGCGGAAAACAGAGAAATAGCTAAAGAAGTGATCCAGGCAATCGGTGGGCAAGAAAATATTGCATCTTTTGCTCATTGTGCGACGCGCTTGCGGATTATGGTGCATGACAAGGAGAAGATTGATCAGAAAAAAGTTGAGGAGATCGACAAGGTCAAGGGGGCTTTCTTCAATTCCGGGCAATATCAGATTATTTTTGGAACAGGTACGGTAAATCGAATTTTTGAAGAGGTCGAAAAGCTTGGCGTGACCGGTTCATCTAAAGAAGAGGTGAAGAGTCAGGCGAAAAAGGAAGGCAACGTATTCCAACGCTCCATTCGTACCTTTGGCGATGTGTTTGTACCCATTATTCCTGTGCTGGTTGCTACGGGGCTGTTCATGGGGCTACGTGGCTTGCTCACTCAGCCGCAAATTCTTGCTCTACTCGGCATGACGCCACAGGATATTTCACCCAATTTTCTATTATACACACAAGTATTAACAGATACGGCCTTTGCTTTTCTGCCCGCGTTAGTCGCATGGTCAGCCTTTAGAGTATTCGGCGGTAGTCCAGTGCTGGGTATCGTTCTCGGTCTGATGCTGGTAAACCCGGCCTTGCCCAACGCTTATAGTGTTGCGGACGGCTCAGCCCATCCGTTGACGATGTTCGGGTTCATTCCTGTAGTGGGCTATCAAGGCTCGGTATTGCCAGCTTTCTTCGTGGGCTTGATCGGAGCCAAGCTGGAGCGAGCGCTGCGCAAACGGGTGCCTGAAGCGCTAGATCTGATTCTCACACCGTTTTTAACACTGTTGATCATGATCACTTTGGGATTGTTTGCCATCGGTCCGATTTTCCATTCACTCGAAGAATGGGTGCTGCACGGAACAACGTTTGTGCTGGATTTGCCTTTCGGTATTGCAGGGATTGTCATCGGTTTCTTGCATCAGATTATCGTCGTTACAGGTGTGCATCATATATTTAATTTCTTGGAGATTCAACTGCTTGAAAAGAACGGCGTAAATGCCTTTAACGCCATCATTACCTGCGCTATGGCTGCTCAAGGTGCTGCCTGTCTGGCGGTTGGGCTGAAAACGAAGAATAGCAAGCTGAAAGCGTTGGCACTTCCTTCCTCGTTGTCTGCTTTTCTGGGGATTACGGAGCCGGCTATTTTCGGGGTCAACCTGAGATACATGAAGCCTTTTGTTATGGGCCTTATCGGTGGGGCGGTTGGCGGTTTTATCGCTTCTGTCTTCCATTTGGCGGCTACAGGCATGGCAGTTACGGTCATTCCAGGCACGTTGCTCTACATGAATCATCAGCTTCCGCTTTACATTTTGGCGAACTTGGCTGCTATGGTTGTAGCCTTTGTCCTGACCTGGATGTTTGGCTATAACGATAAAATGTTGGAAGAGGTCAAAACAGCGGGTTCCTCCAATTAACACCACCCAAGTAATGCGAATACACGCAGATTTATACGCGTAATTATAAATATGATGGTCGTTCTATATGGAACGCTCTTGGTCCCTAATCAAAAAGGACTACTAGAGCAGGGTTCCAGGTAGAACGACCATTTTTATTAACTGAGGATTTTGCAAAATCCTGTAACTATGAAATTCTGTTCTAGACCATCCAACTAAACAATCGAAGAGCGTTCATCCAGAAATTCGGACGGCGAGCAGCCTGTCAACCGTTTGAAGATTCGATGAAAATAGGAAACATCACTATATCCCACGTACTCCGAAATTTCACGAATCGTTAGCCGGGACTCGGTCAGCATGTAGATGGCGGTTTTAATACGTTGCGTATGTACATGCTCGCTGATCGTTTGGCGTGTTACCTCACGCAGCAGCGTCGCGGCATAATTGGGGGTTTTACGGATGGCGTCGCCAAGCTCCTCCTTGGTTACCTTTTCCCGGTAGTGGTTCTGGATATACTGTTTCATATGTTCCACATGTCGCTCTCGATCGCAAGAAATGGCGCCTTTGTCCCATTCCTGATTCATACATATCATTGCCTCGGTCAGCAGACAGTCAGCCATCATGGTGTAGTAGCTTGGGTGTTCAGTCCATTGATAGTACATCGATTTAATCCGTTCATGCAGCATATCGTAGCATCCAGGTTTGATCAACAACGGCTTGTCAGTATTCAGTATGGGAAGTGTGCTGTTCGTACATGTTTTGCGGCAATGTATCACATACTTGGTATGAAAGAGCGTAGGAATGCTCTTGCCATAGTAATCCAGATGACCGGGTAAAAGCAGTGTTTCACCCTTACCGAGAATGAATTTGCAATCGTTCACCCAATATACACATTTGCCAAAGGTGACCAAAATGAACAGTAAGTCATCGTTGTCGCTATTTGCACCAGCCTTTTCATACCAGTCCACACCGTTGTCCTGCCGAATATCCACCAATGTAATCACGAAACTCACTCCCCGATGTCTTCAACATTCATTATACTGTAGTACATTCATCATACTATAGTTCATAGTCTTGGTGCACGGGTACAGGTAGAATAGAGCTATATAAGTTTAATGTAGATAGAGAAGCAAAGTGGAATAGAAAACCATACAGTAAAGACATTCAGGAGGATGACATTACTATGCTTAAAACGAAAATTATTTGTACTATGGGACCTGCCTGTGACTCCATTCATTTGCTAAAAGAAATGATCCAGGCTGGTATGACTGTAGCCCGCTTGAATATGGCTCACGGGGAGCTAGAAGATCACGTTAAACGTATCGAAAATGTGCGTCAGGCTGCGAAGGAAATGAATACCTTTATACCTGTCATGATGGATATTAAAGGACCAGAAATACGGATTGGCAAGCTGAGAGAGGCATCTTGTCTGTTGAAACCAGGTAGCCAGCTCATTCTGACCACAGAAGAGATTCTAGGGGACGAGCATCGTATTTCAGTGAATTACCCGGATATGCCGAAGGACATCAAACCAGGCGACCGCATTCTCATTGACGACGGTTTGGTTGATCTGACTGTAACCTCCATCGAAGGTACGGAAATGATTTGTAATATTGTAAGCGGCGGTATTTTGAAACCGAGAAAAGGTGTAAACCTGCCAGGGATTCATACGACCCTTCCAGGCGTGACGGAGCGAGATGTGAGGCACATCCAATTTGGGGTGGAGCAGCGTGTTGAGCTTATTGCGGCTTCTTTTGTGCGTAAAGGCGACGATATCCGTGAAATCCGTGAGATTTTGAAGGGACATCATGCTGAGCATGTACAAATCTATTCCAAAATTGAAAATGCTGAAGGCATGGAAAACCTGGATGATATTATCGAAGCTTCCGATGGCATTATGGTAGCCCGTGGCGATCTGGGTGTCGAAGTGCCGATTCAAGATGTGCCTGTGATGCAAAAAGAAATGATCGACAAGTGTAATCTGGTCGGCAAACCCGTTATCGTAGCTACCCACATGCTGGAATCCATGCAGGTGAACCCGCGTCCGACGAGAGCCGAAGTTAGTGACGTGTTTAATGCCGTTATGCAAGGAGCCGATGTTGTTATGCTGTCGGGCGAATCAGCTGCGGGTAAATACCCTGTCGAGTCTGTACGGACCATGGCCGCTGTAGCTGCCAGAGCAGAATCGCAATTCGATTATCAGGAGCAGTTTGATAAGCGCAGAGCACGTCAAAGCACCAACATCACCGAAGTGATTAGTCAGGGTGCGGTGAGTTCGTCCCTGGAGCTGGATGCGAAAGCAATTATTACATCGACTGCCAGCGGATTCACGGCACGTATGGTATCCAAATATCGTCCGAAGGCACCTATTATTGCGGTTACTCCGAATAATACGGTATTCGCTAAAATCTGCCTGTTATCCGGCGTATTCCCGATCAAGGGGGATAAAGTAGCAACAACGGATGAAATGTTCGAATCCTCCATCCGTAACGCGCTGAATGCAGGATATATCCATAAAGGCGATACTGTAGTCCTGTCAGCAGGTGTTCCTGTCGCTGAGGCGGGCACCACTAACTTGATCCGAGTATACCAAGTGTAATTTACAACCAAATATAGACAAGCCAAAAGGCGCTGGTCCCCATGGGTTCAGCGCCTTTTTCACATTCTGTCATGTCACTAACTTACAGCCCGAACACACTTTTAGCAACGACCTGTGTCAATTCTGCCTTATGGGCTTGGTATTGCTCAGGTGTAATGCTCTTATTGGCCAGTCGTTGATCCAACTGCTCCGTTAACTGAGCTACCTGTAAATCAACGACAGCCTGTGCGTCCTTTTTATTGGTTTGTGCAATATCTGCCAAGGTTTGACCGTTATATAACGCATCATACAATTGCTCATCCGAGGATGCGCCCAGTGTTTTCAAAAGTTCATCATCCTTGGAAGCTTCATTATCCTGTACCTGAGGGGCTCTCTCTGGAGCCAGTGTAGCAGCATTAGCCCGACTCCCCCAAGTAGAAGACTGCCCAATAGATAACGCCAGCAACAGTGTACAGATGACCAACATTCGTTTTCGATTCATGAGTGTAAATCTCCTTTGTGTTCATTCAATTTCTGACAAGGTGGAGCCTTATATGGATATCCAACGGGAGTAATGTTTATGCCTTTAGCCGATCCGGCTTATGTAGTTACCAGATTCTAATATACATCATACACACCCAATCTTAGCGCCAGCTTAATACTCGTTTAAAATAAACTAAAAGAGGAGGATATAAACAGGTAAAACCAAAAAAAATTCACGGATACGAATAATGGATGTGATGTACCCTTTGGATTCTGCCCTTTTCTTTGACCACACTGTTCGTATCCCATGAATACAGAGCATCTGCTCAGACTTACTTTCGCTGTGCTGGATTGGCGGCTTTTTAACTTTGTTAGGGGAGAGGCGGATATGAAAAAAACCTCCTTCACAAAAGTGAAAGAGGTTTTAGACATCTACAACTATTACAATTTAGGGTTTTTTCCATACTTATTGTCGTTAGGCTGACTGTCTTGGCAGAAGAATACAATCAAAATAATTGACCCTACGAGAGGAATCAGACTGATTAGAATCCACCATCCGCTTCTACCTGTGTCATGCAGTCTACGGGCCATAACGGCCAAGGATGGCAACAGGACAGCAAGAGAATAAATCAAAGTCAATACCGGTGATAAGCCTACAAGACTATCGATCAGGCTGACTACAAAGCTAGCGATTGCACTAAATAGTACAAACATCCAATACTCTGTACGTCTTGCTCTACCTTGAAATCCTACATAGTTTTTTAATGCATTTAAATACCATTGCATATATTTTTCACCTCCTTATAAAATCTAAATGTTTCTATACACGTAAAATTGTTCTTTTAGGTATATCGGCAGGAAACATATAGAATTTTAGTTGTAAAATTATAACTTTAAACTAGAAATTTACGCAATACATTTATTAATGTTAATAATTCGATGAATAATTTATAAAAACATAAAATTACATATTGAATTTTCCATATCCATTGAATAATATAGAGGTACGGTTAACCGCCAGGTTTGAATCGTTCTTCTTAACAGAAGGTGCTTTTATTTTTCAAATCAATTGAAAGCGCTTTAATGCGAAATGGGAGGGATGACCAACATTAAATTCGAGGGTGAAGAAGTTAATACAAACATAATCCTGACCGCTTTCTCAATATTTTTTTATGTTATCAGAGATGTTCAAAACGAGAGGAGATTGATTTATGAAGCAATCATTTGTTCGTAAAGTAACGGCAGCTTCACTCGCAGGTGCGCTGTTGTTGCCTGCTTCTTTGGTAGGCGCGGAGCCAACACTCAATTCAGATACAGATGGAATTCAAAATGTAGGGCAAACTTCCCTTCAAGCTCAAGACCTAGAAAACTTTTCGATTCAAAGTAAAAAGGCTGTCTCTTTCAAGGAGACTTCCGTACATGATCCATCCATTCTGAAAGTGAAAGACACATTTTACATTTTTGGCTCACATCTGGCGGCTGCCAAGTCCAAAGACCTCATGAATTGGGATACGATTGCTACAGGAGTGGCGAATGGTAATGCATTGATTCCCAATGTCAAAGATGAATTAAAGGAAGCACTGGATTGGGCGCAGACGGACACGCTGTGGGCAGCTGATGTCATTCAACTGGCAGATGGCAAGTTCTATATGTATTATAACGCTTGCAAGGGTGACTCCCCGCGTTCAGCAATGGGCCTAGCAGTTGCTGATAAAATTGAAGGGCCTTATAAGAATAAAGGAATTTTTCTAAAATCCGGCATGTGGGGCCAACCGAGTGAGGATGGAACGATCTATGATGCAACCAAGCATCCGAATGCCGTGGACCCGGACACCTTTTATGATAAGAACGGCAAGCTGTGGATGGTATATGGCTCTTACTCTGGAGGCATTTTTATTTTGCAGATGGATGAAAAAACAGGGAAGCCGCTCCCTGGTCAAGGCTACGGGAAAAAGCTGACAGGCGGTAACCATGCTCGTATGGAAGGGCCGTACATACAATACAGTCCGCAAACGGACTACTATTACTTGTTCCTGTCCTATGGTGGATTGTCAGCGGATGGCGGATATAACTTGCGGGTGGCTCGGTCCAAAACACCGGCTGGCCCTTTCTACGATGCTGAAGGCAATGATATGATCAAGGTCAAGGCAAATCCTGATAAACCACTTTTTGATGACGCTTCCATTGAACCATACGGTGTCAAACTGATAGGTAATTACCTGATTCCAAGAGAAATTGGTGATCCGGGTACTGGACTGGGTGCAGGCTATGTGTCGCCCGGACACAACTCGGCTTATTATGATCCCAAGACGAAAAAGCACTTTGTCATTTTCCATTCCCGTTTCCCGGGGAGAGGCGAACAGTATGAAGTGCGGGTACATGAAATGTTCATGAACGCTGACGGTTGGCCTGTGGTTGCACCTTATCGTTATTCGGGAGATGAGGATTCACTGAAAAAGCTGTCAGAAAAGGATGTCCTCGGTCAATATTCGTATGTAAATCACGGGAAGGAAATTTCGGCAAATATTAAACAAGCCGTTAACGTCAGTCTGGATAGCGGCGGCAAGCTGTCTGGTGGAGTGAACGGTACATGGAAGTTGGGGGCAGGCAATCAGCTGGAAATTACAGCAGAGGGTACGAAGTACAAAGGCGTATTCCTGCAGCACCGTGATCCAGACACAGGTGCCAAGACGCTTGCTTTTACCGCGTTGTCCTCCAAGGGTGTTGCGGTATGGGGTTCGCTAAAGCCTGACCTGAAGGCCAGCAAGATTGTAGCTGCTGTGCAGAAGGATCTGAGCCTGGGCGATACGAGCAATGTTCTTTATAATCTGACGCTACCTACTCTAGCTGCACAAGATACCACTATTTCATGGGAGTCCACCCACCCGGAGAATATTTCTGTGACAGGTGAAGTATACCGTCCAGATGCCGGTTCTCAGCCTGTAGCAGTTACATTGACGGCGACCATCAAAAAGGACAAAGCCACAGCTAAGAAAAGCTTTACAGCCATTGTTCCCGGGCAGGCCCAAGGTTCTCAGCTTGCACGCTATTCGTGGAGTGAAGATCAAGGAACTTCGGTAGTCGACAGCACATACAATCATTTCGATGGTAAGATCTATGGTGGTGCCGCATGGGATAAAGACGGGAAGCTTGGCGGTGCTCTTGTCCTGAACGGCAAGGATGGTTACGTGCAGCTACCAGCGACGGTAACGGATGCGAAGGATTTTACCTTTTCCGCTTGGGTAAACTGGAAGGGCGGTGCAGCTTGGCAACGGATTTTTGACTTTGGCAACGGCCAAGCCCGGCATATGTTCCTCACCCCTTCCCAAGGAAGTGGTGTGCTCCAGTTTACAATCCATGAGGGTACGGATCAAAGCTTGCTTTCCAAATCATCATTACCTCTAAACCAGTGGACGCATGTAGCGGTTACACTGGAAGGGAATACAGGGAAGTTGTATGTAAATGGTGAGGAAGTAGCTGTTAATGACAGCATTACCTTCAATCCCGATGAGTTGCTGACGAGCGAGGCTTATCTCGGCAAAAGCCGTTTTGCCGCCGATGCTTACTTCAATGGCAGCCTGGATGAAGTTCAATTGTATAACAAAGCGCTGACAGCAGAGGAAATTAAAGCACTGGCAGAATTGTAGTTCAAAATGAGCAAATAAACGCAGGAGATGAGCTTTTAGTAAGAAGTTCGTCTCCTGCACAATGTTTTGTATATTTATTTCTTGATTGCTGGTATAATAAGAAGCAACTGCGGATATAATGTTTTAAGTAGGCGTTAATGACTCACTCCCTTCGAATGAACACAGCTTTGAAGCTCGCAATAGAGAACATAAGCACTCTGCATAAATTAAATTCACCAGTGCTTGCGTTTTCAATACACTTATGGTAATATGAGTATATTGAAATTGTGACCTGAGATTCGCATATTGTAGAGGGCTATTGTTTTAGGTTGAAATAACCTTGTGCAATATGTGAATTTTTATTTGTAAAAAATAAAGGTCATATAAATACATTTTGGAGGTAATTCCATGCAAACAGGTACAGTAAAATGGTTTAACGCAGAAAAAGGTTTTGGTTTCATCGAGGTTGAAGGTGGAAGCGACGTATTCGTACACTTCTCCGCAATCCAAGGCGACGGCTTCAAATCTTTGGACGAAGGCCAACGCGTAGAATTCAACGTAGTTGAAGGAAACCGTGGACCACAAGCTGAGAACGTTGTAAAACTGTAATTTAAAATTACAGCCTACTTCAGATGCCCCGAACATAGCGTTTGGGGCATTTGTTTTTATCTGTTCACAAGACCGTTTTTGAACTGATTACATCTTATCGCTTTATAAATCATGAAGAAAGAGGGATGTTTATGTACAATTCACGGAAAAAGCCAATGGATGAGATTCCTGAGGAAATTACAACTGTCTGGAATTGCGCCAGCGATACATGTAACGGCTGGATGCGGGATAACTTCGCTTTTTCTGTCGAGCCGACATGCCCCATTTGCGGTTCTGCCATGGTGAAGGGCGAGAAAAAGCTGGCAGTTTTAAATAATACGAGCTTCAATCATACCAAACAATCCTAAGCGGATAAATGTTTGTAGTGAAAGATGCCCCATAGCCATTAACGGCGCTGAGGCGTCTTTTTGTTTTTTATAAATATAAATTATACATAAGAATGAACAGGCTTTCAATTATGGTGTGTAGGATGGGGCTAGTATGCTCAGTAAGATAGAATTAAATTCAGGTAGCGCTTCGTAGAATACACCGTGGCCGCTACTTTCGAAAGGAATAAGCTTTGATCCGGCGATTCCTTTTTGAGTTTGGACAGCCAGGGGGAAAGGACAGACCCGATCCAGCTTGCCGTGTAGAATCCAAGTAGGCACGTGTATACATGGCAAATCAGGACGCAAATCAGAGTCACGTAGTGAATACAAAGTACAAGCCATGCTATGAACTGAAGCCGCAAAGCCCTGATCACGTAACCAGTCGCGTAAGCTCTGGCTGACCGGATTGGCAAACAACATTTCGCCAAAAGAAGTTACCAATTGTGGGCGATCTGTATAGGCTTGTTTGATGAGTTTATCTACCTCTGTGACAGGAGTACCATAAGGGAAGTCGCTGGTTGGGGTGAACCGGGGTGTAGCTGCTCCGATCAAGATCAACTGATTGACGCCAAATCCCCGGTGCCTGCTCATATAGCGTGTGACCACAGCTCCCCCCATGGAAAAACCGATCAGCCGTACCTGATTTAACTGTAGCGCCTGCATAATAGCCAGCAGATCGTCCGCCAATCGATCATAATTGTATCCATGCCATGGTCGATCAGACTTGCCGAACCCTCTAAGATCAACCTGAATACAGCGATACCCGTAAGCAGGCAACAAGGCGACCTGGTATTCGTACATTCGGTGATCCAGCGGCCAGCCGTGCACCATCAGAACAGGGATGCCTTCTCCAATATCCTCGACATACAGCTTCACGCCGCGTTCCACCTCAATATAATATCCCATCGTGTTCACCCCTCTAGAAATCACGTCATTTCATTCTCTCTCACATATATGTAGCCAGGGCTTAGCTCATTCGAAAAAGGGATGAGTCTGTCACGATATAAGCATATAATATGTCAAAAAATGTATGTCATCCTGTATAGGGATAGGATATAATTATGGAATGAAACAGCATCGGGAGAGTGGAACAATGACACCATCAAAAACATTAAAATGGATTACAGGCGGATTGGAGCTATTTTTAGCTATTCCCGTTTTGGGCGGGCTGCTCATCGTAAATTCCGCGTATACTATATTGTTCTTTATGCTGATTTTCCACGTTGTTACGTTGGTGCTATCGGTGACGAATAGAGAGTCTTATTATGGATCTATTTTAGGGATCGTGACCTCGGTTATTGGATGGATTCCGATTGTGGGTTGGTTGATGCATTTGCTCTCAGGCATATTTTTGATGATTACCGCAGCCCAGCAGCCGCGTGATCAGTATCGTAATCGCAATCCTTATGATGATTATCGCTATTAGGGTAAGTGTGGCCATGCAAAGATGAAAGATCCTGTTGAACAGGGTCTTTTTTTATTTATGAAATCTCCCCATGATTATGGTGTTGTAGTATTTACCATCTGAAAGAACCTTATCGTTTTTTAATAATCCTTCGATTTCAAATCCATGTTTTTTATAAAGCTCAATGGCTTTATCATTCGTTTCCAAAACTTGTAGAGTTATTTTCTTGATGCCATTGGAGTCGGCCCAGGAAATAGATTCTTTTAAAAGATTCGTCCCGATCCCGTAACCCCAAAAATCCTTTAGTACACATACGCCGAATTCAACTTTATGAGAGAATCTGCTCAGAACATGGCCCTCACATCTTGAAAATCCCACGATTTTATCATGAACTACCGCAACTAAAAATAGGTTTCTGTTATTCTCTGTATCTGATTTAATGAGCTGTTCAAAACCGGATGTACTTATAAACGCTTCTCCCTTCTCTCTATCTAAATTTTCAGTTTCTCCATCAATCAGCAAGCGGATTTCAGACAAATTCTTCGCATCTTGAATTATGGCTGATCTGATCGTATAGTGTATTCCTTGCACATCAAATTCCTGTTTATTTATTTTCATTACATTCTCCTTATTATGAATTAGAGTGAAAAATGACCTCTGGATCATATTAGTCTACCACATATTATCTTGTTTACATGACAAATAAGCCTGTCTCCTTCTGTTGTATCGCAGCAGGGGACAGGCCTATTGATTTCTCTACCCGTACAGGGAAGCCGGATGGAGATTTATTATACATGGGTGGATATGTCTGATTAACAAATGGTTTTTATGAATGCGACTTATCGAGCTACAGCTTTTGGAAAACAGGAGCTGTAGCTATTTCTGCTTAGCAGAGGCTTTAGCTGCATTGGTTTTAGCAGAAGCCTTGGTTGCATCTCCCTGAGCAGGAGCCTTACCTTCACCCGCTTTACCGTCATCTACTGGTGGCTTGGATGGTTTCACGCCATTCACCATATCTGTCATCATTTGCTTCAGATTAGAGACACGTTGGTTATATTCAGTTGCCGTAATCTTGCCGTTTTGTTTTTCCGTAGCCAGTTTTGCTTTCATATCTGAAACCATCACATCAATAACGGAATTTACGCTCACGCCCTGTGCTTTGGCGATCGTAGCAAGGGATTTACCTGCTTTCAGCTGTGTATCCAACTGAGTGGAGGACAATTTCAATAATTTCAGGAGAGCTTTGTTCTCAGCATAGTTACCTCCTGCGATTTTAGGACCATTAGCATCACCGGGATTCCCCTTAGGTGCCTGTGCTTTGTCTGCGATGGGAGCCTTCTCAGATGTAGTTGAAGCAGCATGGGCTGCGCTTGTGGAGTACAGTGCCCCGCCTCCTAAAAATGCCAAGACCATCGCTCCAGCCAAAATTGCTTTCTTGGTGCTCTTCATCTTCATTTTCCACCTTTCGGTTATGGTTTGTTTGGTACGTGATACATCATAAGGGATCAACTTGAATGCTATCTGAGCGCAAGCTGAGCATTTACTGAATGAAATTTGGGTGGCATGACTAAAATTTCAGCTAAGTAAACTTGTATTAAGTGTATTAAGTGATATAATACACTACAGGCACGATAGATGCAGCCGATTAGGGGGAAACACCCATGGAAGAACAACGGGTTGGCTCGTTCCGATTTTTAATTGATTTTAGCCAGCCATTATATGAACAAATATTAAATCAAGTACGAAGCTCCATTGCTAAAGGGGAGATCGAAATGGGAAGCAAAATGCCATCTGTTCGTGATCTGGCGCAGGAATTACGCATGAATCCGAATACCGTGATGCGGGCATATCAAGAGCTGGAGCGGGACGGATTGACTGAGAAGCGGCGCGGGCTAGGCACTTATGTTACTTCGTCCAGTGAACGGATTGCCAGCTTTCGGGAACAATTGGCTATAACGTATATAGATCAGTTTCTCGGACAGATGAGTAGCCTGGGGTTATCGTGGGAAGATGTACAGCAGTATATACGAAGCAAACAGGACGGAAATGACAAGGAAGGAGGCGATAAGGCATGACGGAGTCTGTTGTGGTTGCGAATCATCTGGTGAAGCAATACGGCAGTAAAAAAGCACTGGATCAATTAGATGTCATCATTCCGGCAGGACGTATTGTAGGCGTGCTTGGACCCAATGGCTGTGGGAAGTCCAGCTTCTTTCGAGCAATCACCGGATTGATTCAGCCAGATGGGGGCGAGCTTCAGGTGTTGGGCCGACAGCCTGGTTGGGAAACCAGCCGGGATATATCCTATCTTCCTGACCGGGCACGCTGGTACCCCAATCATACAGTTCAGCAGACGCTGGAATGGGGGAAGTCTTTTTTGCCTGGTTTCAATATAAAAGATGCGTATAAACTTGCTGATCATATGGACGTCGAGCTGGAACTTAAAATGACTGGGCTGAGTCGCGGGCAGGAGGCACGTGTGCTACTGATTTTATGTCTGGCACGTGAGGTTCCACTCATGATCCTGGATGAACCGTTTGCGGGTATTGATGTTCTCTCTAGAGAGGCGATTGTAGCCGGGATTATTGATTATTTGGAGGGGCGGCAGCAGTCGATACTCATTAGCACGCATGATATTCAGGAAGTGGAAGGCTTGTTTGACTACACGGTCATGATGGACCACGGACGGACCATATGGTCTGGTGATTCGGATGATCTGCGTGCAGAGCATGGCTCGCTGAATCAGGTGTTCCGCAATTTGTACAAAAAGGAGTGGAAGGCGTGAATTCATCAGGGCTGTTCAAAGATTTGATACGCCATGAATTTCGAAATAAAGGAAGCTGGAGAAAGCAGGGCCGCAATCGACTACCGAGATCGTGGAGACTCGTGTATTTCTCATTATTTCTAATTGCGGCGTTCGCTATTTCCTTGTACTTCGCACTTCACAACCAGCTCGAATTAACAAGGCTGTGGTATGTCACCCTGGGCCTGCCGTACATGATCATTTTTATGGGTGTGGGAAGCTTGAGAAGAGAATGGGAAAATGACACCTACGGATGGTGGCTGACCCTTCCCTATCCGCGCATATGGCTGATTAGCGCCAAATGGATTGCGGCTATTTTACAAACCATGGTCGTAATATTGCTTCTGTTTGTGGTGGGTTCTCTGTACGCGTTGTTCATCTCATCAACCATACAGCCTTATACGTTTGCGGATGCAGCGTCTTTTATTGTAGCCGGATTGAACTGGTTTGTGATGATTATCGCCTTCACACCGTTGGTTATTGCGCTGGGTCTATTGACGGCCAGTACCAAATACAGCACCTTGCGGCCGCTTAACCCGATACTGTGGATTCTTTTGATGGGTGGCGGGAGTGTCTTTTATTGGTCGGGCGATCAGGGGCTTTATGAGCAGTTTGACCATGCTCAAACAGGACAATGGTTTCCATTTACCTGGCATTTCCCGATTGCGGTGTTGATAAGTTGGGTTGCTGCATATGTATTAATCCGCTTGAGCGCGTATCTGCTGGAGAAAAAACTGTCGATTTAGGCTAGCGTATCTACAGGATCTATGAGGAAGGAGTTACTACACCATGACGACGATATTTATATATGTATTGATGGCTGTTCTGGTGGGGCTGATGATCTGGTTAAGGACCAAGAGACGAAGGGGACCGGTAAAAGGAAATGGAATCCGGATTCTGCTCCCCTTGTTTATCGCTTTCCCGCTTATGATGATGTCTGTGTACCAATTAATGCATATTCCCGGTCAAACGTACGAGCTCCCCGCCTTTTGGGAACTGATGGTTGCCGGGCTACTAGGGGCTCTGTTTGGCTATGTTATCTTGCTGCATACGGCGTATGAAAGACGGGATGACGGTCTTATTTATCCCAAGCCGAACCAATATTTTAAATATATTATTATCGCTATTATCTTGATTCGCGTCGTTTTGACCCAGTATCTCAGTAGTTTGGGTACGACCGAAATTAGCATGCTGGCAATTACGATGGCGCTGGTGTATATCTCAATCTGGCGAATCGGGAGCTTTATCAAGTTTCGGAGAACGTTATCCGTATAACAATAGCAATGGGGTTAACACAGCGGCTTACTATTCAAAAAGCGTTCATTCGCTTGGCGATAGGAGCCGCTTTTTGAGTTTTGGCATTAGCAAGTTATCACACATTGTTATTGCTCCCCATATCCTTTATTCTAAGGCTTGTGGCTTGCATTGTAGCAGTACAATTATAAATTTTTGAAAGGAGGGTTATTGAGGTTTCAAAAGATTTAAATGGGGTTTAAAGTTAGATAGGCGGGGAAAAGTTGCTTCTTGCGATTAGGTGTAACTATATTAGTTACATAAAAGGAAATTGTTTTCCACATTTTATTTTATAGGTTGAGAGGGGTTCACATTCATGAAAAAACATACGGTTACTGCTGCACTCGCTGGTTTGCTTGTTCTGTCTTCTGCTGTACCGGCTTTAGCAGCCGAGGTAAAACCTACTACGGGTATTCAGGTTTGGGTAGATGGCAAGAAGGAAGCTTACAAAATTGCGCCTATCGTGAGAAATAAGCAGGTCTTAATTCCCTTGAGACAATTGGCCTCCAGTTTGGGAATTCCGATGGATGCCAAACATATTACGTTCAATACGGCGCGACAAAGCACGACCATCCGATATGATCAGGCGACGGTTGTACTGGTGTCTGGCAGTCCGGAAGCGCAAATCAACGGGATTAAGGTACCTCTATCCACCTCGACCCTATTGACCAAGCAAGGGGTAACCTATGTACCGGTTGATGTCGTCAAAGAAGCATGGGGCAAGCAAGTGATCTGGGACCCGGCCAGCCAAACGGTGCAAATCGGGGTGAGTAATAAGGATAAGGTCATTGAAATCGTGAAAAGCTTTGAAACCGGAGACACGAAAGCGGCCGAGACTTGGATCAGCAAGGATCAGTACATTCAGCACAATCTGAGCTTTGCTAGCGGAAGAGATGCGTTGCTGCAAGGGATTAGCCAGTCGAAGGGAGCCAATGTACAGGTTGAAATCCAACGTGTAATTCAGGATGGTAATGATGTAGCAGTTCATTATAAAGAGTCCATTTCAGGGAAAACGAGCATTGTTTTTGATATTTTCCGCTTCGATAGCAATGGTAAAATTGTTGAGCATTGGGACAACATGCAGGACTCGGCTCCAGCCAATCCAAGCGGACACACCATGATTGATGGAACAACACAGATCACGGATCTCAACCAAACTGAGACGAACAAAACACTGATCCGCAAGTTTGTGGATGATGTCCTGGTTGGCAAAAATCGTGCTGCATTGGAAAGCTACTATAACGGTGACCATTACATTCAACATAATCCTCTTTTTGGTGACGGTGTATCCAATTTGAAACAAGCATTTTCCGCAGCGGGAAGCCAAGGAGCTTCTTTTGGATATGATCAGGTTCACATGGTCATTGGAGAAGGCAACTTTGTGCTGGTTGTGAGTGAATTGACATCGTCTAAGGGAACTTCAGCCGCTGTCTATGATCTGTTCCGGGTAGAGAACGGCAAGGTAGCGGAGCATTGGGACGTAGTTCAGGAGGTTCCAGCTAAAACAGAGTGGAAAAATACAAACGGCAAGTTTTAAGAAAGTGCATTTGTGGTATGGCGTGATTTGCATGCTTTCCTAATCGTCCTCTTCCTGTTAAAATGATGCAAACTTATAACAGGAGGTTGGACGATGGAAGGCTTGAAGCAACGTGTGGGCTGCCTGCATGCACATCACTCGAACATAGCCTATGTGGAACGAGCTTTTGCTTCTTATGAGGTGGAGCTGATACATTTTGTGGACCCTGGGCTTATGCGCCGGATCTCGTCAGACCCGCATTTTTCTGCGGACGATGCCAGTCGCAAGGTAGAAGAGCAACTGAGATGGATTGCTCAAAGCGATATAGACGTTATTTTGATAACGTGCACGAATTATATTGTTTTGGCAGAAAAGGCTCAATTGACCCTGTCTACACCAGTAATTGCGCTGGATGAGCCCTTTTTTCATGAGATATGCGATGATTTGCTGCCACGGACCTTGGTATTCACGAATCCGGCTACTGTAGAGGGAACGATGAAGCGTCTTTATCATACGGCTGCTCTGTTAGGCAAACCGGATATCTCTTCTTGGATAGAGGTTAAGGTGGTGGAGGACGCTTTTGAACTGATTATGCAGGGACGTGAAGACGAGTATAAGGAATTGCTGGTTCGTTCGCTGTATGAGCTAAGGGAGGTTGATCCAAGCAGAGGGCTGGCTGTAGCACAGTTGTCTATGGTTGATGCTGCGTTACAGGTGGAGCTGGAGACGGGGCAAACGATTGGTAATCCCTTACGGTCGTTGTCGAATTCAATTGAGGATTTGTTAAGTTAAATAAGTATAACCAAAAGAACTTCCACCCCGTGTTTTGGGCCTGTGGAAGTTCTTTTTTTTTGGGAGGAGGCTGGCGAGCAGGTTACTTCTACGCTGTTCATCACAGATTCTGTTGATCTTGGGTGATGAATGCTGCGCCTGCCGATTCTCTTTGGACAAGCGTAACGTATAAACGTTCATGCTCCACGTCTTCCCCAGCAATGATTTTGAGAACTTGTTCGGCAGCTACAGCGCCCCATTTACGCTTGGAATAGTCAATCGTTGTCAGACGGGGCTGAATATATTGCGCCAGCTCGATATTATCAAAGCCGACGATATGAATATCCTTGCCAATCGTCAGCTCTGACTGAGCCATTCGATTGTACAAGCCCACTGCCATTTCATCATTGAGACAAAATACGGCTACAGGTTCCGAACCCGGGCTAACGTGTTGCTGCAAAATGATCTCAGCCGCCTGTTCACCGCCCGATTTCTCAAAATCGCCGTCAATTTCGATCATTTCAGCCACGCCGCTACGCTCAATGGTCTGCTTGACCGCCTGCATCCGTTGCCAAGAATCGTAAGAACCTTCTGGTCCGGTAACCACATATAGCTTACGGTGTCCCAATTCCAATAAATGTTCGACTGCGAGAGCGGCGCCCGCTTTGTTATCCAGCAGCACTTGGTTAATGTTAGGATGATTCAGTTCACGGTCCAACACGACAATTTTATGTCCTCGCTCGGCGTAGTTCAGTAGCTCCTGACTATCAAACGTCTGATCCAGCACAATGGCGCCGTCGATCATGCGTTCCGGCAGCATTCGGTGAGACTGCTTACCGCTGCATACGATGAGATCATAGCCCTTGCGGTTCAAAATTTCCTTGATGCCATACAGTAAATCTCCATAAACGTCTCCACGGAAATCAGTTAGGAAAACGCCAATAATTTTGGTCTGCCTTTTCTTGAGATTACGTGCGGCGGCATTGGGCACATAGTTAAGCTCTTTGGCAATGGCTAAAATACGTGCGCAAGTTTCTTCTGTTACCTTATCGCTACCATTCAAGGCATATGAAACGGTAGATATGGAAACGCCCGCCTGTTTGGCGATATCTTTAATGCTGACCACATCGTCACCTCCTTGTCGTCCATCTTATAATTGCTATTGTATATTCATTATTAACCACATATCTATTCCAAATGTCTTAGTCCTACACATAAGCAGCAAAGGGCGATCCCGCAAGATCGCCATCCCTTTGTTGCCTATACCAGATTTAGCATTAAAAACGCTTTATAAAATAATCTCCAGCCGGTGTACACCATCATGTTCTGCCAAGGCTTGCTCGAAAATCCTACGTTTGATGCGCAAGGCACCGGAGCGGTAGCGATTATCATCGGCTGGCACGCTTTCCAGTGGTGTTCCGTTCAATACTGTACGGCCTTGCTCACCGCCAGTATGCTCTTGCAGCATGCGGTAGACGAAGGTAATTGGTTTTCCTGCAAAGGAAAATTCAAATTCCAACCCATCGAGATGATCCGGTAGCACGGGGTCTAGGATTAGATCTTCGCCCGACTGACGAACACCAAGGACATTCGATATGAGCTGATTCATATAGATTCCTGGACCACTGGAATAGATTCTCCAGCCGCCCTTGACGGGTACGGCTCCTTCACGCAGTTCACCAAACCGTTCCTGTGCTTCATAGCGGGTATTAAATTTACCATCCGAGCTGCTGAAATAGGCGTTACTTTGGCGCCATTCGGCATTCGGTACGGACGCACGGATGCCGACCGGATTGATGAGCTTCAAGCTGTGCCAAGCGTCATCCTTGCGTCCCAATTTGGCCATCGCTTCCGCAAAGCGGATATGGGCATGCACATATTGCAGCCCGACCTCACGTCCGAAGTTGGCCGCTTGCTCTGCACGCTTGAAGTGCGAGCTCACACCGCCATCATACTGTGCAGGGCGGTTCATCAGACGCACCCCATCCGGGCAGAGGAACTGCTCACGGATGAGTTGCTCATGAGCCAATGCTTGCTCAGGCGTAAGCAGCTGGCTGATCATGCTGCGTGTCATCGGCAGCAACCGATAATGGATTCCTGTCTCGGTGTCAGACGGATGGAGCATCAGCTTAGGTTGGCCGGGCTCTTCCATATACACGAAGCCCGGAATAATTCCGCTCTCCAGCATGTAGCGGTTAAAGTCTTTACGGATGCCATTGGCCATCTGATGTAGATCTTGTGCGATCTTGTCGGCTTCCCTTAATACACCCGCGGGGGCCTGCTCCAAAGCAGCAGCAAAGTTACTAATAACTTGGTAGGTGAGTGCAACCGTCCAGCTGCTCGCCATGTATTGCTTCAGCTGAGCATTGGCTGGTTGGAGGGTATCATCCCAATCGCCGTCGCCATAGGCCGACAAATACGTATCATGCAGGAAATTCTCGCGAATATATTCGATTTCCTTCAGGGCATGTTCCATGAGAGTCGCGGTCTGCTTGGTATAATCGAAAGTATGCCGATGGGTGTAAGGCACATTTTCTTCCAGAATACTGTAATCACGGGTAGCGGTCAAATAGTCGCCCAGTACCTTGAGTGGCCAGACGATAATATCTCCATGGCTTTCTTCTTGCTGCACGTGAGTATAGTTGTCAAACATAAACCATTGCGGCCAGTTTCCGCTGTCTTCGTACTGATGGCTGAAAACAGTCAGCAAAATGGAACGGACCTCATCGAACTTTTGCATAGCTGAGAAATATTCCACAGGCCCCTGACACACATCACGTGTTCCCCAGGCTGCACCACCGTATTGTTCCAGACCATGAGGCACAGAGTAGTGAACGAGCATATTGTGGGTGTACCACCAAGCCACTGCGTTCACACGGAATAGCTCGTTTGTTTCGTGTTGACCCAGCGACAGATGGAAACCGTTCATAAGCTCGGCAAAATATGCCCGATAGCGCTCGCGCTCATCTTCAAAGGAAGCATGACGCTCTTTGTGCGCTGATTCTTGCCCAGCTGAAAGCCCATTCAGCCAACCCTGCACGGTGCAGGTCCATTCGCTGCTGTCACCCAGCTCCAACACAACCAGAGACGCATCAGGAGAAGCTTTCCCCTGTAGCAGTGCGTGAGCGTCGCTCACATGCTGTAATGGAGCGCCCTCTATGTGCATTCGGTACAGCAGGTCTGGATAGGCCTCGGCGCTCAGAGAGGCGGAGTCTGCCCGGAAGAGTAGGGCGTCACCTTCACGTTCCATATGAAACGGGAGCTCATATTCGTTCACATGCATAGACATTTGCTGAGTGATGAGGAACGGATAGGTTTTGCCACTCGCCGCACGCATATGAAGCCGTACTTGTGGGCTATCGACATTCGTATGGTTTGTAATAATGAATGTATCGTCTGCCGTTTTGTAATACCAGCGCACATAATTGAAGCCAATCTCGAACAGGGAAGGCATCGTAAGCAGGCGGTATTTCCCTTGGATTCCGACATAAATACGTTGACCGGATGTCTTGGGAATATTGAGCGCATTACGCGCGTTGGTAATCATTTTGTTGAAATTTGTATTGCCGATTACGAGTTGGGAATTGAACACCCCGTACATATAGGAGGTGGTTGTAATGGTTTCTTCCTTACCTCCTGAGTAATGCCCGCCCATTAAAATGTGCCCATGGGGACGCTCTACACGAAGCTCTTTGGATTTGAGTACGACATGCTCATAGCTGTCCGTGAAAAAGGAAAGTAGCTCATCGCCATCCCGTTCTTCTTCCTGCCGTTTGGGGAAAAGTTGATCCACTTCGGCATCGGTCAAGTTCAGTGTACGCAGCGGCTCACCGATGGTTTGAGCTGGGGCCACACGCCCTGCCTGAAGATCACTTGCCGCGCGTACCGGTATGATGGTCTCGGAAGCGTCTACTAGAATGGCAGCTACTTCGTCACGTGCTTTTGTCACCAGTTCCTGATACTCCAGCTTTGTCACTGCGGCTGGATGATTCGGCTGGAACAGACCGTAAAAAGTAAAGCGAGCTTCCCCAGCCAGTTTCACCCGCTCAGATTGCAACGCGGTATAGGCGAATTCGTATTGGTACACTTCATTGGCGAGCGAATCGCGACGGAGTGCTTCCGGCTCATTCGTTTCTTTGTACGAAAGTCCAAAGAACTGAAATCCGTCAGTCGAGTAACCAACAGTGCGGGTTAACGAGCCTTGTTGAATGTATGGGAATGCCTGACTTTGAGGCTGGTTTTGACGTGAGCAAACGGTATAGCCTCTTTGTTCATCATGATACACGGTGTGGTCAATATATTGAGATAAATAAGCTTCATTACTGCGCACAGCAGCGGTATCGGCAATGCCGATATCCTGACCGTACACGACATCTGCTTCCACGTCATCGCCCTGTAGGGTTACATCCCAGAACCATACTCCCAGGCGGCTTAGCGTGAAGGTCACCTGATAGCCTACACCAGCGGTGAAACCTTCCCAAATAATCTGCTGATCCGTTTGTCGGATTACTCCCGGTGAGCGAACCCCAAGCAGGGGAGTGATACTTACACCGGACGGACGGTACAATCTCAAGTACAGATTGTTCAAGGAACCGTCGACTGAATTGGTCAACAGTTGGTTGATCATCGTTGAGCCGTGAGCGATCTTGTACACATCACCGCTGCTTAAGAAGGTAAAAGACAGGTCTCCGGTCCGCAGCAAAATATTTTGATCTAGACTTGTATTTATCAAAGGGAACGCCTCACTTTCCTGTTTCTTTTACTAACCGAAAATGGCCTTCTGTAGTATCTCGGCTGTTAGGTCCTGTAAAGACGGCAAATTCACCGCTGTCACTGTCAAAGCTCAAATCTGCATGATGATAGCGCAGCTGAGGCTCGGTCACTGTAAATTCCACTTCCCGGCTTTCGCCTGGGGCAAGCAGGACTTTGCAGAAATCTTTCAGTTCTTTCATCGGACGAACCGTATCACCGCTGATATCACGAATATAGAACTGGACGGTTTCCTCGACTGGACGCGTTCCTGTGTTCGTTACCTGCACTTTAACGGTCAGCTCCTGACCGGGAGTAAGAGTGTCGCCGGAAAGCTGTACGCTGTCATAGGCTACATTGGTGTAGCTCAGTCCATAGCCGAACGGGAATAAAGGTTCGTTCGGTACGTCTAGGTATTGGGACACGTAGCGTTCTTTTGTATTTGGATCTAACTGCGGGCGTCCTGTATTAAAATGATTGTAATACACGGGCACCTGCCCGACCGATTGTGGGAAGGACATCGTCAGACGACCCGTAGGTTCGGCATCACCGTATAACAAATCGGCAATTGCTGCGCCGCCTTCGCCACCAGGGAACCAGGCTTCCAGTACAGCGTCTGCTTCTTCAATGACGCCGTGCAGATCCAATGGACGACCATTAAACAGTACGGCTACCATAGGCTTGTTCAGCGTCTTCAGGCGCTTCACCAGTTCCAACTGGGCTTGTGGCAAGCGAATATTGGAACGGCTGCCTGCTTCACCACTCATATCCGAGCGCTCTCCAAGCGCCAACACGATAACCTCTGCTTGGCTGGCAGCTTGCAGAGCTTCTGTATATTGCTCCTCAGTCATATCGTCGATAGAGCAACCTGCCGCAACCGTGAGCAACGAGGAGGATATTTTCGATTGGAATCCGTCAACAACACGAATGGCTTCCTCTTGTGAACCGCTCCACGACCAAGAACCCAGAATATCGCCGCTCTCTGCAAAAGGTCCGATCAATGCAATACGTTGATTGCGATTCAATGGAAGAACGGAATCATTTTTGAGCAGTACGCATGATTTAATAGCTAATTCTTTGGCAACTGTGCGATGAGCGTCGCAGAACACAACTTCACGTTCACGCTCAGGGTCTGCGCCGCGTAGTGGGTTTTCGAACAAGCCCAGCTTTTGCTTGAGCTTCAATATACGCATCACTGCTTCATCAATGAGCGCTTCATCCAGCTGTCCGCTGCGAACCAGCTCAGGCAGATGCCCGTTATAGCAGGAGGTCATCATTTCAATATCTACGCCTGCCAGTAATGCTTTCTTTGCTGCCTCCCGCTCATCTTCGGCAATGCCGTGAGGAATAAGCTCTTTGATCGCGGCCCAATCCGAAATGAGTACACCATCAAAGCCCCATTCATCACGAAGCAAATCACGCATCAGGCGCTTATTGCCCGTTGCGGCTACGCCTTCTACGGTATTGAAGGATGTCATCACCATTTCACAGCCTTCATCTAAAGCAGCTTTGTAGGAGGGGAGATAATACTCTCGCAGCTGCCATGCGGACACATCAACAGTATTGTAATCCCGTCCGCCTTCGCCAGCTCCATATGCGGCAAAATGCTTCACGCATGCGGCCACCCGGTCGGTATCGTTCGTCAGATCTTTACCCTGAAACCCCCGCACAAACGCACGAGCAAATTCGCTGTTGAGGTAAGGGTCTTCCCCTGTAGATTCCATCACACGGCCCCAGCGCGGGTCACGCACCAGATCGACCATAGGGGCGAATGTGACATGAACACCGGATACAGCCGCTTCTCGAGCGGCAATGGTAGCGCTCTCTTCTGCCAGCTGCATATCCCATGAGCAACCAATAGCCAGCGGTATAGGGAAAATCGTTTTGAAGCCATGTACAATATCTGCCATAATTAAAAGCGGAATACCCAGACGGTTTTTACTCAAATGAGCCTGCTGAACACGAATTGCTTCCTTAGCCCCTGCGAGGCCAAGCACGGAACCGACGTTGTGGACATTTTTCTCTGTAATGCCGAGAGAAGCCATAGGGCCGGTAATTTGACTATCCGTTCCCGCTTCTTCAAAGAAGGCACCTACAAGCTGTAGCAGTTGATCGACTTTTTCTTCAAGCGTCATGTTTTCTAAATAGGAATTCAGGTGTTGTTCCATCATAATCCTCCATAAGCTGTATTGTTGGTGGACAGCTCTCTTTTTCAGATTCATGAGATTTTTTGGATAAAGATGATTCAAAAAAATGCTGAACAGGCTAATAGCTAGTATAGAAGCATAATATTCTGTCGTATTATTAATCGAAACGTTTCTATTATTGAACTCAGTTGGATTATATACGCTTTCAAATGGAGAGTCAAATCCAATTCAGCGGGTTTTTATAGGCTAAATAGCGTAATAAAGATGATAAAAACGAAAAAAAGTCAGGATTCCGAGCAAACAAAAAATAATATTGCTATTGAATACGGTTTCAATTTGTTTTATAATGACTATCGAAACGTTTCTATTGACGGGTATGGTCCTTGTGCTTTGAACATAAGTGTTATAGCGGTATGCTTTAATCGCTATGTATTTACATGCATCAGGATTTTGCAAAATTCGATTCCAATCAATTATTGTATTTTGCAAAATCCTCGTATTTGAATCCGTTATCATATTGCATGATCGGTAAACCGATCATCTCGGGAGGAATTCGTATGATGAAAAGAACGTTGGGGATCATTTTGGCAAGTACCTTATTACTGGGGGGCGCGCTGGCAGGCTGCTCGTCCAAGGATGATTCGTCTGGCAAAGATGCGAACGGCAAGACGACCATCACCATGTGGGGCATGGGGGCAGAAGGAAAACTGCTGCCTGAAATTGTAAAAGATTTTGAGAAAGAAAATCCAGATATTCACGTTGATGTACAGGCGTTGCCTTGGGATAACGCTCACGATAAGCTGCTGACAGCAGTTGCTTCAAAATCCGGTCCGGACGTGGTTCAGTTAGGTACATCATGGGTTCCCGAACTTGCGTCAGCGGGTGCATTGACGGATATTAGCCCTTATATCAGCAAGTATCCTGAACTGGAATCGAAGAATTTCTTCGAGGGTGCTGTAGGTACGACAAAATTTGAAGGGAAACCAGTCGGTGTGCCTTGGTACACTGAAACGAGAGTTTTGTTCTATCGTTCTGACCTACTGAAACAAGTCGGATATAATGAAGCGCCTAAAACGTGGGAAGAGCTTTCCGATGCTGCTCAAAAGCTGGCGGCTCGGGGCAAAGGCAAATATGGCATCTCCTTTAGTGCAAAGGAGCAGTCTATGGGCTTTATGTTTGCTCTCCAGAACGGTTCCAAGCTGGTTGACGAGCAGGGCAATCCGCTGTTCAATCAACCACCGTTTGTGGATGCTGTGAAGTATGTGAATACCTTTTTCCAAAATGGCTCTAACGCAGTGGATATTGGAATTGATTCCGTTCAAGGTTTGCAAGGCGAGGGTATCGTTCCAATGTTTATCAGCGGTCCTTTCATGATTAAAGAAATCAAGAGCAAGGCACCAGAATTGGAAGGTAAGTGGAATATAGCGGAGCTTCCTGGCAAAGTAAACAACCTGTCCGTTTTGGGTGGAGCCAACCTTTCAATTATGAAATTCAGCAAGCACCCAGAGGAGTCGGCCAAATTCCTGGCTTACATGAGCAAACCAGAAACACAGCTGAAATGGATGGATCTGTCCAGTAACTTGCCTGCAACTACTAAATCGTGGGAAGATGCCAAACTGAAGAGTGATCCGATGCTTCGGACGATTCGCAAACAGTTGGATCATTCCGCAGCATTGCCGCAACTGGCCGCATGGGAAGAAGTTTCTCAACAATTCATCAAGAGCTTCGAACGTATTTACCGCGGTCATGCCGATGTACAGAAGGAAATGGATGACTTTAATCAGCAGGCTGCAAGTATAATGAAAAAATAATGATCCATATCCGTCATTGTCAAAGGGAGTGAAGGCATGAAAGGAAGCTCGCAGAAGCTTGCGCCATACTTGTTTATCGGTCCCTCCATCATCCTGTTAACGCTGTTTTCGTTGTTGCCGATACTACTGGCGCTCGTGATCAGCTTCACGGATATGGATCTGTCCGGACTCGTTAATTATGAAAGTATTCGCTTTATAGGATTGGAAAATTACACGAACGTGCTTTTGGACCCTTCCTTTATAAAGTCCCTTGGTAATACCCTGTTCTTCGTCATCATCGGTGTTCCGTTGGTGCTGATATTTTCGCTTAGCATCGCGATTCTGATTAACATGGGGAAATCACGTGCTTTCAAAGTATTCCGCGTCGTGTTCTATCTGCCGTCCGTAACGAATGTGGTTGCGGTCGCAGTGGTTTGGAGTTATCTGTATAATCCGACGCTTGGATTATTCAACTACGTACTTGGTCTGATGAATTTAGGTCCCGTCCCATGGCTGACCGATCCAACAGTAGCGAAAATTTCGCTGATTGTGTTAGCGGTTTGGCGGGGCATCGGCTTAAACATGATTATTTTTATTGCGGCTATTAAAGGGATTCCGGGTTCTTATTATGAAGCGGCTCAGCTCGACGGTGCCAATACATGGCAGCAAATTCGTTATATTACGCTTCCGCAGCTTCGTTACGCTATTTTCTTCGTGTCCATCACAACGATGATCGGCTGGCTGCAATTTTTCGAGGAACCTTTTGTCATGACCAAAGGGAAACCGCTCGACGGCACGCTGACGGCATCCTTGTTCATTTACAATAACGGCTTCCAATTTAGTAAATTCGGGTATGCCGCGGCGGGATCGTTCATTCTGTTCTTCGCGATCATCGCGGTAACGCTGATTCAGTTCCGTTTGCAAAATAAAGCGGAGTCCTGATAGAGAGAGGTGATGAACGTGAAAACAGCTGTTCAGCAAGCCCGCGCCAATACGCGCAGTGGTGAAAAAACATTTCAATGGTTCGTGGCGATTCTCCTGACCGTGGGAGGTCTGTTGATGGTGCTGCCTTTTGCGTGGATGATTCTATCCTCCTTTAAGACAGAGGGGGAGGTAACCAAAATTCCTCCGACCATCTGGCCGCAGCACTTTACACTGGATAATTTTAAATTACTATTCGATAGCATGGCTTTTGGAACCTATCTGACGAATACGCTGATTATTGTTTTAGCTTCCTTCTTCGGATTATTTCTGAATGCCATGGCGGGTTATGGTTTTGCCAAATTCCAATTTAAAGGCAAAGGGTTTCTGTTCTATCTGGTACTGGCAACGATGATGATTCCAGGCCAAGTGACGATGATTCCCGTCTATTTGATTCTGAACCAGATGGGGTTGACCAATTCCATGCTAGGGATTGTCCTGCCTGGATTGGTAGGTGCGTTCGCGATCTTCCTGTTCCGGCAGTTCATGTCCGATATCCCGGAAGAACTGCTAGAGGCGACACGCCTCGATGGAGCAGGGGAGTTCCGTACTTTTCTGCAAATCGTATTGCCTATCTCGACACCGATTCTAGCAGTACAGGCCATTTTAACCTTTATCGGCGGATGGAACAGCTTCCTGTGGCCGCTCATTATTGCGAACGATGAGAAGCTGTACACATTGTCCGTCGGACTGTCACTGCTCAAGGGACAGAACGAAAGTCAATTTGCCCTTCAAATGGCAGGCTCGACCTTTATGGTCGTTCCGATCATGATTATCTTCATTGTTTTCCAAAAGTATATTATCGAGAACTATACGATTTCGGGGATTAAGTAGTAGTGTAATACGCAAAATGATAAAAACACAAAACGGAGAACTTCTTAGTTTAAGTCAAAGAAGTTCTCCGTTTTTTGTGTTTTTGTTTTATAGAAAAATAGGAAATCCAGACTAGTTGACATTCATTCTTAAAAGCTGCATCAGGTTTTGTTTATATATGAGAACGGGAGAAGAAAGATTTAGAATACAGATTGCGTGTTACGAAGGTGAATAAAAGTTACGACCTCCAGAATCATTAGGGTATGCATTACATTAACAACGACCAGTTTTTTTTAGCAAAGCGAATTATACTTTTATTATATTTAATTGAATATATTTCAAAAATAATATGTTAACAAATTTTATACAATTTTTTTAAAAAAAGTATAGAAATGCAATGAAAAACTGACTATATTGGAAAAGAAATAACAAAATATAAAAAATGAGGTGAATCAAATTGTTCGATCCTATTAACCAAGCAGCTGAAGGTAGTGTTTCTCCTATGACTTGCGTTTTTTGTGATACACGTGATCGTTGTGTAGGTTGTGATGCTACTGATTGGTTTTGTAGCAAAGAAAGTGGTCATTGGTGTACTAATAATGATAGCGATTAATTGAAGTAAAACTCGCAGCGATAGGACTTTCAAACACAGATAGTCAATTAGGAGGTCTGGGAACTAATCTTCTTGGACTTCCTCTTATTTTGTTAACTTTGAAAGGATGATTACTAGTGATTAGTGCTCCATTTGAAAAAAATCCCGTCAAAATCATAGAACAAAATGAAAAGTTATACTTATACAATATAAAAACAAATGGGCTTTTTCAGATTGATGATGTCGTAGTAGATATATGTAATAGCGAAGGTAAGGAAATTGAAGAAATATATGAATTACTTAAGCATCGTTCTAGTAGAGAAGAGGTAGATAGGCTATTAGCCAGTCTGGAGGAAGCATCGGTTATATATAATAAAGATTTGTCTATTCAAAAGGAATGTAAAAGTTGCAATGATGAGCAAGTAAGTCTATCATCTATAATCCTTATGCTGGTTCAAGAGTGTAATCTAAGATGCTCTTACTGTTATGGAGGAGACGGAGAATATAATGACCGAGGACGGATGGACACAGAGACCGCATTAAAAGCAGTTGATTATCTGTTTAATCATTCTGGCGAAGAAGAAGAACTGAATATTTGCTTTTTTGGAGGGGAGCCACTTCTGAACATTGAAGTTATTAAAGAAGTTGTAGCCTACACTAAGCTAAAACAAGAAAAATCAAATAAACGTGTTACATATAGTATGACAACGAACGGCACCTTGATTTCCAAAGAAATTGAAAACTTCTTATTAGATCATCATATTTCTATTCAGATAAGTCTAGATGGTGATCAAATGACGCACGATTTCAATCGATATTATCAGAACAGAAAAGGTACCTATGAAATCATTTTAAATAGAACAGAAAGTTTAAGAAAAAAAGGTGTCATAACAGCAAGAGCTACGATTTCACCAGTACAATTGGATATAACACATACACTTACACATTTAATGGGGATTGGTATCCGCCATGTTGCGATGTATCCTGCAGTCGAGATGCTTAGTGAGGAAGACTTTGAGAAGTATGCAAAGGAATTCACCAAATTGGTTGTTCATTTTGAATCTTTGCTTCAAGCTAAAAAATATGGGGAAGCACGTCAAATATCGAACATTCTAAAATACTTGAAGATGATTCATTCTTCTTCTAAGCGAGATTATTTTTGTGGAGCGGTCTCGCATATGCTTGCCGTTGATGTGCATGGTAATCTTTATCCTTGTCAACGATTTGTTAATGAAAAGGATTATTCTTTAGGGAATGTAAGGGAAGGGATGGATGTAAGAAAGAAGAGTGGCATGCTTAGTGAGATGCGTTTAGAGAAGAGAACTGTATGCGGAGAATGTTGGGCTAAGAATCTATGTGGTGGAGGTTGTCCTCAAGAAAATATGGTGCTTAGTGGTTCGATTAATGAGCCAGTGGATAAATACTGTAACTTTACTCGTAGTGCAATAATGGATTGTATGGAATTGTATTTACGATTAACTAAAGAAGACAAGAAAAACCTGTTCTCTGCTAAGCGGCAGCGAGAGCAACTATTGGAGGATGTCTCATTTGACAATTGATATTCAAGCTTTAAGTAAGTCATATGGTTCTCACCAAGTACTTAACGAGCTTCATTTCCACATTGATAATGGTATTTTCGGACTGCTCGGAGACAATGGGGCGGGTAAGACCACTTTAATGAAAATTCTTGCCACTTTACTTAGATTCGACCGAGGGGAAGTTGAAATATTCGGACATTCTTTGAAAAAAGAACCTGATGCTATTCGTTCCTTACTAGGGTATTTGCCACAACATTTCGATTTTTTTCCAAATGTAACGATTATGGAATCTATGCACTATTTTGCAGCTTTAAAAGGTATTCAAGGTAAGCGTCATATTCAAGAGGAGACATCTCAGCGATTAATTGAGGTGGGACTTATCGATCAAGTTCATAAAAAAATAAAACAGCTGTCTGGGGGAATGAAGCAGCGCTTAGGAATTGCCCAAGCTATGTTAGGACAACCTAAGTTGTTAATTGTTGATGAGCCGACGGTTGGACTGGACCCCAAAGAAAGAATTGCTTTTCGAAACTTGCTTCAGAATTATGGAGAAGAGCGGATTATATTGTTATCTACTCATATTGTTCCTGACGTTTCGAGCACATGTGACAAACTACTCGTTTTAAAAGAAGGCCGTTGTCTGTATCAAGGGGCTATAGACGATATGATTCGAACTGTCGAGGGTAAAGTATGGTTGGTTGATGTTGGCAAGCATCAATTGGAACAATTAAGCCAACAAGCTCGAATCACCTCCATTGTGCGGAAGGAAGGAAGAATTCAGGCTCGATTATTGTGTAACTACCCTCCAGATTGTTGTACAGAAGTCACACCTGAAACGGCTAATCTTGAGGATGCGTATTTATACATTTCCGATCCGGAGGAGAGTTAGCAGAATGGGACAAGTAATCAGAGCCCTAGTTCGATTTGAAGTTTTGCTTATGAAGAAAAGTGTAGTGTTTTTTATAGCACTAACGTTCTCTTGTTTTTTAATTCCTTTATTTTTATATCTAGGAGCAGGGAATAAGAATAACGAGTTATGGATATTTTTGCATCATGGACAAATGTTCTTTACCATATTACTAATGCCGTTAATGTATTCTGTTCTTTATGATGGCGAGAAGCAAAAAATGATCTCTTCTGTTATTATGCCTAAATTGCTTAAAGGAGCCCAATATTTTTATTGTAAGAGTTTTGTATTATGGGGAGTGGTTTGCTTATTTCAATTTGTCGCTTTAGCTATGATTTGTGTAGTTCAATGGTCGACTCATGGTAAGGCTCCATTCTTGATACTGCTTCATCTAACAGTAGCAGGTTTAGCAACTATGGGATATTCTGTTCAAATTACTGTCATATTGAACTTGCTCTTACGTAAACAACTGTATGTAAACATTGTAATGCTCGTTTACCTTTTAATCAGTATTACTATCAACTTTCCCTACATTTCAATCTGGTTTAACCCAGATTGGATTATTTCCAATTTCTTCACACAGTCGTTTGCTTTTGGTAGGATATTCCTATTTTTGTTTATGTGGGTATTGATGAAAGTCAGTAATCATCTATGGATGGCGAGGGTACAAGAATGAATGGAATTATAGTTCGTTTCTGGCTACAGCTTTTACTTCGAAGAGAACAAGCAGTAACCTTGCTCGTTTCCTTTAGTGTGGTTATTTTATTCAATTTAATAATGAATGAAGGTATTGCAATAACTTATAGTGTTAACTTGTTATTTGTAGCTTTTTTTTCTTTACAGATTGCGAGTATACATAATCGTAATCATACAGAGCCGTATATATATATTTCCGTCTTTCCTAATTACCGTTTAATCACTTACCAGCTTTATGTTTCTTTAATTCTTTCGTTTCCTCTCTTGCTCATGATGATAGGACTTTTATGGAAATCATTCGCTGATGTATCATTATGGAATTTGGTTATCATTGTGTTTTTTTCTAGTGTTTTTTCGTCGATGTTGGGTCTCTTGTTAGGGCAGGTAGTAAAGCATTATGGGTTGGCCTTCACTTTTCTCATTGCTTTTTACCTTCCTATAGGTTTAGTTTCCTGGTCTTTTAATGAAAAGTTACGTTACATATCTCCTGTAGTGAATATATTCAACCCCTATATGATCAACTGGCGAAATCTCTTTGGACTCTTAGGCTGTAGTTTATTATTTTATGGATTAGGCACATTGTTATCCAGTCGGCGCGGAGGGGGCAAAAAGTCTATAATCCCTTGGATTAGTACGGTCCTTGCTTGTAGTATACTGATTGGCGTATGGGGATATGAGAGGCTATTTAATGAGAATCTACAGACTTCGTCGTTTCAAAAAATAACTGTGGGACAAACACAAGTAGAGTATAAGGGGATTAGTTCGTATCAGGCGAGGCAATTTGCCACCCTCTTTGAAACGCTGTATCAAGTGGCTAAGAAAAAGGAGACACACCCGGTTCGCTATACCCTGGAAATCACCCGAATACACTCCATGTCATCGTTCGAGCCGAAAATAATAGTGCAAAATCATAATAAACTTCAAATCAATATTTATTCAAATAAGCTTTTAGAGTTTAATTTCGGAATGGATTGGGCGAGTAAGTGGATTGATTACATTTTGCCCCAATCGACCCACTTATCCAATGAGCAAGTTGACGCTTTTAAACACCTCAAAAATGACATTATTATGGAAGTTAGAAAGAAAAATCCCGAAAATGTCTATACAATTCATGGGGAATGAGAGCTAAAATAGCGAGGTTTCATGAAGAACGAATAATAGTAGATAAAAAGAAAGGGATGGGATGCATGGAACGTGAGGCAGAACATTTGAATTTCAGAGCTATATTTCATTCATTCCAATATTGGCCGAAGTTAACTAAGTTATTATGGAGTACAGAACCTATCTACTTTATTATCATTATTTTTGGCTATCTACTAAAAGGAATACTCCCGATTGCTAACCTTCTTTCCATACAGTATTTGGTTTCTGAATTAGAGACTAGCACGGTATGGCATAAGCTTCAAATAAGTGCAGTGTTCCCTGTAATTATCGTGATGTTTTCTAGTTTGCTTATTTCAAGTTTAATTGAATATTCTGATAAATTATTTCAAATTTCACTGATAAATAAATTACAAACATTAATAGTATCACAAACATCAACATTTAACCTTGCGGATTTTGAAAGTCCGCAAGTACATAATCAGCTCAAAAGAGTACAAAACGACTCAATAGATAGACCTATTCAGATCTATAAAGAACTCATTAATTTGTTAAGTTCCATGGTTACGTTATGCTCTAGTATTGCCATTTTAATAGCATTCAGATGGTGGATTTTACTGATTCTTGTTGTTTCCCCCCTAGCATCTTTTTATTCTTTATTGAGGTTCACACAAATTCAATATGTAGCCAAGAAAAAACGGGCTCCTTTACAACGTAAATCCAGGTATATTAATTACTTATTGACTAATGAGAAGTCTTTTAAAGAAATCGTATTGTATCAACTTAGTGACTACTTTACAGCAAAATATAAGGACATTTTTGATGTTTTCTACAAAGAGGATAAGTATTTAGCCAAAAAACGTATTGCGTTATATTTGTCTTTTCAAGTAATAAGTACATTATTTATAGCCATTGCTTTGATTATGATTATACAAATAGCTTGGAAAGAAGTATTTCTCGTTGGCAGTATTTATGCATTAGTTCAAGCAGTATTATTAGCTAATCAAAATATTAACACAGTATCTCAAGGATTGATTTCATTGTGTGATCATAATCTGTATCTAGATGAATTATTCGCTTTTTTTAACATAAAACATAAACAAGACAGTTCTAGTATGTTGCTAAGAGAATCAGGTATACAAGCTGATTCGACGATAGAATGCATAGAATTTAAAAATGTTTCATTTGCCTACCCAGATCAAAAAGAATTGGCTCTCAGAGATATAAGTTTTAAAATGAAGCGTGGTGAATCTCTTGCTCTAGTGGGCAGGAATGGATCAGGGAAAACAACAGTGATAAAACTTTTAATGGGATTATATGAAGATTTTAAAGGGGATATTTTAATTAATTCTATCTCGATTCGAAATTATCATAAAGAAGTACTTTATAAAAAAATAGGTGTTATATTTCAAGATTTTGTTCAATTCGATTTTTCAGTAAGAGAAAATATAGGTTTTGGTAGTATAGAACATCTTGAATTTGATACTAGGATATGGAAATCGGCACAACATACAGGAGTAGATAAGATAATACGAGATTTGCCTAATCAATTAGAACAACAGCTAGGAAGAAACTTTGAAGGGGGTATACAGCTTTCAGGAGGGCAGTGGCAAAAGATAGCTATATCGAGAGCGCTCTTCAAAGATGCTGACGTTTACGTATTAGATGAGCCTAGTTCATTTCTTGATCCAGAATCAGAAAAACAAGTATTTCGCCAATTTCAAAATTTTGTTATTGATAGGCTTTGCCTCTACATTTCTCATCGTTATACCTCTGTTCTATATGCAGGTAAAATTTTAGTTCTGGATAAGGGGCAGATTATAGAAGAAGGAACTCACCAAGAACTAATTGAAAGTCGAGGGCTTTACTATGATCTATTTTCTGATGAAATTAATACATTCCAGGAAGCGCTAGTTACTAATGATACACGCTAACTGTGTATAGGGATTCTGGCATATATTTGGACTGTGAACAGTATTGTTTTTTACCTAAAGAACTAGACTAAGTAGAATATACAAGTCATAGTCACAAGAACGACAGCGGAGCTTCTCTTTGGAAGAGGGGCTCCGCTTTTTTGCTTTACATGGATATATTTATATATGAGTTAGACAATATTGATGGGATAATGTACGAAGTTTTCTTTTCAGTCTATAGATTCGAGTCGTTGTAGCCGTAACCGAAATATTATATTTGACAGCGAGGAAGGGTACAGGCCGCGTATTTTGCAGTCTGATCGGGCTATTATGTGTATAGTACAATTAGGAGGGTGCTTTCAGACGAACGCTATCGTTCAAAGAAGCACCTCCGTTTACTCTAATGGAAATATGATCAGCAGGTATTCACTCAATAAGTTTGTTTATAAAACGAAACACTTAGAAATACGTAACCAATTGCTTATCGTTTATCTTGAACGTTAATAGATACATTAAGTATTTAATAATAATATTGACCATGATAAATCTGGTGTGTTATATTAAAACCGTAAATAAAACGGCTTCTTAGTCTTGGTGGTACAACGGATTTTATTTTCGCATTCAGAGAGGATGGTTTAGGTGGCAGCAGCTGTAAAAGCAAAGATGATCGTAGACAAATCTTTTCGTATTGCTGAAGTCGATAAACGCATTTATGGCTCTTTTGTAGAGCATCTCGGGCGTGCCGTATATGGCGGTATTTACGAGCCTACTCATTTAACTAGTGATGAAAGCGGTTTCCGAAATGATGTTAAAGAGTTGGTAAAACAGCTTGATGTTCCTATTATACGCTATCCGGGAGGCAATTTTGTATCCGGTTACAATTGGGAGGACGGTGTTGGCCCTGTCGCGTCCAGACCTAGACAGTTGGAGCTGGCGTGGAGAACGGTCGAGCCGAATGAAGTGGGTACGAATGAATTTTTCAAGTGGGCCAAGGATGTAGGTTCCGAAGTCATGATGGCGGTTAATCTGGGTACGCGCGGAATTGATGCTGCGCGTAATCTGGTGGAATATTGCAATCACACAGGCGGCTCCTACTGGAGTGATCTACGTCGTAGTCACGGTGTAGAGCAACCACATAAGATTAAAACCTGGTGTCTTGGTAACGAGATGGATGGCCCATGGCAGATTGGTCACAAGACAGCAGAAGAATATGGCCGTCTGGCTGTTGAATCTGCAAAAGCCATGAAGCTGATTGATCCTGACATTGAGCTTGTATCCTGTGGCAGCTCCAGTTCCACAATGCCGACGTTCCCGGAATGGGAAGCAACCACACTGGATCATACCTATGAGGTAGCGGACTATATTTCCTTGCACCAATACTACGGCAATCATGACAATGATACGGCTAATTACCTGGCACGCTCCATGGATATGGATCATTTTATTCATACGGTCATTTCGACTTGTGACTATATCAAAGCAAAGAAACGCAGCAAAAAGAAAATGATGCTCAGCTTTGACGAATGGAACGTATGGTACCACTCCAATGATGCGGACAAAAAAATTGATCCGTGGTCTGTGGCACCGCCGCAGCTTGAGGATATCTATAACTTTGAGGATGCATTGTTGGTAGGCAGTATGTTGATTACGTTCCTGCGCCATGCGGATCGTGTGAAAATGGCTTGCCTCGCCCAACTGGTTAACGTTATTGCGCCGATCATGACCGAGAATAACGGAAAGGCGTGGAAACAAACGATTTTCTATCCGTATTTGCATGCCTCCCGTTATGGTCGTGGCATATCGCTGATGCCTGTCGTGGATTCGGAAAAATACGATTCCAAGGACTTCACAGACATTCCTTATCTGGACAGCGCTGTAGTTTATGATGAAGAGGGAGACGCACTGACTGTCTTTGCAGTGAACCGTCATTTGTCTGAATCGCTGGAGCTGACAGTAGATGTACGCAGTTTTGAAGGCTACCGCATTGTCGAGCATACTGTATTGGAGCATGATGATCTTAAAGCGACCAACAGTCCAGCCGGTGAAAAAGTTACGCCTCACAACGGCGGCAATGCTAAGCTTGAAGACGGAATTGTAAAAGCTCATTTGGGCAAAGCATCGTGGAACGTTATCCGTCTCGCTAAGTCTCATTAATTCTCTTCTGTAAAAGGTACAGCTTCGACTGTATCTAAATAAGCTCGCATCCTCTCTTGTAAGAGTATTACAAGAGCGGCAATGCGAGCTTTTTGCGTAAAATGAGCCATTTGTCCCTCCATAGATATAGGTCTCTAAGAGAAGGGTGGATTTTAAATAAATATTATGTTTATTACTAAATTTAACTAGACAAAGATGATCCTTATTCACTAAGTGCTCGTACTCCGTACATTTTTATGAAGTTAATTAGACCCAGTGCCAGACTTCCCAGGTGAAAAAAGACCCTATTATATCGTTGTCAACGTACTGATATCTGAAATGCAGGGTGTGCAATCCGACTTAAATCCACGTTATACTTTAAAAGACAGTCTATTTAAATCCAAATGGTGGTTGTAGTATTTCGAGAAAGGAATGATCTGTATGAGTCAAACAGACGAATATCGTTTTCAAGTGAACTTGGGCGGTATGATTGATATTTTGGCCAATCATTTATATAGCAGTCCGCGAGTGTTTATACGTGAGGTTCTGCAAAATGCAACAGATGCGATCACGGCTCGCAAGGAGCTGCGGAAGGTTGCTGCTGAAAGTAATGTATTACAAGAAGACAAGGCCCTTGAAGATACAGCTTCTGAGAGTAACGACTATGAAGGTAAAGTCATCGTGGAGTTATCTGGTTCCGGGGAGCATCAGGTATTGATGATTCAGGATAACGGCATTGGATTGTCAGAAGAAGACATTCACCGTTTTTTGTCGATCATCGGTCAGTCTTCCAAGAAGGGAGCCGATTTGCTGGCTTCTGAGACTTCGTTTATCGGACGCTTTGGGATTGGGTTACTATCCTGCTTTATGGTGAGCGATGAAATTGTAGTGCTGACCCGCTCGGTGAAGGAAGGCATCTCCATGGAATGGAGAGGGAAGCCGGATGGGACGTATACGATTCGTCGATTGGAAACCGAGCTGCCTGTAGGGACACAAATTTATTTGCGCTGCAAGCCGGGAAGTGAGTTTTATTATGAGCCAGCGCAGGTGGAGGAGTCTCTATTCTATTATGGGGCGTTGCTGCCGTATCCGGTCATGCTGTCTGTAGATGGGGAGACCAAACGGGTCAATCTTCCGTCGACGAGCTGGATGCAGGACCCAGATCAATTACGGAGTCGCCGTAGTGAGGTACTGGATTTAGGCTATCGCCTGATGGGCGAGCGCTTCAGTGATTTTATACCGTTGCGGACGACATCGGGCAGAACAGGCGGGATTGCATTCATTTTGCCTCGCAGTGTTAATCTGAACAGCAAGCGGCTGCATCGGGTGTACCTGAAGCATATGCTGGTGTCGGACAAGGCGGAAAATGTTTTGCCGGAATGGGCATTCTTCATTAAAAGCCTGATTTGGACAGATGAATTGCAACCAACGGCATCACGTGAGTATTTTTATGAAAATGAGCAGCTTGACGATGTTCGTTCTGAACTGGGGACCTGTATTCGGGAAGAACTGCTACGCATGGCGCAGTATGAGCCAGACCGCTTGCAGCACTGGATTCGTTTGCATGAGCTGTCCATGAAGGCGCTCGCCGTGGAGGATGATGAATTTTTGCGGATAATGTACCGTTGGTTTTCCTTCGAAAGTACATTTGGGCGGCGTGAGCTGAAAGAACTGATCCAAGAGGCGGACGGACGTCCACTGCATTACACATCGACAGTAGATGAGTATCGTCAGATTACGCATGTGGCGGCGGCGCAATCCATGTTGGTGATCAATGGCGGCTATATTTATGATTCAGACATTTTGGAAAAGCTGCATTGGATTGACCCTAACCTGCAAACAGAGCGTCTTAGCCCTGAGGAAGTATCTCTTTCATTTACCGGGCTAACGCAGGAAGAACGCGAGAGTTATTACGGTGTGCTACGTGTCATGGATGCTGCTTTGCAGCCGATGCGTTGCCGCGCTGAGTTGAAGCGTTTTGAGCCTGTGAGTTTGCCAGTGTTGTATACTATTTCTCAGGATGCCCTGACCTTGCGCTCTATGGAAAACACGGTTGAGGAGACAACCTCACTTTTTTCCAATGTGCTTGATAGTCTGAAAGCAGGAGTTCAGCAAAATTCGGGCTATTCCACCTTATACTTTAATCTGAACAACCCGGTGGTGGCGCGGATTCTTGAAGCTACCGATACGCAGATGGTCACGGCAGCTACAGAAATGATGTATGTGAATGCGCTTATGATGGGGCACTACCCGATGAACCGCAGTGAGTTGGGACTGATGAATCGGAGTGTGCTGCATTTTATCAATTGGGGATTAGGGAACGGACAAAATGCGTAATTGCGTAATTATAGGGGGAGCCAAATGGAAGATACGATATATGAATTGATGGAACAGGCGCAGGATCTGCCCGGGGGTGCAGCAAAGCTGGCGATTCTGGAAGAAGCTGTCCGCTTGGCAGACACATCCGGGTTGAAGGAACTTGCTTATGAAATCCGGGGAGAGATTGTAGACTGCGCTATTTTTAACGGATATCCATTGAAGTCGCTGATTGCTTTTTCGTGGCAGCTGGGCCAATTTGATCAAAATCCAGAGGAATACGACGCAGATGAGCTGTTGTGGAATTACAAATGGATACTCGGGAAGGTGTGCAGCTTTTCCAATATATCGAAGACTCAAATAGAAGATCTGGCCGAAGATATGCGCAGACGTTATGCCGAATATGGGTATAATGAGCGTCCATATTACTATTATAAGTTCCGCATCGCGATGGACATGGGTGAACTGGATGAAGCACGGCGATATCTGGATACCTTCCGCTCGGTCGAGCGGGACAGTATGAGTGATTGTGAGGCCTGCGAGCAAAGCCAGATGGTGCGTTTCTACTACTTGACCGGAGAAGACGAGCAGGCGCTTGCCGTGGCAAAACCGATTTTGTCGGGACGGATGAAATGTGCAGAAGTACCGCATGTGACGCTTTCTCAGGTACTGTTGCCGCTTTATCGTCAAGGCGAGGTTGATGAGGCAAAGGAGAATCATCGCAAAGGCTATCGCCTAATTCGGGATGAACGCGACTTCCTGAAAACGATAGCGGAGCATATCGAATATTTGGCGATTGCCGATCCAATTCAAGGAATCGAAGTGGTAGAGCGTCATCTACATATGGCACTGGACTATGAGAGCGGGCTGGAGCAGATGTATTTTTACGCGACGATGGTGAGTCTACTGCAAAAGTTGGATACTTCGGGAGAAAAACGGTTGATCCGGTTGCCGGCTTCCTTGGAATGGGCTAGAGAGGATCGCACATTGACAGAAATCATTGCGTATTTTAGGCCACTGGCAGAATCAGCGGCGGCTGATTTTGATCGACGGAACGGGAATACGTTTTATTCCGATTGGATCGGGAAAATTGTTCAAACGGCATAGAAGAAGTGGTAGCTGTGACGAATATTTTATACAGCCCAAACAATGAGCAGGTATAATGTTCCTGTGAAATGACAGGAGGGGTTATGTTGTGACCGTAACCGAAAAGGTGATTAATTTCGCACACCGCGGAGCTTCAGGTGTATGTCCCGAGAATACGATGGCGGCATTCCGCCACGCCTTGGAACTGGGAGCAACAGGTATAGAGACGGATGTGCAGCGTACCCAAGATGGGCATCTGGTGCTAATTCATGATGAGTCGCTCAAGCGTACGACAGGTTGCTCACTGGATGTAAAGGATATTACGCTAGAAGAATTAAATAAACTGGATGCGGGCAGCTGGTTTGATGAGAAATTCCGAGGTGAGCGGGTCCCGATGCTGGATGAGCTACTGGAACTAGCCCAGTCCTTGAATACAATTATTAATTTAGAGTTGAAAAATAGCATTTACCTCTATCCGGGAATGGAGGAAGAGGTCATTGCTGCCGTGAAGCGTTTTGGGTTGGAACAGCGGGTAATCATATCCAGCTTCAATCACGAATCGCTGGCGCTCTGTGCGCAGCTTGCTCCTGAGATCAAGACGGGGGCGCTGTATATCGAAATTATGGTTCGTCCATCGGAGTATGCCACCCAATTCGGGGTTACAGCACTTCATGCCTACAAACAAGTTGTTACACCAGAAGCTGTATCAGAGGCTTTGGCATTAGGCGTCGTCTACCACCCATGGACGGTGAATGAACCGGAAGAAATGAAGCGTCTGCTGGAGGCCGGGGTGAACGGCATCATCACGGACTACCCTGATCGGTTGGCGCATTTGTTGGCTGTTCGCTCTTCCTAAGTCGAAACACACAGCGGAACTGTGACTTAGGTTTGCAGGGATATGACTGTGACTATTTATTGAAGTGAAAAAGACTCTCCTATACGCACTCGTTTTTACGAGGCGAGGGAGAGTCTTTTTTGCCTTAAGCCGAAGAGCGTATCATCCACGATGACCTTGATTCCTTTCTACTTGATGCCGAGCCGCATGCGATAGCTGAACAGGATATCTAGTGTTCTGCCCTGAAAATGATTCTCTACCAGCTTCACGAAGCGGGCTATATCGTCGTCAAGCGCTCGATTGCCAAGTTTGAAAAGACTTTGAATACCCCCTTGGCTGAGAGCGAGCCCTGTATAACGAGCTGCGTCACATTGCTCACGGTTGTGAAAGACAATCTCCCGGGTATATCGGAAGTGTCCGCTGCGGTGCAGATTAGCTAAATGCTGATCCTTGCTCCATTTATGAGCTTGCTGCTCTACAGGGGCTTCCTGTTCCAAAAGGGTATCCGCCTTGGTGATAAGCTCTGTATAAGCTTGCTCTATCTGCCATTGCAGCACCGGAGGCCAGTCACAGTCAAAGGCCGCGAACACGCCGCCCTGAGCCAAGACCCTGCCCGCTTCCTGAAGCGTGCTCTCGGGGTCCATCCAGTGAAAGGATTGAGAGCAGGTAATGACGTCTACAGTTCCGTCTTCAAAGGGCAGGTTGTTGGAGAACCCGCTTTTGAAGGAAATGGTTTCTGCCATTGTCGTTCCTGCTGTTTCCAGCTTGTGCTGTGCTTTTCCTCTCATGTCCGGGTTAGGCTCGATACCGACGATTTGCCGAGCGGCGTTTTCCCATATGAAAGTTGAAAGTCCTGTACCGCAGCCAATATCGGCAACTAGCTCTACATTTCGCTCCAGATAGCGGCTGATGATTTCCACGACGAGTGACGGTGCTTCCGGGCGGTGCTGATCGTAGTTGTCGGCAAAACCGTTGAAACGATCCACATTACTTTGCAGATTTCCCTCAGGGATCATAGGTCCTTTTCCTCCTTAGTTTCGACTGGGCGGCCGTGTAGATTCAAATGCTGCGTACTCCTATATTGTACAAGTTTACATGTTCATCCATCTACTCTCGTGATTTCACAGCACCCGTCGGATTTCGGAGGGAGGAAATTCCCCTATTTTATCATTGAAGCAAGCGCCCACTCGCGCATCATGGAGTCAAGCATCGGACGCAAATCTTCGCGTTGCATACCCATGTGGAGCACGGCTTCCAGATATCCAGCTTTATCTCCAATATCATAACGTGTGCCTTCCAGCTCTAATGCGAGCAGTTGGTTCTGCAATGCTACTTGATGAAGGGCATCTGTCAATTGGTATTCACCGCCCGCTCCAGTGGACAGGTTTTCCAATATAGAGAAAATGGAAGGCTCCAACACATACCGACCAATGACTGCCTGCCGCGAAGGAGCCTCTGCCGGAGAAGGTTTTTCAACAAGCCCACCGACTTCGTGAATGAGACCGTTCTGGTGAGTGGAGTCAATAATGCCGTATTTACTTACATCCTGTTCTTCCACTGTGCGCACGCCGACCACTTGCTTTCCAGTCGCTTCGTAAACATCCATCATTTGACGAATCGCCGGGGTGGAGGAATTCATAATATCATCGCCCAGCAACACGGCGAAGGGCTCATCGCCAATGAACTGACGAGCGCAGCTGACCGCATGTCCCAGGCCGAGGGGTTCTTTTTGACGGATATAGTGAATGACTGCTTTACCCCCGATGCTTTGAACTTCACGTAGGAGATCATATTTACCTTTGCTCTCCAGTACCTGCTCCAACTCCACAGACTTGTCAAAATGATCCTCGATGGCTTTTTTATTACGCCCCGTTACGATAATGATGCTCTCAATTCCGGACTTGATGGCTTCTTCTACGATATATTGAATAGCCGGCTTGTCTACGATTGGAAGCATCTCTTTCGGTAAAGCTTTCGTAGCTGGTAGAAAACGGGTTCCTAATCCGGCGGCTGGAATAACAGCTTTTGTAATTTTTCTCATAGAAACTCACTTTCCTTTCGTGATGGGGAACCGAACACCCAGTATCGGCTCCCGATATAATTGATGATCATTCCGGCTGCGGTGGCGATCAGCTTGCTTAAAGCAAGTGGCAGCTCGGTTCCAGTGTGAAGCACCTGCAGTAATAAGGAGGTTACCCCCAATACGATGAGGTTGATGACGATAAATTTAGGTAATTGACGCTTATTAGTGTTGTTTGATAGTTGTTCGTTGAATGTCCATTTGCTGTTCAAAATATAACTGTTGGCTGTGCCGCAGCTGTACGAAATAATCTGGGCTACAATGACCGGCACTCCGACCCAAGCCAGCAGCATAAAAATGATATAATCTACACCCGTATTTACCAGACCTACGATGCCAAATCGGATCATAGGAAGCAGCTGGGCCATGCGACTTTTCATGGTTTAGGCTCCATGACCGGATTTGGGTCCGGTATATACCGCACTGTTGCCGTGCACTGTGCGTCCTGCCGAAATCAGGCTATCACGGGCTCCTTGCATGTACAGGGATTCACGGGGTTCAGGGGCTTTCATAGCATGTGTCGGACCGTTTTCGTATTGTCCACCCAGATGCTCACGGACAATGTAAAGCGGACGTGCTTTGGTTTCGTCATAAATCCGTCCAACATATTCACCCATAATACCGAGAATGATCAGGATCACCCCGTCGAAGATCAGGCTGATGCTAATCATAGACGACCAGCCCTTCATTACATAGGAGTCGGTGAAAAAGTTGAGAAACAGTACGTACATCAGATACAGGAAGCCGGACATGGATAGAAGCGCACCGATATACCCTGCCAGCTTAAGCGGTTTAATCGAAAAGGATGTGATCCCGTCCAGACTGAGCTTGATCATTCGTTTCAACGGATACTTGGTTTCGCCTGCGAGCCGCTCGTCACGCTCATATTCTACAGCAGTTTGTTTGAACCCGATCCAGCTGACCAGTCCACGAACGAATCTGTTATTTTCCGGTAGCCGTTTCAATTCTTCTATGACCTTGCGATCCATTAGGCGGAAGTCCCCGGTGTCGACCGGGATATTAATATCCGTTGATGCTTTAAGTACACGGTAGAAGAGGCTGGCAGACCATTTCTTGAAGCGAGTTTCGCCATTGCGTTTGAGCCGTTTGGCGTAGACCACCTCATAGCCTTCCTTCCACTTGTTAGCCATCTCAACAATCAGTTCCGGCGGGTCCTGGAGGTCGGCGTCAATGACGACGACCGCCTCTCCTACCGCATAATCCATCCCGGCAGTAATCGCTAGCTGATGACCAAAATTGCGAGAGAAATCAATCAATACAATGGTGTCATCTCTGAGACTGAATTCCTTGATCAATTGGACGCTGCGGTCCGAACTTCCATCATTTACGAAGATCAACTCGTAGGGCTCACCCATTGAGCCCATGACTTGTTTCAGCCTCCGGTAGGTTTCCGTAATAACGGCTTCCTCGTTGTACATCGGAATAACTATGGAATAACGGATGGGTTCACTCATTCGTAGTTCCTCCTCATTTATAATGTGATTTCGTATAAAGTACCGCTTCCGCCACGTTCGTCTCCGCCAGGGCCACCTTGACCATCCTGGGCGTTTGCATTGCTGTTTGTGGTGTCGCTTCCGCTCTCGGTAGCTTTAACGTCTGTACTTGTTGCACCTGTTGTTGTTTTCCATTCATCTGTAGGGATCACTTTGCCGTGTTCTTTGATCCATGCAGTGACTTCAGAGTTACCGCCGTCCGGTCCGCCGCCTCCACCAGAAATCATGAAGTACTTCACTTGGCCGCTTTCGACCAGCGCCTTGATTTTATCGACGGTATAGACTGGATCGGAAGATACAAAACCATTCATAATAATTACTTTTTGTCCGGCCTCGACCAGGTAAGGAGCAGCCGTTGAATAATTACTTGCTGCGAAAAGGTAGGTTTCACCTGTGTTGTTTTTTTGCAAATAGCTCAACGTTTTTTGATCTAAACCTTGGCTACCGTTGGGTCCCCCCATCCCTCTGGAGCGGGTAGAAGATTTTTGTTCCGTGTCTGTACTTGTTTGTGTGCTTGAAGTATTTCCATCAGGACTGGAATTCTCTATATTATTGGTCTGGTTATTCGTTTGAGTTCCCTCGGCTTGTTGTCCATTAGCGCTCTGGCCTCTATTGCGATCATTGCCACCCGGCATTCCCCCACCACCGCCGCCAAATTGAGTCGGTCCGGCTTGTGGAATCATGCTGTTCCCCCCGTAGACGATCGGTGTCAATGCCCAGTACACAGGGCCGATAAACATAGCGAGTACACTTGCAATGATGGCGAATCTTGTGAACTTCTCAGATTTTATTCGTGCTACTACCAGTAGCGCCGTGCCGATGATCCCTAGGATCAATACCGCGATGGACCAGCCGCTGCCAATGGTATCGTTGTAATTTTGCAAAACAAACCAGCTAAATACCGAGGTTGCCAATACTGCGGCGGGTAACAGCCAGGAGAGCCAGTTGGAACGCTCACGATACTGGTTCCACAATTCTACGAATCCTGCTCCAAAGAGCGCTGCAATTGGTGGTGCGAGCATAATCAGGTAATAATGATGAAAGAATCCTGCTACGCTGAAAAATGCAGCTACGGGAATCAACCAGGCCAACCAGAAGATGACCTCTTTGTGCTTTTGTGTGATATTACGACGTCGAATGCTTGCAAGCAGACCGATGGAAGCAATCAATGCGAATGGAAGCAGCCAGCTGGCTTGACCTGACAGGGAAGATTGGAACAACCGCAAAGGTCCTTTTTCGCCAGTGCCGAACATGCCACCACCGGAATTTCCTCCCGGTCCACCGCCAGGAACACCCTGGCCACCTTGCCCGTCTCCAGGACCACCTTGCCCGTTGCCGCCGAATCCGCCTGTTGCCATGTTGTTGGCACCAGAGTCATCCGTAGTGGTAGTGCTGTCCGATGATGTAGTCGTCTGAGCTTGATCTGTGTTCGTATTGCTGCTATTCGTTGTAGCGATATTGTCCCGATCTGTGCGTTCACCGCCACGAGTGCCACCTGTACCCTGATCTCCTGTCAAACGGGACAGGCCGTTATAACCAAAGGCCAAATTCAGCACAGAATTGGTACCGCTACTCCCCATATAAGGGCGTTTGTCTGCTGGGGTGGAGTCCACCACGACTGCCCAGGAGAGCGATACGATCAGGAGGACAACTGCTGATCCTACCAGTGTTACTGCTTTTCGTTTCCAGTTAAACTTGGAGGCCAGCAGATAGAACAGTCCCAAAGCGGGAACGATCATATAGGCTTGCAACATTTTTTCGTTAAAGGCGATGCCTACGACTGCGAAAGCAGCAAGGATCAGCCCGGTTTTGCTATTTCTAATGCCTCTGAACAATAGCCATGTTGCGAGCAACAGTGTGAAGACCAACATAGCGTCGATGTTATTCGTGCGGCTGACCGCTACGGCTATCGGTGTCGTTGCCATGGCGAAGGCGGCCAATCGTGCGGCCATCGTACCGAAGCTCGGTTTGACGAGCAAGTAAACGAGCAAGACCGATCCGACCTGAGCTAGCGCCTGTGGCAAGATAACGCTCCATCCGTGAAGCCCAAATATATAGGCGCTCAGTGTCTGAATCCAGAACACCACAGGCGGTTTGTCTACCGTTACTGATCCGGCAGAATCAAGTGAGGCGAAAAAGAAGTTGTGAAAGCTCTGTAGCATGCTTGCTACGGCCGTCGTATAGTAGGTGTTTACATATTTGTCTTGCCAGATGTTGTATCCGTTCAAAAATGCGGATATCAGCATAATGATGATCAGGGGGATGTCTGCCCTGGTCTTAAACCATTTCTTAATCATGTTCATTCCACTCCCTGTGAAAATTCTTTGTAATTATTCCGTTGTTCTAGCCGCTATCTTCAGGACTGCGGAATGACCAGTCGCTTCTGATCTTGGCCCGGTGAACTACCGGCTTGCTATTATCATGTCATACGTACCTTAATGGGTTCTGAGCGCTCCCTGAACGTTAGCTGAAAGCTGAGCAGAGGTGCTTTTTTTGCGACAGGATTCAGGTATATTAGATACAGGTAAAAAATGAACCGACTTTTTTATGAGAAAAATGCGGCAACATGAAAGGGAAGATTAAATAATGAATCCAATACACGGAGTTAAAATTATGCTGGCAGATGATGAGCCTCATATTTTGCAATTTTTAGAGCTTGGACTGATTAATGAAGGATACGAAGTCAGAACCGCCGAGAACGGGAGTGAAGCGCTCGATTTGGCAAGAGAGTTTCGTCCGCATGTAGCGGTGCTGGATGTGATGATGCCGGAAATGAACGGTTTTGAGGTGTGCCAAAGTCTCAAGGAGACGGAGGATAACATCGCGGTTATTATGCTGACCGCCAAGGATGATGTAGACGATCGGGTAAAGGGTTTGAAGATCGGCGCGGATGATTATGTCGTGAAGCCCTTCAGTTTTAATGAGTTGCTGGCTCGCATTGAAGCGCGCTTGCGCAATCAGTTCCCCGATCTGCTGGGCGAAGTGATTCACGGACCCTTTCAAGTGGATGATCGACGGAAGGAAATTCGTTATCGGAGTCAGGTGCTGGAGCTGTCGCCTACCGAATATGAACTATTGAAGTTTCTGGTGCTCAACCACGGGATTGTGCTGAGTAAAAGTCGTATACTGGACCGGGTATGGGGGTACGATTTTGGGGGCGAGGATAATATTGTTGAAGTGTACATCCGCTCCTTACGTGAAAAACTCAAAGACAAGGAGCACCGGGTCATTCGTACGCTGCGCGGTGTGGGATACCGGGTGGATCTGCTATGAAGGCGGGAGGGAAAAGTCGGAGGAAATATGCGCTCCGTTCTCTCCGATCCCAGCTTTTAGCCAGAACGTTACTCATTTTGGCTTTACTGCTCGTATTAATTGGTTTTCTACAATATTTTCTGATGAAAGATTTTCTGTATCGCAGTCGGGCAGAAGCTATGGATACGCAGCTGAATTCAATTCCTGCTGATTTATTGATTAAGGATTCACAGGAGCAGAGTGGGGTAACCGCTCCCCAAGAACAAACCAATCGGAGGAATAATCGACCGGGGCCGTTTTTGTTCTGGCCGGATATGTCGCTCGCTTCTATAGATATAGATGGCACCTTCCAGAGCTTGTCCAACGAAAACGGGCTTAAGCCGCCACGTCTCACCATTGAGCAATATCATGCGATGCAGCAGAGCAAACGTATGCGTCACGGCTATCAATTAATCACGGATGCTCAGGGGAAAGAGCAACTGGTTGTATTCCGTCCGCTCGGTCCACCTGACCGTTCGTTCGGTTTACTTCAAATGGGCGTATCCACGACTTCTATGCAAGAGCAGTTGATTAACCAGCTCCGCACCTTTATTTTATTGTCACTGATTGCGCTTGCGATTGGGTTGGCGCTTATGCTTCCTGTGCTGCGCCGCACGTTGGTCCCCCTCTCCAAGATGGTCGAGGCAGTCAAACGTATTGATGCGGGCAATCTGGCCGAGCGCTTTGACGCAGAGCAGGGGCAGTATGAGGTGGATCGTTTGGCAGTTTCATTTAACGGGATGCTGGAACGGTTGGAGCATTCGTTTGCTGCCGAACGGGAATTGCAGATGCAGATGAGACGATTTATTGCGGATGCTTCCCATGAACTGCGCACCCCGCTCACATCTATTCACGGTTTCTTGGAAGTGCTGCTTCGTGGAGCAGCATCCAATCCGAAGCAGCTCCAATCAGCACTAGAAAGTATGTATGGTGAATCCAAGCGCATGAATAAGCTTGTCTCTGATTTACTATTGTTGGCTAAGCTGGACCGAACACCGGAGTTGAAACTGGAGGACATGTCACTAGATGCGTTGCTGTTGGAAATGAAACCGCAGCTCCTTATGCTGGCAGGTACACGTAAGGTAGTTTTTGATATGACGGCAGGTATACGGGTGTTGGCAGAGGGGGATAAAATCAAGCAGGTAGTGCTCAACCTGTTTCACAATGCTGTTCAACATACTGATATGGAAAGAGGTGTGATCCAGGTAAACCTGTCTGCAGGTAAGAAGTTGGTGGATATCCAAATTCGTGATAACGGACCAGGCATGAGTAAAGAACAGCTGGAGCGGATATTTGAGCGTTTTTATCGTGGAGATGAATCGCGTACACGTAGCTCAGGCGGGGCGGGCCTTGGTCTGGCCATTACACAGTCTATCGTGGAAGCACACGGCGGGAACATTACGGCCGAAAGCACACCGGGAACGGGAAGTGTATTCAAAGTAACGCTACCTTTAGCGGGAACAGTATAGTATTTAAGATTATGGCGTAACATAAAAATAGCCCCCCGAACCGCGACTTTGGTTAAATAACGGCTCGGGGGGCTTTTTAATTGTTAGTTAATGAGTGCAGCTTTTTGTAAGAGCACATGCAGCACCTTGGCAGATGCCTCACGTGTTGTAGGTGCATTCGGCTGGAAGTAGGAAGAGCCTTTAATCGTGGCTCCGTTAATAATACCTGCCGCACTTACTTTTTCAATACTATCCTTGGCATAGCCTGCAAAGGATGAAGTATCATGGTACGGTGTGCGTGCAGGACCATCGGCTGCTGTTTTGATTTGAAGCAGATCTACTGCTTTGCCCAGCACAACAGCAATTTCTTGACGACTGATATTTGCTTGCGGATCAAACTTGTCGTTGTTGCGACCTGTAATCAATCCGGCCTCATAAGCGGCTGCCACATCCCCGGCATACCAGCTACCTGCCGGAATATCACTGAATGGTGCAGTAGTACCTGGTGTCAGGCCAAGTGCCCGGGTGACCAAGGCTGCAAATTCTGCACGCGTCACGTTTTGCTTCGGTGAGAATTTCGTGTCGGTTGTGCCGTTAATGAGCAACTTATTCGAAAGCGATTGAATTTCGGATTGGGCATACGACGATGAAATATCTTCGAAGCTAACAGGACGTGTCGCCGCTGCATATGTTGAGAAGCCCGGACGGCTTACCTTAACGACGGTAGATCCATCAGCTTGCTTGGTGAAGACGGATGGAACTGGATAGACATTTCCATTCGCCGTATAGAGCACACCAGCTGTATTAGGATCAATTTGACCAGGTACGGTAAAGGATCGGCTAATAAATTGTCCTGGCGCAACTTTGAGCGATTGACTCTTGCCACCAGTGACAAGATTAGCTTCAAACCCTACCGGGGTGCCGATCACATTGGAGCCTTTCAGCTTACTTGTAAAAGTGCTGCTCGCCTCTGTCTGGCTGCTGATTACCACTTCAATGCCTGCACCAGCAGGAACATTTTTCAGAGCGGATACTGGCAAAGCCATAGAAGAGCCTGTATTGCTTACAATCAAGCTGCTTCCTGCTGAAGCCTTGCCTAACGTTACCAGTTGTGTGGAAGTGAGCGATGCCTTCGTCGTTTGGCCTGCTTGGCTAGTAGCCGACAGTACAATAGCTGTCGGGCTGGAACCTGCTGCTGTCACGGCAGCCTGCAAATCTGCATCGGTTACTGTCAGCGACTGTACATTATTGTTCAATGCAACGGCTGTAGTGATAGTTTTAACAGCCTGTCCTTGTTTCACAACGCTTTGAAGTGAAGGTGCAGATGTAGGGACAGGAGTGGATGTGTTCGTTGTAGCAGAAGGTGTAGTATTGCTTCTACCGCCACCTCCACCACCTCCGCCTCCACCACTACCGCTAGATGCGGCGCTATTATCCACGCGAATAGCTTTAGTGGCGGTGAAGAGTTTAGGGCCGTCGGCATTGCGTACGACTTCGCCGTCTTTATTCAGTTCTGGAGAACTGACTTCCAGCTTGTATACGCCGTCCTTCAAATGCTGAATCACGGGCTGACCATTAGCATCCAGAACAGGTTTTCCCTTGTCATCTAATTCGACGTAACTTCCGTCAATATCCTTGAAGGAATATGCACCTTGTTTGAGGCGAGCATTGTCACCTTGTTCCTTGGAGGTCGTAATTCCATCGATCAGACCGATTAATTTATCATCTACGCCGTATACATAAAGCGCGATCTGGTTGGTTTTATCTGTGGTCAGGCGGAATGTCAAATCTGTTGAACGTTGAGCACCTGTACGACTCGGATAAATAATCGGGTTGGTGACACTCAAGTCCTGCAAGCCGAAGCCAGTTGTAGGATTTTCTTTGCCCACATGAACGACGAACGGCAGATGAAGTGTTGGCAGTCCGGCGCTTTTCAGAATAACTTCCCCTTCATATACACCTGTGGCTGCACCCGAATTTGGTTGTACAGACAGGAAGAACGGTTGCGATTTGTCTGGTTCTGCGGAGATGGCTCCATTTGCGCCAACCCCCTGCAACTGAACGGCAATGTTGCTCACATCAGGTGTTGCAATAGGCTTGGTTGGATCAGAGGTAACTTTATCATGTAAAACATAGCTGGCTTCATATTGCACAGGCTTAGCGGACAAGTTTTTGAGTTGAAGCTGAATTTGCTTCGCTTCACTACCAGGTCGTAACACCCCAAAGCTGGCGGAAGGATTGTAGTTCACAACTTCCTGACGATTAAAGTTCTTATCAAGAATCGTAATCTTTTCAACGGTTTCCAGCAGGGCTGGAGTCTGGATTGCATTCGCAACGTTTACAAGACCTGCACCTTGGGAATACACATCATATTGGATTTTATCTTCATCAAAGAGTGTAATCGAAGTGTTGGCGAGCGCAGCGCGGATATCAAACGGTGTCCAGTTCGGATGCTGCTGCTTCAGCAGCACGGCAAGTCCAGCCACATGCGGAGATGCCATACTCGTTCCGTTGCTGCGTTTGTAAGCCTGCGCATAAGATGCATCCGGATAAAACTTGGCAAAGGCAGGGTACGTTGACATAATGCCAACCCCTGGTGCGCTCACGTCCGGCTTGATGCTCAGCAGTTCATCGCCATTTGGTCCGCGGGAGCTAAATCCGGCCATGGTATTACCAGGATTGTCAGTACGACGATACTCTTCACCAAAAGTAATTAAGAATTTTTGTTTGTGGTTTTGGCTTTCAATGATTTGTCTTGCCAGTGCTCTACCTTCTTTTCCTATCATGTCAAAGGTAGGAATATAATCTACATTGTCTCCTTGATTCGAATTAATGTAACCGTCGTAACCAGGGATAGCTTCACTCAGATTGGCTTGTGTACTGTCGCTAGACTTCGCTTGGCCATTAAAAATAATAATAGCCTTTGCACCATTTTGTTGTGCGTTTGCGATTTTATCTACGAAGCCCAAGACGCCACGCGATACGATCACAACCTTACCTTTTACATCTTTAGAAGTGAAATCATCTGGATATCCCAAGTTGGCATAAACTAATTCCAATGGTTCTGACCCCAAAATAGAAGAAAAATCCTCATGAAATGTTTGCCAACCCATCATGTTAAAATTGTAATAGGTATCTGATGTAACTGTTTTCGGCTTTTCATCATCACCATAGGTTACAAGACTGACGGATGCTTTATTTGAATAGCTATGGCTCGGCGAAGTAGCTGCACCGACGGAAATCGCCAGCTGTGATGTTGCGGGAGAACCCATGGAATAAAAATAAGGGCCATCCTGTGCCGCATTACCATTCGCTATGACCGCGACTACGCCGGAAAGTACAGCGTTATTAATAGCAATGGAATCTGGGGAGTTCGGGTCCTTTTCGGAATCCGAGCCCAGCGACAGGTTAATGACGTTCATACCATCTTTGACAGCGTGTTCAATGCCATCAATGACCTGTGCGGAGGAACCGGAGGAACGACCCGTCTTGGTATTGCGTCCAAGCACTTTATACACGTATAAGTCCGATTTATAGGCAATACCCTTTTGTACAATATCTGAGGATTTATTTGCGGCTTTACCGGCAATCGTGCCGGAGACGTGAGTACCATGTGTCGTTCCGCTAAAACCTGTGCCGTATGGGTCATTCTCTTTTTCAAGGAACGGTTCCTCGTAAGGGTCGTTGTCCTGTTCAAAAGAGTCATATCCGCCTTTATAGGCTTCTTTCAAATCCGGATGCTCATAATCGATACCGGTATCAATAACCCCGACCTTGATTCCCTCGCCATTCAATCCTTTGGCCCAGGCTTCAGGAACACCAATCTGGTCCAGCGGTGCGTTATCATAAGTGGCTTCACTGGCTGTAAGTGTTGGTGGGTCCTGTACGGGGATGGAATAATACGTTTTGTTTTCATGAATGGATTTTACGCCTGGCAGTTTAGCCAGTTCTGGAATCTTATTGGCCGGCAATGTGACCTCCAAGCCGTTAAGCACCGTGTTGTACTGGTAATTCACCTGGAGAGAAATACCATGCTCAGCGGCTTGGTCCACGAACGTAGTTTGCTCGGTGGCAATCGCGGATTCCGCTTTTTGCTCAGATTGAGCTGTGAAAGCTTGGACGCCTGAACGTGCCGCATATTTGTCTACGGCTAAGGGCTCACCATCAAGCTGTACGATGACTCTGACCTGGCGGGAAGAGTCTGTGCTTAGCTCTGGCGAAATGAAGGCAGGAGCCGCCTCAATAGTCAATGCTTGCTGAGCTTCCAAAAATGAGTTGAGTTGTAGATCTGCGGTAGCAGCAGAACTGACAGACGGCAGAGACAAGCTTACCGTCAAGGCAAGAGCGAGTGATACGACAGGTATTTTTTTCAAAATGATCGGCTTTTTCAAAGATTTCCCTCTTTTCAATCAAAATATGATATGTCTACATACTAGGATTTGAAGCCACTGCCGTTGTTCTCACGCCTCCCTTAATATCTAAAATAATAGAATTGACCACTGGTGACTAACTTGCCAGTTTTGAGGCATATCTTACCATATTGGTGGGATATATTACTATATGTTTTTTATATTTTTAGAAAAAATAAGGGTAACATTACATGTAGATTCCATGGAAATGTTATGAATTTACTAGATTATTTTTGAAAACAATCAAAGGGGAATGGGAGAATGCGAGATTTAATGATATAATCTGCATTGGAATTGTTGAGGTTTCACAATCATGTAAAATGCCTAAGGCAAAGGAGTCGATTATGTTGGCAAAAACGTTGATTTTCGGGCATAAAAATCCGGATACGGATACCATTTGCTCAGCTATTGCTTATGCAGACTTAAAAACCAAACTGGGCGCGGACGTAGAGCCGGTTCGTCTGGGCGAGGTGAACGGGGAAACGCAGTATGCACTGGATTATTTCAAAGTGAGCGCGCCACGTCTGGTTGAGCAGGTTGCTGCTGAAACGGACAACGTCATTCTGGTCGATCATAATGAACGCCAGCAAAGCGCCGCTGATATTGACAAGGTACGTGTAACTGAAGTCATCGACCATCACCGGATTGCTAACTTTGAAACAAGCCAGCCGTTATACTTCCGCGCTGAGCCGGTGGGTTGCACAGCCACCATTTTGAACAAGCTCTACAAGGAAAATGGTATAGCGATTCCGAAAGAAATCGCAGGTCTAATGTTGTCCGCGATTATTTCCGATTCCCTGTTGTTTAAATCCCCAACCTGCACGGATCAAGACGTAGCTGCTGCTCGTGAACTGGCTGAAATTGCTGGTGTAGATGCAGATCGTTACGGTTTTGACTTGCTTAAAGCGGGAGCTGATTTGAGTGGTCATACCATTGAACAGTTAGTAAGTCTGGATGCCAAAGAATTTCAGATGAATGGTCACAAAGTGGAAATTGCTCAAGTGAACGCAGTAGACGTCAATGATGTGCTATCACGTCAAGCTGACCTAGAAGCTGCATTATCCCAAACCATTGAGGCCAAAAATCTCGATCTGTTCCTGTTCGTTGTAACAGACATCGTGAACAGTGATTCCATTGGTATTGCCCTGGGAAGCCAAGCACAAGCGGTTGAGAAAGCCTATAATGTTCAGTTGGACGACAATAAGGCTGTTCTAAAAGGCGTTGTATCGCGCAAATCGCAAATTGTGCCTGTATTGACTGACGCTTTTAACAGTTTGTAATGATAAATAATAAGCCTCCTGAACCCGACTGCATAATGGCAGTGGAAGCAGGAGGCTTATTTTTATTTGTTCAGTTCTGCCAGGACATCTTCGATGCGGAATTCAAATGCCAATTTCAACTGATCGCTCATCAGATGCCAGGCGTTTTCAGCTACAGCGAGATCGCCGCTATGAGTAAAGGCATGTGCGGCACCCATGTATTTTTTATATTTCACGGGGACATCTGCTTCAATCAGCCGTTTGGCATACAACTCGGCTTCGTCAGCCAAGGAGTCCAACTCCGCAGTTATGATCAGAGCAGGAGGGAGATTATGTAGTGATTCTGCAAAAATGGGGGAAACCAACGGATTTCGCGCCTCATCTGGTGAGTTCAGATAACTTTCATTAAAGATTTTTGCTACTCGTGGCGGAATCCCCTTCTCGAATTGGGGCTTCAATTTGGGATCTGTAGCAATATCCAGTGGTGGGTAATCCAGTTACCTGATATACAATTGGAAATTCCTTGCGCTCCCGGGCCATAAGACACAGCGCCGCCGCTAGATTGCCACCCGCACTGTGCCCCCCGACCGCAATGCGTTGAGGATCTACGTTAAGCACATCAGGATGCTTGTACAACCATTGGGTCACCTCATAGCTTTCCTGTAGCGGGATAGGGAATTTATGTTCTGGGGCCAAGCGATAATCAACATTAACGACGACGCAATTCGCACGTTCAGCAATGACCGGGCACCAAGGATCATCCATCTCGGCGCTACCCATTACAAAACCGCTGCCATGGAAATTAACGAATACAGGGAGTGGATCAGCAGACCGGTGAGAAGGTTCATATACAATCACCCTGGAGTCACCAATAGAGGTGGGGATGTTTCTTTCTTTCCGATGTACTTTGGGAGAATGGGAAGGTTTGAAATCGGACGCAGCTACCATTCTGCCAGCCGATATGCGAGCAAGTTTGACGAACAGTTTTTGTCTCAGTCTTCGCACCATTTTTCTCTCTCCTCTCTGGAGTCGGTTAGACGCGAACCTTTAACATCTTCAAACGCAGAACGTACGCGTGACAAATAGGTTTGGAACTGACAGATTTCCGACTCACTAAAGTCTGACATCAGACGTGAAGCCAGCCCTAGGAAAAAGGGATCCATCTGTTGAATTTTACTTCTTCCTTTATCGTTCAGGGACACGAACACTCCCCGCTTGTCATTGGGATCGTCATATTTATTAATGAATCCCTCTTGTTCGAGAGAAATAACCATAGAACTGATTGCTGCCCGGCTTACACCCATCTTATCAGCCAAAGCAGAAGGAGATGACATTTCATCTCTTTGCGCTGAAAGTACACAAAGCGCGATATATTGTCCGTAGGAGAGACCAAATTCACGTGAACGTTTTTCCATATTTTTTCGTATTTCATACGTTATGGAAAATAAATCCACCAAAACACCAATCGGTTTATTGCCACCTGGAAAGAGATTATAGGCCAGTTGACGAATTTCGGAGTCCAAAAAAAAGAACATGCGATCCACCTCGATGTAGTTAATTAGTTAACTGTAATTTAATTAACCACTGGTTGCAATGATTTATACAAACTTTGTTCCGCATTTTTAAAAAAATATATCTGCAAAACGTCATATCCAGGGGCCGATACACTGATCGAGGCCCTGATTCACAAAGGCTTGTATGGAGGGCTGGCGCAGGGTACGTCCTTCTTGCCATCGCCACTCACTATATTGAACCTTGGCGGTATACATGGGTTGCACCCAAAATGCGTCTTGATGCCGATCCGGTTTATTGCTAAAAGGTCGCTCCGATATGGTATGTGGCAGCAGGCGCTCGGTAAGCTGACGCCAATCTTCCCGAGTCAGCTTACCCGTACCCACATGCCCGATATAGCGCAGCATTCCTTGTTTATCATATTGGCCCAGCAACACAGCGTTGATAAGGCCTCCGTTTAGGGTATAGCCACCGATAACGGCAATGATATCGCCATAATTTTTGACTTTGACCCATCGTCCGTCTTTTCCGCCCAATGTGTACGGACTATCCAGCTTTTTACACACAATGCCTTCCATTCCTTGGCTGCACATGACCTGAAATAGAGCTTGTCCATCAGGATGAGCGGGAGCCAGTTGAATCCGTTCATTCGGTATGATGATCTGATGCAGCAGTTCAAGCCTTTCCTGTAACGGTTTAAGATGAACCCACTCCCCGTTCAGATAAACAATATCAAACAACATGTAAGTAGCGGGTACAGCTTCATAGGCTGACTGAATTCGATCCGTTCGACGAATCAGATCCCTTCGCATAATTTCATGGAACGATGGCTTACCGTCGGCACCGAGTGCGATCATTTCCCCGTCCAATATGACCGAATCAGCTTTACAGTAGGAGGGGAAGAGAGCAAGCTCCGGGTATAAAAGCGTTCGTTCGTGCTGTTTGCGGTTGAACAGACGCGTGCTGCCCTGGTCGTGATACGTCAAAATTCTCGTACCGTCCCATTTTATTTCGTAACGCCAAAGGCCTGTTGCATCTACAGGTACTTTTTCGCTCAGTTCCGGTTCAAACGGGATGACAGGTTTTAATTCCGTACGCAACGCAGCACCTCCCTTGCCTTCATTGGAATAAATATAGTGTCGACGATAGATCTTATTTTATGTATGTGATGTTTCGCTGATTCCTAAATAGGGGAATGATAAGGATATCTTGCGCCGGCACGAAGTGATTGCAGTAATTCGTAATTCGTTAGCATGGAGTTGTAACGGGATGTTCTTCAGTCAGAAAGGAGATTGGTTTCATGAGACAAATTCGCGAGGAGGACCATGCAGTAGTCATGGTGGATGATGGGCAGGTAGTTGCAGAAGTAGGCTATAAATCCATAGATGACCACTCATTGGTCATTGACCATACATTTGTATCCGAGCAGTTACGGGGTCAAAAAATCGGCAAGGAGCTTATCGACCGAGTGGTTGATATGGCAAGGAATGAGCATAAAAAGGTTATTCCTGCTTGCTCGTACGCGCTTGCTCTGTTCAAGCGCCATAAGGAATACAGTGACGTATGGCAGCAATGAATATGGACCATCAAGGCTGCTTAATTGCATAACCGATACAACACCGGAGCGGGTAATCAGACCTTCCCGGTGTTTTTTGTGTGCATAAAGCTTGTAAAATCAATGCATTCTACCGTTGATATAGGGAAGTAAAGGGCTATTCTCAAATGTTGAATCATATTTTCTGACAGATGGCTATGAAATTGTTCATACTGTTGTCACTTCACAGGCTGTCCATGAGTTCTATATAATATATTATGGTTATGACTACAACAGTAACGAAAACCTGAATTTAAACGAAGGAGACGCTCATGATGAATAAAGCGAGTGAGGACAAGCAGTACGTTCCAACGAGCAATCGTAATTTTACAGCCTTGATTATCACCGTTTCCATAATAGCCAACGTGATTATTTTGCTGCTGTTCTTTTCGCCGATCGGATACCAGGGTAGTGTGAGTTTTGATCTCACTATTTTCCCAAGGCTGAATGCGATTTTTAACAGCTTCACATTTATTTTTCTGGTGGCTGCACTGGTTGCTATTTTCAAAAAGAACATTAAGCTTCATAAAACCTTTGTTTTGCTGGCCTTCGCCAGTACCGTTTTATTTTTATTTTCCTATTTGACCTTTCACTACATTTCGCCGGAAACTGCAAAATATGGTGGGGTGGGTATCCTTCGGCCGATTTACTTTACGCTGTTGATTTCGCATAGCATACTGGCTGCGATTATTGTACCGCTGGCCCTGTTCACGGTTGTATGGGGATGGACGATGCAGGTAGCAAAACATCGTAAGATTGCACGCTGGACGATGCCGATTTGGCTATATGTGAGCTTGACCGGGGTACTGGTATACGTTTTCATGGCCCCATACTATTAATAGATTAAACCCTTTGCGGGTTGATTTAGGGAAATGGCGTCTCTACTGAAGAGACGTCTTTTTTTGTATCCAATAAAAGAAAAATTATTCCTTCTAAATTTATTTTATTGAAAAAACGTTCCTTCTTTAGCGGTATTTCTGCTATAATTTGCCTTAATCAACTAAGAACAAGGGGGTCACCATGTGACAAAGAAAGCGAAAGGCAGGTTACGGTTGCTTGTATCTATGTTAGCGCTGGTTGTACTGCTGAGCAGCTGCGGTGGTGGAGGATCAAAGTCGGAAAAGGTTGACGGAGGGAAAGTAACACTGCAATTTTGGACCATTGCACTACAACCTACATTTACCCCGTATTTCAATCGGGTGATTGCCGATTATGAGCAGAAGAACCCCAATGTCAAAATTGACTGGAAGGATTACCCTTATGACGCAGTGACCAACAAGCTGTTGACAAGTATCGCTAGCAACAGCAGTCCAGATGTAGTCAATCTCAATACAGAATTTGCTAGCCAAATGGGCTCCAAGGGTGCTGTTGTTGATATGAATGAGCATTTGTCGCCCGAGGAAAAGGCTGCTTATTTCGAGGGTATTTATAATTCTACAGTTATTAACGGTAAAGCTTATGCGCTACCCTGGTATACCGGTACAGAAGTGCTTTACATGAATACAAAGCTGGTCAAAGCTGCCGGATTGGACCCTGCTCATCCGCCCAAAACCCGGGAGGAATTGTCTGAATGGGGCCGTCAGATTAATAGAAAAATTGGCAAGGCAGGCTATGCTCAGCAGCTTGTATCCAAGCTTTTCGCTGTGGACGGCATTCCTATCCTAAATAAAGAAAAGACAGCAGCGGCGTTCAACACACCAGAAGCAGTCACTATGATTGATAATCTGAAAAAACAGATGGAAGATGGCATTGTACTCAAGGAAGACGCTGAATTCTCACAACAAGTGAAATATTATGCCGGCGAGCAGGTTGCTTTCGAGCTGGCAGGCCCGACGTTCATCAATTTTATCAAAACGGCAGCGCCGGATGTTTATAAGAACACAATTGCTGTCCCTGTCCCAACCGGCAAAGCCGATGTGCGGCTCTCCAACTCCATGGACCTGGTCGTACCTGCTAAGTCTGCACATGTGGACGAAGCAGTGAAATTTGCTGTGTTCTTGACAAACGCAGAGAGTCAAACAGCTTTTTCTAAAGCGGCGAATACACTACCTTCCACGAAAGAATCCATTAAAGATCCATATTTTACTCAGTCTGACAAATCATTAGAAGCACAAGCCAAGGTAGTATCCGCGCAAAGCTTGGATAAGGCGACAGATTATATGGTCGGTGTGCCTAATGCCAAAGATGTGAACAGTGCCATCGCGCGAGCTTTACAAAATATGGTATTGAATGGCACGGATACGAAGCAGACGCTTACTGCTTTGGAGCAGGAAGTGAACGATATTTTAAAGCAATAGGTTTGACAGGGGAGTAAGTGAATACTCCCCTGTTCATTTATCAAAATCAGGTGGTGATGCAGCATGATCAAATGGTTGAGGTCGGAGTCCTTTACGGCCTGGGCCTTTATGACGCCGGGACTGTTATTGCTTGCCGTCTTTGTATTTTGGCCTATTATTTACAGCATTCCGCTGGCATTGACGGACTACTCTGTCATATCAGACACCCATTTTGTCGGCTTGGATAATTTTGAAGCGGCGTTTAAGGACCGTAACTTTCTTATTTCGATTTGGAACTCATTGTTGTACGTGCTCATTGTCCCCTTTCTTCAAATTTTCTCCATCCTGATGGCTGTGCTTGTGAATAGCCGTATCCCGGGAATTAAAATATTTCGTACGACCTACTACATCCCTGTTGTGACTTCGATGGTAGCGGTAGCCTTAATTTGGAGCTGGCTGTTGGGCAAAAACAGCATAGTGAACTACTTGCTCATGCAGGTCGGCTTGATTAGCAAAGACATACACTGGTTATCGGACAGCAACTTGGCTTTGTATGTACTAATGTTCATCACAATGTGGAAGGGACTCGGGTATTATATGATGCTCTATCTGGCTGGATTACAAAATATTCCCCAAGATCTGTACGAAGCCGCTAGAGTCGACGGAGCAAGCCGATGGCGTCTGATTGTCCATATTACTCTTCCGCTGCTGAGACCCTACGTTCTGTTCTGTACCCTTATATCGCTCATGTCAGCTATTCGCGTATTTGATGAAGTATATGTACTAACCAAGGGTGGGCCGGGAACGGCCACGTTGACATCCAGCTTGTATATTTTTCAAAAGGGCATGGAGCAGTTTAATTTTGGATATGCTTCCGCGCTTGGCTTAATTGTCGGTGCAATGATTGCCGTACTTAGTATTATCGTATTCCGATTCAATAGGAAAGGCGGTGTCAATCCCTATTGATGAATCTAAAGGATGACAAAATGCTACGCTCATCTCTTCCTAAAAAGGAAAGCAGCCGCATCATGCGCAGTCTTGCTCGAATACTGAGAATGACGGTCATCTACGTGCTTCTAGTGCTACTCGCCCTCTTTTTAATGGGACCGTTCCTATGGCTGCTCAGCGTATCCCTCATGCCAGGCCGCAACATTTTTTCAACGCCACCCGCTATTTTTCCGACCTTTATTGATTTCGACAACTACGTTCAGGTGTGGCAGTTCATGAATTTTCCAAAGTATATGCTGAATACGGTCGTCATTACGGTGTTGGGCGTTGTGCTTAATGTGGTGCTCGCCAGTCTGACAGGATATCCCTTGGCTGTGTTTCGCTTTAAGGGTAAAAATCTGGTGTTTACGCTGCTGATTGCCACGATGATTATTCCTTCCTACACCGCATTTATTGTGCATTATCTGACCATTCAAGGGCTTCATCTAGGCAATACCTATTTAGGTGTGGTGTTGCCTGGGGCAGTCTCCGTTTTCAACATTTTTCTAATGCGACAGACGTTTATCCATATTCCTACCGATGTGCGTGATTCCGGTAAAATGGACGGCGCCTCGGAGTTCCGAATTTGGTGGCAGCTGGTGCTTCCGCTGGTCAAGCCAGCGCTGGCTGTAATCTCTCTATTGGAGGCGATGTCGTTCTGGAACAGCTTTCTGTGGCCAATCGTTATTTTGAACGATACGGAGCTATATCCGCTGGCAGCTGCGCTCACGTATCTCAACGGTCAATTTGCCTATAACTTCGGCTGGATTGCTGCAGGCACAATGATTTCGGTACTGCCGATCATTATATTGTTCCTGTTTACGCAGCGCTACTATATGGAAGGTCTGGCGGGAGCGGTAAAAGGATAAGCCAGTAGTCACGGCTACGAAGAGCCTGTGAAGGGAAGGAGACGATTGCGATGAAATTGTCCAAAGGAATGGGGCCTCATTCAGGTGTAGGGCTATCACGGCAGGAGATACAATATTATTTTCGTGATGTGTATGACAGCGGGGAAAGGCTGGTTATCTCCGAACCGCGACTGATCTGTGAACTGTCCTCTCGCTTTGCAATGAATCAGGAGTATGAAGGTGTGCTGGACCCTGAGGGACCGATCAAGCTCATTGTACCTCCAGGACCGGGTGTACCGACTGAAACACGGGGAAGCGTACAGTTGGTGCTCGAATATGACGGAACGCTTGCTGCAGACGGATATCGGTTGGACATTCAGAAGGACGGGCGGATTGAAATCCACGCTTCCAATAAAAGAGGGCTCAAATACGGCATGGATGCCCTGCATCTCCTGCTTCAGGTGGAACAGGAGCGATGTGCTCTGCCGGTGATGTCTATTCGGGATGAGCCTTCCTTTCCGGTCCGAGGAATTATTGAAGGCTTCTATGGGAAACCGTGGAGTTTCGCGGATCGGCTGGATGCCGTCCGTTTTATGGCTACGCACCGGATGAACACGTTCATGTATGCCCCGAAGGATGATCCATATCATCGTGAGCTATGGAGAGAACCGTACCCTGAGGATACGTTTGACCAGATTCGCGAATTAAAGGAAGCTTGCGAACGGCATGAGGTTGATTTTCATTATTGTATCAGCCCAGGGAACGATCTGAGCTTTGGCAGCGATGAAGATTTCCTCAAATTGACGGAAAAGCTGGCGGCCGTGATTGCGATTGGCGTACGTCATTTTTCTGTATTAATGGATGACATTGACTATGTACTCAAAGGGGAAAATCGACATTTGCTGGGCCGCTCGGGTCACGCTCATGTCTTTTTGACGAACAAGGTGCATGCATGGCTGGCTGAACGACTGCCTGAATTTACGCTGACGGTCTGTCCTTCGGAATATTGGTCATATTGGGATACTGAATACAAAAAGGATTTCCGTGAGCGGCTGCATCCGGAGATTAAGGTGTTCTGGACGGGGTACTTTGTTTTTGCTCCACAGATTAGTCGCGAGCACGCCGCTGATAATCATGCATACTTTGGGCATGAGCTGTGGCTGTGGGATAACATCCCGGTGAATGATTGTGACCATGATCGGTTATTCCTTGATCCGCTGCGCGGACGGTATTCCGGGCTACCGGACTGCGGACATACCGGTATGGTGGCCAACCCGATGAATCAGTGGGAATGCTCCAAAGTGACGCTCATCACGATGTCCCACTACATGTGGAACAGTGAACGGTATATGCCTGAGCTATCTTGGGAATGGGCTGCGCGGGAGTTAGCGGGAGAGCGTGCGGATGAACTGATGTTTTTCTGTCGTCAAAACAGGAACAGCCGATTAGGCGGCAACACGTATGAGGACGTGGACCTTGCTTTGAAAATGCGCGATATCCCTGCGCTGGATATGTACTTTGAGCGGCTGCTTCAGGCGGTGAGCGTCCTGCGGAACGTGCCTGCCGATGATCTAGCCGCAGGGTTCGTGTTCCAGGCTGCACCGTGGCTGGAACGTGCCGAGCTGGACGCGGGCCTGTGGCAGGTGCTGCGTCAAGCTGCGCTCAGCAGCGAGCGACAGGACGATGCACAGTCGGGGGAGAGCAGCACGCCGAGCGAAGAAATTGACGGGCCAGAGCCGTCGCCTCTGACGGACGAAATCGCAGGAGAACTGCGACGCGGTATCACTGCTTGCTTAGAAGCGGAGGTTCGGCTGGGTAGCAATCCGGCGATCCGTGCTGCCGCGCAGTGGGGTCATGTCGATCAGGATGAACAAGGCAAATATCGGCTGATCTTGTGAGTGTTTGCGATGGATTAAGAAACCAAGGCAGCATAGCTGCCCTGAAAATAATCATTTGCCGTTAGGATAACGGTAATTTTCAGGAGAGGTGGAATGTACGGTGAAGTCAAACACCCGATTACTTTTTATACCGCTGGATGAGCGGCCCTGTAATTATCAATTTCCTTATTTACTGGCACAAGGCACAGACTTGGAAATGGAGCGGCCCCCATTAGAATGGATGGGACAAAAGAAAACCCCTGGCGATACGACCAGACTATGGACATGGCTCGAAGAACGCGCAGCGACTGCTGATGGAGCCATTGTTGCGATGGATACGTTGCTGTACGGAGGAATCGTACCTTCTCGACTACACGGTATGTCGAGCGAGCAGGTCAGAGATAGAGTGAATCGGCTTCGCAAGCTAAAGCAGCTATATCCGCAACTGACTCTGTATGCATTTCAACTGATTATGCGTTGTCCGCAATACTCTTTGGCTGATGAAGAACCGGATTACTATGCCGATTGGGGTCGTGAGATATTCAGAAAGGGCTTCATTGAGCATCGTCAGGAACTGGGGATCGCTACCGCAGAAGAGTTGCTTGAATTAGTTGATATTAACGAGCGTTTGCCAATGGAAATACTGGATGATTATCTGGGACGTCGCCATGTGAATTTGGAGGCCAATGAAGTTGCACTGGATCTCGTAGCAGAAGGTATCATTGATTTTATGATCATCCCACAGGATGATTCGGCTCCCTACGGCTATACCGCCAAGGATCAGCAGCGCCTAAGAAGTCGTATTTCTGAGCTTGAGCTGGATTTGAATGTATACATGTACCCGGGGGCAGATGAAGTGGGTTGTACGTTGCTGGCTCGTTGGGTTAACAAGATGAATAATGTAGTCCCACTGGTGTATCCTCGATTGTCTGCTTTGCAGGGGGCATTCGTAGTTCCGCTTTTTGAAGATCGCTATTTTTACGAAACCTTAAAATATCAGATTATGGCGGCAGGTGGGCTAATAGCTTCCTCAGCAATGGAGGCTGATTTGATTTTGTTGGCTAACACACCCGGTGACACCATGGCAGAAGCTTCATCCCAGCAGCGTGCAATGACCGGATATGATGTACATCGGAATGTAGTAGAGCTGGTTGAGTACGGTTCTTATATGCTGCAATATGCAGGTCAAAATGTTGCAATTGCTGATGTGGGCTACGCCAATGGAGCAGATCTCAAGCTAATTAGACTATTGAAGCAAAAAGGACTGCTTTTTAAGCTGGCAGGTTATGCAGGCTGGAATACCAGTTCTAACACGCTGGGCACCGTCATTGCCCAGTCTATGCTGTATACCCACTATGGCCCTACGGAGGAACATTTGGATTTTCTGTCGCTGCGCTACGCCGAGGATGCCTGTTATTGCGCTGTGGTACGTACGGCTATGAATAACGGGATTGTGGAGCAGATGGGTTTTACCAAGTTTATGCTCGATGGACCGAGAGGCTCGGTAGCTGCGGTTATTCGCGGACGGCTTGAGCAGGCGCTCAATGAATATGTGAACGGGCCGGAAGGCCACGTGGAAATTACAGATTGCTACATGCCGTGGAACCGCACCTTTGAAGTCGGATTAACCGTACGGCATCATGCCGAGAAGAGAGGGTGATTCCTATGGGAATGGAAGGTGTGTTATCCAAAGTTCAGCACGGACTGATCGTATCCTGTCAGGCGCTGCCAGGCGAACCGTTACATGGAGCAGATTCTATGGTCAAAATGGCGCTTGCCGCACAGCAGGGTGGAGCTGTAGCGATTCGCGCCAATGGCGCATCGGATGTACGTGCGATTAAACAGGCGATTTCTCTACCAGTCATTGGCTTGATTAAGCGGGATTATGATGATTCTGATATTTACATTACGCCTACCCTTCGTGAAATGGAGGAACTGGTGGAGGCAGGCGCGGATATCATTGCGCTGGATGCCACATTACGACCGCGCCCAGCGGGATGCAAGCTGAAGAGGCTCATAGATTATGCCCATGAGCAGGGAGTTACTTCCATGGCAGACATTTCGACACTGGAGGAGGCGCTTCATGCGGCCTCTCTTGGCGCAGACTGCGTATCCACCACGTTATCCGGGTATACACCGTACTCTACTCGGATTGAGGGTCCTGATCTGGAGCTGGTTCGGAGAGCGTCAGAACTGGTTCCCGTTCCTTTAATTGCAGAGGGCAAAATCTATGATCCGGCGCAGGTTGAGGAAGCATTCCGAATGGGAGCACATGCAGTGGTCGTAGGCTCGGCGATTACCAGACCCCAATTGATTACGCAGCGGTTTGCCGATGCCGCAAGGAAGGCAGTGAAATGCATCTATGGAGATGAACGACCGAATTAACACGTATTATCCTTCATTAACGAAATCGGAGCAGAAAGTCGCCTTGTGCGTACTGGAGCATCCCGCAGACATCATATATTTTTCCGTGACAGAGCTTGCGGATTTTGCAGGTACAGGCGAAACGACCGTCATGCGCTTTTGCCGGAAGATTGGTTTCAAGGGTTATCAGGATTTCCGACTGTCCCTGGCACAAAACCAGACTTATCGTAAAACCGATATGGGCGAGGAGAACATCGACCCAGATGACGAACAAGATATTACGCGTACGGTGTATCACAACATGCTCGATATTTTGCACTCCAGTATGGGACTGCTGGACCATTCAGAGCTTGGCCGTGCGATTGCGTGTCTCGATCAAGCGGGCTATGTTCAATTTTTCGGTGTAGGCGCTTCGGGAATTTCTGCGCAGGATGCTAAAAACCGTTTCTTACGGATCGGGCGTCGCGCCGAGGCTGTGGCAGACGGACATATTCAGTCGATGATGGCGGTGTCCATGAACCCGGGTGATGTGGCTATCGGCATTAGTGTATCAGGAAGTACGCTGGATACGAACGATATGCTGCATAAAGCCAAGCAAAACGGTGCAACTGTTATCGCAATTACGAATTATGCCAAATCACCCATTACCTCCATTGCGGATATCGTGTTGCTGACCGCAGGCAAGGAAGCTCCAATAGAAGGTGGTTCCATCGGCGCTAAAATCTCACAACTATTCGTGATTGACCTCATCTGCGAAGGGCTTGCTCGCAAGCATACGAATCACACCAAACAGATGAAGGAAAAAACAGCGAGGGCCGTTATTGAACGAAGCTATTGAGATTTTTCAGTTGTGAATTGAAAACTTGTGCTCCGACAGTTCAATGACTTGTGTTTGTGACGCTTATGAATGGTTATTTCAAGTATTGCTATTAATAGAAGGTTTGTACAAAGAGCTAGTAAGCTTTTATGTAGGGCAACAAGGAGGTTGGTGTGGTGGTAGCTGCTGTGAACAGAGTCATTGGAATCGACATTGGGGGCACATCGGTGAAGGCCGCCATAGTGGCACGGGACGGATCGGTGCTTGATGAAATCCGGCTGGATACGGACGCTTCCCGTGGACGTGAATGGGTGTTGTCGCAGGTGTCAGAATCTGTGCTCGGACTGTTGCGTTCTTTTGGGGATACCAGCATCGGTGCATATATAGATATAGGCGCTCTAGGTATTGCTACTGCTGGCAGAGTAAATGTGGAGAGCGGCGTAGTTGTGTATGCCACAGATAACCTACCTGGCTGGCAAGGTACATCCTTAGTAACGTGGGCTAAAGAAAAACTGGCTTTACGAGCGGTTGCTGATAATGATGCGAACGCCGCTTTACTTGGAGAAGCGTGGCAGGGAGCGGGGAAAGGCAAGCGACGCTTGGTGATGCTCACGTTGGGAACAGGTGTCGGAGGTGCATATATGGAAAATGGCCTCTTGTGCAGAGGGGCTTATTGGAGCGGCGGTGATTGGGGGCACAGTATTCTATACCCCGGAGGACACCCCTGTAATTGCGGAAAAAAAGGGTGCGCCGAGCAATATGTATCGGGGAGCGCCCTGTTACGTCGAGGTAGGGAACACGTCGGTAAATTGTACCGCTCGGGAAACGAGATTGTGAAAGAGGCCGTTCACGGTAACCAGGAGGCAATCCAGGTGCTGGATGATTACACCGCAGATTTAGCTGTACTTCTAGCTAACATCTCGGTGACTCTTGATCCTGAGGGGATCATTGTAGGCGGAGGAGTAGCGGACACGGGAGAGGTCTGGTGGCCTATGCTGGAAAAGCATCTGCACCAATTTGGAGTTCAAACGGAAGTAAGTCGGGCATTGTTGGGCAATCGCGCTGGAATCATCGGCGCTGCACGGCTTGCCTTCGAAATGACCGAGTCCTAGTACAAGAATGAAAGGGGAACGAACCATGACGCAAAAACGGCTTGATACCGACATTGTTGTGATTGGCGGAGGTCTGGGGGGGACATCGGCAGCTCTTGCGGCGGCGAAGGCTGGCATGAGAGTCATCGTGACAGAGGAGACGGACTGGTTAGGGGGGCAGTTAACTTCACAGGCGGTTCCTCCAGATGAGCATCGATGGATCGAACAGTTTGGTTGCACAGCAACATACCGTGAGTTCCGTAATCGTGTACGTGACTATTACCGTCAGAACTATCCGTTAACCGAAGAAGCTCGAAATAATCCCATTCTCAATCCTGGGAACGGTTGGGTAAGCCGTCTGGCCCATGAACCACGGGTAGCTCTGCGGGTGCTTGAAGATATGCTCGCTCCTTATTTGAATACGGGGCGCGTTCATGTATACTATCACACCGTGCCTATTGCCGTTCAGACGGATGGGGACTGTATTACTTCTGTAACTGTCCGTACCTCGAATAGCGCTGATCATAAGTGTGGATTTAGAGTGCTGCACGGAACGTTTTATCTGGATGCGACAGAGTGTGGTGATCTCCTTCCGATGGCGGGCGTGGAGCATACGAGTGGAGCGGAGTCGCGGGCTGCTACAGGTGAACCTCATGCACTGGAGTGTGCTAACCCTTTTGATATGCAATCTATCACACATGTGGCAGCCGTAGACTATATTCCCCAGGAAAGTTTCATTATAGAGCGGCCGCAACAATATGATTTCTGGAGAAATTATATTCCGTCCTTTTCCCGTTTTCCGATTTTGAGCTGGTTTGCTACTGACGCGGATGATACCAGTAAACTAAAACAGTTCACATTGTTTCCTAACGATCAGGGCATTGTATCCTTATGGGATTATCGTCGTATTGTAGATCCCTCGATATGGAGCAAACCGCTAAATGATGGTGAGGTAACTCTTTTAAACTGGGCGCAAAATGATTATTACCTAGGGCCATTGATCGGTGTTACCGCTCAAGAGCAGGCAAAACATCGAGAAGGAGCGCGTGAGTTGACTCGTTCATTAATATATTGGCTTCAAACCGAAGCGCCCCGATTAGATGGAGGGTTCGGCTATCCGGGAATTCGACCACGGGGTGATATTCTCGGCACTTCTGACGGTCTGGCTAAAACGGCTTATATTCGCGAGTCACGCCGAATTCAGGCCAATTATATGATATCTGAGTTTGATGTAAGTCGTGAGCTTCGGGGAGAAGAGGGTCCTAAGCGATATATAGACAGTGTAGGTGTAGGTAGCTATCATTTGGATCTTCATCCAACTACGGTATCTCAGCGAACATTCTACATCCCTAACTATCCCTATGAAATTCCATTGGGCTCACTTATTCCGGTGAGGGTGCGCAATTTACTTCCTGCCTGCAAAAATATAGGGATGACCCAAATAGCCAATGGCTGCTATCGATTGCATCCTACAGAATGGAATATAGGAGAATCAGCGGGAAGCCTAGCGGCTTACTGTGTCTCCAACGAAGTATATCCCATTGAAGTGAGCCGATCAGCAGAGCATCTTGGATGTTTTCAAAATGTTCTTCTTCGCCAAGGTGTCGAATTGCACTGGCCTGCAGAGGTATTTGAGCCAGAGGAAGTCATCAGCTAATGAAGGGGCAACTAGCCCCTCGACTGATTTTAAATGAGCTGAAAGATGAGTGGATTTATTCTAAAATAAAAAAACAAAAAAAGTGCTTGCTAAGTTGCTGGGGTTTATGATATATTATTTGAGCTGACAACAAAACAGCAGTTTCAAAAGCGAAAAGCTTGGGTGAAATGATCTTCAAAAAAAGAAAAAAATAACCCTTGCATTTTTGAAACGAACATGGTATGATCTTATAGCTGCTGAAAAACGCGGCGAAAGAGAAATGTTTGATCTTTGAAAACTGAACAACGAGTGAGTAAAATGATTTTGCTTGCAAAATCAAACAAGAGATATTTTATCTCGTCAGTTTCAAAATGAGCTTATCGCTCTTTCTATAAACCAGCTTCGGTTGGTCTTTAATGGAGAGTTTGATCCTGGCTCAGGACGAACG